>CAWHNR010000022.1:0-71596 GCA_963830575.1 uncultured Actinomycetota bacterium
CACGCACGGACAACGGCTTCGCGAGAGAGGCCTCCCGGGTGCAGGGGTTTCGAGGCGGTCGTGACCGACCTCCTCAACCACCGTCGGGTCGGGGGCGGCCCCCTCGACCAGCGTCGGGTCAGGAGCGGGGCGGGGTGGCTCGCCGAGGAGCCAGGCGTCCCAGAGGTCGTCGAGCTGATCGCTGCGACCACCCGCCTCGAGGTCGACCGGGCGTTGGCCTCGGGCGAGATCGTCGTCGACGGCCGAGGGCGGTACGTGACCGAGACCGATGACGCCGTCCGGGCAGCGCACCGCTTGAACGGCGTGCTCACCCTGACGAGCGCCGCCCTCCACCACGGGTGGGAGGTGAAGCTCGCGCCCGCGCAGCCCCAGGTCGCGGTCCCGCGCAACCGCAAGGTCGCGAAGGAGCGTCGAGAGGGCGTCGACCTCAGGTGGTGCGACCTGCACGCCGACGACGTCGACGGCATCGCGACAGGGGTGGAGGCGACGCTCCGCCTGTGCCTGTCCCAGCTGCCGCGTGACGAGTCGCAGGCGATCGCCGACTCGGCACTGCGGCACGGCGTCACGCCCGCGACGCTGCGGCGGGCGGCGCTCAGCGCTGCGTGGACCGGGGGCACCCCAGGCGCGGCTCGTGGTCGCCGGGCGACGGGTGAGGCGGCGAACCCCTTCGAGTCGTGCCTGCGGGACATCACCTACGACGTCCCGGGGCTGGCGGCGGGCCCCCAGGTGACGATCCGGAGCACCGGCTGGTCGGCGCGCCCCGACCTGGTCGACGCGGATCTCGAGGTGGTGCTCGAGGCCGACTCCTTCGAGTGGCACGGCGACCGCGCCGCTCTCGCCAGGGATGCTCGCCGTTACAACCTCCTGGTGGTCGAGGGCTGGATCGTGCTGCGGTTCGCCTGGGAGGACGTCATGTTCGACCGCGACTACGTGCTGTCGGTCCTGGTTGCGGCCGTCGAGCTCGTACAGCGACGTGCAGGTTCGCCCACGTGCACGTGCGGCGCCGCGTGATCGAGGCTCGGCCCGCGTGCTCGGCGGTCGGGCTGCACGTCCTTGTACGTGTGCTGCGGGGGTTTCGAGACGGTCGTGACCGACCTCCTCAACCACCGTGGGGGTCGGGAGCGGCCCCCGCAACCAGCGTGGGTCGGGAGCGGCCCCCGCTGCCAGCGTGGGGTCGGGGGCGGCCCCCGCTGCCAGCGTGGGGTCGGGAGCGGCCACCTCGACCAGCGTGGGTCAGGAGCGGGGCGGGGTGGTCTCGCCGAGGAGCCAGGCGTCCCAGAGGTCGTCGAGCTCGGTGCCGGTCTGCTGCTCGAGGTAGGCGAGGAGGGTGGCGCGGTCGGTGCTGCGGTTGTCCTGCGACTGCGGCCAGCCGCGGATCACCTTGAAGAACGCCCGGTCGCCGACCCGCTTGCGGATCTCGTGCCAGAGGAACGCTCCGCCGAAGTAGATGTTGGCGGCGCCGAAGTGGTCGGGGTCGTAGGCGCCCGGCGGCCCGTCCTCGGCGCGCGTGCTCAGCTCGTCGCGCTCGTAGGTGCCGAGGTAGCTCGCGAAGCCGTACCCCTCCTGGTCGGCCTCCCACATCAGCTGCAGGTACATGGCCATGCCCTCGTTCATCCAGACGTCGGTCCAGTCGGCGGGGGTGACCTGGTCGCCGTACCACTGGTGGGCGAGCTCGTGGAGCACGACCGCCTTCGAGGTCGAGTACGGGTTGTCGCCCAGCGTGATCATGGTCTGGGTCTCCATGCCGCTGAGCGAGTCGACGAGCACGAAGCCGGCGGTGTCGAACGGGTAGGGGCCGAGGCGCTTCTCGAGCCAGGCGATCGCGCGCGGTGCGTAGAGCAGCCCGCGGGGCACCGGGCGCCCCGTCGGCGCCCAGTAGGTGATCGGGAGGCCGCGGGGTCCGGTGGCCTCGGTCCGCTGGTAGTCGCCGAACGCCACGGTCACCAGGTAGGACGCCGCCGGCTCGGCCAGGTCGTAGACCGTCCGGCGGAGTCCGTCCTGGGTCTCGTCGGAGACCTGCTCGCCGTTGGCGACGCCCGTCCACGGGTCGGGCACGCTGCAGCTCGAAGTGGTAGAGCGCCTTGTCGGCCGGCTGGTCGTTGACGGCGTACCAGGTGAACGCGCCGAACGGCTCCTGCATCGTCCAGGCCTGGTGCTCGTCGTCGATCGTGAAGCCGAGGTCCTCGATGTCGTTGCGGACCGTCGGCGCCGGCACGGGCTCGGGCGTGCCCTCGTAGTCGAGGAACAGGACGTAACGCTCGTCCTGCTCGACCGCGGCCTCGACGACGAGGTTCTTGCCGTCTCGTCGCCAGGGCACCTCACCGCCGGGGTCGAGGATCACGAACGTGACCTCCAGCGGTTCGCCCAGGTCGAGCTGGAACTCCTCGGCCGTCGCGGTGGCGCGGAAGTAGAGCCGCTCGTGGCCCGTCAGCGTGTCCGTCGCCGGGTCCCAGGAGAGGTCGAGGTCGTAGCCCAGGGCGTCGACCGACGGGTCGCCCATGTCGGGGTACACCGAGTCCTCGACCGGCGCGCTCACCGCCTGCTGGAGCGCTCCGTCGGCGAAGGGCGTGGTGTAGTCGCTGGGGTCTGTCCGGGACGGCGACGGTGCGGTGGGACCGGAGGCTCGGCTCGCCCGACTCCTGTCGTGGCGCCGGGTCGCCGGAGCAGCCGGTGGCCAGCAGCGCGACCGTGACGAGCCCGACGACCCCGCGCCTCAAGCGTCGCCCCGCAGCAGCGGGCGGGCGAGCTTGCGGCCGTGGTGGATCTGCGCCTTCACCGTCCCGAGCGGCAGGCCCAGCTGCGAGGCGATCTCGTCGTAGGCCATGCCGTAGACGTCGCGCAGCAGCAGCGGCTCGACGTACTGCGGGTGGTCGTGCTCGATCGCCTCCATGGCCTCGAGCAGGTCGAGCCGGGTGCCGGCGATCACGCTGGTGGTCCGGGGGTCGGGGGCGTCGCCGAGGGCGTGCTCGCTGCGGGTCGGCGGGGACGGCCTGGTTCTTGAGCCGCCGGTACGTCGTCCGCGCCGCGTTGACCGCGACGACGTGCGTCCAGGTGGTGAAGCGCCCGCGCCCGCCCCACGACCCGATCTTCGTGGCGACGTTGATCAGCGCCTCCTGGCAGGCGTCCTCGGCGTCGGCCGAGAACGGCAGCACGCCGCGGCACACGTTGAGGGTCCGCGGCCGGATCGCCGCCAGCACGAGCTCGAGGGCGTCGGGGTCACCCGCCTGCGCCCGCCGCGCGAGGTCGTCGATCTCGTCGGCGGTGAGGTCGCTCGTGCTCTCGGTGTACGTCATGCCCATGGCCCTTCTCCGTCTCTCGTGAAACATAATGCCTACGTGTCCACGCCAGCCCCGCCGTCGGGACCGACCCACTTCGGTCGGTACGCCGTGCGCCGACGGATCGGCAGCGGCGGCTTCGCGACGGTCTGGCTCGCTTATGACGAGCAGCTGGACGGTCCGGTTGCCGTGAAAGTTCTCGCCGACAACTGGGCCGAGCAGCACGAGGTGCGCAACCGCTTCGTCGAGGAGGGTCGCTACCTGCGCCGGGTCGAGTCGCCGCACGTGGTCCCGGTGTACGACGCGGGCACCACCGACGACGGCCGCCCCTTCCTGGTGATGGCCTACGCCGACCAGGGGAGCCTCGCCGACCGCCTCGAGCAGGGCGGCGTGACCGTGCCGCAGGCGCTCGAGCTGGTCAGCCAGGTCGGCCTCGGCCTCCAGGCGCTGCACGACCGCGGGATCCTGCACCGCGACGTGAAGCCGGCCAACGTGCTGTTCCGCACCGTCGACCCCGCAGCCGGGGTCAACGGCGTCCGCGCGATGGTGGGCGACCTCGGGCTCGGCAAGGCCCTCGACGTGTCGTCGCGGCTCACGATGATCGCCGGGACGCCGGCCTACGTGGCCCCCGAGCAGGCGCAGGGCGAGGCCCCCGACGCGCGGGCCGACCAGTTCTCGCTCGCGGTGCTCACCTACCTGCTGCTCGCCGGACGCCTGCCCTGGCAGCACGCCACGCTGCCGGCCGCGGCGGCCGGCTCGGAGTCCGCCCCGCTCTCGGCGCCCGGCCGCGAGTTCCCCGACGGCGTCGAGCAGGTCATCCGCCGCGCCCTCGCCCACGACCGCCAGTGGCGGTGGCCCTCGGTGACCGCCTACCTCGAGCACCTGGGCCACGAGCTGACCCAGTGGGACGGCGGCGCGATCGGCGCGGGCACCCGGGTGCTGCCCATCGATCCCGCGCTCACCATGCCCGGCGCCCGGCCGACGATGGGCCGCCCCGGCGACCCGCAGACCCCGTACGTCGGCTCGGTGGCGGCGCCGACCCCGCCCCGTCGACGTGGCCGCAGTCGGCCGTGGCCTGGCCGCAGCGGCGGTGCTGCTGGCCGCGCTGGGTGGTGGTGCCGTCGGCGGGTACTTCCTGCAGCGCGAGACCCGCACGGAGATCGCCGTCCCCACCGAGGTCGAGGTCGTCGACGACTCCGGCACGGTGGTCGTCAACGTGCCGGCCGACTGGCATGCGGCGGAGGCGACCGACGGCTGGATCCCCCCGAACGGCGGTCGAGGGCGCCACGGCAGCGGCCCTGTCGGTCGGCACGGAGATCGGGTGGGCGACCGACGAGACCGCCGAGGGGATCTTCGCGGGACTGCTCCCTGCCGACCGGCTGCCCGCGAGCCTCCCTCAACATCCGGAGTGCGACAACGCCGGCTCACCGGCGGTGAACGACGGCGACATGGGTACGTCGGTGACGGCGTTCTTCAGCGGGTGTCCGGGCGGGGTGACCGTCGAACGCCTGGTGCAGGTCACCGAGGGGCAGCTTCTGTGGATCCAGGTGCGTAGTGCCGACCAGGCCACCGCCAACCGCGTCCTCGACGGTGTCGACGTCATCGGCCTCTGAAACCGGGTCGGTCTGATCAGGGCGTGCTGGTGCGGAGGTCGATCGAGATCCGGTCGACCAGGTCGGTCAGTCCGTCGAGGTCGTCCTCGCGGCCGGTCCCGGCCACGGTGGCGAACGCGACATTCGGATCGGGACCGGGGTAGAAGCGCTCGACGTTGACGCGCTGGAAGCCGCCGCTGTCGAGATAGCTGGCGGTGAAGCCGAACCCGCTCTCGTCGATCTCGAGGTCGGAGAGGTTGCCCTGGGTCTCGGCCGAGTGCAGCGCCGCGGTGCGTGCCTGCAGCGCGCCCGGCAATGACAGGCCTTCGTCGGCGAGGATCTGCACACGGAGGCCGTAGGTGTTCTTGCTGTTGCCGATCTTGGTGTAGTTCCACCATCCAGCCGCGACCTCGGTGCGGTTCCACCCCACGGGGACGGGGAGCCGCAGCTCGTACTTCGGCTTGCCCTTGTCGTCCGGGACTGTCAGCGTTTCGGCGTCGACCGCGATGTCGGTCTCGAGCGTCGGGTCGTCGGGGTTGGCGCTGATGCTGGGCACCGGGATGCTCGGATCGGCCGGCACGGGGACGAGCTCGGCCAGCGCAGGAGTCACCTCGTCCGGCTGGTCCTCGTCGCCAGCCGCGACGCCGTACCCGGCCGCACCACCGGCGAGCGCGAGCACGACCGCGCCCCCGAGCACCCGCCACCACATGACCCCGACTCTAGGGGCCGCCGCTACCGTCGCCCGGGTGGGTGACCTGCTGCTGCGTGAGTGTCGCGTCGTGCCCGTGCGCGGGGAGGCGCCGGCCGGGCCGGTCGACGTCCTCGTGGCCGACGGGACGGTGAGCGCCGTCGGGTCCGGGCTCGCGCGTCCCGCCGGGGTCGAGGAGGTCGCGGCCGGGGGCCGGTGGCTGGTGCCGGGCCTGTGGGACCAGCACGTGCACCTCGGCCAGTGGGCGCTCTCGCAGCGCCGCGTCGACACCCTGGGCATCGCCTCGCCCGAGGAGGCCTGCGCGCTCGTGGCCCGGCTCGTGGCCGCGTCGCCGGGCAGGCCGGTCATCGGCTGGGGACACCGTCCGGGCGGCTGGACCCGCGAGGCCACCGTCGCCGAGCTCGACGCGGTCTCGGGCGTCACGCCCGTGGTGCTCATCGCCGGCGACGGCCACCACGGGTGGCTCAACAGCGCCGCGCTGGCCGCGCTCGGTCTCGGGGCGCGCGACGACGTCGTCCGCGAGAACGAGTGGTTCGCCGCCTACGACCTGCTCGGCCGGCTCACCGGCGACGACGGCACCTCGCCCTCGTCGTACCGCGGCGTGCTCGAGGCCGCGGCCGCGACGGGCGTGGTGGGAGTCGTCGACCTCGAGTTCGCGGGCACCCTCGACGACTGGGTCACCCGCTGGCACGACGGCTGCGACCTGCTGCGCGTGCGGGTGGCGACCTACGCCGACCGGCTCGAACCCGTGATCGAGGGCGGCTGGCGGACCGGGATGCCGCTGGTCGCGGGCGAGGACCGGTTGGTCATGGGTCCGCTGAAGATCATCAGCGACGGCTCGCTCAACACGCGCACCGCCTGGTGCTGCGAGCCCTACGCCGACGGTGGCACCGGCGCGGCGAACCTCGCGCCGCACGAGCTGCGGGCGCTGCACGCGCGGGCCCACATGTCCGGGCTGCAGGTGGCCACCCACGCCATCGGGGACGCCGCCGTGGCGGCCGCGCTCGACGCCTACGAGGCCACGGGTGCGGGGGGCTCGATCGAGCACGCGCAGCTCATCGCCCGTGCCGACGTGCCGCGGCTGGCCGCGCTCGGCCTGCGCGCCTCGGTGCAGCCGGCCCACCTGCTCGACGACCGCGACCTCACCGAGCTGATCTGGCCCGACCGGACCGGCCGCACCTTCGCGTTCCGCTGGCTGCTCGACGCCGGCGTGCGCCTGGTCCTCGGTTCCGACGCCCCCGTCTCGCCCCTCGACCCGTGGCTGGCGATGGCGGCCGCGGTGCACCGGTCGGCCGACGACCGCGAGGCGTGGCACCCCGAGCAGGCCCTCACCCCCGCCGAGGCGCTGGCCGCCTCGGTCGACGAGCAGCCGACCGTCGGCGTCGGCTCCCGCGGCGACCTGGTGCTGCTCGACCACGACCCGTTGGCCCCCGGGACGCCGGCCGAGGTGGCTGCCCGGCTGCGGGCCACCGAGGTCGCGCTGACCGTGGTGGCCGGGCGGGTGGTGCACCGGGCACTCTGACGCTGGTCGAGGTGCTCCGACCGAGGGACGAGGGAGGAGCCTCGAGACCTCTGGCAGGTCCGTTGCCAGCGGTCGCGAAGGCCTGTGACCTCACCAGGTCTCGCGGCCGCTCCCTCGTGCCTCGGTCGCGGCACCTCGACCACCGTTGGTGAGCGTCAGATCGCCTTGAGCACCAGCCGCGCGACGGCGGCCTGCTCGGCGGGGTAGGGGTGCAGGCCGGCGGCGTACTCGGCCTTGCCGCGGACCCCGGCGACCCAGGGCTTGTCGGCGCAGATGTCGTGCCCCTGGCTGGCGCGCACCAGGTCGACGTACTCGGCGCCTGCCGCGACTCCGCCGTCGCGCACCGCGTCGGCCAGCATCAGGTTGAGCTCGAGCGCGTAGGCGTAGTCGCCGATGGCGAGGGGGAGCCGTGGGCGGCAGGTGCCCTCGCTGGGCAGCAGCTGGGGGTAGCCGACGAGCAGGATCCGGGCCTCGGGCGCGCGCTCGGCGATCGCCTCGACGACCCGCTGGACGTTGCCCCGGATCTTCACCAGCTTGCGCTGCAGCTTGTCGTGCCCGGCGGCGCTGAGGTTCTGCTCGCGGCACGGGGCGCCCTCGACGTCGCGGTCGGCGACGCGCAGGCAGGTGAACATCATCTGGGAGAAGAAGCGGAAGTCGTTGGCGCCGATGCCGATGGTGATCAGGTCGGTGCCGGCGTCGACGGCGTCGATCTGCGGCGGCTGGTAGCTGTCGGTGAACCGCTGGGCGTTGAAGATGCTCACCGTCGAGGCGCCGGAGCAGCTCACGTCCTCGACGTCGAGACCGAGGTCCTCGGCGACGAGCGTGGGGTAGTTCTCGCTCGAGCGCAGGCAGCTGTCGATGATGAGGTCGTCCTCGAGCGGGAACAGCGGCGCCGCGGTGTAGGAGTCGCCCATGGCCACGTAGGTGTCGAGCCCGGGCGCGTCACCCGCCGGCGCGTCGGACGTCGGGTTGGTCGCCTCCGGGCAGGCCTCCCGGGTCGGCGGTCGCCTGGCACCCGCTCAGGGCCGCCACGAGGAGCACGCCTGCGACCAGCAGGCGTGTGGCGGGGCGCGTCGAGCGAGGCACGGGCCAAATCGTACGAGGTGGTTCGGCTTCCTACCGAAATGCCGCGGAGTCGGCTGCCGCCAGGACCAGCTCGGCGACGGCCTCCTGCTCGGTGCCGAACGGGTGGTACGGGATGGCTCCCTCGGGCGCCATCTCCGAGCCGTTGACCCAGGGGTCCGCCGAGCAGATGTCGTGGCCCTGGCCGGCGGCGTACAGGTCGAGGAAGGTCAGCCCCCGCTCGGTCGCCTGGCGCTCGAGCGTCGCGTTGAGCTTCACCGTGGCCCCGTCGACGAGCGGGTAGTCGACCGGGGCGAGGGGCAGCTGCGGGCAGGTGCCCTCGTCGGGCACGAGGTCGGGGTAGCCGACGACGATCACCTGGGCGTCGGGCGCCTCCTCGGCGACCTCGTCGAGGACCCGGCCGATGTTGCGCTCGATCTTGGGCATCAGCTGGTCGACCTTCGCCTCCGCGGTCGAGCCGCACGGGACGCCGGACAGGCAGGAGAACAGGACGCCGCCGAACAGGTCGTAGTCGTTGCCGCCGATCCCGAGGGTCACCAGGTCGGTGTCGTCGTCGACCGACGGGAGCTGCGTGTCGAGCAGGTCGCCGGTGGTCGCGCCGCTGCACGAGACGTCGACCAGCTCGACGTCGTCGCGACCGGCCGCGACCAGGTGCGGGTAGTTGTTGCTGGACCGGAAGCACCCGTCCTCGCCCGAGGTCTCCGGCACGCCGGGCGCCGCGGCGTAGGAGTCGCCGAGCGCGACGTAGCGCACCAGGTCGGGCTCGGGCTCGGGCGCGGCCGGCGCGGCCGGGTCGCTGCAGGCGCCGAGCACCGACAGGAGCGGGAGGCCGAGCGCCACCGCGAGCGCGAGGGCGGGTCTGTGCACGGCCACAACCTACGGGGACACGCCCAACGCCACGGTGAGCGCCAGGACGGTCTCGGGGTCGTCGAGCCGGTCGCCGTAGACCTCGCGCAGCTGGCCCATGCGGTAGCGGACCGTCTGGGGGTGCACGAACAGCGCGGCGGCGACGTCGTCGCGGCGTCCCTGCAGGAGCAGCCACGTCCGCAGCGTCTCGGCGAGCTTCTCGGCCGCCGACGGGCGGAGGTCGGCCAGGGGGGCCAGCACCCGCTCGCGCAGGTCGGCCAGCGCCTCGGGGTCGGCCGTGAGCACGAGCTGCGGCAGGTGCGCCTCGGTGTCGGTCGGGAGCCCCAGCGCGCGGGCCCGCAGCGCCCGCTCGTAGGAGGCGCGCACGGCGGTCCAGGGCCGGGGTGGCCCGGCGATCGCGCTGCGCCCCTCGAGCCCGCGGAGCAGCGCGGCCCGCGCCCGGCCGTGCACGTCGGGCACCAGCAGCAGGACGGCGTCCTCGAGGCCGGGCGGGTCGGGCGCCTGCAGCGGCTGGCCGCTCAGGGTGCCGAGCACGGCCCGCACCTGCGACTCGGGCACGACGACGGCGGTGAGCGTGCCGGGCGGCGTCCAGTCGGCGCGCTCGGCGGCGTCGAGCAGCACCTCGACCTCGGCGCCGGCGACCAGGTGCGCGGCCAGGCGCTCGAGCTGGCGCTGGCGCACCCGGCCGGTGGTGGCGAGCTCGTCGGTGTGGCCCGCGACGCTCGCGGCCGAGAGCTCGTCGATGTAGGCGAACACCAGCCCGGCGAAGCTGCCGAGGGTCTCGGCGTCGAGCCCCGCCCGGACGGCGCTGCGCGACATCTGCTGCCACGCCACGCGCGCGCCGATGCGGTACGCCGACAGCAGGGCGTCGGTCGAGCGTCCGCCGCGGGCCTCGCCGCGACCGAGCTGGTAGGCGCCCTCCGCGGCCGGCGCGGTCGGCGTCCGCGCGCCGGCGCCGCGACGTCCGCTCGCCAGCGAGAGGAAGCCGCCGAGCGCCACCTGCACGGCGTTGCGGATGACCTCGCCCATCGGGCCCGAGAAGGCGTCGGTGTAGCTGGGCACCTCCTCGATGATCGCGGCGACCACCTCGTCGGCCACGGCGGGCAGCGCGGCCCGGATGTCGGCCGCGGCCGCCGCCGGCAGGAGGAGGCCGTGGCCGGCGGTCTTGCGGGCGCGGGTCGTCACGAGCAGCCTCCAAAGATGTACTCAGCGAACAAATGTGACCCACGTCTTCACGTGGCACGGACAGGACTTTATCCCCTGGGAGCGGCACGCTGGGTACATGAGCTCACTGACCGCCTCCCGCGTGGCCTCCCGCCCGCGCCTGACGGCCACCCCGACCCTCCGCGAGCGCGTCCGCCGCCTCGCCGACGCGGCCGTCACCCCCCTCGACATCGACGACGTCCTCGACGTCTTCCACCCGCTCCGCAAGGGCGCCGACCTGCGCGCCCGCATCGTCGAGGTCCGCGCCGAGACCGCCGAGTCCGCCACGATCGTGCTCAAGCCGGGCCGCGACTGGCGCGGCCACGTGCCCGGCCAGTACGTCCGCGTCGGGGTCGACGTCGACGGCGTCCGGATGTGGCGCACCTACTCGCTGACCCACGGCCCGCGGCCCGACGGCCACATCTCGATCACCGTCAAGGCGATCCCCGGCGGCGTCGTCTCCGGCTACCTGGTGCACCGCGCCCGGCCCGGGCAGATGCTGCAGCTGCAGCAGGCCGAGGGCGACTTCGTGCTGCCCGACCCGCTGCCCGCCAAGCTGCTGCTCGTCACGGGCGGCTCCGGCATCACGCCGGTGATCGGCATGCTCCGCAACCTGTTCTCGCGCCGGGTGCCCGCCGCCACCGACATCACCCTGGTGCACGTCAACGCCAGCGAGGACAGCGCGATCTTCCGCGACGAGCTCCGGCTCCACGCCGCGGCCGGACGGATCCGCCTCGTCGAGCGGTTCGACGACCGCGACGGTCTCCTCGACGTCGCCCTGCTCGAGTCGCTCGTGCCCGACCTCGACCAGCGCCTCGCCTACGCCTGCGGCCCGGCCGGGCTCCTCGACGCGCTCGAGGCGCACCACGCCGAGCGCGGTCTCGACCTGACCACCGAGCGGTTCCGCCCGGTGCTGCTGGGCGACCCCGGCGAGGGCGGCACGGTCACCTTCGCCTCCGGCACGGTCGTCGAGGCCGCCGCCGGCACCCCGATCCTCGACGTCGGCGAGGGCGCCGGCGTCCTGATGCCCAGCGGGTGCCGCATCGGCGTCTGCTTCGGCTGCGTGCTCCCCCTGAAGTCGGGCGCCGTCCGCGACCTGCGCAACGGCACCGTCACGGTCGCCGTCCCCGGCGAGACCGGACCCGAGGGCATCGCCATCCAGACCTGCATCAACACCCCCGCCGGACCCTGCTCCATCGACCACGGAGCCGGTGGTTGAGGTGCTCCGAGCGAGGAACGAGCGAGGAGCCTCGAAACCTCTGAGCCGATACGCCCCACGCCCCCGACCGAAAGGCGTCACCCATGACCGTCATCACCAAGCAGCCCGTCAGCCCGATCTCCCACCTCACGCCCGAGGACGTCGAGCGCATCGGCGCCGAGCTCGACGCCATCCGCCAGAGCGTCCTCGACGCCCGGGGCGAGAAGGACGCCGCCTACATCCGCAAGGTCGTCGACGTCCAGCGCAAGCTCGAGCTCGGCTCCCGCGCGGTGCTGCTCGCCAGCGTCTTCCCGCCCGCGTTCGTCGTCGGCACCGTCGGCCTCAGCGTCGCGAAGATCCTCGAGAACATGGAGATCGGGCACAACGTCATGCACGGCCAGTGGGACTGGATGCGCGACCCGAAGATCCACTCGACCACGTGGGAGTGGGACAACGCCTCGACCGCCGAGGGCTGGAAGCACTCGCACAACGAGGTGCACCACACGTACACGAACATCGTGGGCAAGGACAACGACCTCGGCTACGGCATCATGCGCATCGACGAGGACCAGCGCTGGCACCCGTTCCACCTCGGCCAGCCGCTGTGGAACTTCATCAACATGTGCTTCTTCGAGTACGGCATCGCGGCCTACGACCTCGAGCTCGGCAAGAACCTGTCGATCCCGAAGGACAAGCGCAGCGACAAGTTCAAGAGCGACGCCCGCAAGACCCTGGCGAAGATCCGCCAGCAGGCGACCAAGGACTACGTCGTCAACCCGCTGCTCGCGCTGCCGACCGGCTCGTTCCTGCCGACCCTCCTGGCCAACTTCACCGCCAACGTGGTGCGCAACGTGTGGTCGCACTCGATCATCATGTGCGGCCACTTCCCCGAGGGCGTCGAGACCTTCGAGCGCAAGTCGATCCCCGAGAACGAGACCCGCGGCGAGTGGTACCTGCGCCAGATGCTCGGCTCCGCCAACATCTCCGGCTCCAAGGCCATGCACCTCGCCTCCGGCAACCTCAGCCACCAGATCGAGCACCACCTCTTCCCCGACCTGCCCAGCAGCCGGTACGCCGAGATCGCCCCGCAGGTGCAGGCGATCTTCGAGAAGAACGCCCTGAACTACCACACGGCCCCGTTCCCGCAGCAGCTCGCGAGCGCCTGGCACCGCGTCGTCCGGCTCTCGCTGCCCAACGGCTGGCTCGAGACCACCACGGTCAAGAACGCCCCCCAGCAGGTCAAGCTGCTGTGGGCGATGTCGACCAAGGGCCCGAAGGTCCGCCGCGCCGCCCAGGCCCGGCTGCAGCAGCTCGCGAAGCGGCAGCGCGCCGCCTGACACGGCAGGCGGATTCACCGGCCGGCCGGTGAATCCGCCTCCTGCGGCCGCTGGGACGATGGGCTCCGTGAGCACCGCGGGCGACAGACGCGCCCGGGCCCGGCTCACCACCCTCGCCCTGCTCACGACGGTCACGGCCGTGGTCAGCAGCCTCGGCGCCCCGCTGGTGCCGAGCATCGCGGTCGAGTACGACGTCTCGCTGGGCGACGCCCAGTGGGCGCTGACGGCCACCCTCCTTGCCGGCGCGGTGGCGACGCCGTTGCTCGGCCGGCTCGGCAGCGGACGGCGACGGCGTCCGGCCGTGCTGGGCGGCGTCGGCGTGGTGCTCCTCGGCTCGCTCGTCGCGGCGCTGCCGCTCGGCTTCGGCGCGCTCGTCGCCGGCCGGGCGATGCAGGGCGTCGGCCTCGCGCTGGTGCCGCTCGCCCTCGCGATCGCCCGTGACGCGTTCCAGGGCCCGGCGCAGGCGAGGGCCCTCGCGCTGCTCTCCGTCACCGCGGTCGCGGGTGCGGGGCTCGGCTACCCGGTCACGGCGCTCGTCGCCGAGCACGCCGGGCTGCACGGCGCCTACTGGTTCGGGACGGCGCTCGTCGTCGTCACGCTCCTGCGCGCCCTGCTCCACGTGCCGGCCGACCTCGACGTCGCGCCGCACCGCGTCGACGTCGCGGGTGCGGCCCTGCTCGCCGCGGCCACGCGTGGCCCTGCTGCTCGCCGTCAGCCAGGGCGCCGACTGGGGGTGGACGTCGTCGGCGACGCTCGTCCTCGCTGGCGCCGGTGTCGTGGGGGTCGCGTCGTGGGTCGGCTGGACCCTGCGCCGCGAGCACCCGCTCGTCGACCTCCGGCTGGCGTGGCTGCCGGGCGTGCGGGGTCCCCACGTCACGGCGCTGGCCCTCGGCGTCGGCATGTACAGCCTGCTCAGCCTCGGCGTGGTGCTGGTGAGGACCGAGCCCGCCGACGGGTTCGGGCTCGGCCTCGGGGTCGCCGCGGCCGGGCTCGTGCTGGTGCCGTACTCGCTGGCCGCGGTCGGCGGCAGTGCGCTGGCCCGGCGGGTCGAGCGGCGCTGGGGCGGGCACCTGCTGCTGCCGCTCGGGTGCACGAGCTTCGCCGCCTCGCTCGCCCTCCTCGCCTGGCAGCACGGCCACCTCTGGCAGCTCCTGCTCGCCATGGCGGTCGGCGGGCTCGGCAGCGGGTTCACCTTCGGCTCGATCCCCGGCCTGCTCGTGCCGCACGTGCCGACGTCCGAGACGGGCAGTGCCATGGCCTTCAACCAGCTGCTGCGCTACCTCGGCTTCGCCACCGGGTCGGCGCTCAGCGTCACCCTGTTCCACGTCCTCGGCGGCGACGGGCGGGGGTTCACCCGCGCGCTGCTGGTCTTCGCGGCGGTGTGCCTGGGGACGGGGCTGGTGAACCTCAGGCGCGCAGCGCGGCGCTGACGACGTCGCGGGCGGCGTCCTGCACCTCGCGCAGGTGGTCGGTGCCCCGGAACGACTCGGCGTAGATCTTGTAGACGTCCTCGGTGCCCGAGGGGCGGGCGGCGAACCAGGCGGACTCGGTGGTCACCTTGAGCCCGCCGATCTTCGCGCCGTTGCCGGGCGCGGTGGTCAGCTTGGCGGTGACGGGCTCGCCGGCGAGCGAGGTGGCGGTGACGGCGTCGGGGGTCAGTGCGCCGAGCGCCGCCTTCTGCTCGCGGGTCGCCGGGGCGTCGATGCGGGCGTAGGCCGGCTCGCCGTGCCGCGCGACGAGGTCGGCGTAGTGCTGGCTCGGGCTCCTCCCGGTGGTCGCCAGGATCTCGGCGGCGAGGAGGCAGAGCAGCAGGCCGTCCTTGTCGGTGGTCCAGGTGGTGCCGTCACGACGCAGGAACGAGGCGCCGGCCGACTCCTCGCCGCCGAAGCCGAACGAGCCGTCGATCAGCCCGGGCACGAACCACTTGAAGCCGACGGGCACCTCGACCATCGGCGTGCCGAGGCCGGCGGCGACGCGGTCGATCATCGAGGACGACACCAGCGTCTTGCCGATCTGGGCGGTGCCGGGCCAGCCGGGGCGCGCGCCGCCGAACAGGTAGTGGATCGGCGACGGCCAGGAAGTGGTTGGGGTTCATCAGGCCGGCGTCCGGCGTGACGATGCCGTGGCGGTCGGCGTCGGCGTCGTTGCCGGTGGCCAGGTCGAACTCCGAGCGCCGGGCGACCAGCGAGGCCATCGCGTCGGGGGAGGAGCAGTCCATGCGGATCTTGCCGTCCCAGTCGAGCGTCATGAAGCGCCAGGTGGCGTCGACCAGCGGGTTGACGACGGTCAGGTCGAGGCCGTGGCGGTCGGCGATCTCGCCCCAGTAGTGCACCGAGGCGCCGCCGAGCGGGTCGGCGCCGATCCGCACCCCGGCCTGCTTGATCGCCGCCAGGTCGACGACCGACGGGAGGTCGTCGACGTAGGTGCCGAGGAAGTCGTACGCTCCCGGCGGCCCGGCGTGCCCGCTCGTACGGCGTCCGGCGGACGTCGGTCAGGCCGCCCGCGATCAGCTCGTTGGCCCGGGCGGCGATCACCGAGGTGGCGTCGGTGTCGGCGGGGCCGCCGTGCGGCGGGTTGTACTTGAACCCGCCGTCGCTCGGCGGGTTGTGCGACGGCGTGACCACGATGCCGTCGGCGAGGCCCGCCCCGACGAGGGCGACCTGCCGGGGTTGGCGCGGATGATCGCGTGCGAGACCGCGGGCGTCGGGCGTGTAGCCGTCGCGCGAGTCGACCAGCACGGTGACGTCGTTCGCGACGAGCACCTCGAGGGCGGTGGCCCACGCCGGCTCGGAGAGCCCGTGGGTGTCGCGGCCGATGAACAGCGGCCCGTCGTAGCCCCTGCTGCGCGCGGTAGTCGCAGATCGCCTGGGTGGTGGCGAGGATGTGCGTCTCGTTGAACGACGTCTTCAGCGACGATCCCGCGGTGCCCGCTCGTGCCGAAGGCGACCTGCTGGTCGGTCCAGTCGGGGCCGCCGGCGTCGGGAGCGCCCGTGTAGTAGGCGGTCACCAGGTGGGCGACGTCGACCAGGTCGGAGGGCTCGGCGGGCTGTCCTGCGCGGGGGTCGGCCATGTGGCTCATCTTGCACCGTGGCCGAGCGGACGTCGGCCCGTGACCCGGGCCGCGCGCGGTCGTTGGGCCTGGTGACGGCCGTCACGCCGTCCCGCCCCTGATCGGAGCCCGTCGTGCCGCTCGACCGTCCTCGTCTCGCCCTGGCCACCCTGCTGGCCGCCGTCCTCGCCGGGACGCTCGCACCGCCGATGTCGCGGACCGACGCGGCGTCCCCGGCTGCCGAGCGCGCCGCGGCGGTCGCGAAGGGGCCCAAGCCGCTCCGCGTCTTCACCTCGTCCAACCGGCCCGACCTGATCTCCGGCGGCGACGCGCGGGTCGCGATCGAGGTGACGCCGCTGGTCGAGCGCACCACGCTGCGGGTACGCTGAACGGGCGCGACGTGACCCGCAGGTTCGCGCTGCGACAGGAGCGGCAAGCGGTTCGAGGCCTACCTCGACCGGGCTGCGGCTCGGCCGCAACGTCGTCGCGGCCACGGCCCGCGGGCTACGCCGGCAGCCTCGTGATCACCAACCACCCCGCCGGCGGTCCGGTGTTCACGGGCCCGCAGACCGAGCACTACCGCTGCCAGGACGGCGCGCGCGACGCGCAGTGCAACCAGCCGCCGACGTACCGCTACTTCTACAGGTCGACCGACCCGCTCGCGGGCGGCCTGCAAGCGCTACCACCCGAAGGACCCCGAGACCGACGTCGCGACGACGCGCACCGACCAGGGCGTGCGGGTGCCGTTCATCGTGCGCCGCGAGGACGGCTTCCAGGACCGCGACCGCTACACGATCATCACGCTCTGGCAGCCCGGCCAGGAGTGGTCGCGGTTCGCGCCGCAGCGCCAGTTCAACCACAAGGTGCTCGTCACCCACGGCGGCGGCTGCGGGGCGTCGTACGGTCCGGGCGACCCGCCGCTCGACGACTACTCCGGCACCATCCCGGCCGGCGTCCCCGGCATCGACCCGTCCTACGTCACGGCGCTCGGGCGCGGCTTCGCGGTGCTCTCGACCGCGCTCGACAACACCGGGCACAACTGCAACGTCGCGCTCAACGCCGAGTCGGTGATGATGGCCAAGGAGCGCTTCGTCGAGCAGTACGGCACGATCCGCTACACCATCGGCACCGGCTGCTCGGGCGGCTCGATCGCCCAGCACACGGTGGCCAACGCCTACCCCGGCATCTACCAGGGGCTGGTCACCACGTGCTCCTACCCCGACACCTTCACCGCCGGCGCGCAGTTCGCCGACTACCACCTGCTGCGGCTCTACTTCGAGGACCCGTCGCGGTGGGCGCCGGGCGTCGTCTGGTCGCCGACCCAGTTCGCCGCCGTCGAGGGGCACCTGACCCACATCAACGCGGTCGTCGCCGACGAGGGCCTGTTCAAGGCCGCGCTCAACCCCGAGGACGACTGCCCCGGCACGCGTCGACCCGGTCGCCGGTGACGAGAGCGACGCGCTACGACTCCGAGACCAACCCGGGGGGCGTGCGCTGCTCGGTGCTCGACCTGCTGGTCAACCCGCTCGGACGTCGTCCGGAGTCGGTGTGGGGCCCGCAGGAGAAGAAGGCGGGCTACGGCTTCGGCGGCGTCCCGTTCGCCAACAAGGGCGTCGTCTACGGCCTCGGCGCGCTGCGAGACGGCATGATCACCGCCGCCCAGTTCGTCGACCTCAACGTCAAGGTCGGCGGCCTCGACGTCGACTCCCAGCCCACCGCGCGCCCGCATCGAGGGCGACCCGGCCTCGGTCGCCAACGCCTACCGCACCGGCCTGATCAACGAGGCGACCAACCTCAGACCAGGTCGCGATCATCAACCACGGCGGACCCGACCCGGGCATCGCCCACGACTACGCCCACGCCTTCTGGACCGAGGACCGGCTGCAGCGCAGCCAGGGCCACACCGACAACCGCGTCATGTGGTTCGGCGTGACGCCGCTGATCGGCGACCCGCGCTGGGCCGCCGAGGCGTTCCGCGAGATGGACCACTGGCTGACCGCCGTCGAGAGGGACCGCAGCGCGCAAGCCGCTGGCCCGCCAAGATCAAGGTCGCCCGCAAGAAGCTCGGCATCGCCGACCGCTGCGTCAACATGCCCGGCATCCTGGAGACCACCGAGCCGGACGACGAGGTCGACTGCGTGCTGCCCGAGTCGCTGCAGACTGCGCCTCAGCACCCCGCGCGAGGTCGGCCGGCGGCACGCGCTTCAACGACGTCCTGGCCTGCCAGCTCGAGCCGCTGACGCGGAGCCGCCGTCGACGTCGGCCTGCTGCCGCTGACCGACGCCCAGTTCGCCGCGCTCCAGGCCGTCTTCCCCGACGGGGTGTGCGACTACTCCAAGAAGGGCCAGGGCCAGGCCGGCGCCCAGACCTGGCTCGAGCTACGGCGACGACCAGGGGGACGTCGTGTACGGCGGCCGCAACCTGCCGGCGGTCGCCCCCCAGCAGGGCGACGGCCTCATGGCCGACTCGTTCCGGTCGCTGCTGCGCCAGTAGGTCTGCCACCTACGGTGGTTGAGGAGCTCCCGCGCGGACGGTGGTTGAGGACGCTCCCGCTAGGGAGCGTCTCGAAACCGGCACCAACGGTGGTTGAGGAGCTCTCGCTAGGGAGCGTCTCGAAACCGGCACGCAATGGTCGTGAGGAGCTCCGGCTAGGCGAGCGTCTCGGACCCCACCAGTCGGTGGGTTCGAGGAGCCCGCTAGGGAGCGTCTCGAGACCGGTGACGTCCATGGCTTCGCGAGGCCATCCCGGCTCAGCGGTTTCGAGACGGTCGCTAGCGCGACCTCCTCAACCACCGTGCGCGTGGGGGTCGAGGAGGCCGGTCACGACCGTGTGGGTCGAGGAGGCCGGTCACGGCCGTCACGAGACCACCGCAGCTCCAGGGCTTCTCTCGCCAGGCCATCCCGGCTCGGGTGGTTTCGAGACGGTCGCTAGCGCGACCTCCTCAACCAGCGTTGGCGACGCTCCCTAGCGGGAGCTCCTCGACCCCCACGGCGGCGTCAGCGCCAGCCCAGGCCGGGGGCGACGTCCTCGACGATCGCCTGCAGGATGTGGGCGTTGTAGTCGACGCCGAGCTGGTTGGGGACGGCGAGCAGCACGGTGTCGGCGGCGGCGACGGCCTCGTCCTCGGCGAGCTGCCTGACCAGCTCGTCGGGCTCGCCGGCGTAGGTCTTGCCGAAGCGGGCGGTGCCGCCGTCGAGGAAGCCGACCTGGTCCTGGCTGCGGGACTCGCGGCCGAAGAGCGCGCGGTCCTGGTCGGTGAGGATCGGGAAGATGCTGCGGCTGACCGAGACGCGCGGCTCGCGGTCGTGGCCGGACGCCGTCCACGCGGCACGGAACTTCTCGATCTGCTCGGCCTGCAGCTGGTGGAAGGGGACGCCGGTGTCCTCGAGCAGCAGGGTCGAGCTCATCAGGTTCATGCCCTGCTCGGCGGTCCACTCGGCGGTCGCGCGGGTCGCGGCGCCCCACCAGATGCGGTCGCGCAGGCCCTCGGAGTGCGGCTCGAGCCGCAGCAGGCCGGGCGGGTTGGCGAACATCGGCCGCGGGTTGGGCTCGGCGAAGCCCTCGCCCTCGAGCATCCGCAGGAACACCGCGGTGTGCTCGCGCGCCATCGCGGCGTGGTCGCTGCCCTCGGCGGGCTGGTAGCCGAAGTAGCGGTAGCCGTCGATCACCTGCTCCGGTGACCCCCGGCTGATGCCGAGCTGCAGCCGGCCGCCCGAGATCAGGTCGGCCGCGCCGGCGTCCTCGGCCATGTAGAGCGGGTTCTCGTAGCGCATGTCGATCACGCCGGTGCCGATCTCGATCCGGCTGGTGCGCGCGCCGATCGCCGCGAGCAGCGGGAACGGCGAGGCGAGCTGCCGGGCGAAGTGGTGCACGCGGAAGTAGGCGCCGTCGACGCCGAGCTCCTCGGCCGCGACGGCCAGCTCGATCGACTGCAGCAGCGCGTCGGAGGCGGTCCGCACCTGCGAGTGCGGGGACGGCGTCCAGTGGCCGAAGTTCAGGAACCCGATCTTCTTCTTCACGTCACTCCCAACGATGGTTGAAGGCTCAATCTTCCCGTCGGGGAACGTCCGCGTCAGGGGTAGCTGATGCCCGTGGTCGTCTCGCTCAGCTCCCACAGCTTCCGGGCGGCGTCGGCGTCGCGCGAGAGGCGCGTGCCCACGGTGACGTGCGGCGCGCCGCCCATGCCGGCAGGACCGCTCGGGCCGCAGTAGGTGCCGCCGGGCAGGTCGGCGGTGGCGGCCATGAGCGTCGGCCATGCGCCGGCCGCGGCGGACTGGGAGACGGCCCTGATGGCCGCGTCGAGCACCGACGCGACACCGCCCGAGGACCGGCCGTACTGGCCGTTGGCGGCGAGGTGGGTGCCCGCGAAACCCGGGTGCGCGGCGGTCGCCTTCACCGGGACGCCGCCCTCGCGGCAGCGGCGGTCGAGCTCGGCGGTGAACAGCAGGTTGGCCAGCTTCGACTGCGCGTAGACCCGCCACGTGCGGTAGAGGCCCCCGCCCTGCCGGGTCGGGTCGCCGAGCGGCGCCTTGCCCGCGTACCGGTGGTAGTGCGAGGAGACCGCGACCACGCGACCGGCGCCGCTGGCGACGAGCTGCGGCAGCAGCAGACCGGTGAGCAGGAACGGCCCGAAGTGGTTGGTCGCCAGCTGCAGGTCGAGCCCGTCCGCGGTCCGGCTGCGCGGGACGCCCATGACGCCGGCGTTGTTCACCAGGACGTCGATCGGTCCCAGGTCGGCTGCCCTCGCGCCGGCCTCGCGCACCGAGCCGAGGTCGGAGAGGTCGACGACCAGCTGCTCCAGCAGCGACGCCGGGTGCTCGGCGCGGATCGAGGCGGCGGTCTCGTCGAGCTTGGCAGCGGTGCGACCGGCCAGCACCACGCGCGCGCCGCGGCGGGCGAGCTCGAGGGCGGTGTGGTGGCCGAGGCCGCCGACCGTCGGGCCCGTCACCACGATCGTGCGGCCTGCCTGGTCGGGGATGTCGGCGAGCTGCCACGTGTCGGTGGCGGACGTCGTCACGGCGTGGTCGCCATCGACGCGACGACCTGGGCGGCGAGCTGCTGGTCGCCCGTGGTGACGACCGCGCCCGGCGCGGGCTGACGGCGTCCGCCGGCGAGGACGATGAACGACTCGCGGTCGAGCGCGAGCGTGAAGGTCGGGTCGTCCGGGATCGCGGGGAGCCGCTCGCCCCGGCCCTGGTCGTTGACCGTGAAGGCGATGGGCGCGCTGCCCTCGACGCGAAGCACGGCGGTCGTGCCGGCCGGGGCGCCGGCCTTCTTGGCGACCACGAAGCCGAAGCTCTCGGTGAGGTAGTCGGCGGTGTGCTGGGCCGCGGCGCTGTCGAGCCCGCCGGGCATCCCGACCGCGCGACGGACGTCCTGCTCGTGCATCCAGATGTCCAGGGGGCGGTTGCGCAGCAGCACCTCCCAGGTCCACGGGACGCCGCCGAAGATCGACGCCGGCTTGGCCGAGGCGTCCGACGGCGGGTCCGCGAGCAGCTGCTCGTGCCGCCGGGTCGTCACGTCGCGGATCTCGGCGAGGATCTCGGCCGGCGTCCGGTGGCGACGGTTGACGACCCCGATCTCGGTGTAGAGCCCGAGGAAGCCCGAGACGTGCGGCGGCTCGCCGACGTCGGCCGTCTCCTCCGGGCCGCCGGCCAGGATGCCCTCGAGGTGGGCCGTGTGGGCCGCGCAGGCCTGGACGTCCCAGCCGGCGAGGTCGGTCGGGGTCGCCCACTGCTCCGCCGGGACCTGCTCGAGCACCGAGGTGAAGTCGCCGACGGCGCTCCACCAGGTCTCGACGTACCCGGCAAGACGTTCCTGGTCGCTCATGGCGGCACGGTAGTGGACGCCGCCCGCGCTCAGCCTCCCAGCGCCAGGCTGAGCGCGATCGCCAGCATGGTCAGGCCGATCAGCACGTCGAGGACCTGCCAGGCCCGGGGGGTCGAGAGGGCCCGGTGCGCCAGCCTGGCCCCGTAGCCCAGGGCGGTGAACCACGCGATGCTCGCCACTCCTGCGCCGGCGGCGAACCACCAGCGGAAGTCGTGCGTGTTCGCGATGGAGCCGAGCAGCAGCACGGTGTCGAGGTACACGTGCGGGTTGAGCCAGGTGAGGGCGAACGCCGTGCGCAGCGCCCGGCCGAGGGTGGCCGTCTCGCCCGTGGCGGCCTGCAGCGACTCGGCCCGCCGCGCGCGGAGCAGCGAGGAGACGCCGTACCAGGTGAGGAACGCGACGCCCGCCCAGCGGACGACGTCGATCACCCAGCCCGCGTGCTCGACCACCGTGCCGATCCCGGCGACGCCGGCGGTGATGAGCACGAGGTCGGAGAGCGCACACACCGCAACCACCGGGACGACGTGACGGCGGGCGAGTCCCTGCCGCAGGACGAAGGCGTTCTGCGCCCCGATCGCGACGATGAGGCTGAGGCCTGTCAGCAGGCCGGCCGCGGCAGAGGTGAGCACGTGGTCACGCTAGGTGGCGGGTGCAGTTCAGACCAGCGAAACAATCTGCACGAGGTTTAGCATCACTTCATGCAGCCGGATCAGCTCGAGACGCTGGCGGCGATCGTCGACCACGGCACGTTCGAGGCCGCCGCCCGCCACCTCCACGTGACCACGAGTGCGGTGAGCCAGCGGGTGCGCGCGCTGGAGTCCGCGGCGGGGCAGGTGCTGGTACGGCGCGCGACGCCGTGCGTCGCGACCCCGGCCGGAGAGGTGCTCGTGCGCCTCGCCCGCCAGACCACGCTGCTGCACGCCGAGGCGCGCGCGGTGCTGGGCGACGACGCCCGGTCACGGCTCGACCTGCCGGTAGCCGTGAACGCGGACTCGCTCGCGACGTGGTTCCGCGCCGTGCTCGCCGACGTCGCCGGCTGGGACGGCGTCACCCTCCGGCTGCAGGTCGAGGACCAGGCCTACTCCACCGAGCTGCTCCGCCGCGGCGACGTGCTCGGCGCCGTCACCTCCGACCCGGTGCCGGTCCAGGGGTGCGTGGTGGAGCCGCTCGGAGCCCTGCGCTACCGACCGGCGGCAGCGCCGTCGTTCGCCGAGCGCTGGCGCAGCGGACGCGGCTACGACTGGGCGCGGATGCCCGTCGTGGTGTTCAACGAGAAGGACGCGCTGCAGCACGACCTGCTCGTCGCCCGCGGGCTGGGCGCGCCGCCGGTCGTGCACCGCGTCCCCACGTCCGCCGACTTCCACGAGGCCGTCCGCCTCGGCCTCGGCTGGGGGCTGCTGCCCTCGCCCCAGCTCGACCCCGACCTGGCCTCGGGCGCCCTGGTGACGCTGTCGGCACGCGACCACGTCGACGTCCGGCTGCACTGGCAGCGGTGGCGCCTGGAGTCCCCGGTGCTCGCCCGCCTCACCGACGCCGTCCGCTCCGCCGCCCGGACGTCGTTGCGCTGACCCGTCGCTCGCCAGCGAGGCGCACGGCTGTTGCGCTCAGAAGCCGTCGACCTGGCTGTCGTCGTGGCCGAGGTCGAAGGCGTCGGCACCCCACTCGGCGTCGTCGGCGCCGGCCTGCTGGCTCCCGGCGCCGAGGCCGAGGGAGGCGAGCTGGTTGTCGTAGGACGCCTCGAAGGACGCCGTCGCCTGTGCCATCGCCGCGTCGAAGGCGGCCGGGTCGGTCCCGATGGCGGCCGCCGCGTCGTGCAGCGCGTCGTTGCCGGACTCGATGGCGTCGGCGGCGTCGTCGAGATGGAGGTCCGAACGTGCCGCGTGGTCGTTCCACGTCTGGGCGACGTCGCCCGTCACGTACCCGGTCGCCTCGCTCTCGCCGAGGTAGAAGTCCCATCCACCTGCAGTGCTCATCTCTGTCCTCCGCTTCACGGCCACTCGCTGTCCGAGTGGGATGGGAGGACGGTAGGACGGCGGCGTCCGACGAACGTCCGGCGAAAACGCGCTGACCCGTCGCACATGTGCGACGGGTCAGCGTGAGGGGTGCGTCAGAATGCGGCCTCGTCGAGGTCCATCAGGCTGAGGTCGGTGGCCTCGGCGATGGCGCGCTCGGCGCTGATCTTCGGCAGGTTGGTCGCGGCGAAGAACTGGGCGGCGGCGACCTTGCCCTCGTAGAAGTGCTTGTCCTTCTCCGACACCTCGCCGCCGAGCTTCTCGCAGCGCGACGTCGGCACCGCGGAGCAGCAGCCAGGCGCAGACGACGTCGCCGAGCACCATCAGCAGCCGGCTGGTGTTGAGGCCGACCTTGTAGATGTTGCGGATCTCGTCCTGGGCCGACATCAGCTCGTTGATCATGTGGCCGACGAGGGCGTTGGCGTCGTCGAGGGCGGTGGCGAGCAGGGCGCGCTCGTTCTTCAGGCGGCCGTTGCCGGCCTCGCTGTCGATGAACGACTGGATCTCGGCCGCGATGTGGCCCAGCGCCTTGCCCTGGTCCTTGACGATCTTGCGGAAGAAGAAGTCCTGCCCCTGGATCGCGGTCGTGCCCTCGTAGAGGGTGTCGATCTTGGCGTCGCGCACGTACTGCTCGACCGGGTACTCCTGCAGGAAGCCGGAGCCGCCGAAGGTCTGCAGCGACTCGGTGCCCAGCAGGACCCACGAGCGCTCCGAGCCGTAGCCCTTGACGATGGGGAGCAGCAGGTCGTTGACCGCGTTGGAGAGCTTGTTGTCCTCCGACGCGCCCTCGCCCTCGTGCTCGGCGAGCTGGATCTTGTCCTGCCACGACGCGGTGTACAGCACCAGTGCGCGCATGGCCTCCGAGAACGCCTTCTGCGTCATCAGCGAGCGACGGACGTCGGGGTGGTGCGTGATCGTGACGCGCGGCGCGGTCTTGTCGCCGGACTGCGTGAGGTCGGCCCCCTGCTGGCGCTCCTTGGCGAACTCGAGCGCGTTGAGGTAGCCGGTCGAGAGCGTCGCGATGGCCTTGGTGCCGACCATCATCCGGGCGTTCTCGATCACCTGGAACATCTGGGCGATGCCGTTGTGCACCTCGCCGAGCAGCCAGCCCTTGGCGGGCGCGCCGTTGCCCACGGAGGCGTCGCCGAAGGTGACCTCGCACGTGTTGGACACCTTGATGCCCATCTTGTGCTCGACGTTGGTCACGTAGACGCCGTTGCGCTCGCCGGTCAGCTCGCCGGTCTCGTGGTCGAAGTGGTGCTGCGGCACGAGGAAGAGCGACAGGCCCTTGGTGCCGGGGCCGCCGGCACCCTCGACGCCCACCGGGCGCGCGAGGGTGAGGTGCATGATGTTCTCGCTCATGTCGTGCTCGGCCGAGGTGATGAAGCGCTTGACGCCCTCGATGTTCCACGAGCCGTCGTCGTTCGCGGTGGCCTTGGCGCGGCCGGCGCCGACGTCGGAGCCGGCGTCCGGCTCGGTCAGCACCATCGTGGCGCCCCACTGGCGCTCGACCATGATCTGGGCGATGCGCTTGTCGCGGTCGTTGCCGTTGCGGTGGACGACGCCCGCGAAGGCCGGGCCCGCGGCGTACATCCACACCGGGGCGTTGGCGCCGAGCACCATCTCGCCCAGGGCCCAGACCAGCGACGACGGGGCGGGGGTGCCGCCGAGGTCCTCGTTGATCTGCAGGCGCCAGAACTCCGAGTCCATCCAGGCGGCGTAGCTCTTCTTGAACGACTCGGGGATCGGCGCGGTGTTGGTCGCCGGGTCGAAGACCGGCGGGTTGCGGTCGCTGTCCTCGTAGGACGCGGCCAGGTCCTCGCGGGAGAGGCGCTCGACCTCGGCCAGGATCGACCGGGCGGAGTCGCCGTCGATCTCGGCGAAGGGACCCGAACCCAGGATCTCGTCGCGACCGAGCACCTCGAAGAGGTTGAACTCGATGTCGCGGAGGTTGGTCTTGTAGTGGCTCACGGCGTTCCTTGATCTCGTCGGTGATCTCGTGGACTGCAGGACGCGGTAGTTGACCTGTTCATTACTTACCGGTCGGTAACATCAATGATAGGCAGCGCCCTCGGGCCTTCGCAAGACAACGGCAGCAGGGCGTGACCGGGATCTCCCTGCGCCCGTTCCCGGCGGTCGGCGTTCGGCGGGCTGTCGGGGCGCCCCCTGACACCCGTTAGGTGCAGTGTTCGACCCGACATATCTGACACACTGGCCTCATGCGAGTTTCCGCGAAGTCCGACTACGCCCTCCGTGCGCTCATCGAGATGGCGAGCCGCGAGGACGGCAAGGCGGTCAGCGCGGAGGAGCTCGGTCGACTCCAGGAGATCCCGCACGGCTTCCTCCAGGCGATCCTCGCCGACCTCCGCCGCGCCGGCATCGTGATGTCGCAGCGCGGCCAGTCCGGCGGCTGGCGCATGGGCCGTCCGGCGGACGACGTCTCGGTCGCCGACGTGATCCGTGCCGTCGACGGCCCCCTCGTCTCGGTCTACGGCCTGCGCCCCGAGTCGGTCTCCTACAACGAGTCGGCCGACGTGCTGCAGCACGTGTGGATCGCCGCCCGCCGCTCGCTGCGCGAGGTGTTCGAGCAGGTCTCGATCCAGCAGCTCGCCGACGGCAAGCTGCCGAAGGCGGTCACGAGCAGGACGGCCGACGAGGACGCCTGGCAGCCGCACTAGCCAGTGGTGGTCGAGGAGGTCGCGCTAGCGACCGTCACCCACGGTGGTTGAGGAGGTCGCGCTAGCGACCGTCTCGAAACCGCTGAGCCGGAAGGCTTCCCTCGCGAAGCCATGGACCTCACCCCACGGTGGTTGAGGAGGTCGCGCTGGCGACCGTCTCGAAACCGCTGAGCCGGAAGGGCTTCCCTCGCGAAGCCATGGACCTCACCCCACGGTGGTTGAGGAGGTCGCGCTGCGACCGTCTCGAAACCGCTGAGCCGGAAGGGCTTCCCTCGCGAAGCCATGGACCTCACCAGGTTTCGAGACGCTCCCTAGCGGGAGCTCCTCAACCACCGTCGGGCGGAGCGGTACCGTCACCCCACGGTGGTTGAGGAGGTCGCTCTGCGACCGTCTCGAAACCCCTGAGCCGGAAGGCTTCCCTCGCGAAGCCATGGACCTCACCAGGTTTCGAGACGCTCCCTAGCGGGAGCTCCTCAACCACCGTCGGAGTGGTTCGAGACGCTACTTGCGGGCACCCCACGGTGGTTGAGGAGGTCGCTCTGCGACCGTCTCGAAACCGCCGAGCCGGAAGGCTTCCCTCGCGAAGCCATGGACCTCACCAGGTTTCGAGACGCTCCCTAGCGGGAGCTCCTCAACCACCGTCGGAGTGGTTCGAGACCGTCGTTCAGGCACCCCACGGTGGTTGAGGAGGTCGCTCTGCGACCGTCTCGAAACCGCTGAGCCGGAAGGCTTCCCTCGCGAAGCCATGGACGTCACCAGGTTTCGAGACGCTCCCTAGCGGGAGCTCCTCAACCACCGGCGTCGGGTCGGTCAGAAGCCGGTCGGGAGCCTCGGGGTGTAGGGCGCCTCGAGGGCCTCGACCTCGTCGTCGGTGAGGGTCAGCTCGACGGCTGCGGCGGCGTCCGCGAGGTGGTGCTCCTTGGTGGGGCCGACGATCGGTGCCGTCACGACGGGGTTGCGGAGCACCCAGGCGAGGGCGACCTGCGCCATCGGGACGCCGCGGGCCGCGGCGACGCGCTCCACCGCTTCGACGATCGGCCGGTTCTCCTCGCCGTTGTAGCGCTCGCCCATCGGGTCGCTGCCCGACCGGGTCGTCTCCTCGCCCCACGGGCGGGCGAGCCGGCCCTTGGCCAGCGGGCTCCACGGGAGGCTGCCGACGCCCTGCTCGCGCAGGAGGCCGAACATCTCGCGCTCCTCCTCGCGCATCACGAGGCTGTAGTGGTCCTGCATCGAGACGAAGCGCGTCCAGCCGCCGAGGTCGGCGGCGTGCTGCATCGACGCGAGCTGCCACGCCCACATCGAGGAGGCCCCGAGGTAGCGGACCTTGCCCGCCTTGACCACGTCGTGCAGCGCCTCCATCGTCTCCTCGACCGGGGTCTCGGGGTCGAAGCGGTGGATCTGGTAGAGGTCGATGTAGTCGGTGCCGAGGCGGCGCAGCGAGGCGTCGACCTGCTCGAGGATCGCCCGCCGCGAGAGGCCCTTCCCGCCCGGGCCGTCACCCATCGGGAAGAACACCTTGCTCGCCAGGACGACGTCCTCGCGCCGGGTGTAGGTCGCGATGGCGCGGCCCGTGATCTCCTCCGAGCTGCCGCCCGCGTAGACGTTGGCGGTGTCCCACAGCGTGATGCCCAGCTCGACCGCCTGGCGGAAGTAGGCGCCGGCAGCGTCCTCGTCGAGCATCCACCCGGTGCCCCGGCCGGGCTCGCCGAAGCTCATGCAGCCGAGGGCGATCCTGCTGACCCGCAGGCCCGAGCGGCCCAGTCGCGTGTACTCCATGGCGTCGACGCTACGTTGGCCGACCAACGACAGATCGGGAGTGACCGTTGATCTTCATCACCGCCAAGTTCCAGATCAAGCCCGAGCACGTGGCCGACTGGCCGGAGATCTCACGGGCCTTCACCGAGGCGACCCGGGGCGAGGAGGGCTGCCTGTGGTTCGAGTGGTCCAAGAGCCTCGACGCCGACGACGAGTACGTGCTCGTCGAGGCGTTCCGCGACGGCGAGGCCGGTGGCGCGCACGTGAACAGCGACCACTTCGCCCAGGCCCGCGCGACGCTTCCCCAGTACCTCGCGAGGACGCCGGACATCGTCAGCACCGAGGTCGACCAGGACGGCTGGAACGAGCTCGGCGAGATGCGGGTCGGCGGCTGACGCGGGTTAAGCGATTTGGGTCGACCGCGACCCTCGTGGGTAGCCTGCCGGATGCTCAGACGTCTCGTGGCCCTCTTCGCCCTCCTCGCCGTGTGCGCCCTCGTGGTGGTGCCGGCGACCTCCTCGCCCGCCTCCGCCCACCGCGGCAAGGGCGAGCCCCCGACGGTGCTGTGGCCCGGTGACGACCCGTACGGCGACATGCCCGGCAAGGCGCTGATCTCGGTCTCGAAGTGGGGCCTGCGGTTCGTGGCGGGCAAGCAGGACAACGACATCACGGTGACCGAGGTCGGCGAGAACAAGCTGCTGTTCACCGACACCGGAGCCAAGGGCTGGAAGAAGCTCGCCCACGCGTGCGATCGGGTGAAGGTGAAGCGCGGTGTCGGCGCGATCTGCCGGATCCCTCCCAGGTTCCGCAACGACAAGCGGATGTTCCTCGAGATCTGGCCGCGCCTCGGTGACGACACGGTCGACCTGCGCACGCTCCCGCGCCGCTACCGCGCCTGGGTGCTGGTGGACGCCGGCCGCGACATCGTGCACACCGGCGCCGGCAACGACTTCGTCAACGGCGCCAAGGGCAACGACCTCGTGCACGCCGGTGCCGGGTCCGACTGGGTCCGCACCGGCCCCGGCAACGACCGGCTGTGGGGCGAGGCCGGCAACGACGAGCTCAAGGGCGTCGAGAACAACGACTTCGTCCACGGCGGCCCCGGCGCCGACGAGGTCGACGGTGGCCCGGGTCGTGACGTGGGCGTCGTCGACCGGCACGACAAGGTGCGGAAGATCGAGCGGCGCAAGCGCGGTTGAGCGGTGTGGTCCCGTGGTCTCGTGACGGCCGTGACCGGCCTCCTCGACCTCCACGGGGCTGGTGCTCGTGACGGCCGTGACCGGCCTCCTCGACCTCCACGCCACGGGCTAGTGCTTGCAGATCAGCCCGCCGTCGACGACGACCTCGGTGCCGGTCACGAACGACGCCCGGGGTGACATGAGGAACGCGACGACCTCGGCCACCTCGGACGGCTGACCCATCCGCTGCAGCGGGGCGGCCTGCTCGAAGCCGACCTTGATCTCCTCGATGTCGAGCGCCTGCTGGATCATCGGCGTCACGATGAAGCCGGGGCAGACGCAGTTGACGCGGATCCCCTCCGGGCCCAGCTGGGCGGCCATCGACTTGGTGAGGCCGATCATCCCGGCCTTCGACGCGCAGTACGCCGGGATGAACGGGTTGGCGGCGATGCCCTCGATCGAGGAGATGCCCACCACCGACGAGCCGGGTGACTGCTGGAGGTGCGGCAGCATCTCCTGCACCAGCAGGGCGTGGGCGCGCAGGTTCACCGCCTGGACGAAGTCCCACGACTCCGCGGTGTAGGCGCCGACCGGCTCCACGGCCACCGTGCCGGCGGCGTGCACCAGCCCGTCGAGCCCGTCGCCCGCTGCGGCGGCCTCCGCGACCGGGCCCGTCAGGTCGCCGGTGACGTCGACGACCGCGCTCGGCATCCCCAGCTGCTCGGCGATCGCCGTCACGTCGGGCGAGAGGTCCCAGAGCACGACCCGCCGTCCGTCGCGCACCAGCGCCTCCGCGCACGCGCGTCCGATGCCCGAGGCCGCGCCCGTCACCACCACTGCCGCCATCGGTACCGCCTCCTCGTGCGCCCGCCTGCCGGGTCGGCGCCGATCCTGGCAGAGAAATCTCGCCGCACGGTGCAACCTGCGGGGCCCTCGGTGCGTCTTGGTCGCGTGCCAACCATCACCATCACCTCCACCACGTCATCGACCACCACCGTTCCCTGCCGATCCGACCCCGACCTCTGGTTCGCCGAGCACGACCGTCACCTGCAGGTCGCCAAGCGCGCGTGCGGCCCCTGCCCCCTCCGCCGCCCGTGCCTGGAGGGTGCCCTGCAGCGCCGTGAGCCGGCGGGGGTGTGGGGCGGCGAGGTGCTCGTCGACGGCGTCGTCGTCGCCGTCAAGCGCGGCCGGGGTCGGCCGCCGCGGACCGCGCGCGTGGCCTGACCCGAGCCGACGACGGCCGGCGCCGCGTCAGGCGGTGTGCGAGGAGACGTCGGACGGCGTCACGTCGAGCAGCTCGTCGCGCAGCGCCACCAGCTCGGACACCGCGTCGCGGAACCGCACCGTGCTCTCGCCGACCTGGAGGTCGTCGAAGTAGTGGTGCCGCATCGCGACCCGGGCGAGGTGGTGCACGTCGAGCTCGAGCCGCGAGGCCAGGAGCTCCGTCAGGTCACCCACGGTGTCGGCGTCGACGACGTCGGCGCAGCGGCTGACCGGCACCTCCTGGCGCAGGCGGTCGGCGTCACCGTGACGGTCGGTGAGGAAGACGGGCTTCTCGGTGCGCAGGTAGAGCCAGTCGAGACCGACCGAGGAGACGTCGGTGACGATCGCGTCGCAGTCGGGCATCACGGCCAGGATGTCGCCGGTCACGAGCGAGACGTGCCCGGCGTCGGGCTCGCGTCGGGTCGCCTCGGCGACGCGCGCCAGGATCGCGCGGTGGGCGTCGCGCACCGCCGGGGTGGTGCTGACCGCGACCTTCGGGTGCGGCTTGTAGACCAGCCGGACGTCGGGGACGGCCAGGACGGCGCTCACGATGTCGCAGCCGATGGTGTCGACCGAGGTGTAGTCGTTGTAGTCGGCGTCGCCCTCCCACGTGGGCGCGTAGAGGACCGTGCGGCGGCGGCTCGGTGCGAGCAGCGGCTCGGGGCGCAGGTCGAGCTGCGGGCGCCCGGTGCGCACCAGGCGACTGGCGTCGAGCTCCATGAGCCCCGCGACGGTGCGCTGCACCGCGGCCTCGCCGGCGACGAACACGCGGTCGTAGGCCTTGGCGTTGTTGCTCGCCATGCTCTGCTTGTCGCTCTCGCCGTGGCTGATGTGCACGTGCAGCATCCGCGGGTCGATGAGCGACTGGAAGTTGAGCATCGAGTTGTTGCAGTAGAGGACGACCTTCGCCCCGAGTGACCGGTAGAGCTCGGTGAGGTCGGCGAACTCGGTCACGAGCAGCACGGGGAGCGATGTCTGCGTCCGGAGGTGCTCGGCGCACTCGGGGTCGCGCGCCACGACGGCCACGGCGTGGTCGGCGTCGAGGATCTCGAGCACCGGCAGCCACTGCACCAGCTGGTAGGCGCGCGTGGGGTCGTCTCCGAAGTAGGCGAGGACGACAGGGGAGGTCACCAGCCGAGTCTACCGGCGGGTACGTGGTGCCAGCGCGGCTGCGTCCCGGGCGAGGCCGGTGACCGCGTCCCAGTCCCGCGCGGCCACGAGGTCACCGGGCGCGAGCCACGACCCGCCGACGCAACCGACGTTGGGCAGGGCGAGGTAGGCGGGCGCGGACGCCGCGGTGATGCCGCCCGTGGGGCAGAACCGGGCGGCCGGCACGGGCGAGGCGAGCGACGCCAGGAACGCCGCGCCGCCGGAGGCCTCGGCGGGGAAGAACTTCAGCTCGGTGCAGCCGGCCTCGAGGGCGGCCAGCACCTCCGACACCGTGGCCGTGCCCGGCAGGAACGGCAGCCCGGTCTCGGCCATGGCGCCGAGCAGCGACGGCGTGAGGCCCGGTGACACGAGGAACTGCGCGCCGGCGTCCGCGGCCTCCTTGGCCTGGCCGGGGGACACGATCGTGCCGGCGCCGACCACGATCTCGGGCACCTCGTCGGCGATCGCCCGGATCGCGTCGAGCGCCACCGGCGTCCGCAGCGTCAGCTCGATGGCGGGCAGGCCGCCCGCCACGAGCGCCCGCGCGACCGCCACCGCGTCAGGCACGGAGTGGGCGACGACGACCGGCAGCACGGGCACGAGGTCGAGCACCGACGTGGGCCGGGGGGCGTCAGGCGTGGACATGGGTGGCCTCCAGGGGTGCGGCGGGAGCGGGGTGGGTCGGGAAGACGCTGGCGCCGGTGTCGGCGGCACCGACGGTGGCGCGGAAGGCGGCGAAGAGCTCGCGCCCCGTGCCCGCCCACTCGGGGCCCTCGGGCGCGCGGCCGGTGGGCACCCGCTGCGAGAGTGCGAACGAGTCGCCGACCTCGAGCACGCCGCGGTCGGCGTCCACCGTGATCAGGTCGCCGTCGCGCACCCGCGAGAGCGGGCCGCCCAGCGCGGCCTCGGGCGTCACGTGGATGGCGGCCGGGACCTTGCCGGAGGCGCCGGACATGCGACCGTCGGTGACGATCGCGACCCGGCGCCCGCGGTCCTGCAGGACGCCGAGCGCGGGGGTCAGCTTGTGGAGCTCGGGCATGCCGTTCGCGGCCGGGCCCTGGTAGCGGACCACCGCGACGAAGTCGAGGTGGTCGAGGCGTCCCTCGCCGAAGGCGGTGAGGAAGTCGGCCTGGTCGTCGAAGACCAGCGCCGGCGCCGAGACGACCCGGTGCTCGGGCGCCACGGCCGAGGTCTTGATGACGGCGGTGCCGAGCGGGCCCGACAGCACCTTGAGGCCGCCGTCGGGCGCGAACGGGCCCGGCTCGCCGTGGGCGGGCCGCAGCACGGCGAGGTCGAGGCTCGCCTTCGGCCCCTCCTCCCAGGTGAGGTCGTCGCCCCTCAGCACCGGCTCGCGGGTGTAGCGGTGGAGGCCGTGGCCCATCACGGTCCAGACGTCGTCGTGCAGCAGGCCGGCCTTGAGCAGCGTGTGCACGAGGAAGGCGATGCCGCCCGCGGCGTGGAAGTGGTTCACGTCGGCGGCGCCGTTGGGGTAGATGCGGCACAGCGACGGGACGACGGCGGAGAGCTCCGAGAGGTCCTGCCAGGTCAGGTCGATCCCCGCGGCGCGGGCGATGGCGACGAGGTGCATCGTGTGGTTGGTGGACCCGCCGCTGGCGAGCAGGGCGACGCAGGCGTTGACGACCGCCTTCTCGTCGACGACGTCGGCGAGCCGGATCGGCTCGCCGCCGGCCGGCGTGATCGCCACGGCACGTGCCGCCGCCGCGCGTGTGAGGGCCTCGCGCAACGGCGTCCCCGGGTTGACGAACGAGGAGCCCGGCAGGTGCAGCCCGAGCACCTCCATCAGCAGCTGGTTGGAGTTCGCCGTGCCGTAGAAGGTGCACGTCCCGGCCGAGTGGTACGAGGCCGCCTCGGCCTCGAGCAGCTCCTCGCGCGCGGCCTTGCCCTCGGCGAAGAGCTGCCGCACCGCGGCCTTCTCGCCGTTCGGCAGCCCGGACGCCATGGGCCCGGCGGGCACGAAGACCGTCGGCAGGTGTCCGAACGACAGGGCGCCGATGAGCATGCCCGGCACGATCTTGTCGCAGACGCCGAGCATGAGCGAGGCGTCGAACATGTCGTGGCTGAGGGCGATCGCGGTCGACATCGCGATCACGTCACGGCTGTAGAGCGAGAGCTGCATGCCGTCGCGACCCTGCGTGATGCCGTCGCACATGGCCGGGACGCCGCCCGCCACCTGGGCGATGCCGCCCGCGCGGACGGCCGCCTGCTTGAGCACCGGCGGGTAGTCGACGTACGGCTGGTGCGCCGAGAGCATGTCGTTGTAGCTCGTGACGATCGCCAGGTTGGGCTTGGTGCGACCGCGCAGCGCCCGCTTGCCGTCGTCGTCGGAGGCGGCGAAGCCGTGCGCCAGGTTGGCGCAGGCGAGCCGGCCCCGGGCCGGCCCCTTCTCGGTGGCGGCGTCGACCTTCGCGAGGTAGGCCGTGCGCGTGCCGCGGCTGCGCTCGACGAGTCGCGCGGTGACGTCGGCGACGACGGGGTGCCTCGGGTTCGGGTACGGGTGCGTCATGCGTCCGGCTCCTGCCAGGTACGGCCGTCACGCTCGAGGAGCATGGCGGCGGCGGTCGGCCCGCTGGTGCCGGCCGGGTAGCGCTTGGGGCGACCGTGGCTGGTCGCCGTGGCCGCCCACCGTCGGAGGATCGGCTCGACCCAGCTCCACGCCGCCTCGACCTCGTCGCGCCGCATGAACAGCGTCGGGTTGCCGCGGACGACGTCCATCAGCAGCCGCTCGTAGGCGTCGGGGCTGCGCTGGCTGAAGGTGGTCGCGTACGACAGGTCCAGCGACACGGGGCGGAGCCGGATGCCGCCCGGGCCCGGCTCCTTGGCGGTGAGGTGCAGCTGCATGCCCTCGTCGGGCTGCACCGTGATGTGCAGCCGGTTCGGCTCGGTGGCGCCCTCGCTGTGCGGGAACATCGCGTGCGGCGGCGCCTTGAAGACCACCACGATCTCGGAGCGCTTCTCGGCCATCCGCTTGCCCGTGCGCAGGTAGAACGGGACGCCGGCCCAGCGCCAGTTCTGCACCTCGGCGCGGAGCGCCACGAAGGTCTCGGTGGTGCTGCCGGGGCGGCCCAGGTCGTCGGTGTAGGAGGCCACCGCGGCACCGTCGACGAGGCCCTGGCCGTAGCGGCCGCGCACGGTGTCGCGGTCGACGTCCTCGGGGCTCATCGGCTTGAGCGCCTGCAGCACCTTGAGCTTCTCGTCGCGCACGGTCTCGCGGCCCACGTAGGTCGGGGGCTCCATCGCGACCAGGCAGAGCAGCTGCAGCAGGTGGTTCTGCACCATGTCGCGCAGCGCGCCCGAGGCGTCGTAGTAGTCGCCGCGCTCACCGACCCCGAGGGTCTCGGCGACGGTGATCTGCACGTGGTCGACCCAGCGGCTGTTCCACAGCGGCTCGAGGAAGGTGTTGGCGAAGCGCGTGACGAGCAGGTTCTGCACGCTCTCCTTGCCGAGGTAGTGGTCGATGCGGAAGATCTGGTGCTCGGCGAAGACGCGGCCGACGGCGTCGTTGACGGCGCGGGCCGAGGCGAGGTCGGTGCCGATCGGCTTCTCGAGCACCACCCGGGCGTCGTCGTCGACGACGCCGATCTCGGCCAGCCGCTCGCACACCGGACCGAACAGCGCGGGGGCGACGGCCAGGTAGAAGACGCGTACCTGGTCGTCGGCGCTCTCCTTCAGCAAGCCGTGCAGCAGGTGCCAGCCCTCGGGGTCCGCGGCGTCGAGCTGGAGGTGGTGGGTGCGGGCGAGCAGTCGCGCGACGACGGCCTCGTCGAGCTCGTCGGCACCGACGTGCTCGCGCAGGGCGCCCTCGACGAGGGCGCGGTAGCCGGCGTCGTCGAGGTCGGAGCGCGAGACGCCGATGACGCGGGTCGTCGGGGGCAGCTGGTGCTCGGCCTCGCGGCGGTAGAGCGCCGGCACGAGCTTGCGGAGCGCGAGGTCGCCGGTGCCGCCGAAGACCGTCATGTCGCAGCTCGGCATGCCGTCGGCCAACCCGACGAGCTCGGTGGTGGGAAGGGTCACCCGGCAACGGTAGGACCGATGTACGCACAGCACAAGCAGACTTGCGCATGAAAAAGACAAAAGGCGACCTGGGTTCTAGGATCGGCGGCATGACAAGCGCCGGTGACGTGCTGCAGCTCGTCCGCCGCGGCACGGCCGGGAGCAGGTCCGACCTCGCCCGGCTGACCGGCCTCTCGCGCACGGCCGTGACCGCGCGCCTGGCCGCGCTCGAGGACGCCGGTCTGCTCACCACGGGCGACGAGCTCGCCTCGACCGGGGGACGACCGGCGAGCGGCGTGCGCTTCAACGCCGACGCCGGCCTCGTGCTCGCCGCCGCGATCGGCCGGTCCCGGTCGCAGCTCGCGGTCTTCGACCTCGCCGGCGCCGAGCTGGCCTCCACCTCGGTCGACCACGCGGTGGGTGCTCCCCCGGGCGAGGTCATGCCCGACGTCGCCGAGCGCCTCGCCGCCCTGGTCCACGAGCACGGCGGGGGCCGCCCGGTGCTCGGCACCGGCATCAGCCTGCCCGGCACCGTCGACCCGGTGCGCGGCGTCAGCGTCGACTCCCCGGCGATGCCGGGCTGGGACGGCGTCGACCTCGCCGCGCTCCTGCACGACGTGGGTCCGGGCGCGGTCCTCGTCGCCAACGACGCCGACGTCCTCGCGCGCTCCGAGCAGCTCGGGCACGCCGCCACCTTCGCCGACCTGGTCGTGGTGAAGGCCTCGACCGGGCTGGGGCTCGGCATCATCGCCGACGGGCGCGTCGTGGCCGGGCACCTCGGCGCCGCCGGCGAGATCGGCCACACCAAGGTCGACGCCGCCGCGGGCCGGCCGTGCCGCTGCGGCGACGTCGGCTGCCTGGAGACGATCGCGGGCGGCTGGGCCATCGTGGCCTCGCTGCAGGAGGAGGGGCACGACGTCGGCCACGTGCGCGACCTCGTGGCGCTCGCCGTCGGCGGCGATCCGGCGGCCAAGCACCAGCTCCGCGAGAGCGGACGGCGGCTCGGCGAGGTGCTCGCCGTCGCGATCAACCTGCTCAACCCGCAGGCCGTGGTGATCGGCGGCGACATGGCCGCCGCGTTCGACGTCTACGCGGCCGGCGTCCGCGAGAGCGTGTACGCCCGGGCCGCGGCACTGGCGACGCGCGACCTGCAGTTCCTGCCGTCGACCTTCGGCGACCGCGCCGGCCTCGTCGGCTGCGCGGCCATGACGCTCGAGCAGGTGCTCAGCGCGGCGGCGGTCGACGCCCGGCTCGCCGGTCCCGCCCGCGACGCGACGAGGGCCGCCACCCGCAGGTGACGGCCCCGTTCCACGCTGACCCGCCCCACATGTGCGACGGGTCAGCGTGGGTGCGTCACTTGTTGTCGACCCACAGGCTCCAGCTGTGCGACGGGCCGACCCAGTCGATGCTCTGGGGGCCCTTGCCCTTGGCGCGGATCGAGACCCGGACCTCGTCGGGGTGGCCGAGCGCGGCGGTCCTGACGATGGTCCTGGCCGACTCGGCCGCGGTGTCGACGACGACGCGGACACCCGGGAGGCTGTCCTCCTCGACCCACGAGCTGCGGGCGAAGCCCTCGGTCGCGTACAGGTTGTACTCACCGCCGTTGGTGAACAGGTCGGTCGAGACGACGTACTCGGGGCCCTTGTCGCTCTTGTCGGTGTCGATGAAGACCCAGAGGCTGGCGGCGCTCCGGAAGCTCTTGCGCAGGTTGTCGTGGTCGGTGACGACCGTGAGCTTCTTGGCCGTGTGGGTGACGCCGACCGTGTAGATGTCGGACCCGTGCGGTGAGTCGTCGGCGTCGTCGACGCTGTAGATCCCGGCGTGGGCCGGACCCGCGAGCGCGAGAGTGATGGCGGTGGTGGTCAGTCCGGCGACGATGCCGGCGGTGTGCTTGCGCATGTCCGTGGTCTCTTCCTCGAGGTGATGGTGACGACAAGACGCAGTCTGCACCGAAAGGGTTGCAGCGGCGCACCTTAAATCAGGTTCTTCAACCGGTCGACGAGGGAGTCCTTGACGGCCTGGGTCACCGCCGCCTCGACCTGGCGGTTCAGGTCGTCCTGGTCGTCGAGGTTCGCCAGCATCGAGCGGAGGTCGAGGTCGTCGATGGCGCGCGTCAGCACGTCGTCGGTCTTGATGGCCGAGTCGACGACGCCGTCCGGGACGGCGCGCAGCGCGGCCTCGAGGAAGCCGTTCAGGTCGGCGTTGTCGAGGGCCTCGTCGAGCAGGTCGGAGGCCGGCGGCAGGGTGCCGTCGTCCTTCATGCGCTGGACGGCGGCCTGGAGGCCCTCGCGGACCGCGTCGACCTGCGCGTCGCTGGGCTCGCCGGTCCGGGCGAGCTCGAGGGTGAGGGCCTCACGGGTGACGCCGAGGCGGCAGGCGGCGCCGTCGACGCCGATGAGCACCAGGCGCTCGGTCAGGCCCTCGATGCCCTCGGCCTGTGCCGTGACCTCGCGCTCGACGCAGGGGTCGGCCGGGCGGAGCGGCTCGAACGACCCACCACCGTGGGCGAGCTGCACCCAGAGGACGGCGCCCACCAGCGCCGCCGCGAGGGCCGGCAGCAGGAGCACACGTGGGTCCGGCCGGGGAGGGGCGGCAGGCCCCGTCGCCCCGACGACGGCGTCGGCACCCGGCTCGGAGGTGGCCGACGACTCGAAGCGCGGCTGGTCCCCGCTCATGCCGGCCTCCGGCCGAACGGCACGACCACGACCAGGAGCGCCAGGAGGGCGAGGCCGGAGCCGATGAGGAACGAGTCGCGGAAGGCGTGGGTGGCGGCGCGCTCGAGCTGTTCGTCGAGGTCGCGCTCGAGCCTCGCCAGCGCGGGCCGGTCCTCCGGCGGCACCTCGACCGCGGCGAAGACCGCGGACAGGTCGGGCACGCGGCCCCGCTGGCCCGTCAGCAGGTCGCCGAGCGACTCGGCGAGCTCGATCTTGTCCTGCGGCTGCAGGGGTGCGTCGAGCACGAGGGAGGTGATGGCGACCTGCGCCGGCTCCTCGGCGTCCAGCAGGTCGGCGGTGAACACCGGCGTCAGGATCAGCAGCCCGACGACGACGCCGAGGTGACGGGCGCTGATCGTCCAGGCCGCGTGCCGGGCACGGGGGAGGCGCAGCTCCATCGCCTGCCCGGTGAGGCGGTCGACGGTGAGCCCGAGACCCAGACCCACGAGGGCCTGCGGGGCGATGCTCCACGCGAGGTCGGCCGACGGCGGCAGGGCGAGCGCCGCGAGACCCCCGGCGACGAGGAAGCACCCGACCGCGACCTCGACCTGCGGCGGGGGCTGCACGAACCGCGCGAGCGGGCGGGCCACCAGCGCCGCGACGGGGACGACCGAGACCGTGAGCGCGGCCGTGGCCGGGGAGTGGCGCCAGCCCTCGACGAGCAGCAGCACCAGCAGGAAAAGGGCTGCGGTGAGAGCCGCCGACAGCAGCGCGAGGCCCAGGTTGGCCCGCAGGGCCGGCCGGTGGCGGTCGGGCTCGGTCTCGGGGGCGGCCCGGACGGCGAGGGCCGCGGGCACCGCCAGCACCGCGAACGGCACCTGCACCACGAAGATCGCCTGCCACGAGATCGCCTCGGTGAGCAGGCCGCCGGCGACCGGCCCGGTCGCCGTCCCGATGACGCCCGCGGTCACCCACGCGCCGACGCCCCGGCGTTCGCCCCACTCCGCGACGAGCAGCTCGAGGCAGCCGCCCAGGGCCAGCGCCCCGCCGAGGGCCTGGAGGCACCGGGCGAGGACGAGCACCTCGATCGAGTCGGCCAGCGCGCACCACGCCGAGGCGCCCGCGAACAGGGCGATGCCGGCCGCGGCGAACACCCGCGGCTGCACCCTGGTGAGGCCGAGCGCGGTCGGCACGGCGACGACGCCCAGCACCAGGTTGAACGCGATCAGCACCCAGGCGACCTCGGTCACCGTCGCGTCGAGGTGGAGCAGGATGTCGGGCAGCGCGAGCGTGACGACCGCGGAGTCCGCGAGCACCATGGCCACGGTGATCGCGAGCAGCGGGGCCACGGCACGACGCACGCCGCCATCCTTGCAGGGCCGGTCGAGCGTGGCCGGGCCGGCCGGCGCCGGCCGGGCTCACCTCACGGGTGGCGCTGCAGGTCCCACTCCCAGACGACCTCGCCGTCCTCGGTGTTGACCGGCACGTACGTCGCCGTCCCCGAGAGCCTGGTCACCGGGCCGGGAGGCAGCGGCGGGTCCTGGGCGTCGGCCGCGTCGGTGTTGAGCGGCTGGTAGACGACCGTCTCGGGCTCGCTCGTGGGGCAGTCGACGACGACCGACGCCGTCTCGCCCGGCGTGCGGTGCACCTCGTGGGAGTAGGAGCCGAGCGACGACCAGATGCTGAGGCCCGCGTGGCCGTCGAGCACCGCGGCGCCGTCGTAGGTGCAGCCCTGGCTGTCGGTGCCGGCGACCCGCCACTGGATGGTGGCGTCGCCGGACCAGATGGCGCCCGCGACGACCTCGTCGAGGGAGTAGGTGGCCGACCACGTCTCCACGACGCCGCCGTCGGACAGGGTGCCCTCCGCGGTGCCGGCCCACGCCGGGTCCTCGGCGCGGCAGTTGTGCTTGTCCTCCACGTCGGCCAGGCAGAGGTCGGGGTCCTCCGAGCTGGGCGCGTCGGTGCCGAACGGGCCGCCGTCGCACCAGTCGTCGCCGGCCCCGCCGCCGCAGACGTCGGTACCGGCCTCGCCCCACAGCAGGTCGTCGTCGTCGCCGCCCGACAGCGTGTCGTCGCCCTCGCCGCCGTGGAGGTCGTCGTTGCCGGTGCCGCCCTCGATGTGCGTGTCGTCCCCGCCCCGGGCGTCGATGCTGTCGTTGCCGGGTCCGCCGAAGAGGTCGTCCGGCCCGACGCCGCCGGTCAGGGTGTCGTCACCGGCGCCGCCCTCGGCGGCCGACCTGCCGGTCGCCGCCGTCAGGGTGTCGTCGCCGGCGTCGCCGAGCAGCAGGACGTCGGTGCTGCCGCCGTCCACGAGGGTGTCGTTCACCCTCACCACCGCTGACGGTGCCGAAGTCACCCGGCCCCGGGTCGAGGGTGTCGTCGCCGGGACCGCCGTCGAGCCAGTCACGGTTCGACCCGCCGAGGATCGTGTCGCGGCCCGCCCCGCCCGCCACCGGGCGGTCGGGGGAGCCGTCCGCCCCGCCCTTGGTGGCGATGTGGTCGTCGCCCGGGCCGCCGTCGACGACGAGGTCGCGGCCGAGGGCGCCGTCGATGTCGTCGTCGCCCCCACCGCCGAACGAGCTCACGTGCAGGGCACGGGCCCGCAGCTCGTCGTCGTCCCCGCCGCCCTCCAGGACGGCATCCTCGGCCTCGCCGCTCAGCTTGTCCTCGCCACTGCCGCCGACCAGCCGCGCCCCCACGCCGCTGGCGACCAGGACGTCGTCCCCCGCGCCGCCGTCGACCACGTCGCCGGGGCCGGGGCCGCTGTCGAGCTCGTCGACGCCGGCCTCGCCGAGGATCCGGTCGGCCCCCTGGCCGCCGTGCACCGTGTCGTCGCCCGGGCCGGTGCAGATGAGGTCGTCGCCCTTGCGGCCGCCGACGCTGTCCTTGCCGCGCCCGGTCCAGATGACGTCGTCGCCGTTCGTGCCGTTGAGGACGTCGTTGCCGGCCGTGCCCACGATCGTGGCGGGCCGCCCCAGGCAGCGCGGACCCGACGCCTCGGCCTGCGCCTGGACGGCGCTGAGCGTCGTGGCCGCGAGGACCACGGCGAGCAGGCCCGTGCCACGACGGCGGGCGGGTCGGTGGGCGGGTCGGTTGTGCAGCAAGGGTTCCTCCGGGTGTCGGTGCTCGTGCGAGCGAGCGCACATGGAACCCCGTGGTCGCGTCGCGGTGCACGCTTTTTTCGGGCTCGCCGACGGGCGAGGATGCCCGGCACCAGGAGGGGGGCGATCCTCGCCCGTCGGTCCTGGTCCGAGGTCGAGTGCTGTGTCCCTGTGGAGGAGCGCCCACCGAGGCCCTCTCGAGCGTCCATGCTCGTCCGCGTGCCGCCGACAGCCCTCGACCGCCTGCTCACGAAGCAGTGTGGCGTCGTCGCGCGCTCGCAGCTGCTGGCCCTCGGCGAGGACGACGTCGTCATCGAGCGCCGGCTCCGGAGGTCGTGGGCACGGGTCCACGAGGGCGTCTACGTCGACCACACCGGCCCGCGGACCTGGGAGCAACGGGCGTGGGCCGCCGTCCTCGTCCATGCGCCCGCCGTCCTCGCCGGCGCCTCGGCCCTGCACGCGTACGGGGTCTCGACGCAGAGGCGGACCGACCCGATCGAGCTCGCCGTCGACCGGAGCCGGCGGGTCGACGACCCTCCGGGCGTCACGACGTGCCAGGTCACGGGCCTCGACGGGATGTCACGGCCCGACCTGTCGCCCCCGCGGGTGACGCTCGAGCACGCGGTGCTGACCGTCGCGTCGAGACAGCCGACGGACGACGGGGCGGTCGCCGCGCTCGCCGAGCCGGTCAGGCAGGGCCGCACGAGCGTCGTCCGGTTGCGGGAGGCACTCGACCTGCGGCCGCGGCTGCCCCGCCGACGGCTGCTGCGCGAGCTCCTGGACGACGTGGCCGAGGGGGTCCACTCGGCGCTGGAACACCGCTACGTCCGCGACGTCGAGCGGGCGCACGGCCTGCCGGTGGGACGCCGTCAGGTGCGGGCGGTCGACGCGCTGGACGGCGTCCGCATCGTCTACCGCGACGTCGAGTACGAGGGGCAGGCGGTGGTGGTCGAGCTCGACGGCCGCATCGGGCACGAGGAGACCGAGGACAGGTGGGCCGACCTCGACCGGGACGTCGGGGCCGTCGTCGAGGGCAAGGTGACGCTGCGGGTCCGGTGGGGCCAGGTTCTCGACCCGTGCCGGCTCGCCGCGGCGGTCGACCTCGTGCTGCGCGGTCGGGGGTGGTCCGGCGCCGCGCGGCCGTGCGGTCGACCCGGGTGCCTGGTCGGTCGGCGGGAGGCAGCCTGACGCCTCTCCCCCCTGGACGAGCGAGGATGCCCGGCACCAGGAGGGGGACGATCCTCGCCCGTCCGCGAGACCAGCCCCGCCGAACTAGAACACGTACTAGCCTCGCCGGGTGGCGATCAAGGACAGGGCTCGCAGGGTCGCGAACCGTGCGGTGCTGGCGGCCTGGGCGCTGGTCCAGGAGGCCGGCGACATCGTGCCCGGCACCCGGGCCGCGGAGGCGTTCGGCACCCTCGGGCGGGGTGCCAGCATCGGGTTCCCCGTGGCGACGCTGATGAACCCCGGCTCGATGCACATCGGCGAGGACGTGCTGGTCGGGCGTCACGTCACGCTGTCGGTCGGGTACGGCGTCAACGACCAGCGCCGGCTGCCCCGGGGTCTCGTGATCGGTGCCCGGAGCGTGATCGGCACCCGGAGCAGCATCGTGGCCCACGAGTCGATCGAGATCGGGCAGGACGTGTGGTTCGGGCAGGCGGTGTTCGTCTGCGACACCAGCCACGGCTACCAGGACGCCGACCGGCCGGTGGGCCTGCCAGTTCGGCGAGCACCAGCCCATCGTGGTCGGCGACGGCTGCTGGATCGGGCACGGAGCCGATGCTGCTGCCGGGGACCAGGCTCGGCCGCAACGTCGTGGTGGCGGCGGGCGCCGTCGTCCGCGGGGTCGTCGAGGACCACGCCGTCGTCGGCGGCTCGCCGGCACGGGTGCTGCGGCGCTTCGAGCCGGGCCTGGGGTGGGTGTCCTCCTCAGGCGACGTGCGACCCGTGCTCCCGACCGCCGCCGAGCTCTCGTGACGCTCGACCCCCGGACCCCCGTCGTCGTCGGCGTCGGGCAGTGGTCCGAGCGCATCGAGGACGACGGCTACGAGGCGCTCTCGCACGTCGACCTCGCGGCCCGCGCCGCGCTGGCCGCCTTCCGCGACACGGGGGCCGACCCGGAGGCGGTGGCTGCGGCCGTCGACACCGTGGCGGCGACCCGGCAGTTCGAGATCTCGACGCCGCTGACCCCGGTGCCCTTCGGCGGCTCGACCAACGTCCCCCGCTCCATCGCGTCGCGAGCCGGGGTCGACCCGGTGCGCGCGGTGCTGGAGATCGGTGGCGGCCAGTCGCCGCAGAAGTCTCCTGACCGAGTTCTGCGGCGAGATCGCCGCCGGCCGGGCCGACGTCGTCCTGCTGGCCGGGGGCGAGGCGATGTCGACGGTGCGGCACCTGACGACGTCGGACGGCGAGGGCCTGCCCGACTGGTCGGAGGACCCGGGCGGCGAGCTCGAGGACCGCGGCTACGGCATCCGCGGGCTCGTCGCCCGACGCGCGCTCCAGCACGGCCTCACCGACGTCGTCAGCCAGTACGCGCATGTTCGACAACGCCCGCCGAGCGAGGCGCGGTGAGACACGCGAGCAGTACGCCGCCGGGATGGGCGCGCTCTTCGCGCCCTTCACCGAGGTGGCTGCGGCCAACCCGCACTCGGTGGCGCCGGAGGCGATCGACGCCGCCACGCTGGTGCGGGTCGACGAGCGGAACCGGATGATCAGCGAGCCGTACCCGCGGCTGCTGGTCTCGCGCGACCTGGTGAACCAGGGCGCGGCGGTGCTGCTGATGTCGACCGAGGCGGCCGACCGGCTCGGCGTCCCGGCCGCGAGGCGGGTGCACCTCCACGGGCACTGCGACGTGCGCGAGCAGCGGCTCTACGACCGCCCCGACCTCGCCACGGCACCGAGCCAGGGTGCCGCCGTCCGCGCGGCCCTCGAGCTCGGCGGCGTCGGGCTCGACCAGGTCAGCTGGTTCGACCTGTACTCCTGCTTCCCCGTCGCGGTGTCGCAGCTGCTCGACGACCTCGGCCTCGAGCCGGACGACCCCCGCGGCTTCACGCTCACCGGCGGCCTGCCGTTCTTCGGCGGCCCCGGCAACAACTACGCCATGCACGCGATCGCCGAGGTGGTCGACCGGTGCCGCCGCGCGCCGGGCACCTACGGGCTGGTGAGCAGCAACGGCGGCACGTTCTCGAAGTGCTCGGTCGGCGTCTACTCGACGCGGCCCGCGCCGTGGCGAGGCGGCCGCAGCGGCGCGCGTCCAGGCGTGGGTCGACGCGCTGCCCCGGGTGCCGCTGGTCGACCACCCGGACGACGGCTGGGTCACCGTCGAGACCTACACCGTGCGGCACGGCCGGAGCCGCCGCAGTGCGGTCGTCGTGGCGCGCGACGGGGCCGGACGCCGGCTGGTGGCGGCCGGCGTCCCCGACGACACCGAGCTGCTCGACTGGTTCGACGCCACCGACCAGCCGGTCGGCGAGCGGCTGTGGGTGCACGCGACCGGGCCGTGCAACCGGGTGACCGTGACGCCCGAGCGGATGGCCGAGCTGCACCCGGCCGCGCCCGTCGGGCTCCGCGAGGCCTACGACTTCGTGCAGGTGCGCCGCGACGGCGCCGTGCTCGAGGTGACGCTCGACCGGCCCGACGTCGGCAACGCGCTGCACCCGCCGGCGCACGAGGAGCTCGCCGGCGTCCTCGACGCCTTCGAGGCCGACCGCGACCTGAAGGTCCTCGTGCTCACCGGCAGCGGTGACGTCTTCTGTGCCGGCGCCGACGCCGCGTACCCGTGGACGGGCGAACCCGACTACCTGCCGCCCAGCGGGTTCGCCGGGCTCACCGCGCGGCGGCTCACCAAGCCGGTGGTCGCCGCCGTCAACGGTGACGCGACCGGCGCCGGTGCCGAGGTGGTGCTCGCCTGCACCATGGTGGTGCTGGACGACGACGCCGGCCTGGTCTTCGACCACGTCACCCAGGGGCGGCTGGCCGAGGCCGGCGGACTGGTCCGGCTGCCCCGTGCGGTGGGCGCGCAGCTCGCGGCCGAGCTCGTGCTGACCGGCCGCTGGGTCGGGGCCGACGAGGCGCTCCGCACCGGCCTCGCGAACCGGGTCGCGCCCCGGGGGACGGTGCTCGAGGTGGCCCGGCAGCTCGCGGTCCAGGTGGCCGAGGCGCCGCAGCCGGCGGCCGAGCTGGCCCTCCAGGTGCTCCACGAGGCGGCGCGGGAGCCCGACACCCTGGCCGCCGTGCGCGCTCCGCGACCGGCGTTCGACGACATCGTGCTGGGCGAGTAGCGCCGCCCACGACGCGGAGAGGGCCTCAGCGCACGAGCAGCGGCCGCAGGACCTGGGCGGCGATCCGGCGCACGGGATGGCCGGCCGGCCGGTCGAACTGGTCGCGCATGGTCCGGAAGGCCTCGGCCACGTCGGTGCTGACGGCCGTGGTGGGGGTCGGCGTGCTCACGAGATCGACGGTAGGGCCGGCGACGTTGGAACAACGTTGCCCGACCCGGCTTCTGACCGTCCGGCGTCCGATCTGACCCCGTCGGGCCATGCGGCCCGGGACCCGTCAGCCGAGGCGGCGGAGCCCGGGGACCTGCTCGACCAGCCAGGGGCTGAACGCCCACGGCGTGCGCTCGAGCGAGGTGAGCAGGTCGGCGACCTCGACCCAGTGGTGCTCGGCGACCTCGTCGGGGTGCGGCGTGGGGACGGCGGCGGTCCGGGCGGAGAACACCGGGCAGACCTCGTTCTCGACGACGCCCGCGGCGTCGACCGCCCGGTAGCGGAAGTCGGGCAGCAGCGGCTCGACGTCGTGCAGGTCGCCCGGCTCGAGCCCCAGCTCGTGACGGCCGTGGCGGCGGACGGCGTCCTCGAGGGACTCGCCGGGCCGCGGGTGGCCGCAGAAGGAGTTGGTCCACACGCCCGGCCAGGTGCGCTTCGTCAGCGCCCGCCTGGTGACGAGGACCCGTCCCGCGTCGTCGCGCAGGTGGCAGGAGAACGCGAGGTGGAGCGGCGTGTCGGTGGTGTGCACGGTGGCCCGGGGCGCCGTGCCGACCGGCGTGCCGTCGTCGTCCAGCAGCACGACGAGGTCCTCGGTGGTCACGGCGCCAGTCTTCCAGGCCGTCCCAGCCCGGCCCCGCGGGGGCGCACTAGGGTGTGGCCGACCACCGGGTGGCCCGGTCGGCTCGGGAGGTGCGCGTTGTCGATGACCGACGATGCGCCCGTCGCGTCGATGCAGGCCCGCGCCGCTCGGCTGCTCGCGGCGATGCCCCAGTGCGTGGGCCTCAGCATCTGGCGGGTCGAGCAGGGCGTGACCTCGACCGTCGTCGCCCTGGACCGCGCCGACGACGCCTTCACCGACGACGTGCCCGACGCCGCCGTGCTCGACGCCGTGCAGTACGTGGGCGGGGGGCCGGGCGTCGACGCCGGCGTGGTCGCCGCGGTCGGCGACGGCCGTGAGCCGGTCTCCGTCGCCCGGCGGTGGCCGCTGTTCGCCGCCGCGAGCGCCGGTCGCGGGGTGCGTGCCAGCCTCGCCGTGCCGTTGCTACGGGGCGCCCACCCGGTCGGCGTCGTCGTCGTGTACGCCTCCGCCCCCCAGACCCTCGACCTGGTCCACGCCGCTGTCCGCGACCAGCTCGCCCCCGGCGACGTCCGCACCCACGACGGACCGGTGCGGCTGCTGCACAGCGTCGGGCAGCCGCCCGAGCCGGCGGGTTCCCCCGCCCGGGTCGCGCTCGCCAGGGCGACCGGTCTCCTCGAGAGCGAGTACGGGATCCCGGTCCCGCGCGGCGAGCGGCGGCTGCTGCAGGCGGCTGCCCGTGCGGGGATCCCCGTGGCGGCGCTCGTCGAGGCCGTCGTCGAGATCCTGGAACCCTAGGTCCCGTGGAGCTCACCGCGGCCGCCCTGCTGCAGCGTCGTCCGACGTCGCTCGCGGCCCGGCTGCGCCGGTTCCGCGACAAGCGCTGGCAGATCGCGCAGTGCGCCGTGGCCGCGGCCGCCGCCTGGTTCGTCGCGACCGACCTGCTCGGCCACCAGGTACCGGTGTTCGCCCCGATCGCGGCGGTGGTCAGCCTCGGGACCTCCTACTCCCAGCGGCTGCGCCGGGTCGTGGAGGTCACGGCGGGCGTCGCGATCGGCGTCCTGCTGGGCGACCTGCTGGTCGCCGGGCTGGGGTCGGGCCCGTGGCAGGTCGGGCTCATCGTCGGCCTCGCGATGACGGCGGCCGTGATGCTCGACGCCGGCACGCTGTTCATCAACCAGGCCGCGATCCAGTCGCTGTTCGTCGTGGCCCTGGTGCCCGACACCGGTGACTCGCTGCTGCGCTGGACCGACGCCCTCGTCGGCGGGGCCGTCGCGCTCGTCGCCGCCACCGTCGTGCCTGCCGCCCCGCTCCGCCGTCCGCGGGAGCAGGCCGCCGAGGTGCTGCGCAAGGTCGCCGAGCTGCTGCGCGGCGCGGCCGAGGTGATGGACGACGGCGACATCGAGCGCGGGCTCGAGCTCCTCACCGACGCCCGCGCGACCGACCACCTCATCCGCAGGCTCCAGGCAGCCGCCGACGAGGGGATGGCCGTCGTCGCCTCCTCGCCGTTCCGCGTGCGGCACCGACCCGGCATCCGGAGGATGGCCGACCTCGTCGACCCGCTCGACCGGGCGCTGCGCAGCACCCGGGTGCTGGTGAGGCAGGTCGCGATCGCCGCCTACCGCCGGCGCCCGATCCCCGACGCCTACGCCGGCCTCGCGCGCGACCTCGCCGGCGCCGTCGACGGCGTGGTCGCCGAGCTCGTCGCGGACCGGATGGCCGAGGCCGCCCGCCCGGCCCTGCTCGAGGTCGGGGCCGGCACGGGCCGGGTCGAGCGCGCCGAGGAGATGACCGCCGAGGTCGTGCTCGCCCAGCTGCGGTCGATCACCGTCGACCTCCTGATGCTCACCGGCCTGGAGCAGCTCGAGGCGACCGACGCGTTGCCGCCGACGCCGCGTTGACCTGTTCGGTTCGACGGTCGGTCGCTCCCCCTGCGGTGGTCGAGGAGGTCGGTCACGACCGTCTCGAGACCACGTGCGGTCGATGGCGTCGCGAGGGGACCGTTCCGGCTCGGGGGTTTCGAGACGGTCACGGGACCGTTCCGGCTCGGGGGTTTCGAGACGGTCGCTAGCGCGACCTCCTCAACCACCGTGGGGTTGGGGTGGTCGAGGAGGTCGGTCACGACCGTCTCGAGACCACGTGCGGTCGACGGCGTCGCGAGGGGACCGTTCCGGCTCGGGGGTTTCGAGACGGTCGCTAGCGCGACCTCCTCAACCAGCGTGGGGTTGCGGTGGTCGAGGAGGTCGGTCACGACCGTCTCGAGACCGCGTGCGGTCGACGGCGTCGCGAGGGGGCCGTTCCGGCTCGGGGGTTTCGAGACGGTCGCTAGCGCGACCTCCTCAACCAGCGTGGGGTTGGGGTGGTCGAGGAGGTCGGTCACGACCGTCTCGAGACCGCGTGCGGTCGACGGCGTCGCGAGGGGACCGTTCCGGCTCGGGGGTTTCGAGACGGTCGCTAGCGCGACCTCCTCAACCACCGTGGGGTGACGGTCGCTGGCGCGACCTCCTCAACCACCGTCGGGCGGCGGGGCGGAGGGCGTCGAGGAGGGCGGCGGGGCCGGGGTGGTCGGCGAGGTCGTCGACGGGGACGGGGAGGGGGACGCGCCAGTTGTCGCGCTCGGTGGTGCCGGGCACGTTGGGGCGCCGCTCCTCGCCGACGGCGTCCTCGAGCGCGAAGGCGAGCAGCAGCGGACGGCGCCCGGCCGAGCTGCGCGTACGCCGCCGCGACGGCGTCGGCCGGGGAGGCGTCGTCGGCGAGGCCCGTCGCGGCGCAGCCGGCCGAGCAGCTCCTCGCGACCCGACCGCACGTCGTCCTCGGCCATGTCGGAGGCCGCGAGCTGGTCGTCGACGTCGGAGCCGGTCCACAGCCCGGCGACCGTCGGCAGGTCGTGGGTGGTGACGGTGGCGAGCGAGCAGCGGCGGCCAGGTGGCGGGGTCGTCGTCCTCGAACCAGAGCACGCGGTAGCTGAGGATGCCGCGCTCGGCCAGCGCCTCCGGCGACGCCGTCCTCGACGGTGCCGAGGTCCTCGCCGACGACGACGGCCTGCGCGCGGTGCGACTCCAGGCAGACGATGTCGAGCAGGTCGTCGGCCGGGTAGCGGACGTAGCAGCCGCTCCTGGCGTGCCTCGCCGTCCGGGATCCACCACAGCCGGAACAGGCCCATCACGTGGTCGATGCGGAGGCCGCCGGCGCCGGCGATGGTGGCGCGCACCGACTCGCACGAACGGCTCGTAGTCGGCCGCCTGCAGCCGCCAGGGCACGAACGGCGGCGAGCCCCAGTCCTGGCCGACGCTGTTGAGGGCGTCGGGCGGGGCAGCCGACGGTCATCCCGGCGGCCATCACGCCCTGCCAGGCCCAGGAGTCGGCGCCGCCGCCGTGGACGCCGATGGGGAGGTCCTGCACGACGGTCAGGTCACCGGTGGCCTCGCGCGAGCTGGGTCGCGAGCAGGTACTGCAGCCAGGCGTGGAAGGTGACCTCGTCGGCCCGTTCCGCCGCCGCGGCTCGGGCGGCCGGCACCGTGCGGGTCGTGCAACGGCTCGGGCCAGGCGCGCCAGTCGCCGCCGTGCTCGGTCGCGAGCACCGACCAGAGCGCGAACTCCTCGAGCGGGGCGCCGGCGGCCGAGCGCCAGGCGTCGAACGCCGCGTGGTCGGTCCTGGTCGCGAACGCCTCGCGCAGCGCCGCGCAGCTTCGCCGTCCACGCGGCGTCGCGGTCGACGCGTCGCCAGCGGCGGCGGTCCCGTCGACCCGCAGGTAGAGCGGGTTGCGGAAGCGGCGCGTGGCGGGCAGGTAGGGGCTGGCCTCCAGCGGCAGCACCGGCGCGACCGCGTGCAGCGGGTTGACCATGAGGAAGCCGCCGCCCTGCGACTCGGTCCACTCGCGCAGCGTGCGCAGGTCGGCGCAGGTCGCCGATGCCGGTGCTCGTCGGTCGAGAGGGCGGCGTACAGCTGCACCGCCCAGCCCCACGACTGCTGCTCGGGCACCCAGCACCGTCCGGGCGAGACGACGAGCCGGCGCCGGACGCCGGCGTCCGTGGTCAGCACAGTGGTAGCCGAACGGCAGGTCGTCGGGCGACGACGTCGTCGAGCCGCGCGGTCGCGCCGTCCTCGAGCCGACGTCCCGGCTCAGGCCCGTACGCGCGACCGCGCCGGGTGACGACGGGCCCTCGCTCGGCGAGGTCGTCCGGCGGCCGGCCCACCACCCGGCGCACCCGCTCGGCGATGTCGTCCCCGACGTGCTGCGGCCGCCCGTCGGCGTCCACGTAGTCCTGCTGAACGCCCCACTCGTCCGCACGCTGCATGCGGTCCAGTCTGCCAAGTGGCCCTCGACGGTGGTCGACCCCGTGGTGGTCGAGGAGGCCGGCCACGGCCGTCTCGAGAGCTGGTGACGACCATGGCGTCGCCGAGGGCGTTCCGGCTCAGTGGTCTCGTGACGGCCGTGAACGGCCTCCTCGACCCTCACGGCCCGTTGCGGCTCGGTGGTCTCGTGACGGCCGTGAACGGCCTCCTCGACCATCACGGCCCGTTGCGGCTCGGTGGTCTCGTGACGGCCGTGAACGGCCTCCTCGACCATCACGGCCCGTTGCGGCTCGGTGGTCTCGTGACGGCCGTGAACGGCCTCCTCGACCGTCACGGCTCGTCGTGGAGGGTGATCAGGTCGACCTGGGGCGGGGCGAGCACCCGCACGGGCGGGCCGGAGGTGCCGACGCCGCGGCTCACGAACACCGGGACGCCGTCGGCCTCGCCGAGACCGGCGGTGACCGGGTCCTCGAGCGGCACGAGCAGGTGGGCCGGCCAGAGCTGGCCGCCGTGGGTGTGGCCCGAGAGCTGCAGGTCGACGCCGCGGCCGGGCGTCGCGGCGCTCGGCTGGTGGGCGACGAGGAGGGTGAAGCCGTCGGGGTCGACGCCGGCGAACGCGGCGTCCGGGTCGTAGGCGAGTGCGCCCTCGCCCGTCGGGTCGTGGACGCCGACCACGGTGATCTCGTCACCGCCGCGCGTCAGCACCACCGACTCGTTGCCGAGGACGTCGATGCCGAGCGACTCGTAGGCCGCCACCCACGCCGCGCCCTCCTCCTCCCCGCCGAGCATCTCGTGGTTGCCCGTCACGCCGACCACGCCGAGCGGGGCGTCGAGGTCGGCCAGCGGTGCGAGGTAGGCGGCGACGTCGTCGGGCGGGCCGTCGACCAGGTCGCCGCCGAGGACGATGAGGTCGGGGTGCTCGGCCATCACCAGGTCGACGACGCGACGCGCCCACGACGCGTCGTGCATCGGCCCGACGTGGAGGTCGGTGACCAGGGCGACCCGCACGCCCTCGAAGCCGGGTGGGAGGCCGGGCGCTGGTGATCTCGTGCCGTGCGACGTCGGGGTCCATCGCCTCGACGACGCCGTACCCGGTGATCGCGAGTGCGAGCGACGACGACCGCCGGCGTGCCGCGTCGCAGCACCTGCCGGCGCAGGTCGTCGCGGCCGCTCCGCCGGAGCCCGAGGGCGACGAGGGCCAGCAGCGCGAGGCCGATGGTGGCGTAGATCGCGACCGCGATCTCCGTCATGCCGAGCCAGAGCAGCGGCCGCACCGGGCCGGGCGGCACCCGGCGCAGCAGGGCGGAGGCCACCAGCCACACGCCCGCGCCCACCACCAGCGTCACCAGCACCACGCGGCGTCCACGCACTCGACCAGTCCGGAGCGACGGCCAGGCGCCGGTACAGCCACCACGCCGTAGCCACCGAGCAGGGCCGTGCCCACGACGAGGGCGAGGACGACCTGCAGGATCACCCGGCCACCCTGCAGGACGGCGCTGCGCCCACCTCACCCTGGGTCACACTGGGGCCGTGAGCGCCGTCCTCCGCACGCCCGACGACCGGTTCGCCGACCTCCCGGGCTACCCCTTCGCCCCTCACTACGTGGACGTCGAGGCCGACGGCCTGGCGGTCCGGATGCACCACCTCGACGAGGGGCCGGCCGACGGCCCGGCCGCGCTGCTGCTGCACGGGCAGCCGACGTGGTCCTTCCTGTACCGCACGGTCGTGCCGGTGCTGGTGGCCGCCGGGATCCGGGTGATCGCCCCCGACAACGTCGGTTTCGGCCGTTCCGACAAGCCGGCCGCCACCACCGACTACACGCTCGCGCGCCACATCGGCTGGGTGCGCAGCCTGGTCACCCGGCTCGACCTGCGCGACGTCACGCTCGTCGCCCAGGACTGGGGCGGACCGATCGGGTTCAACGTGCTGGCGTCCGAGCCTGACCGCTTCGCCCGCGTCGTCGCCGCCAACACCATCCTCCACACCGCCGACCCGGCGCTGGCGGGCCGACTCACCTGGGCGCTGCACGGCGAGGGCGACTCGCGGGTCGTCGTCGAGCAGGGGCTCCTCGACTACCTCCTGCACTGCGTGCGCGCCCCCGAGCTGCGAGCCAGCGACTTCGTCGGGGCCGCCACCTCCTCGCCGCTGGCCGCCGAGGTGCTCGCCGCCTACGACGCGCCGTTCCCCGACCCCTCCTACACCGCGGGGCTGCGCCAGATGACGGCGCTGCTCCCACTCACCCCCCACGACGTCGGCGCCAGGATCGGACGCCGCTCGATGCGGGCGCTCGAGGCGTGGGACCGCCCGTTCGTCACCTGCTACTCCGACGGCGACCCAGCCACGCGCGGCTGGGAGCGCGTGTTCCAGGAGCGGGTCCCGGGTGCGCGCGGGCGTGACCACGTGACCCTCGAGGGCGCCGGCCACTTCCTCCAGGAGGACGCCGGCGAACGCCTCGGCGCGGTCGTCGCCGAGGTCATCCGGACGACCTGAGCAGGTGGCCAGGGTCAGGCGGGACAGTTCTCGGTCAGGTACCCGTCGAGCGCCGCCTGGTCGGGCAGGGCGTCGTTGAACGGCTCCACGGTGACGCCCAGCGGGTCGAGGGAACCGTTGACGAGCTGGTCGAGCGCGACCTGGCCGCCGGGGGAGAGGCCGGCCGGGTCGAGCGAGGCCAGCCTCGTCGCGACGTCGACCAGGGCGTCGGCCGTGGTCTCGTCGGCGGCCCCGACGTAGAGGTTGCTGGCCGCCGCGAAGGCGCGGAACACCTCGCAGAACTCCTCGGGCGTCGCGGGGGTGGGCGTCGGCGCGCCCGTCGGGGTGGACGTCGTGTCGCCGGGCCCGGCGGTGGGGGCCCGGTCGTCGTCGCCGCAGCCGGCGGTCACGAGCAGGACGACCGCCGCGAGGACGGCGGCGGCGGGGCGTCGGAGCGCGTGGGACACCTGGGCAACCTAGCGATCGGTGCCGGCGCGCTCGGACATGGCCTGGTCGAGGATGGTCTCGAGGGACCACTCGAGGTGCCCCGGGTCGAAGTGGGCCGCGACCATCTCGAAGCCGATCAGCGTGCTCATCGCGAGCACCGTGTACCGGTCGGCGAGCTCGTCGCCGACGAGGTCGTGCATGCTCTCGCGCACGATCTGGAAGCGGTCGACGTCGACCTTCTCCTGGCGGGCCCGGACCCGCGGGTCGACCGCGGCCCACACCCGGATCGCGGCCTCGGTGCGGTGCATGAGCTCCGAGCCCACCCGCGCGAGCAGTCGCAGCTTCTCGACGGGGTCGGGCTCGGCGCGCGCCAGCTCGATCTGCAGCGTCGTCCGCTCCTCGACCCAGTGGTCGAGGAGGGCGTCGGTGAACTCCTGCCAGCTGTCGAAGGAGTGGTAGAAGCTGCCGGTCGTCACCGACAGCCGCTTGCAGACGGCGGCGAGCTTGAGCCCCCCGTAGCCCTCGGTCCCGAGGATCTCCTGGGCGGCGCCGAAGAAGGAGTCGCGCAGCTCGGTGTTGCGACGCACCGACCGAGGGGACATGGACGTCAGCCTAACGGCGTCCACCCCTGCGGGTGCGGCTACAGCCGCCGAGAGGAGACATGGTCGAAGCACGTCGATCAGCAACCGTTCCGGGAGGGAAAACCGTGCCTGTCGTACAGCGCACGATCATCGTCGACCAGTCCCCGCAAGCGGTGTTCGCGTTCCTGGCGGACTTCACCACGACCGAGGAGTGGGACCCGCCCACCCTGTCGACCCGGCGCACCAGCGGTGACGGCGGCGTGGGCACGACCTACCACAACGTCGCCAAGTTCCGCGGGAAGCGGACCGAGGTCGACTACGTCGTCACGTCCTACGTGGAGGGCCACTCGCTGCAGCTGCGCGGGGACTCCGGTGACGTGGAGCTGGTCGACACCCTCACCGTGGAGCCGACGCCGACGGGCGGCTGCGCGGTGACCTACCACGAGGAGATCCGGGCGCACGGCGCGCTCCCCGACTCCTTCGACGCCCCGTCGCTGACCACGCTGGGCGACTACGTCGCCGAGAGCCTGCAGGAGTCGCTCGAGCACCTGTAGCCCGAGCGGCCGGCTGCCGGCCCGCGGTCGTCAGTTCTCGAGGATCCGTCGCGCCCGGTCGGGGCGGAAGCCGTGGTCGAGGCCCCACAGCACGGCCTGCGTGCGGCTGGCGACGCCGATCTTGCGGTACAGCGACCGGATGTGGGTCTTGATCGTGTTGACACCGATGAAGGCGCGCTCGGAGATGTCGTCGTTGGAGAGTCCCTGGCAGATCAGGGCCAGCACCTCGGCCTCGCGGGCGCTCAGGCCCAGGTCGTCGCCCGGCCAGCGGCCGAGGGGCTCCTGCTCGCGCGCGGCACCGGGCCGGACGACGTCGCCGGCGCACACCTGCTCGAGGGCCGTGACCAGCTCCTCGGCGGTCAGGGCCTTGGACAGGTAGCCCGAGGCCCCCGCCTCGAGGGCCTGGTCGACGAGGTCCTCGTCGACGTTCCAGCTGAAGATCACCAGCCGCGAGGCGTGCTCGTTGAGGAGCGTGGTGACGTCGACCAGGTGGCCCTGCGTCTGGCCGAAGGAGTCGTAGAGCATCACGTCGACCTTGCTCTGCACCGGCATGCGGGTGTCGAGCTCGACGACGTCGACGCGGTCGGAGAACGGCATGAGCACCTGCGCCGTGCCGGCAACGACGATCTCGTAGTCGTTCACGATCGCGATGCGGATGGGTGGCGGGCTCACGGGCGCAGATTCTACGGAGCCGAGCACGCTCCCGTGGTCGTTCTGCCCAGCCCGGACGCCGATTCCGCGCCCCGGCCCCGCCTGTCACCCGCAGGGGTGACCGTCGTGCGGCGCACTGTCGGGAGCGCTAGACAGGATCCATGGATGTCGTCTCGCCCAGCCGTGTCGTGGTCGTGAGCCCGCTCGACGTGGTGACGGCCGGACTCACCGCGATGCTCGGCCAGTACCCCGACCAGGTCGAGGTGGTCGAGCTGGCCACGGGTCTCGACGCCGTCGACCCCGACGTGATCATCTACGACGCCATCGGGCTCCACGAGGGTGACGGCGCCGACCTCGAGTTCTACGTCAAGGAGACCTCGGCCTCGGTGCTCGTGGTCTCCCAGGACCTGCGCCCCGACCTCGCCTCCCGGGCGCTCGCCCGCGGTGCCGACGGCTTCTTCTCCCTCGGCGTCGACGACGAGGCGCTGCTCAAGGCGGTGCGCGGCGCCGTCGGCGGGCGCGTCGGCGGAGACCGCGGACGCCGAGCCCGCCGACGACGCCATCGAGCACCGGCTCGGTCACGACGTCGGGCTGACCCCGCGCGAGATCGACGTCCTCTCGCTCATCACCCAGGGCCTCAGCAACCAGGAGATCGCCGAGCAGAGCTACCTCAGCATCAACTCGGTGAAGACCTACATCCGCAGCGCCTACCGGCGCATCGGTGTCACCAGCCGCAGCCAGGCCGTCGTCTGGTGCCTGCAGCACGGGTTCGCGGCGACGCCGGAGGAGTGACCCCCGCGTCGCCGCCCTCCGTCACACGCTGACGAGCGACCCGCACATGTACTTGCCCGGACTGACCTGACGCCAGGTCGAGCCCTTGAGCTGGATGATGGCGATGCACGGCGAGGTGTCCTTGCCGCCGACGTTCATCCCGGCGTGGATGCCGTTGCCGTCCCAGTCCTTGACCTTCTTCATGGCGTCGACCAGCGACGCCCGGGTCAGCTTGCCGCCGAGGGCGGTGGCCTGCTCGACGAACAGCCGGGTGGCCGACCACGCGTAGAGCCCGTAGTAGTTGGGCACCGCGCCGGGGGCGACCTGCTCGAGGAAGGACCGGTAGAGCTTCATCTCCGGGATGCTGAAGTCGTCGAAGAGACCGTTGGTCGTGTAGACGTAGGCGCCCTCGGCGACGCCGTTGCTCTGCTTGACGTAGTTGGCGTCGTAGATGGTCGGGTCCTGGAGGTAGACCTTCGGCTCGAAGCTCTGCTGCGCCATGGCCTGCTGGAGCCGCAGGGCGAACTGGTACGGCCCGAAGTACTGGACGAACTGGATGTCGTTGTCCTTCATCTGCTGCACGTAGGGCACGTAGTTGAACTCGGAGGTCTCGATGCCCTGGAGGACGTCGACCTTCATGCCGGTCTTCTCGTAGGCCCTGCTGAAGCTCTCGGCGTTGGTCTTGGCCGCGGCCACGTTCACGTAGAAGATCCCGACGTGCTGGCTGGCCTCGGCCTCCTTCTGCAGCCAGTACTTCGGGAGCGACTCGGCGATGTGGGAGGAGCTGATCGAGTACGCCGCGAAGCAGGTGGTGCACCGCTGCCGCTCGGGGGTGACGGTGAAGCTGCGGATGTCGGGCAGGCCGCACGCCTGCGGCGGTCGCCGCGCCGCCGGCGTCGAAGGAGGAGACCGAGCCGACGACGGCGAACGCGTCGTCGCAGGCCGCCGCGTAGGCCTGCTGGTCGGCACCGGCGTCGGCCTTGCTGTCGAGCTCGAGCACCTTCAGGGACCGGCCGCACAGCTTGCCGGTGGCGTTGAAGTAGGCGGCGAAGGCCTGGGTGCCCTGACGTGCGGCGGTGAAGAGGCCCGGCACCGGACCCGAGATGTCGGAGGCGTTGGCGATGGTGATCGTGGAGTCGGTGATGCCGGTCTGGTTCTCGAACCCGTCGCAGCTGCCCTCCGGCCCGCTGCCGGTGGGCGGCTCGGCGTCCTCGGGGGTGCCGGCGGGCGGGGCGTCGCCGGCGGGGGTGTCGCCGGCAGGCGTGTCGCCGGGCGCGGCGTCACCGGCGGGCACGTCGGGGTCGCCCGGTGCGGCGCCGTCCGGGAGGGTCCCGGTGCCGTCGGGGGCCGCCACCGGGTCCAGGACGCCGTCGCCGTCGGTGTCGACGGGCACCGTGCCCCCGGCACTGCCGTTGGCCTGGTTGACCTCGCTGGGCTCGAGTGGGAGCCGCAGGCGCTCACGCCCAGGCACGCCAGGAGGGCCACGGTCAGCACGACGGCGGCTCGGGCTCGTTCGAGTCAACACTGTTGACATGCCGGGGACGGCTACGGAGGTCGCGCACGCTGTGTCAACGTCACCGCAGGCCGATGGGTTACGGTCGAGGCCCGCAAGGACGGTCTTAGGAGGTAGCAGGTGAGCGAGGAGGCACTGGTCCGCCAGGGCCGCGCCGCGTCGTCCGCAGCCACCCGCGAGGCGATCGGCAAGGCCGCCCGCCGGCTCTTCAACCGCCAGGGCTACGCCGGCACCTCGGTGCGCCAGATCGCCGCGGCCGCCGGGGCCGACCCGGCGCTGGTGATCCGCTACTTCGGCTCCAAGGAGCGGCTCTTCCTCGAGACCATGCCGGTCGAGGGCCGCTTCGACCACGTCACCAACGGCCCGCTCGAGGGCCTCGGGCCGGCGGCTGGTCGCCTCGCTGCTCACCGAGGCGCCCGAGCTCACGTTCAGCATCTGGCGCGCGATGCTGCGCGCCTCCGACAGCGAGCTGGTGCGCGAGCGACTGGTCGGCGGCGATGGAGGAGATGTTCATCGAGCCGCTGGCGCCGCGGCTGGTCGGCCCGCACCCCGAGCTGCGCGCCCGGCTGGTCGCGGCGCAGATCGCCGGCCTGCTCGACGCGGTCGGCGATCCTCGCCGACGACCGGATCACCGAGGCCTCCGACGAGCAGCTGGTCGCGCTCTACGGCGACTCGATCCAGACCCTCGTCGACCCGCCGACCCGGTCCGGCCGCGGCGGGTCGACTGGACGAGGACGAACTAGAACCTGTTCTAATTCGCGCCATGCGCAACGGCCTCGTCCTGTTCTCCTCCGACCGCGGCATCACCCCCGCCCAGCTCGCCGTCGCGGCCGAGGAGCGCGGCTTCGACACGATCTACGTGCCCGAGCACACCCACATCCCGGTGCGCCGCGACGCGGCCCACCCGACCGGGGGCGAGACGCTGCCCGACGACCGCTACACCCGCACCCTCGACCCGTGGATCTCGCTGGCGACCGCCGCCGCGGTCACCTCGCGGATCCGGCTGTCGACCGCCGTCGCCCTGCCGGTGGAGTCCGACCCGATCACCCTGGCCAAGCAGATCGCCACCCTCGACCACCTCTCCGGCGGCCGGGTCACGATCGGCGCCGGCTTCGGCTGGAACACCGACGAGCTCGAGGACCACCACGTGCCGCCGGCCAAGCGCCGCACGGTGCTGCGCGAGTACGTCGAGGCGATGCGCTCGCTGTGGACCGAGGAGGAGGCGTCCTACGACGGCGAGTTCGTGTCGTTCGGCCCGTCGTGGGCCTACCCCAAGCCGGTGCAGGCCCACATCCCGCTGGTCATCGGCGCCGGCGGCGGGCCCAAGACGTTCGAGTGGATCGCCCGCACCGCCGACGGCTGGATGACCACCCCGGTCGAGACCGGGCATCGGCGAGAAGGCCGACGCCCTGCGCGCCGCCTGGAAGGACGCCGGCCGCGCCGGCGAGCCCGAGATCCACGTGCTGATCGCGATGAAGCCGACTCCCGAGCAGCTCGAGGAGTGGGCGGCCGCCGGCGCCACCGACCTGATCTGGGGCGTGCCCGACAAGCCGGCCGACGAGGTCGTCGCCTACCTCGACCGGCTCGCCGGCCGGCATCGGCCTGACGTGGCGGCGGGGTGGACGTCTGATGGCCGACAACGTCCAGCAGCTGCTGCGCGAGCTCGCCGCCGGCGAGCACGCCGACCGCGCCGCCGTCCTGCACGACGACCTACGGCTCACCTGGCGCGAGCACCTCGACGAGGCCGCCACCGAGGCCGCCGCGCTCATCGGCCTGGCCGACCCCGACCGCCCGCTCCACGTCGGGCGTCCTGCTCGGCAACACCCCCGACGATGCTGCGCTCGATGGCCGCGGCCGCCCTCGGCGGCTACGTGCTGTGCGGCATCAACACGACGCGTCGCGGCGAGGCCCTGCTGGCCGACGTACGCCGCTCCGACTGCCAGCTGCTGGTGGTCAACGACGAGCACCGCGACGCTGCTCGAGGGGCTCGACCTGTCCGGCGTCCGGGTGCTCGACGTCGAGCTCCGCCGGAGTGGGCCGGCGCTGCTCGGCCGCCGCCGGCGACGACGGTCGAGGACCTCGTCGCCGCACCGCGAGGTCGAGGCCATGGACACCTTCATGATGATCTTCACCTCGGGCACCAGCGGCGAGCCGAAGGCCGTCCAGGTCGCCCACCTGATGGTGCTGTTCTCGGGGCTCAACCTGGTCGAGCGGTTCTCGGTCACCGCCGACGACGTCTGCTACATCTCGATGCCGCTCTTCCACTCCAACGCCGTCGTCGCCGGCTGGGCCGTCGCCATCGGCGCCGGCGCCGCGATGGTGCCGGCGAAGTTCTCGGCGTCCGGCTTCCTCGCCGACGTGCGCCGCTACGGCGCGACGTACATGAACTACGTCGGCAAGCCGCTGGCCTACGTGCTGGCCACGCCCGAGCAGCCCGACGACGCCGACAACACGCTGCGCGTCGCCTTCGGCAACGAGGCCAGCGACCGCGACATCGACGAGTTCTCGCGGCGCTTCGACTGCCACGTGATGGACGGCTTCGGCTCGACCGAGCTGGCCGATCATCGTCACCCGCGCGCCCGGGCACGCCCGAAGGGCTCGATCGGCCAGGGCCTCGACGGCGTCGCGATCTACAACGCCGAGACGGTCACCGAGTGCGCGGTCGCCGAGCTTCGACGAGAGCGGTGCTCTCACCAATGCCGACCAGGCCGTCGGCGAGCTCGTCAACGTCAACGGCGCCGGCTACTTCCAGGGCTACTACAACGACCACGCAGGCCAACGACGAGCGGATGCGGCACGGCATGTACTGGTCGGGCGACCTCGCCTACAAGGACGCCGACGGCTGGATCTACCTCGCCGGCCGCACCGCCGACTGGATGCGCGTCGACGGCGAGAACTTCGCCGCCGCCCCCATCGAGCGCGTCCTGATGCGCCTGCCCGACGTCTCCCAGGTCGCGGTGTACGCCGTCCCCGACCCCAACGTGGGCGACCAGGTGATGGCCGCGATCGTGCTCGTCGACGACGCCACGCTGCACCCCGAGCGACCTCGAGAAGTTCCTCGCCGACCAGGCCGACCTCTCGCCCAAGGCCTGGCCCCGCTTCGTGCGCATCGCCCCCTCGCTGCCCTCGACCGCCACCAACAAGGTGATCAAGCGCGAGCTCGCCGCCCAGGGCCCGACCGCCGGCAACGGCGTCCTGTGGACCCGCGAGGAGCGCGGCCGCAGCTACAGCTGACCTCCACGGTGGTCGAGGTGCCGCGAGCGAGGGACGAGCGAGGGGCCTCGAGACGGACGGTGGTCGAGGTGCCGTGAGCGAGGGACGAGCGAGGGGCCTCGAGACCTGGTGAGGTCACCGTCCATGCCGCGACAAGGCCATGACCTGCCGGGCTCTCGAGGCTCGCCGCTCGTTCCTCGCGACGAGCACCTCGAGCACCGTAGGGCCTTCGAGCACCGTCAGGCGCCGAGCCCGAACTGCTCCCGCTCGTCGGCGGGGACCAGCCCCAGGTGGTCGGGGTGCTTCTCGAGCCACGACCTGACGAACGAGCAGTAGGGCAGGACGCCGACCCCGCGCTCCTCCATCGCCGTCATCGCGCCGCCGACGAGTCGTGAGCCCAGGCCGTGCCCGCCGAACGCGTCGTCGATCTCGGTGTGCACGAACGCGTAGGTGGTCTCGTCCCGCACCTCGTACACGGTGAAGCCGGCCAGCTCGCCGTCGAACCACACCTCGAACCGGTGCTCGTCGGTGTTCTCGCGGACCTCGACCTCGTGCTCGCTCATGGATCCCAGCCTAGGTCGGCCCCGTCGGCGCTGACCTGTCCCTTGCACGGGACAGGTCACCGTGCCTAAACTGGACACATGTCCAGTCAGGTGTTCAAGAACCCGCGCTCGGGGCTGCGAACGCGGCAGGCCGAGACCCTCACCAAGCTGCTGGTCGCCGGTGAGGAGGAGCTGCGGGCCGTCGGTCACGAGGCGCTCACCGTCCGCACCGTCGCCGCCCGGGCGGGCGTCTCGCCGGCCACGGCCTACACCTACCTGGCCTCGAAGAACCACCTCTTCGCCGAGCTCTTCCTCAACTACCTCGTCGAGGACGACGACCACGCGCCCAGCGGCGCGACCCCGACGGCCCGCGTGCAGCACGTCACGCGGCACCTCACCGAGCGCCTGGCCAGCGCGCCCGAGCTGGCCGCGGCCGCGACACCCGCGCTGCTCAGCAGCGACCCCGACGTCGACCAGCTGCGGATCCGCATCGGCGGCATCTTCGTGCGGCGCTTCGAGGAGGCCCTCGGCGACGACGCCACGCCCGCCCTCCTCGAGACGCTGACCCTCGCCTACTCCGGGGCCCTCCTGCAGACGGGCATGGGCGTGATGACCTACGCCGAGATGGGCGACCGGCTCGACGCCGTCGTCGAGACGATCCTGCGGGGCAACGTATGAGCACGACGTCCGCGGCCGGCGCGATCGTCTTCGACCCGTTCGACTACGGGTTCCAGGAGGACCCGTACCCGGTCTACGCGCGCTGCCGGGCCGAGGACCCCCTCCACCACAACGAGACCCACGACTTCTGGGTGCTCACCCGCCACGCCGACGTGAACGCGGCGTTCCGGAGCGAGGGCATCTACTCCAACGCGATGGGCGTCTCGCTCGAGCCCAGCGCGTGGGGCCCCCACGCGCACCGGGTGATGAGCTTCCTCGGCATGGACGGCGACCGCCAGAAGCGCCTGCGCTCGCTGGTCAGCAAGGGCTTCACCCCGCGCCGCGTCACCGAGCTCACGCCGCAGATCGAGCGGCTGACCGACACCTACCTCTCCCGCTGCCTCGAGCTCGCCGAGAGCGGGCAGGGCTTCGACTGGATCAAGGACTTCGCCGGCAAGCTCCCCATGGACGTCATCTCCGAGATGATGGGCGTGCCGCAGGCCGACCGCGACGAGGTCCGGCGTCTCGCCGACCTGGTGGTGCACCGCGAGGACGGCGTCCACGACGTCCCCGAGGCCGGTGTCACGGCGTCCCTCGACCTCGTCGTCTACTACGCCGACATGGTCGCCCAGCGCAAGAAGCAGCCGACCGACGACCTCACCAGCGCCCTGCTCGCGGCCCGCCTGGACGTCGAGGGGAGTGACGGCGACCGGCTGACCGACGACGAGATCATCGCCTTCCTCTTCCTCATGGTCGTGGCCGGCAACGAGACCACCACCAAGCTGCTCGGCCACGCGCTGTTCCACCTGACCTCGCACCCCGCACAGCTCGCCGACGTCTTCGGCGGTCCTGGCGGCGAGCCGGACCTCGAGCTGGTCAGCCCGTGGATCGAGGAGACGCTGCGCTACGACACCTCGAGCCAGCTCCTCGCGCGACACACGCTCCAGGACGTCGAGCTGCACGGCAAGGTCGTCCCTGCCGGCTCGAAGATGGCGCTCTGCATCGGCGCCGCGAACCGCGACGAGAGCGTCTTCGAGCGCGCCGACACCTACGACATCCACCGCGACAAGCAGGAGCTCGCGCAGTCGGTGAGCTTCGGCGGCGGCCGCCACTTCTGCCTCGGCGCCAACCTCGCCCGGCTCGAGGCGCAGATCGCCCTGCGCGAGCTCGTCACCCGGGTGCGGTCGGTCGAGGTCGAGCACGAGCGCTGCGTGCGCGTGCACTCGGTGTCGGTGCGCGGCTTCGCGTCCGTGCCCGTGGCCTCGGTGGCGCCGCGATGAGCAAGTACGCGCGTCCCGACCGCCGTCCGACCGTCGTCACCGGCGCCTCCTCGGGCATCGGCGCGGCGACGGCGACCGCCCTGGCTGCCGCCGGCTACCCGGTGGCGCTCGGCGCCCGCCGGGTCGACAAGCTCGACGAGCTCGCCGCCACCATCCGCGAGAGCGGCGGCGAGGTCGTCGTGTGCCCGCTCGACGTCACCGACCCCGACTCGGTCAAGGCCTTCGGCGCCCACGTGACCGCCGAGCTGGGGGACGTCGAGACCGTCGTCCTCAACGCCGGCGCGGTCGCGCCGGGCACGATCCACGAGGTCGACACCGACCGGTTCGGCCGCGAGCTCGACCTCACCATCCTGGGCGCGCACCGGCTCGTGACCGAGTTCGTGCCCGGCATGGTCGAGCGGCGGCGGGGCGACGTCGTGTTCGTCTCCTCCGACGTCGCCGTCCGCGCGCGGCCGTTCATGTCCGCCTACGCCGCCGGCAAGTGGGGGCTGGAGGGCATGGCGCACGCGATGCAGATGGAGCTCGAGGGCACCGGCGTCCGCGCCTCGATCGTGCGCCCCGGGCCCACCTGGAGCGAGATGGGCACCGACTGGGACGTCGAGGAGGCCGCGTTCGTGCTCACGCAGTGGGAGCGCTTCGGCCTCGCCCGCCACCCGCACTTCATGAAGCCGCAGGCCCTGGCCGACGCCATCACCTACGTCGTGGGCTCGCCCCGCGGCGTCCACGTCAACCTCATCGAGGTCAACCCGGAGGCACCGATCCAATGAGCGAAGACTGACCTGGCCGGAGTCCCGAGGCCGCTGCGCGCGTCCTCGTGACGGTCGCTAGCGCGACCTCCTCGACCACCGCGGTGGATGACATCCCCGAGGTGTCCTACGCCGTCGAGGACGACGGCCACGGCCACCTCGCCGAGATGCGCGTCGACCCGATCGGGCTGTTCCAGCGGGTGCGCGACGAGTGCGGCGACATCGGGCGGTTCAGGCTGGCCGACCGTGACGTCGTCCTGGTGTCGGGGGCCGAGGCCAACGAGCAGTTCTTCCGCGCCCCGGACTCGACGCTCGACCAGGCAGCCGCCTACCCGTTCATGACCCCGATCTTCGGCAAGGGCGTCGTCTTCGACGCCTCCCCCGAGGAGCGCCAGCAGATGCTGAAGAACCAGGCGCTCAAGGGCGACATGATGCGCGGGCACGCCGCCACCATCGAGGCCGAGATCAACCGGATGGTCGCCGAGTGGGGCGAGGAGGGCGAGATCGACCTGCTCGACTGGTTCGCCGAGCTGACGATCTACACGACGAGCGCGTGCCTGATCGGCAAGCCGTTCCGCGAGGAGCTCGACAGCCGCTTCGCCCACGAGTACCACGACCTCGAGCGCGGCACCGACGCGCTGGCCTACGTCGACCCGTACCTCGACATCGAGTCGTTCCGGATCCGCGACCAGGCGCGCGAGAACCTCGTCGCGCTGGTGCAGGGGATCGTCGACCGGCGCAAGGAGCGCGGCACGGTGGCGCGCGAGGACCGCGACCTGCTCGACGTCCTGATCTCGATCGACATGACCGCCGACTACATCACCGGCATCTTCATCTCGATGATGTTCGCCGGTCACCACACCTCCTCCGGGACGGCGGCGTGGGCGCTCATCGAGCTGATGCGGCACCCCGAGGTGATGGCCGGCGTCGTCGAGGAGCTCGACGAGCTCTACGCCGAGGGCCCCGACGGCCCGGTCGAGGTGTCGTTCCAGGCGCTGCGCTCGATCCCGCGGCTCGAGGCCGCGCTCAAGGAGACCCTGCGCCTGCACCCGCCGCTGATCATCCTGCTGCGACTGGTGCAGGAGGAGATCGAGCTGGCCGGGCACACGATCCCGCCGGGCACCATGGTCGCGGCCTCGCCGAAGGTCTCCAACCGGATCGCCGAGGACTTCCCCGACCCCGACGCCTTCGACCCGGGCCGCTACCTCGACGGGCACCAGGCCGACCTGCAGAACCGCTGGACGTGGATCCCCTTCGGCGCGGGCAAGCACCGCTGCGTGGGCAACGCCTTCGCCATGATGCAGCTCAAGGCGATCTTCTCGGTGATCCTGCGCGACTACGAGTTCGAGATGACCCAGCCGTCCGAGGCCTACCAGGACGACGTCTCGAAGATGGTCATCCAGCTGGCGAAGCCCTGTCGCGTGAGGTACCGGAGGCGTGCGCGATGAGTGGTCGTGACGGTCCCCGGGTCGACCTCCTCGACCCCCACGGGGCGCCGATGAAGGTGCTTGCCGACCACGGGCTGTGCCAGGGCCACCAGATGTGCCAGGGCGAGGCCCCCGACGTCTTCGGGTTCGACGAGTCCACCGACCAGGTCGTGGTGCTGACCGAGCACCCCGACGAGAGCATGCGGCCGCAGGTGCAGGCGGCCGTGCAGTACTGCCCAGCGATGGCGCTGGCCGTGGAGGAGAGCTGATGAGTGAGCTGAGCAGGACCGAGATCGAGGAGTTCTGGGAGACCTGGCTCCAGGTCAACCGCGACGCCGAGGCGCAGGGCGACTGGCGCGTCATGGCCGAGTGGTACGCCGAGGACGCCTCCTACGGCTGGATGTACAGCCCCGACGAGCACTTCATGGCGGTGGGGCGCGACCAGATCCGCGACTGGGCCATCGGCATCGAGATGGACGGTCTCGACGGCTGGCACTACGACTACCAGGCCTCGGTGATCGACGAGAAGAACGCGATGATCGTCGGCTTCTGGAAGCAGAAGTCGGGCATCACCGACGACGCCACGGGCGAGGAGTACGAGATCCTCGGCATCGGCGGGTCGTGGTTCGGCGTCGAGCGCCAGACCACCGGCGCCGACGCGGGCAGGCTCAAGTTCGCCTGGCAGCGCGACTGGTTCGACATGCCGTCGACCTCGCACACGTTCCTCAAGATCATCACCGACGGCAAGGCGCCCGAGACCCTCCTCAAGCGGATCTCGGTCAGCGGCCTCGACGTGCCGGGGCACTACCGGTACGCCGACCTGCCGTCGCCGGTGTGGCCGCCGCCGGTCGAGGCCGGCCTGTACCTGATCACGACGTCGTCGGAGGCCACGGCATGAGCGAGGCGACCGCCGTCGTCCTGCCGCCCGCGCCGCAGCAGCTGATCGACGGCAAGCTCGTCGGCGGCTCGGGGGGAGCGACGTTCCCGATCCTCAACCCCGCCACCGGCGAGACGATCGGCGCCGCGCCCGACGGCACCGCCGCCGACGTCGAGGCCGCGATCGTCGCCGCCCGCCGGGCCTTCGACGAGACCGACTGGTCGACGAACACCGAGCTGCGCGTGCGCTGCATCCGCCAGCTGCAGAAGGCGCTGCTCGACCACGCCGACCAGTTCAAGGCGCTGACCCGCGCCGAGGTCGGCATGCCCGACTTCATGATGGGCGCGGCGGGGTTCGACATGCCCGGTCGAGGGCCTGGCCTACGTGGCCGACCTCGCCGAGTCCTACGAGTGGGAGAGCGACCTGGGCGTCGCGGCGCCGATGGGCATCAGGTCCCGTCGCACGGTGCGCCGCGAGGCGGTCGGGGTGGTCGCGGCGATCACGCCGTGGAACGTGCCGACGCAGATCAACCTGGCCAAGATCGCCCCCGCCCTCGCGGCCGGCTGCACCGTCGTCCTCAAGCCGGCGCCCGACACCCCCTGGGTGGCGTGCGAGCTGGGCAGGCTCGTCGCCGAGCACACCGACATCCCCGCCGGCGTCGTCAACGTGGTCACGCCGCTCGACAACGCGGTGGCCGCCGTCCTCTCGTCCGACCCGCGCGTCGACATGGTCTCCTTCACCGGCTCCACCCAGACCGGCCGGGCGATCATGGCCGCGGCGGCGCCGACCCTCAAGCGCGTGTTCCTCGAGCTGGGCGGCAAGTCGGCCGCCATCGCGCTCGACGACGCCGACGTCGCCTCGGTCGCCGGGGCGACGGCGTTCGCCGCGTGCATCCACGCCGGCCAGGGCTGTGCGATCACCACGCGCCTGGTGGTGCCGCGCGAGAGGTACGACGAGGCGGTCCAGGTCGCGGCCGCCACCATGGAGTCGATCGGCGCGAAGTCGCCGACCGACCCGGGCGCCATCTGCGGCCCGGTGATCAGCCAGGTGCAGCGCGACCGGGTCGAGGGCTACCTGAGGCTGGCCGTCGAGGAGGGCGGCACGTTCGCCACCGGCGGCACCGTCATCGACCAGGACGGCTTCTGGATCACCCCGACCGTCGTCGCGGGTCTCGACAACTCCTCGCGCCTGGCGCAGGAGGAGATCTTCGGCCCGGTGCTCGTCGTCATCCCGCACGACGGCGACGACGACGCCGTCCGGATCGCCAACGACTCCGCCTACGGGCTCTCGGGCTCGGTCGACTCGGGCTCGCTCGAGCGCGCCAAGGCCGTCGCCGCGCGGATCCGCACCGGCACCCTCGCGGTCAACGGCGGCGTGTGGTTCAGCCCCGACGCCCCCTTCGGCGGCTACAAGCAGTCCGGGCTCGGCCGCGAGATGGGCGTCGCCGGGTTCGAGGAGTACCTCGAGACCAAGACCATCGCCGAACCCGCCTGAGCGCCGTGGAGGTCGAGGAGGTCGCCCGGCGACCGTCACGAGACCCCCGCACCACAACGAGCCGAACCCGCCTGACGGTGGTTGAGGAGCTCCCGCTAGGGAGCGTCTCGAAACCCCCGCAGCACAACGAATCGTGAGCAGAGACAAGGAAGTCACCATGACCAAGAAGTTCGAGGGCAAGGTCGCCGTCGTCACCGGCGCGGCGCAGGGCATCGGCGAGGCGTACGCCCGCGCCCTGGCGGCGGAGGGGGCCTCGGTCGTGGTGGCCGACCTCAACAGCGAGTCCGGCGAGAAGGTCGCCGCCGACATCGGCGGGCTGTTCGTCCGCACCGACGTGAGCTCGGCCGAGTCGGCGTCCGCGCTGGTCGAGAAGGTCACCGAGACCTACGGCGGCATCGACCTCCTGGTCAACAACGCCGCGATCTACGGCGACATGCAGTTCGACCTGCTGATCACGGTCGACTGGGACTACTACCGCAAGTTCATGTCGGTGAACATGGACGGCGCCCTGGTGATGACGCGTGCCTGCTACCAGTCGATGGCCTCGCGGGGCGGCGGCGCCATCGTCAACCAGAGCTCCACCGCGGCCTACCTCTACTCCGGCTTCTACGGGCTGGCGAAGGTCGGGGTCAACGGCCTCACCCAGCAGCTGGCCCACGAGCTGGGCGGCCAGAAGATCCGGGTGAACGCGATCGCCCCCGGACCCACCGACACCGAGGCCACCCGCGTCCAGGCCGGCGACGCCGCCAAGGACATCGTGCGCAACAGCCTCGCCATCAAGCGGATGGGCACCGTCGACGACATGGTCGGCGCCTGCCTGTTCCTGCTCTCCGACGACGCGTCGTGGATCACCGGCCAGATCATCGCGGTCGACGGCGGACAGACGTGGCGCGCATGAGATCACCCCACGACGTTCTTCGCTCCCCCGCTCCGCTCCGCCGCGAACAACGCCGCGGGGGCCCCGATCCGAGGTGGACCAGTCATGAGTGACGCCCAGTCAGGCAGCGGCAAGTTCGACGACCTCCCCGAGCAGCGCCGCATCGGCCTGGAGAAGATGGAGGAGGTCTACGGCTTCGACATGACCGACGGGGCGGGCGACTTCTTCGGCTACACCGCCGACCACCTCTTCGCCGAGATCTGGAACCGTCCGGGCCTGACCAACCGCGACCGCCGCCTGCTGCTCATCGGGCTGCTCATCGGCTCGAACCAGCACGACGTCCTGACGATCCAGGTCCCGGCCGCCCTCTCCTCCGGCGACCTCACGCCCGAGGCGCTGCGCGAGATCACGATCCTCGCCAGCTACTACGCGGGCTGGCCGCACGGTGGCCGGCTCAACTCGCTCGTCGAGACGGCGATCGCCCGGCACGAGAAGCCGCAGCAGGCCTGACCCGTGAGCCAGCCGGTGACACAGCCTCAGGAGTTCCCCGAGCTCGGCTGCTACGGCCTGGCCGGGCACTCCGCGACGCCGCGTGACCTGGTCGACGAGGTGCAGCTGGCCGAGCGGCTCGGCATCGGCTCGGTGTTCCTCTCCGAGCGGTTCAACTACAAGGACGCCGGCGTCATGGCCGGTGCGGCCGCTGCGGTGTCGAGCCGGATCGGCATCGCGACCGCGGCGACCAACCACAGCACCCGTCACCCGGTGATCACGGCGACGATGGCCGCGACCGCGCACCGGATGAGCGAGGGCCGCTACTGCTTCGGCCTGGGCCGGGGCTTCGACGTGCGTGTTCGACCTCTACGGCGTCCCACGGGTCACCAACGCCCAGCTCGTCGACGCCGCCGAGGTGTACCGGCGGCTGTGGCGCGGCGAGAAGTTCGACCACGACGGCCCCGTCGGGACCTTCCCCTACCTCTTCACCATCGACGAGCTCGCCGACCCGATCCCCCTGTTGATGGTGGCGATCGGGCCCAAGTCGCTCGCCCTCGCCGGCCGCACCGCGGACGCCGTCGTGCTTCACACGTTCATGTCCGACGAGGCCGTCTCGCAGTCGGTCGCCACCGTCCGCAGCGCGGCCGAGGAGGCCGGTCGCGACCCGGCCGGCGTCCGGGTCTGGTCGTGCACCGCGGTGATCGAGGACTCGATCGACGAGGTCACCAGGCTGCGCAAGACCGTCGGCCGCCTCGCGACCTACCTGCAGGGCTACGGCGACGTGCTCGTGCGCGTCAACGGCTGGGACCCGGCCGGCCTGCAGCGCTTCCGCGAGCACGAGGTCGTGACCGCCCAGCAGGGCGCCTTCGACTCCGTCGGCACCCAGGAGTCGCTCGAGCGGCTGCGCGACGACGTCATCCCCGCCGAGTGGCTCGCCTGCGCCATCACCGGCACCGGCCGCGAGTGCGCCGAGCAGGTGCGCGACCAGCTCGCCACCACGGGCGTCGACAGCGTGATCATGCACGGCGTCACGCCCTCCCAGCTCGCGCCCGGTCGTCGAGGCCTACCGCGACGTCCGCTCGCCCGACGTCCCTGCGCTGCCCACCAACCCGGGGTGGATGTAGCAGGCCTCACGAGTGCAGGCGGGCTCGCGCGAGGTGCGCGGTCAGCGCCCCTCGCGGGAGGGGGGCGGCTGGTCGGCACGGCGGACACCGGCCTCCTGCATACGTCGCTCCTCGGTCTCGACGGGGTCGTTGACGACGCGCACGTGGTCGCGTGCGGTGTCCGTGTGGTGCTGCACGGTGTAGAACCGGATCTCGTGGCCGTCCGGGTCGTGCAGCATCGGCAGGATCCATCCGACCGAGGCGAAGTGGACCCCGGCGTGCTGCTCCCCCTGGGCGGTCAGTCCTCCGGCGATCTGGTCGATGGCCTCCTTGTCCGGGACCCCGAGGCAGAAGTAGTCGAAGCCGGCTGCGGCGCTGGCACGCTCGGGATCGAGGCGCAGTGCGAAGGACGGACCGCCGTCGGGGTGCTCCATGACCACGCCCCGCAGGACGCCGTCCTCGACGAACTCCTGGACCACCGCGTAGCCCAGTCGTGAGGCGTACCAGGACCGCGAGCGGGCCAGGTCGGCGACGGGAAGCTTGAGGTGGTGCACCCCCGCGAGGCGGGGGATCGTGCGGGTCTCGACGTTCATGGACGCTCCTGGGCTGATGTCTGGGTGGGGGTGGTCGGTCGGGAGGCCGAGACGGTCATTCCTCGGCCTGGCAGGACGTGAGCCCGAAGTCGTCGACGAGCGTGTCCGTCAGGGCCTGGAACGGGTTGTCCTCGCTGGCGAAGAACGCCTCCTGGCCCTCGGTCTCGACGCCTTCGACGACCTCGTGCATGCCGAGGAGCTGGTCGACGAACGCCTTCTCCTGACCCGCGGGGGCGCCGACGGCCAACAGGTCGCCCTCGAACTTGTAGCTCTGCTTGACGAGGTTCTCGAAGGCCGCGCTCAGCTGTGCCTCGGTCGGCGGCTGGCTCATCTGCTCGAACGCCGAGGCGATCGCGGCGGTGTTGGCGGTGCACACCTCGTTGCCCTGGTCGACGAACGTCTGCCGGGGCACCGACGTGAGCGCCGTGTCGGCGGAGGGGGTCGCCTCGTCGTCGGATCCGCACGCGCTGAGCGCGCCGGCA
>CAWHNR010000023.1:0-42785 GCA_963830575.1 uncultured Actinomycetota bacterium
AGCTTGGTGGACACCTGCACGGTCATCTCGGCACTCGCGCAGGGCCTCCTCGGCGACCTCGGTGTCGGAGATCGCCGAGACGAAGTTGCCTCCCATCGCGAAGAAGCACCGGGCGCGACCGTCGTGCATCGCCTTAACAGCGGCCACCGTGTCGAGCCCGGGCTCGTGGGCAGGTCGAAGTCGAACTCGGCCTGCGAGGGCTCGAGGAACGTCGGCATGGGCCGCTCCCACATGCCCATCGTGCGGTCGCCCTGCACGTTGCTATGGCCGCGCACCGGGCACAGGCCGGCGCCCGGCTTGCCGATATTCCCCTGGAGGAGCAGCGAAGTTGACGATTTCCTTAATGGTCGCCACGGCGTTTTGTGCTGGGTGATGCCCATCGCCCAGCAGAAGACCGTGCGCGTCGGACCGCGAGCAGGCATCGCCGGACGCTCGCTCGATCTGCGCGCGGCTCACGCCCGCTGGCCCGCTCGATCTCGGGCCAGCGAGGTCGCGCGAGCTGAGCGCCAGGCCGTCGAAGCCCGACGGTGTGGTCGCGATGAACGTCGTGGTCGATGAGACCGTGTCGCCGGCCTCGTCGCTCGAGGAGGAACTTCGCCACGCCGTGGAACAGCGCGAGGTCGCCGCCGAGCCGGACCTGCAGGTAGCAGGTCGGCGAGCGGCGTGCCATGGCCGACCATGCCTCGCCGGTTCTGGGGGTTCTTGAAGCGCAGCAGCCCGGCCTCGCGGAGCGGGTTGATCGCGACGATCGTCGCGCCGCGCGCGCTTGGCCGCCTCGAGCGCGGTGCAGCATGCGCGGGTGGTTGGTGCCGGGGTTCTGCCCGGCGATCAGGATGAGCTCGCCGTCTCGACGTCGTGCAGGGTCACCGAGCCCTTGCCGATCCCGATGGTCTCGGCCAGCGCTTCGCCGCGTCGACTCGTGGCACATGTTGGAGCAGTCCGGCAGGTTGTTCGTGCCAGCTCGCGCACGAACAGCTGGTAGAGGAACGCAGCCTCGTTGCGAGGTCCGCCCGAGGTGTAGAACACCGCCTCGTCGGGGCCGGCGAGCCCCCGCAGGGCTCGGCCAATCAGCGCGAAGGCCTCGTCCCACGAGGATCGGCTCGTAGTGCGTGGCGCCCGTTCGCGACCATCGGCTCGGTGAGGCGACCCTGCGGCCAGCCAGAAGTCGGTCTGCCCGCGAGGTCGGCGATGCGAGTGCTCGGCGAAGAACGCCGGGTCGACGCGGCGCCGGTCGCCTCGTAGGCGACCGCCTTGGCGCCGTTCTCGCAGAACTCCGCGGTTGCGCGATGCTCGGGCGGGGTCCGGCCAGGCGCAGCCCTGGCAGTCGAAGCCATCGACCTGGTTCATCCGCAGCAGCGTCCGCGCGGTGCGCGCCGGCCCCATCTGCTCCACCGCCCGCTTCATCGCCACCGCCACCGCGGTGGGCCCCGGCGGCGGCGTGCGCCTCGCCGTGGACGACGAGGTCGGCTTCGTCGATGTCGTCTCGCGGCGGCCTGCTCGACAGAGACCGGGACAGCGGGTTCATGCCCTCCATCGTGCCGTGCGGAGGGGGCCCCGAGGACCACCCCCGGTCAGAGGTGCGGCGACACCCCCGAGCGCAATAGCCCCAAATGACCTGACCCTTCGGAGCATTCGGGGGGATCATTTTCAAGCGCCGTCGCGCTGCGATGTCGTGGCGCCGCGAATTTGCAACAAAGGAAGAGGAGCCCATGTCGGGAAATCAGCCTCCCCCGCCTCCCGGTGGCTACGGCTCGCCGCCACCTCCGCCCGGCGGCTACGGCGGCCCGCCGCCCGGACAGCCCGGCGGCTACGGCGCACCGCCCGGCCCGCAGGCGTCCCACGCCCGGGTGAGCTGCTCGACCGCTTCCTCGCGCGGCTGATCGACGGCGTCCTGCTCGGGGTCGTCTTCGGGATCCTGTTCGCGTCTGTTCGCGATCCTCATCTCCGACGCACATCGACTTCAACGAGGGAGAGTTCCAGGGCGGCAGCACGGTCCTCTTCGACATCGTCTTCGGCATCATCGCGGGCGCGCTCAACATGGCGTACTACTCGTACATGGAGTCCTCGCGCGGGCGACGATCGGCAAGCAGCTGATGAAGCTCAAGATCGTCGGCCCCGACGGGTGACCAACCCGACGCTGGAGCAGGCCGTGCAACGCAACATCTTCAACGCCGCGCCCCTCGGCTACATCATGCCGGTCTCGGCCCGCTCCTCGCCGGGCTCGCCGCCCTGGTCGGCAAGATCATGATCGCGGTCGGGATCAACACCGACACCCTGCGCCGCCAGGCCTGGCACGACAAATTCGCCGGCGGCACCCAGGTCCTCAAGATCGGCTGAGGCAGCTGCCTCACCACGACGGCGTCGACCCCTCCCGGGGTCGGCGCCGTCGCCGGTGCGGGCGCCGGTCGCTCCCGCGTCACCGCACCTCAGGCGCCGCTGTCGGCCGCCCAGGTCCAGGCGTAGGCGGGGTCCTCGCAGGCCAGGCCGCCCTCGCCGAGCTCGAGGGGGCGAAGGTGTCGACCATGACGGCCGACTCCTCGAAGTACTCCGCCCCGAGCGAGGCCTCGATCGCCGACGGGCTGCGGGCCGTGGGCGTGGCCGCCGGGGTGCAGCGAGATCGAGCCGAGGCCGATGCCCGAGCCCTTGCGGGCCTCGTAGTCGCCGCCGACGTAGAACATCACCTCGTCGCTGTCGACGTTGGAGTGGTAGTAGGGCACCGGGATCGCGAGCGGGTGGTAGTCGACCTTGCGCGGCAGGAAGTTGCAGATCACGAAGTTGTGGCCCTCGAAGACCTGGTGGACCGGCGGCGGCTGGTGCACCTTGCCGGTGATCGGCATGTAGTCGTCGATGTTGAACGTGTAGGGGTAGAGGCAGCCGTCCCAGCCGACGACGTCGAACGGGTGGGTCGCGTAGGTGATCCGGGTGCCGACGATCTGGCCGGCGACGCGGTGCTTGACGAGCACCTCGACGGGCCGGCCGCCTCGGTCCGGGGACGAGGTGCACGTCGTCCGGCCCGTGCAGGTCGCGCTCGCAGTACGGCGCGTGCTCGAGCAGCTGGCCGTAGCGCGACAGGTAGCGCTTCGGCGGCGCCACGTGGCTGTTGGCCTCGATCGCGTAGAGCTGCGACGGCTCGGCGGGCACCCAGCGGTGCGTCGTCGCGCGCGGGACGACGACGTAGTCGCCGGTCGCGGTACGGCAGCACCCCGAACACCGTCTCGACGAGGCCCGAGCCGGACTCGACGTAGACGCACTCGTCGCCGATGGCGTTGCGGTACAGCGGGCTCGCCGCGACGCCCGTGGTGACGTAGGAGATGCGGACGTCGTTGTTGCCGAGCACCAGCCGACGGTCCTGGACGGCGTCCGTGCCGGTCTCGAGCTCGTGCAGCCTGAGGTGGCGCGGCTTGAGGGGTGGTTGGCGGCACGGGTCTGGTCGCCGAGCTCCCACACCTCCGAGCCGACGATCGCCGACGGCACGCCCCGGTGGTAGAGGAGCGAGGAGTCGGAGGAGAAGCCCTCCTCCCCCATCAGCTCCTCGTGGTAGAGGCGGCCGTCGGGGTCGCGGTGCTGGATGTGCCGCTTGGGCGGGACCTCGCCCACACGCCGGTAGTACGCCATGCCTGGCTACGTTAGTCCCGTGGTGACAGCGGACACGTGGAACGGGTTCCTCGACCCGAGCCGAGGTGGCGGCACACCCCTGGGTCGGCGCGCTGCGCGTCGCCGACACGGCGGTGCCGACCGCGCCGGACGACGTCCCCCTGCGCGTGGTGGCGACCGGCGGTGCGTCGCAGCTCGCCGGACCCGCGGCGCTGTGCGTCCGCCGCGGGCTGCGCCTGGTGGCGGTCGGACCGCGTTGCGCGACCTCGACGACCCGGCGGGCAACGCGCGTCGTGTCGTGGCCGCGGCGGCCGACCTGCCCGACGGCGTCCGGGTGCACGTGGCCGTGCCCGGCGACCCGACGCCGGCGGGCCTGGCGGCGCTCGACGAGCTGGCCGGCCGCCGACCTCGCGCTGACGCTCGACCCCCGGGCCGACCTCGACGGCTGGGTCGACGCTGCGCTCGACCGCGAGCTGGTCGTTCTCGCTCACCGGCGGCGACGTCGCCGCCGCGGTCGCGGCGCTCCGGACGACGGCGCGGCTCTGGGGCGACGCCGACGACCTCTCGGCGGCTCGGCGCTGGTGCACCTCGTGGGCGTGCGACGACCTCGCGGCCGCGATCACCTACCTCGAAGGCGTCTCGTGACCGGCTTCGGCGCCGACCACCTGCCCTACGGCGTCTTCTCGGTCGACGGCGGACCGCGCCGGGTGGGGGTCCGCGTCGGCGACGGCGTCCTCGACCTCGCCTTCGAGACCGCGCGCCCCGAGATGGCGCAGCCGTCGCTCAACCCGCTGATGGCGCTCGGCCCGGTGGTGTGGCGCGAGACCCGCGAGCAGGTGGCGGCGCTGGTCGCCGAGCGGGCGGAGACGATCCCGCTCGCCGACGTCGTCCTGCACCTGCCGTTCGAGGTGGCCGACTACGTCGACTTCTACGCCTCCGAGCGCCACGCCACCAACGTGGGCGGATGTTCCGCCCCGACGGCGACGCGCTGCCGGCCGCCTGGAAGCACCTCCCCATCGGGTACCACGGCCGCGCGGGCACCGTCGTGCCCTCGGGGACGCCGGTCGTGCGGCCGAGCGGGCAGCGCGGCCCGGACGACGTCGGTCCGACCCGCCGCCTCGACCTCGAGGCCGAGCTCGGCTTCGTCGTCGGGGCGCCGTCGCGACCGGGCGAGCCGGTGCCGGCGTCGGCGTTCGGCGACCACGTCTTCGGGGTGGTCGGGCTCAACGACTGGTCGGCGCGCGACCTGCAGGCGTGGGAGTACCGGCCGCTCGGGCCCTTCCTCGGCAAGTCCTTCGCGACCTCGATCAGCCACTGGGTGACCCCCCTCGACGCCCTCGAGGCGGCGTGGTGCGCACTGCCGCCCAGGAGCCCGCGCCCCGCCGACTACCTCGACCCGGGCGGCGCTCGCGGCCTCGACGTCGACGTCGAGGTGGAGGTCGACGGCGAGGTGGTCGCGCGGCCGCCCTTCGCCTCCATGTACTGGGGACCCGAGCAGATGCTCGCCCACCTCACCGGCAACGGCGCCTCGCTGCGCACCGGCGACCTGTTCGCCTCGGGCACCATCAGCGGCCCGGAGCCCGACCAGGTGGGCTGCCTGCTCGAGCTGTGGCGCGGCGAGCGGTTCCTCGAGGACGGCGCCACCGTCGTCCTGCGGTACTCCGCACCGGGCGTCGGCGGGGCCGCGATCACGCTCGGCGAGGTCGCGGGCACCGTCTCACCCGCGCGGGTGCCCGGCGACCACTAGTCTGCGCGCCATGGGCCTGCTCACTCCTCTCGCGATCAAGATCGGCGCCGTCCCGTGGATGCCGAAGCTGCTCCCCCAGATCGTGTGGTTCGACACGCGGCTCCAGAAGGCGACCAAGGGCAAGGTCACGGTGCTCGACATCGCCGGCCTGCCGAACCTCGCCCTGACCGTGCCCGGCCGCAAGAGCGGCATCCCGCGGACCACGCCCCTGCTGTGCGTGCCGCACGAGGGCGGCTGGCTCATCGCCGGCTCGTACTTCGGCGGGCCCAACGTGCCGCTCTGGGTCGGCAACCTCCGCGCGGCCGGCGAGGTGAGGGCGCGCTTCGACGGCCAGGACCACGACGTGTCGTGGCGCGAGATCGAGGGCGAGGAGCGAGCCGCGATGTGGCAGGTCATGCTGCGCACCTGGCCCAACTTCGCCAAGTACGAGGAGCGGACGACGCGCGTCATCCCGGTCTTCTACCTCCAGCCCCGCTGACCTGCCGTCACGTCGCCCCACGGCGGTCGAGGAGGGCGCGGCACGACACGGTGGTTGAGGAGGTCGCGGCGTCGCACGGTGGTCGAGGAGGTCGCGTCACGACACGGTGGTTGAGGAGGTCGCGCTAGCGACCGTCTCGAAACCCCCGAGCCGGAAGCTTCCCTCGCGAAGCCATGGACCGTCACCCACGGTGGTTGAGGAGGTCGCGCCACGACACGGTGGTTGAGGAGGTCGCGCTAGCGACCGTCTCGAAACCCCCGAGCCAGAAGGCTTGCCTCGCGAAGCCATGGACCTCACCAGGTTTCGAGACGCTCCCTAGCGGGAGCTCCTCAACCACCGTCGGCGGCGGGAGCTCCTCGACCCTCGTCGACCGCGGGTTTCGGGGCGCGCCTCGACCACCGCGAGCGCGTAGCGTGACGACGTGCAGATCCAGCTGGGCCAGTACCCGCCGCCGCGTCACGTCGTCGCCCACCTGAGCGACCCGCACCTGCTGGCGGGAGGGGTGAAGCAGTACCGGACGGTCGACCCCGAGGCGGGGCTGGTGCGGGCGCTCGGCCGGCTGGGCCGGGTCGACCCGGCGCCCCAGGTGCTGGTGTTCACCGGCGACCTCGCCGACAAGGCCGAGCCCGACGCCTACCGCCGGCTGCGCGAGCTGGTCGAGCCCGCGGCGGCCGCGATGGGGGCGGAGGTCGTGTGGACCATGGGCAACCACGACGAGCGGGCCGCCTACTCGCTCGGCCTGTTCGGGTCGACGAGCGAGGAGCCGCAGGACCGCGTGACCGAGGTGGCCGGGCTGCGTGTCGTCGCCCTCGACACCAGCGTCCCGGGCTACCACCACGGGGCATCGGACCCCGCGCAGCTCGCCTGGCTGGCCGACCTGCTGGCGACGCCGGCCCCGCACGGCACCGTGCTGGCGATGCACCACCCGCCGATCCCGCTGCCGATGCTGCGGGCGGCCGAGCTGATCGAGCTCGACGACCAGGAGGCGCTCGCCGAGGTGGTGAGGGGCACCGACGTCCGCGCGATCATCGGCGGGCACTTCCACTTCTCGACCTACTCGACCTTCGCCGGCGTGCCGGTCTCGGTGGCGTCGGCGTCCTGCTACACCACCGACCCGACGCCGCTCGACCTCTTCGTCGCGGGGGTCGACGGCCACACCTCGTTCACGATGATGCACTTCTACGACGACCGCGTCGTCCACACCGTCGTGCCGCTCGACGAGGCGGAGGTCGTGACGAGCTACCCGTCGGGTGCCGTGCCGCTGCTCGAGTCGCTCTCGCCGGAGGAACGCCGCGACATGGTCTCGCGCAAGGACTCGCCGCTGAACGCCGGCGAGCTCGACCTGCCCTCCCTGGACTGACGTCCGGGTCGTGGCCCGGACCCCCGCGGTGCCGACTACCTGTCGGAGGTCGCGCTCCGCCTGACCAGCCAGAACCCCGCGCCGACCGCGGCGGCGCAGAGCAGCGCCAGCACGACCAGGTCGAGGGCGTAGTGACCGGCGCCGGGCAGGGCGATCCAGTCCTCCTTCTGGTCGGCGCCCTGACCCCGGGTCAGCCCCATCGCCGAGGCGCAGGCGCCGTAGGCCCACCGCGAGGGTGACAGCCAGGCGACCTGCTCGAGGAGCGGCCGGTTGATCGGGAACAGCGAGCCCGACAGCACCAGCTGGACCATGATCATGCCGACCAGGGCCGGCATCGTCTGCTCCGTGCTCGTGACGAGCGCCGAGAGGCAGAGCCCGACGACGGCCATGGTGAAGGCGAGGGCCCCGATGGCGAGAGCGATCCGGAGGTTGCCGACCCGGCCGTCGGCCCCCGGCAGGCCGACGGTGGCGATGAAGGTGACGACCAGGCCCTGGACGAACGCGGCGCTGCCGAGCACGGCGATCTTGCTGGCGAAGTAGACCCCCGGCGAGAGCCCGACGGCGTACTCGCGACGGAAGATCGGCCGCTCCCCCACGAGCTCGCGGATGGCGATCGCGGTCCCCATCAGGCAGGCCGCGACGATCAGGACGATGAGCCGCTGGGTGGGCTCACCGGGCGAGAACACCTGGGGGATGCTGTCGATCACCTGGCCCTGCCGCTCGATGAGGCACCGGCCGCGCTCGAGGTCGGCGTTCGGCGGGCACCGGCGCCCCGCGTCGAGGGAGAGCCCGTCGCCCCCGGGCACGATCCGGCTCAGCGCGCCCAGCACCAGCGGCAGCGCGAGGAGCATGGAGAGCAGGAGCCGGTCGGCCATCACGACCGCGACGTTGCGGCGCACCATGGTCGAGAGCTGCTTGCCGTACGACTGGCGCGGCGGCGCCGGCACGGTGGACGCCATCGCCTGCAGCCGGCCGGTGTCGGCGGACTGCTGCGGGGCCGCGATCCGGGCCCACAGGTCGGGCTCGTCGAGGAGGTCGAAGACCTCCGGGTAGCTGGAGGCGCCGAAGTGGGCGAGGACGCCGGACGGGGGGCCCAGGTAGGCGATCCGGCCGCCGGGCGCCATCACCATCACGTTGTCGCAGACGTCGAGCGCGAGCACCGAGTGGGTCACGACCACCACGACGCGGCCGTCGTCGGCGAGGCTGCGCAGCTGCCGCATGACCTCGAGGTCGAGGCCGGGGTCGAGGCCGGACGTCGGCTCGTCGAGGAACAGCAGCGGCGGCGCCGTCAGCAGCTCGGTGGCGATCGAGACGCGCTTCTTCTGCCCGCCCGAGAGCTCGCTGCCGATCCGGTTCTCGAGCCGCTGCTGCAGCTGCAGCTGCCCGGCGACCGTCTGCACCCGGTGCTCCCGCTCCTGCGGCGTGGTGTCGGGCGGCAGCCGCAGCTCGGCGGCGTACCCGAGGGCCTGGCGCACCTTGAGCTGCGGGTGCTGGATGTCCTGCTGCGGCACCAGCCCGATCTGGAACCGCAGCTGGTCGTAGTGCGCGTAGAGGTCGTGCCCCTGCCAGATCACCCGGCCGTGGGTCGCCGGACGCAGACCGGTGAGCGCCCCCAGCAGGGTCGACTTGCCCGCGCCCGACGGGCCGATCACCGCGGTCAGCGACGACGGCGCCAGGGTGCAGGAGACGTTCTCGAGGAGCCGCTTGCCCCCGCCGACGACGACGGACAGCCCGTCGGCGTAGAGGGTGAACTCGTGCTGGGTCGCGGTCGAGACCAGCTGGCCGCCGTCCCAGCGGAAGGTCTGGTTGCCCAGGATCACCTCGCACCCGGGCTCGAGCACCGAGGCCCCGACCACCCGCTGCCCGTTGACGAAGATGCCGTTGAAGCTGCCCAGGTCGTGGATCGCCGTCGGGCTGCCGACGTCGAGCCGGCCGTGGAACCGCGAGACGAGCGGGTCGTCGAGCACGATGTCGTTGGAGAGGTCGCGGCCCAGCGTCAGCGACCGCCCCGGGGCGACGCCCGCGGGGAGCATGGTCTGACCGTGGGCCAGCTGGCCGGGAGGCACGACCGGCTGGGCGACGGCGGGCGCGTCGCCGGCCCGCGGCACGGCCGGGGGTCGGTACGGCGGGGGCGCGACGGGACGGTCCACGCGCTGGGGCGCGGCCGGCCGGTACGGCGGCGGGGCCGGTGGGGCCGACGCCGCCGGAGGTGCGACCGCGGGCGCGGTCTGCCAGGCCGTCACCACCTCACCCTGCGGGTCACCCAGGGCCAGGGCGGTCGAGGTCGTCGGAGCGAGCGGCACCCGGGTGATGCGGGCGCCGCCCACGAAGGTCCCGCCCGAGCTCGAGTCGACGGCGTACCAGGCCTCGCCCTGCCGCTCGAAGGTCAGGTGGTGGCGCGAGGCGCGCGGGTCGGCGATGACGACGTCGCAGTCGTGCTCGCGACCGACGACCACCCGCTCCTGGTCGAACTCACGGCGCCCCTGTGCGGTCTGCAGGAGGAGGCGGGCTCGCGGCTGGTCGTTCATGATCGGCAGGAGCCTAACCGGTGGTCGAGGTGCCGCGAGCGAGGAACGAGCGAGTGCCTCGAGACCTGGTGACGGCCATGGCCAGGCCCACCGACGTCGTGAGCCTGCGGGGCGCTCGTCGCTCGTTCCTCGTACCTCGAGCACCGTCAACGGCGGAACGACCGCACCGCGACCGCAGCCCGCCACCGACGGCGGCGGCTCACCGTCGACGACATCGCGCGGCGCTCGGCGTCGACCATCGCCCAGAACGCGTCGGCCGTGGCGAGGTCGGGGGCGGCCGGGCCGAACACGAGGCCGTCGGCACGCCGCGCCAGCGCGGGTGCGGCCGGCGACTCCAGGTGCGGCGCCTGGTCGCGTCGCGTGTGCGCTGCTCCGACGGGCACGGGGCGGCCCAGGTCGCGCGCGTGGTCGACGAGGTCGCGCCAGCCGCCGACCACCCGCGCCGACCCGCCCGCCGCCGAGCGGCGCCGCCGGCGTCGCCACGCCTTGGCGAGCACGACGGCGCCCACCACGAGCAGCGCGAGCAGCAGCGGGCCCCCGACCGCGACGAGCACGTAGCGCAGCCAACCCGAGACCAGCGGCTCGTCGGGCTGCTCGCGCCGGTCGATCGTGCGCGGCTCGAGCTCGGCGTCGTTCTGCTCCGCCAGCGTCGACGGCGGCGGGATCGGCGCCGGCGGCGGCACGACGGTGCCGCTCATCTCCTGCTCGGCCAGCGGGGGCTGCTCGGCCGGCCGGTCGTAGTCCATGAACAGCTCGGTCGGCAGCGTGCGCCACGAGCCGTCGACGACCTGCACCTCCACCCAGGCCGAGACGTCGCGGCCCTGGACGACGCCGTCCGCGGGCACCACCGCGCCCAGCACCACCCGCGCGGGGACGTCGACCTCGTTGGCCAGGAGCGCCATGATCGCCGCGTACTGCTCGTCGTTGCCCACGGGGATCGGCGCGTTCGCGAACTCGTCGCCGAGCCGCTTCTGGTGGTGGCCCGGGTGGTGGATCCGCTCGGCCTGGAGGACGCCGTCGGAGTACTTGCCCTCGGTCTTGAGGTACTCGGCGATCGCGAAGACGCGCTCCATCGGCTCCGAGGCGCCGGCGGACCACTGCACCGACTGCGTCGCCAGGAAACCCGCTGCCTGCTTGGCCTCCGGGAGCGACTCGGCGGGAGGGTCGTCCGGGCCGACCCGGTCGTCGGGCCGCACCGCGGTGAAGCGGTACACGTCGCCGGGGTGGACCCCCGTCGGCACCACCGCCGTCGAGGTGGCCAGGTTGTAGCGCCACGAGTCCCGCTTGTCGGCGACGTCCCCGGCCTCGAACTCCATGCCGGTGAGTCCGCCGATGGTCGGCAGCCACACGGCGTCGTAGCCCTCGCCGACGGTGACCGTGACGTCGACCGGCTCGCCCGGGAGCGGGTTGTCGATGGTGCTCGACACGCGCTGGAACGAGTCGGCGCTCGTGGTCGGGTCGGTGTCCTCCGCGGCGCCCCACACCGTCCCGTCGTAGGCGTCGAGGGTCGCGATCCGCAGCCGGGCGCCCTCCGGCGCACCGTCGACCGTGAGGAGCGTGGTGTCGTACAGGTTCTGCGGGTCGACCGGCTCGGGCTCCTCGACGTAGCGGCGGAAGGCGGCCAGCGGTGAGGGGTACTGCCCGATGTCGAACGGCGGCCGCACCTCGGTGCGCAGCACGACCCGGCCGGCGTCGTCGCCGACCGTGGCCGAGGCCACCGGCAGCGCCAGCAGGGCGGCGAGGCAGACCAGCACCGCGCCCACCACGGCGCGCCGCGACCGTCCGGCGCCGCCGTGCACGGGCGTCTGCGACCGTGCCTGCCGCACGGCCAGCCAGGCCAGGCTCAGCCCCGCCACGAGCACGCCCTGCAGCCAGAGCGACTGGGGCCGGGTGAGGCCGAGCAGCACCACCGCCACCAGCAGGGCCAGGGGCGCGGCCAGCACGATCGCCGACCGGACGACGGCCGGCCCCGACCGCACGCCCAGGGTCAGGCCGCCGAGCAGCCCGGCCACGAGCCCCAGCGTCCAGGGCAGCACCAGGACGGCGCCCGACCCCTCGACCGGGGGCAGCGTGGTCAACAGCTCCTTCCAGCCACCGACGACCTGGTCGGTCACGACCGACAGCGAGGAGCGCGAGACCAGGGCACCGCCGGCGAGCCAGACCGGCACGGCCAGCGTGACGGCGGCGACGCCGGGCCAGCGCAGCACGCGCACGAGGCCGGTCAGTCCCAGCGCCAGCAGCAGGCCGAGACCGGCCACCAGCAGGTACCCGACGCCGGTGAACGTCGTCGAGAGCCCGACGAGCACCACGCCGCACAGCACGAGCAGGAAGCCCAGGTCGACCGAGGTCGACCGGTCGGGCACGAACCTGCGCGCGGCGCTCACCGGATGCTCCACCGCAGCAGGCCCGGGAGGTCGTCCTTGTCACCGAGCCGCAGCACCGTCACGGTGCCGAGCTCGCTGACCGACGGCGTCGTGCCGGCCCCGACGAGCAGGGCCAGTCGGCGCACCTCGGGCGGGAACGCGGCGGCCGCCCGCAGCACCGTCTCGACCGGCGTGCCGGCGCCGGTCAGGAGGAAGAGCAGGCTGGTGTCGGGGGCGAGCCGCGCGGCCTCGCGGGTGGCGGCCACCAGGCCGGCGGTGCCCAGCGAGGCGCGGCACACGGCGTCGAGGGCGCGGTTGCCGTCGCTGCCCGAGGACGCCGACCCGCCGCAGACGAACGACGCCTCGAAGTCGTCCATGACCGCGCGCACCAGGATCGAGGCGGCGGACGACATCGCGCTCTCGAGGTCCTCCTCGCCCGTCGTCCCCGGCCACGCGGCCGGGTCGTCGTCGACCACGACGGTGGCGTGGCTCCGCCGGGTGTCGAGGTACTGGCGCACCAGCAGCTGCGACTGGCCGGCGCCCATCGCCTTGGCCGAGGAGCGCCAGTGCACGTGCCGGAGGTCGTCGCCCGGCACGTACTCGCGCAGCGCGTGGAACGCCAGGTCGCTCTGGGAGAGCGCGTCGGTCGAGACCCCCTCGAGGTCGCGCAGCAGCCCGGCCCCCATGGCGTCGAGCGGCACCAGCGGCGGCCGCACCAGGATCTCCTGCACCGGCGCCCACACCGAGTCGCGCGAGAACAGGCCGAGCGCGTCGCCCCGGCGCGTGATCGCCGGCCCGACGGGGATGACGCCGCGGCGCTCGGTGCGCACCGTGAACTGCTCCTGCGTCGTGGCGTCGGCGGCCAGCGACGGGACGCCGTAGCGGTGGGTCGCCGCACCCACCCGCAGCTCGAGCAGGGTCGGCAGCATCCGGCGTCCGGAGGTGTTGGTGACGTCGACGGCCCCGGCCACCGAGCCGCCCGCCACGACGCGCGACGGCTCGAGGGAGACCACGACCCGCACCCGGGTCCGGCCGAGCAGGAACGGCGCGCACAGCAGCACGAGCAGCAGGCACGCGGCGCCGATCACGACGAGCTCGCGCCAGTGCGTGCGGCTCGCCACCACGAGGGCGAGCACGCCGAGGCCCAGGACCAGCCAGCCCAGCGGCCGCACCACTCCTGCTCCCCGTCGCGCGAGCGCGCCCACGCGGGCCGTCCGCGCCATCAGGTGGTGGCCACCCGGTCGGTCGGCGGCGCGACGGCGTCGAGGAGCCGCGAGATCACGGTGTCGATCGTGACGCCGGTGAACTGCGCCTCGGCGTCGAGCAGCAGCCGGTGGCACAGGACGGGCCCGGCGAGCACGCGGACGTCGTCGGGGACGACGTGGTCGCGACCGTCGGCGGCCGCCCAGGTCTTGGCGACACGGACGAAGGCGAGGCAGCCGCGGGCGGAGAGCCCGAGCCTCACGTGCGGCTGGCGGCGCGACTCCTCGGCGAGGTCGGCGACGTAGCCGACGACGGCCGGGTCGACGTACACCTCGTCGGCCAGGCCGCTCATCTGCGCGATCGTGCTCGCGGTGATCACCGGCGTCACCAGGGACGCGCGGTCGCGCACCTTGGCGTTGACGAGCAGCTCGACCGTCGCGGCCTTGTCGGGGTAGCCGACCGAGGTCTTCATCAGGAACCGGTCGAGCTGGGCCTCGGGCAGCCGGTAGGTGCCGGCCTGCTCGATCGGGTTCTGGGTGGCGATCACCATGAAGGGGCGGCCGACCTCGTGGGGGTGGCCGTCGACGGTGACCCGGCCCTCCTCCATCACCTCGAGCAGCGCCGACTGGGTCTTCGGCGAGGCCCGGTTGATCTCGTCGGCCAGCACGATCGTGTGGAAGATCGGCCCGGGGTGGAAGTCGAAGGTGCCCTTGTGCTGGTCGTAGACCGTGACGCCGGTGACGTCGGAGGGCAGCAGGTCGGGGGTGAACTGGATGCGCGCGTGGCTGCCCTGCACCGTGTTGGCCAGGGCGCGCGCCAGCATCGTCTTGCCCGTGCCGGGCACGTCCTCGAGCAGCAGGTGGCCCTCGGAGAGCAGGCAGGTCAGCGCGAGACGGACGACGTGCCGCTTGCCCAGCACCGCCTTCTCGATGTTGGTGCTCAGCTGGTCGAAGGTCTGCTGGAACCACGCGGCCTGCTCGTGGGAGATCGTCACGGTGTCACTTTCCTAGTGGTCGCGTCAGGACCAGTTGAGGTGGTTGCTCTCGGCGCGCGCGCCGGTGGAGTCGGAGCAGACGACCCAGACCGTCCGCGCCGGGTAGCCGTAGTAGGGGCCGGGCGAGACCGTGCGGTTCGTCGCGATGGCACGGCCGCTCTGGTACGGCGTCCCGGGGTCGGCGGAGTCGTAGAAGTCGCAGTACATGGGGTTCGAGGGCCAGTTGTCGCTGCTGAACGAGATCTGCGCGCACGAGGCGTTGATGCAGTTCTCGCCCGTCCCGCTGCGGTTGCACGGCGTGCTGCTCCCGGCACCGTCGTTGCACGCCGGGCCCTTGCCGATCGACACCGTCGGGCGCGGCTCGTCGACGGTGGAGGGCGACGTCGCCGTGCGCTCACCGGGTCCGCGCGCGGGCTGCGCGTCGGCGATCCGCACCGTGAGCTGCTCGGTGCTGCGGTAGCCGATGTCGATCGTGCGCGTGTTGAACGTGTAGGTGTCGACGCCGTTCACCTGGCGTGGTCTCGGTCCCGCGCTGGCGGCTGGACGCGGTCACCGTGGCGGGATCGCCGTTGGTGTCGACCTCGATGGTCCAGTAGACCTGCCGCCCGGAGACGTGGGGCGTCATCCCCAGGATCTGCTGCCGGCTCAGGGGGCCGTAGGTCTGCAGGACCTGGGTGTCGCTCTGGGTGCACGCGTTCTTCTCGTTGCAGACCGTGAGGTAGACCGAGTAGGACCGGTCGTTGCTGGGCGTGGTGACCCCGTCGGTCCGCGCACCGGTCGTGTTGCCGATCGTCACGGGCGCCCGGCCCTCGACGTACATCGTCACCACCGAGTCCTTCCCGTTCGCGTCGGGGACGTCGTAGGTGGCGGTGCCGCTGTTGTTCGACCCGGTCGGGCGCACCGTCCACGGCCCCCACGGCTCCGGCTCGCCGGTGGCCTGGAACGGGGCCGTCCCGCTCTCGTCGCGAGACGATCCCCTGGCCGCCCTTGTTGGTGGCCCGCACCGAGTACTCGTAGACGGTGCCGTCGTACTGGATCCCGGCGTCGACGCAGCGGTTCTCGAGGATGTCGGTGCACTGCGGCAACGGCTGGTGGCCGCGCAGCACCGTGTAGCGGACGGGCCCGGGGCCGTTCGGCGGGTCGACCCGCGGCCAGTCGACGACGACCGCCGTCTCGTCGCTGCTGGTGCGGTTCTCCGAGACGGTGGGGGTCGCCGGGGTCGCCGGCTTGCCGATCGACTGGAACCTCGCCGACGTCCGGCCCGGGCCCGAGAACCTCTCGTTCACCGCCACCACCGTGAAGGAGTAGGCGTGGTTGTTGTCGAGGCCGGTGACGGTCAGCTCGTTGCGCCTGGGCTCCTGGTAGCCGCCGTCGTCCCAGCTGACCGCGTAGTGCTGGATGTCGGAGGTCTGCGTGGTCGGCGGCGCCCACCTGATCGTGAGCCGCTGGTCGCCCTCCTCCCCCACGAGCTGGATCGGACCGACCCTCCCCGGGGGCGCGTCGGGCTCGGCGGCGGCCGAGCGGGGACTCCACGCCGACCAGCCGACGGCGTTGTGGGCGCGCACCTCGAAGTGGTACTCCTCGCCGTTGGTCAGGCCCGTGACCTCGCAGGAGGTCGAGGCGCACTCCCGCCCCGCGCCGCGCTCGCCGCGCACCTGGTAGCGGTCGATCGGCGCGCCGTTGGCGTCAGGGGCTCGCCACGTCAGCGCCACCTCGGAGTCGCGGACGGCGCGGCCGGGCACCGGCGCGGTCGGTGTGTCGGGGACGTCGAGCACCTCGAGGGTGATCCGGCCCTCGACCTGCCGCTCGGGGCCGGTCGACCCGGCGACGTCGCTCATGACGACGGCGAACTCGGCGCGGCCGTCGACGGTGGCCCCGGTGCGGAGCGTCACCTCCGACCCCTCGCTCGTGGCGCCCACGTCGAGGTTGGTCACCTGCTGGACCGAGACCACGGTCGGCACCGGGCTCGGGACCCCGGCGCGCAGGTACGGCGCGAGGTCGATGGTGCGGCGCTGCCCGGCACGCATGTCGTCGAGCCGGATCGGGGCCAGCGACGGCGGCGGCGACTCGACCACCACGATGTCGAGGGACGCCGGGTCGCTGCCGCCGGAGGTGAGCTGCAGCGTCGCCGTGACGCCGGGGGTCGCGTTGCCCGCGGCGTTCACCTCGATCGAGGGGCCGCTCGGCCGCACGATGACGAGGCCCTCGACCGACGCCTCCCAGTCGGCGTCGAACGAGAGGCCGGCCACGTCGTCGGGGTCGGCGGTCCACACGTGGCAGTAGGAGGCGACGTCGATGGCGAGGGTGCGGTCCTGCGCGATCTCGACCGGCTCGTCCGGGCAGCGCAGGACGGGTGCCGTCGTGCCCACCTGCACCGGGACCGACAGCAGGGCCAGCACGCCGTCGGGGTCGTCGGCCGAGCGGCCGTCGGTCACCTCGAACACCACCGCCCCCGGGCCCTCGTAGCCCGGCTGGGCGGTCAGCTCGAAGGCGTGGTCACCGGTGATGCGGGAGCCGATCGACGCGGCCGGGGACGACCAGATCCGGTCCCGCAGCGTGAAGCTCACCTCGGCGCCGCCCGGGTCGGCGACGTAGTCGCGCAGGTCGAGCTTCTCGGTGGCACCGGGGTCGAGCTCGATCGCAGCGCCGGGCAGCACGTAGGGGGCCGACCCCGCGAGCGGCGGCACGTAGACCGAGGCCGTGGCCGAGCCGCCGTCGGCGTCCTTCACGCGGAACGGGACGACCCGCGGCTGGTCACCCCGCTCGATGGTCACGCGGGAGCCGCGCGTGCGGGCGACCACGCCCTGCGGGGCGAACACCTGCGCGACGACGAGGTCCTCGGGGGCGCCGTCGGGGTCGTAGGCCGTGTCGAGGACGTCGACCGTGACCGTGGCCGCGTCGCCCTCGCCGTCGACGTCCCCCCGGTCGACGTCGCCCTCGTCGACGGCTCCGGCGTCGGCCGGCGTCCCGTAGGCGTCGAAGACGACCGGTGGGTTGTTGAACGGCTCGGCGAGCCGCAGCGTCGCGGTCGCCTGCGAGGAGTCGATGCCGTTGCTCACGGTGTAGACGACCTGCACGTTGCCCGCGTCGAGCCGGTCCGGCGCCTCGAGGACCAACGGGCCCTGCGGCGTCTCGAGCCGCGCCCCGGCGGGGGCCCCGACCAGCGCCAGCTCGACCCGGTCCCCCGGTGCGACGTGGTCGTTGGCCAGCACGTCGACGCGCGCGAGGCGTCCCGGCTCGGTGGTGACGGTGTCGGGCACGGCGAGCGGCGGCTGCGGCACGCCGGGCGGCACGACGGCGATCCGCACCGAGCCCGTGCCCTCGGCGCCCTGCGTGTCGGTGACGGTGTAGGTGAACTCGTCGGTGCCGACGCTGCCCGGGTAGGCCTGGTAGACGATCGAGCCCGCGCCGTAGCGCACGATCCGGCCGAGCCCGGGTGCCGACCCGAGACCGGTGAGGGTGACCGGGTCGCCGTCGGGGTCGACGCCGGACCCGGGCAGCCGCAGCTTCACGGTGTCGCCGGCGACGGTGCGGCCCTCGAGCACCGGCGGCTCGGGCGGCTCGTTGCGGCGGCTCGCCGGCACGACCTGCACCTCGAGCACCCCGGGGGCCCGGTCGCCGGCGGCGTTGGTGGCGAGGTAGCGGACCTCGAACGTCTCGGCGTCCTCGAGCCCGTCGGGGGCGACGTAGCGGACGAACCGGTCGGCCACGAAGGCGCGCCCCGTCGGCACCCCGTCGTCGTCGCCGGGCGGGCGGACCTCGAGCACACCGGCGTCGCTGCCCGGCAGGTCGGCCACGAGGTCGAGCTCGTCACCGGCGGGGCTGAAGTCGTTGTCGAGCACGGGCACCGAGACCGCGCCACCGGCGCGGACCACGGCGCGGTCGGTCTCGGTCACCGGGGTGTTGTCGTCGGGTGCCGGCCGCCAGGTGACCACGACCTCGCCCTGGATCCCGGACCGCGCGCCGTTGCTCACGGTGTACCGGACGAGCTGCGGGTCGGGCAGCAGCCGCCCCTGCCGCGCCGCGATCCGCAGCCACCGGCCCTCGACCACCGCGACGTCGAGCTGGTTGGCGCGCCCGGCCTCGGCGCCCTGCACCACGAGGATGCCGCCGGTCGGGTCGATGTCGTTGGCGACGACGTCGACGAGCGCCGCGGCCTGGCCGTGGAGGGTGAGGCTGTCGGGCATCGCGACGGGGCGCTGCGGCGGCCGCTCGGTGGCGTGGACGTCGACCCGGATCCGGCCGGGCGCGAACGGCGCGTTGCCGTAGCGCAGGTCGTAGTCGAGGAAGTACGTCCTCGGCTCGGTGGCGCGGAAGCTGATCGTGCCGTCGACCAGGTCGGTCCGCACGTCGGCGCCCCCGGCCTGCGCGACCTTGCCGGCGAGCTCGAGCGCCGCGGTCGGGGTGTTCGGGTCCGAGCCCGGGAGGTCGTTGCCGAGCGGCCGGATCGTCACGGTGCGCCCGACCTCGCCCGCGACCACGTCGGGCTCGGCCACGCCGGCGACGGTCCGCCGGTCGGTGGGGGTCTGCACCTGGATGTCGATCGGCACCTCGACGGGGTCGCCGATGCCGTCGCCCACCCCGTAGGTCACGGTGACGACGCCGCCCCGCGCCGGCGCGGTGAACCGCACCCGCCCGGCCGACGTGGTGCGCGCGACGGCGCCCGACCGCTCCCCGCCCGCGGCGACCGCCGAGACCAGCGACAGCGGGTCGCCGTCCTGCTTGTCGCGCCAGTCGGGCAGCACGGGGATGTCGAGGGTGCCGCCCGCGGGCACGGTCCAGATCCGCTCCTCGAAGCCCGGCCGCAGCTGGGGCGGGGCGTTGACGGTGTCGTCGCGCGGCGTCACGGTGACGGTGGCGCTGTCGGAGAGGCCGCTGCGACCGTCGTCGATCGTGTACTCGAAGCGGGTGGGGCCGGCGTCCGGGGCCATCGTGACCTGCACGGTCTGGCCGTCGGGGCTGACGGTCACCTCGGCCCCGTCCCCGCTCGGCTTCGTGACGTCGACGACCGCGAGCAGCCGCCCGGCCGGTGCGGTGTCGTTGTCGAGCGGGTGCAGGACGGTGGTGCGGCCGAGGCGGGCGCCGAACGCGTCGTCCTCGGCCTTCGGCGGGCGCCGGTCGCCCTGGTCCTCGTTCTCGTTCTGGTTCTCGTCCTCGTTCTTCGACGGCTTCAGCTGGAAGGCGTCCCAGTTGTCGAGGCGCGTCGGCTGGTCGGAGTCGATGTTCCAGACCGCGCCGGTGCTGCGGTCGTTGAGGACGATCTCGTCGCGGTTGACGCGGAACACGAGGTCGGTGGTCTCGGTCCCGAGGTCGTTGACGGTGGCCTCGTCGTCGCCGCAGCGGACGGCGACAGCGCCGAACCCCCCGGACCAGGCGCCGTAGACACAGGCGCCGAGCCGCACGGGCACGGCCGGCCTCCCGCTGGCGGTGGCGACCTCGGTCTCCTCGCCGCTGGCGAGGTCGAGCTCGACGAGGCGGTCGGGCGTCGCGACGAGCACCGTGCCGGCCTCGGGGCCGGGCGCCTGCAGCACCGACCCCGGGGGCAGGTCGGCGTCGGGACCGCCCACGACGTGCAGGGCGCCCGAGGCGGTGTCGAGCACGACGACGGTGGAGCCGACGGCCGTGACCGCGACCGCGGTGTCGAGGTCGGCGCCCAGCCCGGTGACCGCCGGAGCCGCGAAGCCGTCGTCCGTCGGGGCGAAGGTGCGGAGCCGGTCGTCGCTGCCGGAGGCCACGAGCACGGTGCCGTCGACGGCGACGGCGAGGCCGGCGTCCGCGGCGGTGGTGGCGAAGGGGTCCTCGTCGGCGTCGAGGGGGGCGATGCCCGGGACGCCGGCGCGGGTGTCGACGCGCTCGGCCCACAGCGACCCGTCGGCGGGGTCGAGCACCGCGAGGCTGCCGCCGCCGAGCTGCACCTGGGCGGCCGACGGCAGCTGCGAGGTCTCGCCGTCGGCGAGCTCGACCGTGCCGGGGTCGATGGTCGAGATCAGTCCCTTGCCGATGTCGACGCCGACCACCGCGGCGCCGTCCTGGACCACGTCGAGCTGGGCGTCCTGCTCGGAGAAGACCACGCCGTCGAGCTGGGCGATCGGCTTGTTGACCCGGCCGTGGAAGCCGTCGCGACCGTTGGTGACCCAGATGCCGCCGTCGTTGAGCTGGGCCTCGTGCTTGCGGTACCCGTCGGCCTGCGTGGCCACGACCACCAGCCCCGCCGCGACGGCGAGGAGCGCCAGGTTCGAGGCCAGGGCGACGCGATGGCGACGCAGCGACCCCGGGATGGACACCGCCACAGGGTAGGTGACCTCCGTCCTTGGCTCGATGGTGCGTGGGTGGGAGAGACTGGGCCGCGTGGAGGCGACCTACACCCCCGGCAGCGGTGTGCTCGTCGGCACCGGCCGGCGGTGGTTGCTGCTGGGCGGCGAGCCGGCCACCGAGGTGACCGAGCGTCTCTGGAGCCTGCTCACCGCGCCCCGGGTCGAAACCTCCGCCGTGCTGGACGTCGTCACCACGGCCTGCGGGGCGGACGTCGACCTCGTGCTCGTCGACCTCACCGTCGGCGCCGAGACCGTCGAGACCCGCGGCTCCGGCCACCACGCGACCGGCGGCGGCGTGCACCGGCTGTCGATCGACACCGCGGCCGACGGCGCCGCCAGGCGGATCGTGGGAGGGGTGGTCGCGGCCGCCGCCGTCGAGCTGCGGTCGATGCCGGTCGGCGGCTCCCCGGTCGTCGCCGCTCCGACCGCGGTGCTGCCCGCTGCCCCGGTGACGGGCCTGATCGACGGCATCCCGCCCGAGATCCTCGCGGCGTCGGCCCCCGACCGCGTGCCGTCCGCGGCGGACGTCGTCCCGGTCACGACCGACGACCCGCCGGCCGAGCCGCAGCGCCGCATGGCCGAGCGGATGGGCAGCACGGTCCGTCGCCTCGAGCACGCCCTCCCCCCGTCGGCCCCGGACCCCGACCACGACGGGCGCACCACCTTCAGGCCGGCGGAGCCTCCGCCGCCACCGACGCCACCACCGCCCGGCGCGCCCGGCGCGCCCGGCGCGCACCTGAGCCAGAGCACCGCCGAGACGGTCCTCGCCGTCCACTGCCCCACCGGCCACCTCACCGCCGCGTTCAACCCGCGCTGCCGGCTGTGCGGCGAGACCGTGCTGCCGCAGGAGCCGCAGCGGGTGACCCGCCCGCCGCTCGGCGTCCTGCACCTGCCCGACGGCGAGCGCGTCCGGCTCGACCGCGGCGTCGTCCTCGGCCGCCAGCCCGCACCCGAGCCCGACGGCGCCGCCTGGCCGCACCTGGTCCGCCTGCCCGCCGGACGCCACCTACGTCTCGCGCTCGCACCTCTCCGTCGAGCTCGACGGGTGGCTGGTGCTCGCCACCGACCTCGGCTCGCGCGGCGGCACGACGCTCCGCGCGCCCGGCCGTCCCCCGCAGCGGATCCGCGCCCACGAGCGGTACGTGTGGGAGCCCGGCCAGGTGCTCGACCTCGCCGACAGCTACGAGATCGTGTACGAGGTGACGGTGTGACGGGTGCCGGGGGAGCGCATGAATCCCCGGTCGACCGGGGATTCCTGCACTGGGCGGGTGTTGCAACGGCCGACAAGCGCCTGAACACCCGGTCGACCGGGGATTCATGCACTCGCGCCCACCGCACCAGGACCGGCCCGTGACCAGCGGCGCCCCGGAGCTGCCGGGCTACACGTACGTGCAGCACCTGGGGTCCGGCGGGTTCGCCGACGTCTTCCTCTACGAGCAGGCGTGGCCGCAGCAGCGGGTGGCGGTCAAGGTGGTGCGACCGGGGCTCGCGCTGACCGAGCGCGAGCAGGGACTGTTCGCGGCCGAGGCCAACGCGATGGCCAAGCTGGCCGACCACCCCTACATCGTCTCGGTGATCACCGCCGGCACCACTGCCGACGGACGCCCGTACCTGGTGATGCGCTACTGCCCGCCACCCGACCTCGGGGTGCGGGTGAGGCAGGCGCCGATGTCGGTGGCCGACGCGATCAGCACCGGCATCAAGCTCGCGAGCGCCGTCGAGACCGCCCACCGTGCCGGCATCGTGCACCGCGACATCAAGCCGAGCAACGTGCTGGTCACCACGTACAGCGAGCCGGCACTGACCGACTTCGGGATCGCGGGCTACCTGCACGAGGTGGCCGGGGACGACGAGGTCCGGATCTCCTACCCGTGGTCGCCGCCCGAGCTGCTCGACGGCCGGTCGAACGGGTCGGTGGGCTCCGACGTCTACTCCCTCGGCGCGACCATCTGGAACCTGCTCACCGGACGCTCCCCCTTCGCCGTCCCCCACGGCGACAACACGCCGCGCGCCCTGTCGGCCCGGATCCTGCACACGCCCGCTCCCCCGACCGGGCGTCCCGAGACGCCCGCGGTGCTCGAGGCGCTGCTCGCGCCAGTGCCTCGCCAAGTCGCCCGAGCACCGTCCGGCGACGGCGCTCGAGCTGGCCCGTGCGCTGCAGCGGATCGAGGCCCAGGCGGGCTTCTCCCGCACCGCCATCGCGGTCGAGGGCGACCGCGCGGCCACGGGCTTCGAGCCGCCCCCCTCGGCCCCGGTCGGCGACCCCGACGCCACCTACGTCAAGCCGATCACCGTCATCCCCGCGTCGGGCCCGCGTGCGGCCCGCATCGAGTCCGAGACCGCGGGGACGCCGTCCACGGGGTCGTCGCCGCGGCGCGGCGCCGTCGCCTGGACGGTCGCCGGCGTGCTGCTGCTGGCGGGTCTCGTCGGCTACCTCGCCGTCCGGGGCGGGGGCGAGGAGGAGCCGCCGCCGACCGTCGACCCGGGCACGCGCACACCCGCGCCCCTCGATCCCGTCCCCAACCAGCTGGCCCCCACGGTCGAGGGCACGCGCGACGGGCGCACCGTCACCTTCACCTGGCGCGCCGCCGACAAGCGGCGCGAGCAGGACTCGTGGCAGTGGACGCGCACCGACACCGGGGCGGGCGAGCGGACCACCGACACCTCGCTCACCCTCCGCGCCCCCGCCCGGGTCTGCCTCCAGGTCCGGCTGATCCGCGGCACCGACGCCTCGCCGCCGACGGAGCGCTGCGTCGACTGACGCCGACGACGGTGGTTGTGGGAGGTCGCGCTGGCGACCGTCACCGACCACGGTGGTTGAGGAGGTCGCGCTAGCGACCGTCTCGAAACCGCTGAGCCGGAAGGCTTCCCTCGCGGCGCCACGGACCTCACCCCACGGTGGTTGAGGAGGTCGCGCTAGCGACCGTCTCGAAACCCGCCGGAAGGCTTCCCTCGCGAAGCCATGGACTCACCACACGGTGGTTGAGGAGGTCGCGCTAGCGACCGTCACCTCACGGTGGTTGAGGAGGTCGCGCTAGCGACCGTCTCGAAACCACGCAAGGTCCACGGCTTCCCTCGCGAGGCCATGGACCTCACCGGGTTTCGAGACGCTCCCTAGCGGGAGCTCCTCAACCACCGTCCGATAGCGGGAGCTCCTCAACCACCGTTCCATGCGGGAGCTCCTCAACCACCGTTCCTGGAGGAGCTCGACCGCCGTCACTCCAGGACCCGGTAACCCCGCTCGCGCAGCCTCGCCACGACCAGGTCGGCGTGGGGCTCGCCGCGCGTCTCGAGCTGCAGGTGGACGTCGACCTCGTCGAGGTGCAGCGACGGCGAGATGCGCTCGTGGGCGACCTCGAGCACGTTGGCGCCGGTCTCGCCGACCTCGCCGAGCAGCTGCGCGAGGCCGCCGGGGACGTCGGGGATGTTGACGTGGAGGTTGAGGTAGCGGCCGGCGGCGGCCATGCCGTGCTGGATCACCTTGCCGAGCAGGATCGGGTCGATGTTGCCGCCGGAGAGCACCGCGACGGCCGGGGTCGGGTAGGCCGAGGGCGCGTCGAGCAGCGCGGCGACGGCGGCGGCCCCGGCGGGCTCGACGACCATCTTGGCGCGCTCGACGAGGGCGAGGAGGGCACGCGACATCGACTCCTCCGAGACGGTGACGATGTCGTCGACGTGGTCGCGGACCGCGGCGAAGGTGAGGGCGCCGGGCAGGCCGACGGCGATGCCGTCGGCCATGGTCTTCATCGACGGCAGCGCGACGGGTCGGCCCTGCTGGAGCGAGTCGGGGTAGGCGGCGGCTCCCTTGGCCTGGACGCCGATCACGACGACGTCCGGTCGGAGCGCCTTGACCGCCACGGCGATGCCGGCGAGCAGGCCGCCGCCGCCGGTGGGCACGAGCACGCACGCGGCGTCCGGCACCTGCTCGAGGATCTCGAGGCCCGTGGTGCCCTGGCCCGCCATCACGTCGGGGTGGTCGAACGGGTGGATCAGCACCGCGCCGGTCTCCTCGGAGAACCGGCGGGCGGCGACGAGCGAGTCCTCGAGGTAGCGGCCGTCGAAGACCACGTCGGCGCCGTAGCCGCGGGTCGCCTTCTCCTTGGGGATCGGCGCGCCCTCGGGCATGAACACCGTCGCCCGGATGCCGAGCATCTGGGCCGCCAGGGCGACCCCCTGGGCGTGGTTGCCCGCGGACGCCGCCACCACGCCCCGGGCGCGCTCCTCCTCGGAGAGCCGCGAGATCCGCACGTACGCGCCGCGCGCCTTGAACGAGCCGGTGCGCTGGAGGTTCTCGCACTTGAGGTACACCGGGCCCCCGACGACCCCCGAGAGCCAGCGCGACTCCTCCATGGGCGTCTCGATGGCGACGCCGACCAGCTCGGCCCGCGCAGCGAGGATCTCCGCCAGCCCGACGGCACCCTCGACAGCGGAGCCCTCAGGCATGGTCGGCGTCCTCCACGGGAGCGACCTCGCCCGTCTGTTCGTAGTCCTCGTTGAGCTCCTCGACCGGATCGGCCCCCGGTGCCGTGTGCGCGGCGAGGTGCTGGACGACGGCGTTGACGGCGGCCGCCAGCGGCACGGCGACGAGGGCACCGGCGACGCCGGCCACCAGCACGCCGGCGCCGATCGCCAGGATCACGCCGAGCGGGTGCACCGAGACGAACCGGCCGAGCAGGAAGGGCTGGAGCACGTGGCCCTCGAACTGCTGGACGCCGACCACCACGGCCAGCATGATCAGCGCGGTCACCGGCCCCTGGTCGACCAGCGCGACCAGCACCGCGACGCTGCCGGCGATCGCGGCGCCGATCATCGGGACGAACGCGCCGAGGAAGACCAGCACGCCGATCGCGAGCACGAAGGGCACCTGCAGGATCGCGGCGCCGATCATGATGCCGAGCGCGTCGGTGGCGGCGACGATCACGGTGGCCCGCACGAACTGCGTCAGCGAGATCCACGCGACGCGGCCCGAGCTGTCGACCCGCTCACGCGCCACCCGCGGGGCCAGCCGCACGACCCACGACCAGATCCGGTCGCCGTCGGCGAGGAAGAAGTAGGTCGAGAACAGCACGATGAAGAAGCCGGCCAGCACGTGGCGTGAGCGCGTTGCCGACCTCGGTGATCTGGGCGAGCCAGTCGCCCTCGGCCGTCTGCTCGCTGATCGCGTCCTGCGCCTGCTCGATGTAGGAGTTGATCTGGGTGTCGCTGGCGTGCAGCGGCCCGTCCTTGAGCCACTGCCGGATCTCGTCGAGGCCCTGGACCGTCGAGTCGGCGAGGTCCTGCGCGCCGCTCGCCACCTGCTGGCCGGCGAAGGTGAGCAGCATCGCCGACGAAGGCGATGAGGCCGAGGACGACGGTGACGGCGGCCAGCCCGCGCGGCATCCCGATCCGGCGCAGCCCCTGCACGACGGGGCTGGTCAGCGCGGCGATGAGCAGGGCGATCGCGAGCGGCAGGGTGATCAACGCGAAGAACGCGACCAGCCACAGGATGACGTAGCCCGGCGGCGGCGATGACCAGGAAGCGCCAGCCCCAGGCGGCCGCCAGGTCGAGGCCCCAGGGCACCTGGGCGCGGCTGAAGTTCGACTGTCCTGTCACCAGCGGGCGCCGGCGCGGACTGCTCGTGACGCCGCTCCTCGCGCATCTGCGCCCACTGGGCGGCGATCCGGGCCATGACCCGGTCGGCGTGCTCGTCCTGGCTGCGGGACTCGGCCCGCTGGCCGGCGCCGGCGTCGTGGGCGGGCTTGGCGCGACGCAGTCGGCTGCGAGGCGGGTGGTCGAGGTTGACAGTGGGAGCCGCGGTGTCCTGCGGGCCCGGACCGACCTCGTCGTCGGGGGTCACCCGGTCAGCCTATGCAGGCAGGAGCCGGCGGGCGAGGCGGGCCGCCGCGTCGGGGTGCTCGGTCGCGAGCAGGCCGACGGCGGCGAGCACGTAGTCGGCGTCGACGACCACCGCGGCGTGCTCGGGCAGCTGCCACCCGCCGCCGACGTCGGGCCCGAGGCTGCCGTCGAGCACGCGGTCGGCCACCCCGGGCGCCCGTGCCGCAGCACGCCGCCGGACGCGACGACGAGCGCCGACCTCGCGCAGGTCGGTGCCGCTGCGCTCGACGACCCGGCCCTCGGGGCCGACCACCACCCGCGACCGCCCGGCGTGGCGGCGCAGGGCCAGGCCGACGGCGGCGCGCGCGATCGCCTCGTCGTCGTCGCGGTCGGCGTCGGTGGTCGGCAGGTACGACGGGTCGTCGGTGCGCGCGCGTGCCGCCGCCTCCAGCGTCGGGCCGCCTCGGCCGCCACCACCGTGGTCAGCGCCGACCAGCGCATGCCGAGGTCGCCCTCGACGGTGCGGGTCACCGACGGTCGGCGCCACGACGTCGCGCGCCAGGGCGCCGTCCTCGGGGTCGAGGTCGACGACCGAGTGGACGTCGGTGGTCGCGCCGCCGACGTCGACGACCACCACGCCGGACGCCGGACCGAGCTCGCCCGCCAGCACCTCGACGCCGGTCAGCACGACGTCCGGGGTGGCGCCGTGCACCATCGCGACGAACGTGGCACCCCCGTCGCGGGCGCTGAGGTGCTTGCCGCCGATCACGTGGGCCAGGAACATCTCGCGGATCGCGGCGCGCGCCCCGTCGGGGTGCAGCACCCCGATCCGGGGCACCACGTTGGCGGTCACCACGTGCGGCAGCCGGCCGAGCACCGCGGCGACCTCGTCGGCGGCGTCGGTGTTGCCGGCGACCACCGTGGGCCCCCGCCAGCCCGCGGCGACCAGCGCCCGGGCGGCCGACGTGATCACCTCGGCGTTGCCGCCGTCGGTGCCTCCGGTGAGCAGGACGACGTCGGGCGCGGCCAGTGCCTCGAGGTCGACCGTGCCGTGCGCGGCGGCCACCACGGCGACGACCTTGCCGCCGCTCGACAGCGCGACCCGGCGGCCGGCCTCGGCGGTGACGAGCTCCTCGTTGCCCACGACCGCGATCCGCAGCCCGCCGCCGGCGCTCGAGCAGGCCAGGACCGGCACCGACTCGGCACCGAGCGCCTCGAGGCAGGCGTCGACACCGTCGAGGACGTCGGTCTCGATGGTGGTGCGGTGCTCCGCCAGACCGACCACGGCGCCGTCCTCGAGGTCGACCAGCACCGCCTTGGTGAACGTCGACCCGACGTCGACGCACACCCGGCGCTCAGCCAAGCGCGCGCTCCAGGTCGGCGAGCAGGTCGTCGGCGGTCTCGATGCCGACCGAGAGCCGCACGAGGTCGGCGGGCACCTCGAGCTCGGTGCCGGCGACGCTCGCGTGCGTCATCCGGCCGGGGTGCTCGATGAGCGACTCGACGCCGCCGAGGGACTCACCGAGGGTGAAGACGCTCGTCCGCTCGCAGACGGCGAGCGCCTGCGCCTCGCCACCGGCCGTGCGGAACGACACCATCCCGCCGAACCGGCGCATCTGGCGGCTCGCGACCGCGTGTCCGGGGTGCTCGGGCAGGCCGGGGTAGATCACCTGGGTCACGGCCGGGTGGCCCGAGAGGAACTCGACGACGCGCTCGGCGTTGTCGCAGTGGCGCTCCATCCGCACGGCCAGGGTCTTCAGGCCGCGGTGGGTGAGGAAGCAGTCGAACGGCCCCGGCACCGCGCCGATGGCGTTCTGGTGGAACGTGAGGCGGTCGGCGAGGTCGTGGTCGCGGACGACGAGCGCTCCCCCGACGACGTCGGAGTGGCCGCCCACGTACTTGGTGGTCGAGTGGACGACGACGTCGGCGCCGAGCACCAGCGGCTGCTGCAGGTACGGCGAGGCGAAGGTGTTGTCGACGACCAGCAGGGCGCCGGCGTCGTGCGCCACCGCCGCGAGCGCCTCGATGTCGGCGACGTTGAGCAGCGGGTTGGTCGGCGTCTCGAGCCACACCAGCCTGGTCAGGCCCGGGCGGATCGCCGCGCGCACCGCGTCGAGGTCGGAGCCGGACGCCGGGGTGTGCTCGACACCCCAGGCCCGCTCGACCTTGTCGAAGAGCCGGAACGTGCCGCCGTAGGCGTCGTCGGGCAGCACGACGTGGTCGCCCGGGCGGCAGGTCGAGCGCACGAGCGTGTCCTCGGCCGCCAGCCCGGAGGCGAACGCGAACGCCCGCTCGCCGTCCTCGACGGCGGCCAGGGCGCCCTCGAGCGCGGTCCGGGTCGGGTTGGCCGAACGGCTGTACTCGTACCCGCCGCGCAGCCCGCCGACGCCGTCCTGGGCGTAGGTCGAGGTCGCGTAGATCGGCGGGATCACCGCACCCGTCGTCGGGTCGGGCTCGTACCCCGCGTGGATGGCCCGGGTCTCGAACCCGCTCTTGGACACCTCGTCGTGCTCGGTCACCCGTCGAGCCTAGAGCGTGGTGGTCGAGGAGGCCGACCCACACCGCGGAGGTCGAGGAGGCCGGCCACGGCCGTCACGAGACCCCCGCACCGTGAAGGTCGAGGAGGCCGGCCACGGCCGTCACGAGACCCCCGCACCCGTGAAGGTCGAGGAGGCCGGCCACGGCCGTCACGAGACCCCCGCACCCGTCGAAGGTCGACGAGGGAGGCCGGCCACAGCCGTCACGCGACCCCCACCACCGTGAAGGTCGAGGAGGCCGGCCACGGCCGTTACGAGACCCCCACACCCGTGAAGGTCGAGGAGGCCGGCCACGGCCGTTACGAGACCCCCACACCCGTGAAGGTCGAGGACGCCGGCCACGGCCGTCACGAGACCCCCGCACCCGTGGAGGTCGAGGAGGCCGGCCACGGCCGTCACGAGACCCCCACACCCGTGAAGGTCGAGGACGCCGGCCACGGCCGTCACGAGACCCCCGCAGCCTCACGGGTTCCGGGCGGGCTGGCACGGCACCTCACCTGGTCTCGAGGCTCCTCCCTCGTTCCTCGGTCGGAGCACCTCGACCACCATCGCCACACCCCTTACGTGTCGGTGACGGCACGCTCAGCGCCTCCCCGTTCTTGGCCCCGCCTGCGAGGATGACGTCATGTTCTCCCGGCACAAGACCTCCCTCGTGGAGGCGGACAAGGCCCTCCCCGGCCGCACCGACGACCCGTTCCGGCGCGCGGAGCGCCACCGGGTGCTCGGCACCCCCGTCGTCTCCGACGACGTCCCCGACGGCCTCGAGGTCGCGGTCTTCGGGCTCGGCTGCTTCTGGGGCGCCGAGGAGCTCTTCTGGCAGAAGCCGGGCGTGTGGTCGACCTCGGTCGGCTACGCCGGCGGCTTCACCCCCCACCCGTCGTACGAGGAGGTGTGCACGGGTCGCACCGGCCACACCGAGGCGGTGCGGGTGGTCTTCGATCCCGCCGTCGTCTCCTACGCCGACCTGGTGAAGGCCTTCTTCGAGGTGCACGACCCCACGCAGGGCATGCGGCAGGGCAACGACGTCGGCACGCAGTACCGCTCGGCGATCTACTGGACCACGCCCGAGCAGGAGCAGACGGCCCGCGAGCTGACCAAGACCTACGGCGACGAGCTCGCCCGGCGTGGCATCGGCGAGATCACCACCGAGATCCGGCCCGCCTCGGAGACGCCGTACTTCTACGCCGAGGACGTGCACCAGCAGTACCTGGCGAAGAACCCGCACGGGTACCGCTGCCACGCCAACACTGGCGTGCCCTTCCCCGCCTGACGCCGCTGCTCGGGCCGGGGCCTAGGGCGTCGCGCCCGGCGTCGTGCCGCGGATCGAGCCGCGCCCGAACGGGCGGACCTCCTGGGGCCAGCCGCACGCCTCGGCGAGCCGCCCGGCCCAGTACCGCGCCGCCGCCTCGTCCGGGACGTCGACCACGGCGAAGCCGCCGAGGTGCTCCTTGGTCTCGGCGTAGGGACCGTCGGTGAGCACCACCTCGCCGCTCGTGGCGTCGGCGCTGAACGCCAGGTCGAGGTCCTCCTGCAGACCGCCCGCTGAACACCATGACGCCCGCCTCGAGCGCCTCCTCGCACACGGCCCGCGCGAGCGGTCCGCGGCTGCGGAACCACTCCTCGGTGTGGTCGCCGACCCACTGCTGGTTGAAGTAGATGAGGTACTCCGTCACGTCCGGCTCCTGTTCTCCGCTGGCGGGCACCGTGCCCGCCCCTGCTGTCACCACGAACGGGACGGCGTGGATACGACAGCCGGCTGCGGACATTCTCGGTGGGTTACTTCCTCAGCGTGAAGGTCTTCACGCCCGAGCCCGCCGTGTACTGGCTGTCGCCGACGTAGCGCGCCGAGACCTTGAGCCTCGGCGTGCGCGGCAGCTTGGCGATCCGGAAGGTCGCCACGCCCTTGCCCAGGGTGGCGGTGAGCTTCTTGGCGCCCACCGTCAGCGTGACCTTGCCGGTCGCAGCCGCACCGGCCACGGTCTTGACCGTGACCTTGATGGTGCCGGCCCGGCCGCGCCTGAGGGTGCCCGCACTGAGCGTGAGCCGGGACGCCGACTTCGCGACCGTCGGCGTCGAGGGGTCGGACGTCGCCGGGGCGAAGACGTCGTCGCCCGGGTAGCTGGCCACCAGCTCGGTGGTCCCGGCCGTGGTCGGCGTCCAGGTGACCAGCGCCTTGCCGTCGGAGCCGAGGGCCGCGGTGCCGACCGCGGCGCCGCCGGCGGTCAGGGTGACGGTCCCGGTGGGCTTCGGGCCGGAGGGCCCGAAGGCGGTGACGGTGGTCGTCACCGGCGTCCCCCGTGTCGCCGAGGGCGTCGCCAGGAGCAGCTGGGTGGTCCGGGGCGAGATCTCGACGCTCACCTCGGCGGTCGCCGTCCCGCCGTGGCCGTCGGCGACCGTCACCTCGAACGTCTCGGTGCCCGACCGGGTGGCCGGGGTGTAGGTGATGGTGAGGCCGGACCACGTCACGGAACCGTGGTCGGGCGTGCTCACGCCGGTGATCGTCACCGTGTCGCCGTCGGGGTCGCTCACCGCAACAGTCGTGGACACCGGGGTGCCCGCGATCGTGTGCAGCTGGTCGACCGAGAGCGTCGGCGGGTGGTTGACCGCCGTGACGGTGACGGTGACGGTCGCGGGCGCCGAGGTCGAGACGGCGTCCGAGGCGGTGAACGTGAAGGAGTCCGGGCCGGCGTACCCGGCGGCCGGGGTGTAGGTGAGGGTCGACCCGCTCAGGGACACCGAGCCGTGCGCCGGCTGGGTGCCCACGGCGTAGGTGAGCTGGTCGCCGTCGGCGTCGGTGGCGACGAGGCCCACCGAGGACGCCGTGCCCTCGGCCGTGGTCAGCGTGCCCGACGAGGCGACCGGCGGGTCGTTGACCGGCTTGACCGTGATCGTCGCCGAGGTGGTCACCGAGCTCGTGCCGTCGGTGACCGACCAGGTGAAGGAGTCGGTGCCGTGGTAGTCGGCCGCCGGGGTGTAGGTGGCCTGGTTGCCGGCCCGGGTGACCGAGCCGTGCGCGGGCTGGGTGGCGATGGAGTAGGTGAGCGCGTCGCCGTTCGGGTCGCTCGCGGTGAGGGTGAAGGTCACCGCGGTGTCCTCGTCGGTGGTCGCCGTGACCGCGGTCGCGACCGGCGCCTGCGGCGTCGAGGTCACGCTGACCGACACGGTGGCCGGGCCCGAGGTGGCACCCGACGGGTCCTTGCTCCGGTAGGTGAACGAGTCGGTGCCGACGTACCCGGTCTCGGGCGTGTACGTCGCCGTCGCCCCGGCGATCGTCACCGCGCCGTGCGCGGGCTGGACGACGACCTCGAAGGTCAGCGCGTCCCCGTCGACGTCGGAGCCCACGAGGGCGATCTGCTTGCTGGTGTTGCGCTCCGTCGCGTCCGTGACGTCGGAGGCGGTCGGCGCGTCGTTGACGGGGGCGACGGTGAGGGTCACCGTGGCGTTGCTCGAGCCGCCGTGGCCGTCGGAGACGGTGACGCCGACCTGGTCGCTGCCGTTGAAGTTCGCGGTCGGGGTGTAGGTCAGCGTCGAGCCGGAGACGGTGGCCGCGCCGTGCGAGGCAGGCGTGCTGATCGACCACGTGAGCGAGTCGCCGTCAGGATCCGTCGCGGTGAGGGTGACGTCCTTCGCCTGGTCCTCCGGCGTGGAGGCCGCGACGCCGGTGGCGACGGGCGGGTCGTTCACCGGGGTGACGGTGATCGTCACCGTGGTGCTCGCCGTGCCGCCGCGGCCGTCGGAGACGGTCACTCCGACCGTGTCGGTCCCGTTGTAGTTGAGCGACGGGGTGTAGCTCAGCGTCGAGCCGGTGACGTTGGTCGAGCCGTGTGCGGCGGGCGTGGTGACCGACCAGGTGAGGGTGTCGCCGTCGGGGTCGGTGGCCGTCAGGGGCACCGTCGTGGCCGTGTCCTCCGCGGTGGTGGCGGTCTTGGCCGAGGTGCTCGGCGGGTTGTTCGTGGTGGTGCCGGCGCACAGCTGCCGCGGGGACCTGACTGCCCCAGATCGAGCACACCCACTCGGGGTGGTCGATGAACGGGTTGCGGTTGTGCTGGTAGAGCTCGTCGACCAGGTCGTTGCGGTTCTTCTCGCCGGCGTCCGGCGGGTCGGCCAGCGACCAGGCGACCAGGGTCGAGAGCTTGCCGAGCTGGGTACCGCTGTTGCCCACCTGGTCCCACATCCTCAGGTCGAGGCCGTAGGCGTCGTCCGCGTCGCCGTTGAAGCGCACGTCCATGTAGAAGAGGCCACGCGCGAGGTCGCCCTTGAAGCCGCTCGCGCGGCTCGAAAGAGTCACCGTCGGACTTGCAGATCGGGCAGCCGGGGACGTTGTTGGTGCCGCCGTTGTCGAAGTCCTTGTTGCCCCGGGAGCTGTTGGTGTTGCCGCGCAGCGGGCGCATGTGGAACAGGTCGGTGCCCGGGCCCGGCGTTGGTGTTGAAGCTGCCCCGGCTCTGGGCCCAGGTGTGCTCGCGGTTCCAGCCGTCGAGCGCGCACGACGAACCGCACTGGTTGGCGGCGTCCAGGCTGTCGCCCGAGTAGGCGTCGATGACCCTGTTGGGGTTGTTCGGGTCCTGGTCGAGCACCTTGAGCGCCTTCCACACGTCCGCCGAGGTGGACGAGGTGTAGGGGACGAAGGTGTTGCCGTCGATGATCGAGTTCAGCTCGAGCGCCAGCGCGTTGCCGCTGAGGCCCGCGGCGCTGGCGTAGTACGTCGCCGGGTCGTGCGGGGCGCGGTGACCCGTGCCTGCCGTGGTGGAGCCGGCGGCCGGGGCGGCCACGGCCTGCGCCGGGGCGGACACGCCGAGGGTCAGCACGGACCACCCGAGAGCGGCCGCGGCGAACGCGGCGGTCAGACGGCGGTTGGTGGGCATGCAGGAGCTCCCTCGAGAACGAACGGCGAAGCACGACGACGAATGACGACGAACGGTCGAACCTAATCGCTGGTGCGCGCCCCCGCAGCCGTTTGGGTGTCCTACCCACCGGTAGTCACCCCCACGTGTCGTACGGGACCGTGCCGGGAGGCACTCGGACGTGCGGGGTGAGGCCCGGCTGCCCGCCGGGCTGGAAGAATGGCCGCATGGTCGACCTCCCCCGCAAGGCCGCGGCGCGCACGGCACGCCTGGCTGCGCTCCCGCTCGGCTACGCGGGCCGCAAGACCGTCGGCCTGGGCAAGCGGATCGGTGGCGCCCCCGCCGAGGCGGTCCTGACCGACATCCAGCAGCGGACCGCCGAGCAGCTCTTCCGCACCCTGGGCGAGCTCAAGGGCGGCGCGATGAAGTTCGGGCAGGCGCTCTCGGTGTTCGAGGCGGCGCTGCCCGAGGAGGTGGCGGGGCCCTACCGCGAGCAGCTGACCAAGCTGCAGGACTCCGCTCCCCCGATGCCCACCTCGACCGTCCGCGCGATCCTCGCGGCGGAGCTGGGCCTCGACTGGCGCGAGCGGCTCGTCTGGCTCGACGGCGGCCCCACGGCGTCCGCCTCGATCGGGCAGGTCCACCGGGGTCGTTGGCGCGACCCCGACACCGGCACCGAGACCGACGTGGCCGTCAAGGTGCAGTACCCGGGTGCGGGCGACGCGCTGCGCGCCGACCTGCGCCAGATCGCGCGGCTGGGCCGCACGGTCGGCCCCCTGTTCCCCGGCATCGACATCAAGCCGCTCATCGAGGAGATGCAGGCCCGGGCCGAGGACGAGCTCGACTACGCCCTCGAGGCCGAGGCCCAGCAGGCCTTCGCCGACGCGTTCGCCGGCGACCCCGAGATCGTCGTCCCCGGCGTGGTCGCGGTGGGCCCGACGGTGCTGGTGACCGAGTGGCTCGACTCGGCGTCCTCGCTGGCCTCGGTGATCGCCGACGGCACCCAGGAGGAGCGCGACCACTACGGCGAGCTGCTGGTGCGGTTCCTGTTCGCCGGCCCCGCCCGCACCGGCATGCTCCACGCCGACCCCCACCCCGGCAACTTCCGCATCATCCCCGCGGCCGACGGCTCGCCCGGGCGCCTCGGCGTCCTCGACTACGGCGCCGTGGCGCGGCTGCCCGACCGGCAGCTCCCGCAGGCGATGGGCATGCTCATCCGGCTCTGCGCGACCGGTGACGCCGAGCGCGTGCTCGAGGGCCTGCGCGCCGAGGGCTTCGTCAAGGAGAAGATCAAGCTCGACGCACAGCTGCTGATGGACTACCTCTCCCCCTTCGTCGAGCCGACGCAGGTCGAGCGGTTCCGGTTCTCGCGGGCCTGGATGCGCGGGCAGTTCCAGCGGATCAACAACCCCCGGGAGCCCGCGTACACGATCGCGGTCAAGCTCAACCTGCCGCCGTCCTACATGCTCATCCACCGGACGTGGGTCGGTGGGATCGGCGTGATGAGCCAGCTCGAGGCCGAGGCGCCGTTCCGCGGCATCCTCACCGAGATGCTCCCGGGGTTCGCCGACCCCGACCCGTCCCGATAACGGGACAGGTCACGCCGACCCGTCCCGATAACGGGACAGGTCACCGGCCTTCACGCCGACCCGTCCCTGAGAACGGGACAGGTCACTCGCCGGTGGAGCCGTCGACCGCCTCGCGGAGCAGGTCGGCGTGACCGTTGTGACGGGCGTACTCCTCGATCATGTGGAGCAGCAGCCACCGGACGCTGATCTCCTCGCCCGTCCGCGGGTGCCGCCGGGCGGCCACGGCGTCGGGGCCACCGTCGGCGAGCGCGGCGTCGAGGTGGGCGTCGCAGTCGGCGACGATGCCGTCGTAGAGGGCGTGCAGCTGCTCGGGCTGGTCGTCGACGGCGGTCTCGAACTCCCAGTCGGGAGTGGCGTCCCAGTCGATGCCGTGGAACGGCGCGACCGCCGGCCTGTCGGCGAGGTTGACCGAGAACCACCAGTCCTCGACGAGGGCCAGGTGCTTCACCAGCCCGGCCAGGGTGAGCGTCGAGGGCAGGAGTCGCTGACCCATCTCGGCCTGCGTGAGCCCGCGGGTCTTGCGCCGGAACGTCTCCCGCTGGGAGTCGAGGTAGGCCCTCAGCATCGTCGCCTCGTCGGCGACGTACGGCGGGTTGACGCGGGGCGGGGTCTCGGTACCACTCGGGTCGTCGGTCACGGTCGTGACGCTAGCCCCGATCACCGGATCGGTCGCGCGGCTTTCTGCCCGTGACGCAGTACGGGGTGCCGGCCGGGTCGGCGAGGACGGTCCACCCCCGCCCGGGAGCCACCACGCTCGCGCCGAGGGCGACGTGGCGGGCGACCTCCGCCTCGACGTCGTCGGCCGCCAGGTCGAGGTGGAACCGGGCAGGCTCGTCGCCGTCGAGGCGCTGCAGCAGGAAGCGCAGCGGGACGCCGTCGCCGTCGAGCCGGCGGAACTCGGGCGAGGTGGTGGGGGTGGTCGTGAACCCGGTCAGCCGCTGCCAGAAGTCGCACTCCGCCTCGTACCCCGCCGGCGCGACGTCGAGGCAGACCTGGTCGACCTGCGACCGGCCACCGGGCCAGGCGACCGCCGGCGGCACCGACGAGGCCGGGTGGCTGACGAAGCAGAACGTGAGGCCCGCCGGCGAGGCGAGCACCACGAAGTCGCCCTCGTCGGCGACCTCGGTCGCTCCCAGGGACGCCGCCCGGTCGGCGGCGGCGCGGGGGTCGCCCACGTGGAGGTCGAGGTGGACCCGTGAGGGCCCCTCGCGGAGGCGCTGCACGCGCAGGAAGTCGTCACCCGAGGGCGGCACGAGGGTCGCGAACTCGTCGGCAGGGCCCCGCGGCGGCGACACGTCGTACCCGGTGACCTCGCCCCAGAACGCGACCCCGCGCTCGTGCTGGTCGGGCGCGAGGTCGAGGAACGCGCTGACCCAGAACGGCCCGGTGGCAGCCGGGGCGGTCCGGTCGTCCTGGTCGCTCATCGGCCGTCAGGCGGGCTTGTGCAGGATCGCGCTCGTCGGCGTGACCACGACGTCGTCGCCCTCGACCACGGCCGTCCCGTCGACCAGCAGCGTGAGGCCGGGCGACGCGAGCGGCGGGTAGAGCAGCGTGACGACTGCTCCACCGTCGCGGCCGCCCACGTTGGCGACGCTCCCGCGGCCGGGAGCGGACACGCGGAGCACCCCGTCGGCCAGCACCGGCACCGCGCTCACGACCTTGACCGGCGCCGTCGCGCGTGGTGAGCAGGTAGCCCGCCCCGAAGTCACGCAGGGTCGTCGCCAGCTCGGCGACGTCGACCGGGATGCTCATGACGGCAACCTATCCCCCGCGCCGTCCGGGCTGACCCGGCTAGCCCCAGAGCCCGAGCAGGTCGCCACCGATGCGGACGACGAAGGCCGAGACCACCACGATGAAGAAGACCCGCACGAAGCCGGCGCCGCGCGCGACCGCCGTCCGCGCACCGAGGTAGCCGCCGACGAGGTTGGCGGCGCCCATGACGAGGCCGACGTGCCAGATCACCGCGCCCTGCGGCACGAAGACGCAGAGGGCGGCGAGGTTGGTGGCCCAGTTCGCCATCCTCGCCTTGGCGCTGGCCTCGAGGAAGCTGTAGCCCGACAGCCCCACGAGGCGGAACACGAAGAAGCTGCCCGTGCCCGGGCCCGAGCGCGCCGTCGTAGAAGCCGACGGCGAAGCCCGTCGAGCACGGCCACGGCGGTGTGGCGGCGTCCGCTGAAGCGCAGCTCGGTCGTCCCGCCCAGCTCGGGCCGCAGCAGCACGTAGGCGCCGACCACGAGCAGGACGACCGAGCACGATCGGGTCGAACGCGCTCGCGGGGCAGGCGGCTGGCGACCAGCGCCCCGCGCGCCGACCCGGCGAACGCCAGCAGCATCAGCGGCAGGAACGTGCGCGGGTCGGGCCGCACCCGCCGGTAGTAGGTGACCGAGCTGACCGAGGTGCCGCAGATCGAGCCGAGCTTGTTGGTCGCCAGGATCTGGACGGGCGCCGCTCCCGGCAGCCCGAGGAGCAGCGCCGGCAGCTGGATCAGCCCGCCGCCGCCGACCACGGCGTCGACGTAGCCGGCGGCGAGGCCCGCCAGCGCGAGGAGCGCGAGGACGGTGAGGGTGGGTTCGGTCACTCAGTCGGTACCTGTGGTCCGGCTCAGCTGAACCGGTAGACCAGCGCGCGGCCCTGCGAGACCGTGATGTCGCAGTTGGTGCTGTTGGTCTTGAAGTAGATCCGCACGCTGCGGGCGGTGTCGCCGCTCGCCGACGGGTCGGTGACGAAGTCGGCGAGCTCGAGCGGGATGAAGGTGTAGTCGACGAGGGCGTCCGGGGCGCCCGCTGCGGGCGCACGGAACGACACGCCGTCGAGCGCGGCCTGCTCGGCCCAGAAGCCGTTGCCGTTGTAGTTGACCCCGTCGGTGCGCTGGGCCGCGCTCGCCGAGATCACCCGCCCGTCCGCGTCCACGGCCTTGATGTCGATGCCCCGGCGGCGTGCTGATCGTGTCGGCGCAGCTGGCCTCGTAGGCGAGCCGGACCCGCATCGTCGCGACGTCGTAGGTGCCGGGCGGCTGGCTCCAGGAGAAGGACAGCTGGGCGCCGCTGGTGGGGGCGCCGGCGGGCCAGCTCGTGCTGTCGACGACGTCGGCCGAGTAGTCGTCCTCCAGGAAGGCGATGGTCCCGGTGTCGAAGAGCAGGTCGTTGACGCCGCTGGTCATCCGGCTCGAGCTGATCGAGCCCGGCTTCACGTCGGCGCCGCTGAGCGTGCCGTCGACGACGTTCTCGGAGGCGACGGCGTCGTTCTCCAGCTCGCTGCCGCCCACGGAGTCGGCGGCGATCTCGGAGTCGGACGCCGCGTTGTCGGCCAGCGCACCGGAGTCGACCGCGTCGTCGGCGAGCTCGCTCGCCGTCACCGAGCTGTTGGCGATCGCGGCCGCGGTGACGGAGGCGTCGGCGAGGTGCCTGGCCTTCACCGCGTCGGGGGCGATGTGGCGGCTCTTCACGCTGTTGTCGGCCAGGCCGGCGGCGTACGCCGTCCCCATCGAGAGGGCGAGGACGACCGCCAGGGTCGACATCACGTTGGCGTAGGTGAGGCGGGGGCGCCTCGGGAGGAGTGCGGTGCGATCGGGCATGGGTCGGGTCCCGTCAGGAGGAGCACGGCAGGCTCGGGTACCCCGACCCTAGGGCGTGGTGCTCCCCGCGTGAACGGCGATGATGGACGGGTGCGCATCGTCTCGCTGCTCCCCTCGACCACCGAGATCCTGTTCGCCATCGGCGCCGGGGACGACGTCGTCGGGGTCACCTTCGAGTGCGACCACCCGGCCGAGGCCCGTCGGCGCCGCGTGGTGTCGACGTCGACGATGCCCGAGGGCCTGACGCCGGCGGAGATCGACGCGTTCGTCTCCGGCGCGGTGGCGCGCGGCGAGGACCTCTACCGGCTCGACGCCGGCGCGCTCGCCGACCTCGACGCCGACGTGGTCGTCACCCAGGACCTGTGTGCGGTGTGCGCCGTCGACGTCTCCACGGTGGACGACGCCCTGGCCCACCTGGGCTGCACCGCCGAGGTCGTCACGTGCGACCCGCACACGGTCTCCGACGTGCTCGGCACCGTCACGCGGCTCGGCGCGGTGACCGGGCGGGAGGCCGCCGCCGCGGTCCTGGTGGCCTCCCTGCGGTCGCGGCTCGACGCCGTCGTCGCCTCGCACGACCCGGCCAGGGCACGGCCCCGTGTCGTCGTCCTCGAGTGGACGGACCCGCCGTACGCGCCGGGCCACTGGATCCCCGAGATGGTCGACCTCGCCGGCGGCGAGTGCGTGCTCGGCACGGCGGGTGAGAAGTCCGTGCGCACCACCTGGGACGACGTCCGCGCCGCCCGCCCCGACCTGGTGGTCGTCGCCCCGTGCGGCTACGACCGCGCGGGCGCGCAGGCCCAGGCGGACGCGCTCGTCGCGGCCGACCTGCTGCCCGCCGGCGTGGTCGTGCACGCGGTCGACGCCGACGGCATGTGGGCGCGTCCCGGGCCCCGGCTGGTCGACGGGGTCGAGGAGCTCGCCGCCGTGGTCGCGCGGGTCACGCCGGGCGGTCGAGGAGCGCCCAGACCCGCAGCACGAGGGTGAGCGTCACCAGGACGGCGCCGGTGACCAGCGGCGCCGCGACCGCGAACGTCCCCGTGGTGCGGGCGAGGTCGCTGGGCAGCGCCCGGCCGAGCCCCCACACCGTGAGCACCACCGTGGCGACGATGCCGAGGGCCATGGCGAGCTGGCGCAGCACGAGCCGCCACCGCTCGCGGCTGCTGCGGCCGCGCGCGGTGAGGTAGAGCTCGCGCACGGGCATCATCAGCGCGAGCACGAGGTAGAAGATGCCGCCCAGGCCGGTACCGGGGAGTCCCGCGTTCATCAGTGACCCTTCTCGTAGACCAGGAGCGGGCGCCGGAGGACGAACTCGGTCCAGAGCGCCTCGAGCATGTAGACCCCGTTGAGCAGCCTGAGCACGAGGAAGCACGGCAACGACAGCAGCGCCTTGCCGACCTCACCGCGCCGCCTGGCCGCGACGAGCACGGGTACCACCACGGCCGGGACGTCGACCACGTAGGCCAGCAGCAGCCACGGGTTGCCCAGGACGACGGCCAGCACCGGCAGCACGAGCAGGTAGACCAGCGACGCCACGACGGCGTCGAACATGGCCACCCCGACGACCGTGCTCAGGAACGGCAGCCGGAGGATCCCCCGCCAGTGCAGGGCGACGTTCTGCAGGAAGCCGTGGGACCACCGCTTGAGCTGCTTGCCCATGAAGTCGAGGTCGTGGGGCTCGATCGGGTAGCAGACGGCCTCCGGCACGAACCTGACCCGGTGACCGGCCTGGTAGAAGGTCCAGGTGAGGTCCATGTCCTCGGCCCGGGTCCGCTCCGACCAGCCGCCGGCCGCCTTGAGCACGTCGGTCCGGTAGGCCGAGAAGCAGCCCGAGGAGATCAGCGGCTTGCCGAAGTAGTCCTGGGTGGGCTTGTAGAACTGAACGAGAGCAGGTACTCGACGTAGCGGCCCCGCTCCCACACCGACGCACGTGGCGCGGCACGACGAAGCCGCAGGCCGCGGCGATGGTCTCGTCCTGGTCGAGCGGGGCCATCAGCAGCTCGAGGGCGTCGGGAGCGAGCGTGGTGTCGCCGTCGATCGCCATCGTATAGTTCGTGCCACCTCGGCAGCGCGAGGTTCTGGGCCCCGGCCTTCGAGCCGGTGTTGGTGTCGGGGCGGATCACCTGCGCCCTCGCCGCCGCGCGAGGTCGCCGGTGCCGTCGGTCGAGCAGTCGTCGACCACCACCACCCGGGCGGGCGGCGTCGTCTGCCCGAGGACGCTGCGGACCGTGTCGGCGACGGACGCCGCCTCGTTGTACGCCGGGATGATGACCGTCAGGTCGTCAGCCGGTCGGCGTGGTCGCCGGTCCTGCCGAGGCAGGACCTGCTCCTCGCTGTTCACCATCGTGACCCCATGTCGTCAGGACGGCCCCCGCGGCCGCCGACGACCACCTCCCGCCGGGAGGTCCGGGTGTTACGCAGGTCGCGCCCGGCATGCGCGGTCAGGCAGTGACCTTCGCCACGTCGGTGGTGTCAGTCGCCGACCCAGAACCCGCGCCCGCCGAACCAGTCGCCGTAGGCCGAGCGCATCGCCGTCAGGCCGCCCGAGCCTCCGGGGCGCCCGGCGTCCCGCGACCCGAGGTAGGAGCCGACGACCGCGGCGCCGAGGTCGTCGAGCTCGGGGCTGACCATCCGGCCGTCGACGCGGTGGGCCATCTGCTCGATGAACCGCGCGAGGCCGGGGTCGTCGCCGAGCCGGAAGAACGTGGTCTGGGCGCCCATGCGTCGCGAGTTGTCGAGCTCGCGGACGGCGAAGGCGACGGTCGCCGGGTGCGGCGGGTAGCTGAAGTAGACCTCGCCGCTCGACTCGAGGTGCGACGTCGGCTCGCCGTCGGTGACGATGAGCAGCACCGGCTGGGCGTTCGGGTGCTTGCGGAAGTGGCGGTTCGCGAGCAGCAGGGCGTGGTGGAGGTTGGTGCCCTTGTCCCACGCGGGCGTCGAGCGCGGTGAGCTGCTCGATGTCCATCACCTCGGCGTGCCGGCCGAAGCCGATCAGCTGCAGGTGGTCGCCGCGGAACCGGCTCTTGATGAGCGTGTGCAGCGCGAGCGCCGTCCGCTTCATCGGCACCCAGCGACCGTCCATCGCCATCGAGAACGAGGTGTCGACCAGCAGCGCGACGGCGGCCTGGGTGCGGGCCTCGGTCTCCTGCACCTCGACGTCCTCGATGCCATCGTCGGCCCGCGCCGTGGGCTGCCGGCCCGCCGCAGGACGCCGTTGAGCACCGTCCGCGGGATGTCCCACGGCTCGGTGTCGCCGAAGGCCCACTCGCGGGTCGCGCCCGAGCGCTCGCCGGCGGCGCCCGCCTTGTCGAGTCGCGCTGGCCCTGGCGGCCGCTGAGCCGCTGGGCGACGTCACGCAGCAGGGCCTTGCCCAGCTGTCGCATCGCCTTCGGCGTGAGCTTCAGCTGGCCGTCGGAACCGCGCTTGAGCGTGCCGCCGTCCCGCAGGGCCTTCTCGAGCTCCTGCAGGGTGCGGGCGTCGACGGCGGCCTGGTCGCCGAGCTGCCGGGCGAGGGCGTCGAGGTCGACGTCGTCCATGCGCGGCGCCGCCGTAGGACTGCGAGAGCTGGTCGGAGAGGGCGTCGAGCTCGGCGAGGTCCTGCAGGACGCCGGTCCCGTCGCCGAGGCCCAGCCCCTGCTCGCCGTCGAACCGCTCACCGCTCGTCCAGTCCTCGCCGGGGCGCAGGGCCTGGAGGTTGGCGTCGAGCTCGCTCAGCTGCCGCATCAGCTCGGGCGACCCGAACGCCTGGGCGCTGAGCTCCATGAGCTCCTGGCGCTGCTCGGCGCACATCGAGTTGAGCATCCGCTGCGCGGCAGCAATACGATGAGTCCAGGAACACGCACATAACAGC
>CAWHNR010000024.1:0-25224 GCA_963830575.1 uncultured Actinomycetota bacterium
TCACCGTGACCGCGCCCCGGCCGATCACGCGCATCACCTCGTGCACCTCACCCTCGGCGTGCGCGTCTGCTCGACCACGGCGGCGGTGTCCTCGTCGACGCCGATCCCGAGCAGCTGGGGTGACTGGGCAACGATCATCAGTAGCCGACCGTAGCGGTTGCGCTGGTCGAAGTGCTGGTCGATCACCGACGACTCCAGCAGGCCGAGCCCGCGGCCACCTGGGTCATGCGCTGCTTCGGCGTCGAGCCCGGGCCGCCGAACGCGACCATGTGGCTCGACTGGATGCTCGCGCCGGCGCTGGTGCCGGCGATCACGACCCCGCGGTCGCGTGCCGCGAGGATCGCGTCGCCCAGCGGCGTGCCGCAGACGATGGCCGACAGCTTGAGCTGGTTGCCGCCGGTCATGAAGATGCCCGTGACGTCGTCGAGCAGCGCCACGGTCGCGGGTCGGTGGCGTCGGCGCGGCTCTCGGGGCGCACCGGACGACGTCCGCAGCGCCCTCGCGCCGGAACAGCGCGTCGTACACCTCGACGACCTCGGGCCCGAGCGACGACGCCGTGGGGACGACGGCGATCCGCGCGTCCGCGCCGCCCGAGGCGGCGACGAACTCCTTGAGGATCGTGCGCCTGCGCAGCTTGTCCTCGGCGCCGCCGATGATCATCAGGGGGCCAGCGGGACATGCATGCGCAACCCTAGGGTTCGGCGCGGCCGAGGCTGCGGGGGCGCCACGGCTCGCCCCATGCAGACGCCGACCCGGACCCTGGTCGTGATGCGGCACGCCAAGGCCGAGCAGGCCGGCCCGACCGACTTCGAGCGTGAGCTCGGCCGGTCGAGGTCACGGCGACGCGGCGGACGTCGGACGCTGGCTGGCCGAGCGGGGCACCGTGGCCGACCACGCCCTCGTGTCGGCCGCGACCCGCACCCGCGCAGACCTGGGAGCACCTGTGCCGCGGCGCGGGCTGGGACCTCGACCCGACCTCGACCGCGGCCTCTACGCGGCCGACACCGATACCGCGCTCGACCTGGTCGCGGCTGGTCGAGGACGACGTGACACGCTGGTCGTCGTGGGCCACAACCCGACCATGGCCTCGCTGGCCCACACTCTCGACGACGGCGAGGGCGACGTCGGCGGCGGGCAACGAGATGGCGATGGGCACGTTCCCGACCAGCGCGACCGCGGTGTTCGACGTCCCCGGCCCGTGGGCGTCGCTCGGGCAGGGTCGGCGCCTCGCTGACCGCCTACCACGTCGGCCGCGGCCGGTCGGCCGGCCGGTCGGCCTCGCGAGCCGGCGGTCAGACGGCGGGGCCGGGGTGACGATGCCGGCCTCGGCGTCGGCGGCCTCGATCTCCTCGCGGGAGATGCCGAGCAGGTAGAGGATCGTGTCGAGGTAGGGCACGTTGACCGTCGTGTCGGCGGCCTCCTGCACGACGGGCCGGGCGTTGTAGGCGATGCCGAGGCCGGCCGCGTTGAGCATGTCGAGGTCGTTGGCGCCGTCGCCGATGGCGATCGTGGCCGCCTGCGGGACGCCGACCTTCTCGGCGAACTCGCGCAGCGCCCGGGCCTTGCCCGCCCGGTCGACGACGTCGCCGACGATCTCGCCGGTGAGGACGCCGTCGACGATCTCGAGCTCGTTGGCGCGGGAGAAGTGGATGCCGAGGTCGGCGGCGAGCCGGTCGGTGATCTGGCTGAAGCCGCCGGAGACGATGGCGAAGCGGTAGCCGAGGCGCCGCAGGGTCCGCACCATGGTGCGGGCCCCCGGCGTGACCACGATGGACTCGTAGACCGTGTCGAGGGCGGCGGCGTCGACCCCGGCGAGCATCTTGACCCGGGCGCGCAGCGACTGCTCGAAGTCGAGCTCGCCCCGCATGGCCGCCTCGGTGATGGCGGCGACCTCGGGCTCGAGGCCGGCGTGGGCGGCGAGCATCTCGATGACCTCGCCCTGGATCAGCGTGCTGTCGACGTCCATCACGATGAGCCGCACGCCGCGCCGCATCAGGTTCGCGGGCTGCACGGCGACGTCGATGCCGCGTCGGGCGGCCTCGGGGGCGAGCAGGGTCCGCAGGGTCTCGGGGTCGGTCCCGGACACGTGCAGCTCGATGGCGGTCACGGGGTAGCGGGCCATCCGCTCGATCCGGTCGATGTTGCCGCCGGTGTCGGCGACGCGGCCGGCGATGGCGGCCATGTCGGAGGCCTTGAGCGGGCTGCCGATCACGGTGACGTGCGAGCGGCCCGGCGGCGCGCGAGCGGTTGTCGCCCGAGCCACGCTCGATCTCGACGGTCATGCCGAGGTCGCCCGCGGTGCGCTCGACCGCGCTTCGCGACCTTCTTCCAGTCACGCGGGAGCCGTCACGAGCACGCCGAGGATCAGCCGGCGCCGCAGGATGATCTGCTCGATGTCGAGCACGTTCACCCCGGCCGTGGTGAGCGCGGCGAACACCGACGACGTCACGCCCGGCCGGTCCTTGCCGGTGAGCGTGACCAGCATGGTCTCGGTCTTGGTCTCGCGCGGGCTCATCGTGTGCTGAGGCTAGTGCCCCGGGCGGGGTCGGTGGTGCGCCCCACCTCAGTCGGGAGGCCAGACCTCAGGCGAGCACGCGGCGGTGAGCGCACGGCGTCCGGCGCGGGCGAGCGGGGTCAGCGCGCCGCGACGCTGGTCGCCTCCCACGACGTCAGCGCGCCGCCGTCGTCCTCCAGCGCGAGGCTCGGCGATCCCGAGCGCCTGGAGCCCGCGGGCGGCGAGGTCGACGCACCGGGCGGGCGTGCCGGGCGGGTGGGCCACCGACGGCCGGTGTCGCAGGTTCATCAGCCGGTCGGCGACCTCGGGCCGCCACTGCGCCACGTCGAGCCGGGCCAGCACGTCGGCCGACTCCAGCAGGACCGTGCGCAGCTCGCGGTCGGCGTCGCCGACGTCCGGGAGCTGCCGCCGACGCGCGGGCATGCAGGGTCCACTCGACCGTCGGCCCGACCTGCTGCGGGACGAGCCCCGACTCGACGCCGACGGCGACGACGGCCTCGCCGACCTCGAGCGCGGCGTCGTTGAACGGCACCGGCCCACCGAGCCCGACGAGGTCGCCCTCCGCCGGGAAGGCCGCGCCGAACGCCGTCGCGCCGGCGCCGCGCAGCGTCGCGAGGGTCGCCACCAGGCCCGGCTCGGCGCCGAGCACGAGGTGGGTCACGTCGCCGGCGAGGACGCCGTCGAGCAGGTCGTCGGGCCCGACGTGTCCGCGCAGCCAGGCGGTGCCCCACCACGCGAGGCGGCCCGAGCACGGGCAGGCGGCGGTCACGGCGCCCGAGGTTAGCGACGGCGGTCGCCGCGGCCATTAGGGTGGCGGTCATGGCCGCCGTCCTCGAGTTCGCCGACGTCACCGTCCGCCGGGGCGAGGCGGTGCTGCTCGACGCGCGTCACCTGGGTGGTCCGCGAGGGCGAGCGCTGGGTGGTCCTCGGCCCCAACGGCGCCGGCAAGACCACGCTGCTGCAGGTCGCCTCGGCGCAGATCCACCCGAGCGGCGGGCGCCGCCGGCGTGCTGGGCGAGCTGCTCGGCGCCGTCGACGTCTTCGAGCTGCGTCCGCGCATCGGCCTGACCAGCGCCGCCCTGGCCGAGCGGCTGCCCGCGCCACGAGACTGGTGCGCGACGTCGTCGTCTCGGCGCGCCGTACGGCGTCATCGGCCGCTGGCGCGAGGAGTACGACGACCTCGACCACGAGCGCGCCGGCGAGCTGCTCCGCGAGGTCGGCGTCGGCCACCTGGCCGACCGCACCTTCGGCACCCTGAGCGAGGGCGAGCGCAAGCGGGTGCAGGTCGCCCGGGCGCTGATGACCGACCCCGAGCTGCTGCTGCTCGACGAGCCCGCGGCCGGCCTCGACCTCGGCGGCCGCGAGGACCTCGTCTCGACGCTGTCGACGCTCGCCTACGACCCCGACGCCCCGGCGACCGTGCTGGTCTCGCACCACGTCGAGGAGATCCCGCCCGGCTTCACCCACGCGCTGCTGCTGCGCCAGGGCGCGGTCGTCGCCGAGGGCCCGGTCGACGACGTCCTCACCGAGCCGAACCTGTCGGCGACGTTCGGCATGCCGCTCGTGCTGCAGCACGAGGACGGCCGCTGGGCCGCGCGGCGCCGCGTGCGCCACCGCTGAGGCTGCCAGGCCGACTAGGGTCGGGTCATGGACTGGCTCGAGCGACAACCTGGGAGCCTGTGGCTCGCGCTGGCCGTCGTCCTCGGCGTCGCCGAGATGCTGAGCCTCGACCTGGTGCTGGTGATGCTCGCCGTCGGGCGCCGTCGCCGGCATGGTCGCGGCGCTCGGCCGGCGCCCCCGTCGTCGCGCAGGTGCTCGTCGCCGGCGGTGCCGCGGTCGCGATGCTCGCGCTCGTGCGGCCGCCGCGTGGTCAAGCGCCTGCACACCGGGCCCGAGCTGAAGCTGGGCCACGGCAAGCTCGTGGGCCGCCAGGGCGTCGTGACCGCGGCGATCAGCGGCACCGAGACCGGCCGGATCCGCATCGACGGCGAGGTGTGGTCGGCCTCGCCGTACGACGAGACGCTGACGATCGCGCCCGGCGAGACCGTCGAGGTGCTGAGATCCGCGGGGCGACCGCGTACGTCCACCCCGTCCCGAGCATCGAGCCCTGAGCGCCTGAGCGCCGAGAGAGAGTGACCGACGTGGAGATCCTGCTCATCCTGCTGGGCCTGCTGCTGCTGTTCATCATCGTGCTGCTCGCCAAGACGGTGCGCATCGTGCCGCAGGCGCGACGCCGGCATCGTCGAGCGGTTCGGCAAGTACAAGCAGACGCTGGCCGCCGGGCTCAACACCGTCGTGCCGTTCGTCGACAAGGTGCGCTACATGATCGACCTGCGCGAGCAGGTGGTCAGCTTCCCGCCGCAGCCGGTGATCACCGAGGACAACCTCGTGGTCTCGATCGACACCGTCATCTACTTCCAGGTCACCGACCCGGTCGCGGCGACCTACGAGATCGCCAACTACATCCAGGCCGTCGAGCAGCTGACCATGACCACGCTGCGCAACATCGTCGGTGGCATGGACCTCGAGGAGACGCTCACCAGCCGCGACTCGATCAACTCCGGGCTGCGCGGCGTCCTCGACGAGGCCACCGGCAAGTGGGGCATCCGGGTCAACCGGGTCGAGATCAAGGGCATCGACCCGCCGCCGTCGATCAAGGACTCGATGGAGAAGCAGATGCGCGCCGACCGCGAGAAGCGCGCGCGCATCCTCACCGCCGAGGGGCAGCGGCAGGCCGCCATCCTCACCGCCGAGGGCGCCAAGCAGTCGGCGATCCTCAACGCCGAGGGCGACCGCGAGTCGCAGATCCTGCGCGCCCAGGCCGACCGCGAGTCGCAGATCCTGCGCGCCCAGGGCGAGGGCCAGGCCATCCAGACGGTCTTCCAGGCCATCCACGACGGCCGGCCCGACCAGTCGCTGCTGGCCTACCAGTACCTCCAGATGATGCCGAAGATCGCCGAGGGCGACGCCAACAAGGTGTGGATCGTCCCGAGCGAGATCGGCAAGGCGCTCGAGGGCCTGGGGTCCACCATGAACGAGATCAAGGGCATCCCGCAGGAGGTCGACGGTCCGCGCACGCGCGTCGACATGGGCCCGGCCGAGCCGCAGGGCCGCGCGCGTCGGGCTCCGGCCGAGGCCGCGCGACGCCGTCAAGCAGGCGATCGCCGCCGCCGAGAGCGCCGCGCACATCGGCACCGCGGCGCCCGCCGACCTGCCGACCGACGCCCGGCGCGACCCGCTCGGCCGGCCCGCCCGGCCGCCCGACGGCCGAGTGAGCCCGCTCGAGGCCGTCCTGGTCGCCCTCGCCGGCCTGGCCGCCGGCACCATCAACACCGTCGTCGGGTCCGGGACCCTGATCACCTTCCCGACGCTCCTCGCCTTCGGCGTGCCGCCGGTGACCGCCAACGTCTCCAACAACATCGGGCTGGTGCCCGGGTCGGTCGCCGGCGCGATCGGCTACCGCGACGAGCTCGACCGGCCAGCGGCGCCGGGTGCTGCGGCTGCTGAGCGCCTCGGTCCTCGGCGGCGCGATCGGGCGCGGTGCTGCTGCTCGTGCTGCCCGACGGCGCGTTCGATGCTCGGTCGTGCCGGTGCTGATCATGCTCGGGGTGCGTCCTGGTGGTCGTCCAGCCGCGGCTCTCGGCGTGGGTGACGCCGTCGCGCCGAGGAGCGCGGGCGTCGAGCAGGCCGAGAGCGCCTGGTGGGTGTGGCCCGCCGTGCTGCTCACCGGCGTCTACGGCGGCTACTTCGGCGCCGCCCAGGGCGTGCTGCTGATGGGCGTGCTCGGCATCGGCGTCGCCCAGTCGCTGCAGCGCAGCAACGCGGTCAAGAACGTGCTCGCCGCCGCCGTCAACGGCGTCGCCGGCGCCGATCTTCGTCTTCGTCGCCGACGTCGACTGGCGCGTCGTCGCGCTCATCGGCGCCGGCTCGGTCGTCGGCGGCGTGCTCGGGCGCCCGCGTCGGCCGCAAGCTCCCGCCGCTGGCGCTGCGCACGCGTCATCGTGGTCGTCGGGCTGACGGCGATGGTCGTCATCCTCCTCACCTGAGGCGGCTCGGCTGACACGTTGGTCGAGGAGGTCACGACCGGCCCAGACGGTGGTTGAGGAGGTCACGACCGGCCTCCGACGGTGGTCGAGGAGGTCGCGACCGGCCCACACGGTGGTTGAGGAGGTCGGTCACGACCGTCTCGAAACCACGCACGGTCAACGGCTTCGCGAGGGACACATCTCGGCGCGAGTGGTTTCGAGACGGTCGCTAGCGCGACCTCCTCAACCACCGTGGGGACAGTCACGACCGCCTCGGTGGTCGGGAAGGTCGGTCACGATCGGCCCATACGGTGGTTGAGGAGGTCGGTCACGACCGTCTCGAAACCACGCACGGTCGACGGCTTCGCGAGGGACACATCTCGGCTGCGAGTGGTTTCGAGACGGTCGCTAGCGCGACCTCCTCAACCACCGTGGGGCGGTCACGACCGCCTCGGTGGTCGAGGAAGGTCGGTCACGACCGGCCCATACGGTGGTTGAGGAGGTCGGGGCGGATTCAACCGGCGTCGGCAACACCGTTGGTTTGTTGGGTGGAGAGTAGTTGGTCGAGGGCTTCGGCTGGGGTGGCGTACTCGAGGCGTTTGCGGGGGCGGTTGTTCATCTCGATCTGTGACGCGTTCGAGGATGCCGGGGCCGTGGATCTGAGAGGTCGGTCCCCTTGGGGAAGTACTGGCGCAGCAGGCCGTTGGTGTTCTCGTTGGTGCCGCGCTGCCAGGGTGACGCTGGGGTCACAGAAGTAGATGTCGAGTCCGGTGGCCTCAGCGATCTTGGCGTGGTTGGCCATCTCGGATGCCTTGGTCCCAGGTCAGGGTCTTGCGCAGCTGCTCGGGCAGCCGGGCCATCGCCTCGAGCGATCGCGTGCTGCACGGTCGAGCGCGGTGTGGTCAGTCACGCAGGTGGAGCAGGATCAGGTAGCCGGTGGTCCGCTCGACCAGGGTCCCGATCGCGGACTCGTTCTAGGCCCCGGTGATCAGATCGCCCTCCCAGTGACCCGGGACCGCACGGTCAGCGACCTCGGCAGGTCGTTCGGCGATGCCGACCATGTCCTTGATCCGCGCGGTGGTGGCCCGCTCGTTGCGGGCCTGGGTCTGCTTGCGGGGACGGCGCAATGATCGGCCGGTGCGCAAGAAGAGGGGGTGTCAGATGGTCTGTGTAAGGGGTCGGTCCTGACGAAGGGATCATCATGACTACTGTGACTTCTGAGGACCAATGGGACTGAACGTGACTGACAAGCTCGAGCCGGCTGCTGCGACGGCGTGCCGTCGTGCCGAGCGTGCGCAGGTCCGGGCTACGAAGGCCGCGGCCGAGCTCGCCGCGTCGGGTGCGCTGGACGGGCTGTTCGCGAAGATCGATGCCGGCGAGATCGAGCTGACCGGCGACGGCGGGTTCATCCCGGCGCTGATCAAGGCCACCCTCGAGCGGGGCCTGCAGGCCGAGCTCACCGGCCACCTCGGCTATGAGAAGGGCGCCCCGGAGGCCTCGGCGTTCTCGAACTCGCCGCAACGGGTCGACGCCGAAGACGGTCGCGACCCAGGTCGGCGATGTCGACCTCGCGATCCCGCGCGACCGGGAGGGCTCGTTCACGCCGCGGCTGGTCCCAAGGGCAGCCGCCGGCTCGGGGGCTGGACGAGATGATCATCTCCCTCTACGCCGGCGGGATGACGGTCAGGGACATCGCGCCACCACCTCGCGTCCACGATCGGCACCGAGCTGTCGCACGAGACGATCTCCAACATCACCGACGCGGTCGCCGAGGAGATCCTGGCCTGGCAGGCCCGGCCGCTCGATGCGCTCTACCCGGTGATCTACCTCGACGCGATCGTGGTCAAGGTCCGCGACGGCGCGCACGTGATCAACAAGGCCGCCCACATCGCCGTCGGGCGTCGACATGGACGGCATCAAGCACGTCCTGGGGATCTGGATCCAGGCCACCGAGGGCGCGAAGTTCTGGGCCGGGGTGTGCGCCGAGCTCGCCAACCGCGGCGTCCGGACGTCCTCATCGTGTGCTGCGACGGCCTGACCGGGCTGCCCGAGGCGATCGAGGCGACCTGGCCCCAGGCGACCGTCCAGACCTGCGTGGTGCACCTGATCCGGGCCTCGATGCGGTTCGTGTCCTACGGCGACCGCAAGGCCGTCGCGGCGGCGCTGAAGCCGATCTACACCGCCGCGAACGCCGAGGCCGCCCGGCGCGAGCTCGACACGTTCGCCGACTCGAACTGGGGCAAGAAGTACCCCCACGCCGTGGCGACCTGGGAGGCCGCGTGGGAGCGGTTCATCCCGTTCCTGGCGTTCCCGCCCGAGCTGCGCCGGGTGATCTACACGACGAACTCGATCGAGTCGCTGAACTACCAGCTGCGCAAGGTCATCAAGAACCGCGGCCACTTCCCCAACGACGACGCCGTGGTCAAGCTGCTCTGGCTCGCGATCTGCAACATCGAGGACAAACGAGCCCGCGAACGGGCCAAGGAACGCGGCAAGCCCGCCGAGCCGAACGCAAGGCCCAAGCCCCGCCTCGTCGAGGGCCAGGTCGTGACGAACTGGAAGGAGGCCCTCGCCCAGCTCGCGCTCGCCTACCCCGACCGCATCAACCCCCACCTGTAAGACCGAACACAACAACGAAAAAGGGACCGACCGCTTACACAGAAATCTTGACAAGCTCGAAACGGTGCGTAGGTGCTTGGTCAGCTCACGTTTCAACCCACCACGGCCCTGGACGTATAGCGACTGATAGATCGTCTCTTGCGACACCCACATCTCCAGATCATCGGGGTACTCCAAGCGTAGCCTGCCAGCGATCTGCTCAGGTGATAGATTCACCTTCAACAACGCTTGCACCTACCGCCGCAACTGCAGGTTCGTGGCCAGCTTCGCCGGTGAGGCCGCCAACCCGGCCTGCCGGGCACGCTGCTCGGCACGACGCTTTCCCTATATAAAACGGTAGACACCTGTTAGGGAAGGTGTTCCGTGTGACCTCGCGGCTGATCGTCGAGGGCGCACGACCCAGTACCCGCGACGATCTCACGTACCCCGTGACCGGCTGCGATGAGCACCGCGATCTCTTCGCGTTCCTCGGGTCGTAACCGCCCACCAGCCCAGGACGCGACAGGTGTCTCTCATCCTGGGACTCACACCACCAGATGCTGCAAAGTGACGCAACGCGACAGGCCGCGACACGCCGCACACAACAGCTGCTTCCTCGACCAGCAACCCCTCCCTGACCGCAGCCCAGAACACACCCCACACCGCCCACGGATACCCAGGACGCCCCATCACCCATCCCTGCCTCAAATCAGGATGTTGCACAACCCCCTTGAACCCGCCTGCTCACGACCGTCTCGAAACGCCACGCATCGGTCAACGGCTTCGCCGAGGGACAGCATCTCGGCCTGCGAGCGGTTTCGAGACGGTCGCTAGCGCGACCTCCTCAACCACCGTGGGGGCGCGAGCGTTTGAGACGGTCGCTCGACCTGCGACGGTCCGCGGTGAGCGCGACCTCACTCAACCACCGTGAGGGCGGGGGGTTTCGAGACGATCGCCAGCGCGACCTCCTCAACCACCGTGGGGCGAGTGGTTTCGAGACGGTCGCCAGCGCGACCTCCTCAACCAGCGTGGGGTGCCGGTGCAGACCGTCGCGAGCTGCACCGTGCGCTTGACCCGGAGCCCGAGCAACCCGGAGACGACCGCACCGAGCGCGACCCCGACCATGCCGTAGCCGAGCGGCTTGGGCAGGGTCTCCGAGGTGACCGCGGCGAGGGCCGTGGCGGCGTCGGCACCGTCGACGGCGACGCCGACCAGGACCAGGTTGCGGCGGGCGGAGCCGCGGGCGAGGAGGGTGGCGGCACCGATGGCGATCTCGCGCGAGCCGAACCACTGCGTCATCAGGGTCGGGCTCGACGGCGTCCCCAGCACGGTGGCGACGAGCTCGGGCTTGGCGAGGGACGCGACGCCGACGGCGATCCGCCCGAGGGAGAGGCTGGTCACGGGGTTCATGCCCGCGAACCTAGCGCGTCGCGGTCCCGGTAGCGTCGAGACATGGAGCTCTTCGAGGCGATGCGCACCACTCCGGCGGTCCGCGACTTCACCGACGACCCGCTGCCGGACGACGTGCTGCACCGGATCCTCGACAACGCGCGGTTCGCGCCGAGCGGCGGCAACCGGCAGGGTGCCCACGTCGTCGTCCTCCGCGACCCGGCGACGCGGGAGCGGCTGGCCGAGCTGTACCTCCCGACCGCCAAGCGCTACACCGCGCAGAAGCTGGCGGGGGAGAACCCCTGGAACACGATCCACCCGCCGGGACCGACGCCGGAGGAGATCGAGGCGACCGAGGTGCCGGCCTCGCTCATCACCCCGTGACCGACGCCCCGGTCCTGCTCGTGGTGTTCGTCGACCTGGCGGTCGTCGCCTCGACCGACCAGCTGCTCGACCGGGTGGGGGTCATCAGCGGCGCCTCGGTCTACCCGCTGGTGTGGAACATCCTGCTCGCGGCGCGCGCCGAGGGGTTCGGCGGCACGATCACCACGATGGCCGCGGGCCAGGAGCCGGCCGTCAAGGAGCTGCTCGGGGTTCCCGACACCTACGCCCTCGCCGCCGTGGTGCCGCTCGGCAAGCCGGTCAAGCAGCTCACCAAGCTGCGGCGGCAGCCGGTCGAGGAGTTCGTCACGCGCGAGCGCTTCGACGGCGAGCCGTTCTGACGCCCCGACGAGGCCGTCGCCTGGGCCGGCGCCGCGATCGGCAGCCCGGCCGTGGAGCGCCGACCGCTCCTGGGCGGCATCACCTCGACGATGCTCGGCCTGCTGCACGCCGACGGCACCCGGTCGGTGCTCCGGCTGATCGACCGCGAGCCCTGGCGGACCCATCGCGCCCAGCTCGCGACGCAGGAGGCCGAGGCCCAGCGCCTGCTGGCCGCGACCGACGTCCCGGCGCCGCGCAGCCTCGCCCTCGACGCCGCGGCCGGCGCGCACCTGATGACGTGGTTGCCGGGAGCGGTCGAGGACAGGACCGACGACGAGGCGCTCGAGCCGGCTGGCCCGGCTGCTCGTCTCGATCCACGCGGTGGTCCCTGCCGAGGGGCGCGTGGCCACGGACCTACCAGTCCTGGGCCGGGGAGAGGAGAAGCTCGTCGTCCCGGCGTGGGCCGAGCGGCCGGCGGCGTGGGAGGCGGCGTTCGAGCTGCTCCGCACGCCCCCACCGCCGTACGAGCCGGTCTTCCTCCACCGCGACTTCGCGATGCGCAACGTGCTCTGGGACGACGGGCAGGTGAGTGGCGTCGTCGACTGGGTCGAGACGTCGACCGGGCCGGCCTGGCTCGACGTCGCCCACGCCAGCACGAACCTGGCCCTTCGCCACGGCGAGGGCCCGGCCGAGGCGTTCGCGTCGGCGTACGCCGACCTCACGGGCAGCCGCGGCGACGCGTACTGGGACGTCATGGACGTCGTCGGCTTCCTGCCACCGCCCGGCGACGAGCCGTTCTCCACCGAGCCCGAGCAGCTCCGACGCCTCGAGGCCCACCTGGTCGAGGTTCAGCGCTCGAGGTAGGCCGTCGCCCAGCGGTCGAGCTCGTCGTAGACGACGACGCGCACCTCGGGCAGCGAGAGGACGACGTCGTGCCGGGCGCCCGGGACGGCGACGTAGGTGACGTGCGTCCCGACCGACGGCGCCCATCGCCGGATCTGCCGGACGTCGAGCACCACGTCGCGCCGGTGGACGTCGTCGCCCATCTCCTTGGGCCACGAGCTGCGGTCCGACGACATCACGAGCACGGGCGCCGGCACGGCCAGCCCGGCCTGCAGCTCGGCGTGACCCTGGCGGATCGCCCGCAGCCACCCGAACCTCACGGGGAAGGACTCGACGCGGCTTCCACGTCAGGTCGAACGCCCACTCGCCCTCGTGGTCGGCGTGGAGGCTGCGCGGGTAGAACCCGTTCACGTCGCGCCCGAGCTCACGCATCGGCGTCCGGCGCCCGACGCGGTCGATCGTCTGGGTGGCCGCGCGGCTCCGCATCCACGGCTTGCCCTGCAGGTCGAACCACGGTGCGTTGAGGAACAGCCCGGCCAGCGACGGCGGCTGGCGGTGGTGCGCCCAGAGCGAGGTCGTGAGGCCGCCGGTGGAGTGCGCCGAGACGACCACCCGGTCGTGGCCGTCGCGCTCGGTGATGCGCCACATCGCCAGGTCGAGCTCGGTGAAGTACTCGTGCAGGTCGGCGACGTAGGTGGGCGTCTGGTGCGGGCGCAGCAACCGGCCGTACTTGCGCAGGTCGAGGGCGTAGAAGTCGTAGCCGCGCGCCAGCCACCACTCGGCGTACTCGACCTGGAAGAAGTAGTCGGAGAACCCGTGGACGTGGAGCACGGCGCGCCCGGTCGGCTCGTCGGCCCGCCGGTGCACGAGCGTGGCCACGACGGGCCCCTCGTCGTCGGAGGGCAGCCCGATGGTCTCGGCCAGCCAGGGCTCGCCGAGGACGTCGACCTCCGGCCTGTAGTGCATGGCGGGATCCTCTCAGGCGCGTCGCGCGGCCGCAGCGACCAGGCCCTCCAGCAGGCCGACGTCGGCGGCGGTCTCCGGGTGCCACTGCACGGCCACGCAGAACCTCTCGCCCGGCGCCTCCATGGCCTCGAGGACGCCGTCCGCGGCGTGGGCCGACGGCACGTAGCCCGGGTGCGAGGCCACCGCCTGGTGGTGGTGGCAGTTGACCTGCAGCCGCTCGCCGACCAGGCCCGCGACCCGCGAACCGGCGACCGTCGCCACCTCGACCACGCCGTACTCGGGCCCACCCGGGCTGTGCTCCTCGTGACCCACCACGTCGGGCACGTGCTGCTCCAGCGCGCCCCCGGCGGCGACGGCCATCACCTGCATCCCGCGACACACGCCGAGCACCGGGAGCCCGGCCGTGTCGGCGGCCGCCAGCAGCGCCAGCTCCCACGCGTCGCGGTCGGGCCGCCACGACGCCGTCCGCGGGTGCGGCGCGGCGCCGTAGCGCTCGGGGTCGACGTCGGCCCCGCCACTGACCACGAGGGCGTCGAGCCGTGCCACGACGGCCTCGGCCGCGCCGGCCCCGTCGACCGGGGGCAGCAGCACGGGCACGCCCCCGCACGCCGCGACCGAGCCGGCGTACTCGCTCGGGAGCAGGTCGGCGCGCTGGTTCCAGACGCCGTACGCCGCTGTCTCGCGGTACGTCGTCAGGCCGATGACCGGGGTCATGTCAGAGCGGCGTCACGTAGGCGCCGGAGATGCCGCCGTCGACGAGGAACGTGTTGGCCGTCATGAAGGAGGAGTCGTCGGAGGCGAGGAACAGCACGGCGGCCGCCATCTCCTCGGGCTCGCCGAAGCGCCCCATCGGCACGTGGACGAGCCGGCGGGCGGCGCGCTCCTCGTCGGCCGCGAAGAGCTCCTTGAGCAGCGGGGTGTTCACCGGCCCCGGGCAGAGCGCGTTGACCCGCACGCCCTCGCGGGCGAACTGGACGCCGAGCTCGCGCGTCATCGACAGCACGCCGCCCTTCGAGGCCGAGTACGAGATCTGCGACGTCGCCGCGCCCATGACCGCCACGAACGAGGCCGTGTTGATGATCGAGCCCTTGCCCTGCTCGAGCATGTAGGGCAGGGCGGCCTTGCAGCACAGGTAGACGCTGGTGAGGTTCACCTCCTGCACCCGGCGCCAGGCGTCGAGCTCGGTGTCGAGGATCGAGTCGTCGTCGGGCGGGCTGATGCCGGCGTTGTTGAAAGCGATGTCGACCGACCCGTAGGTCTCCTTCGCGGTCCTGAACAGCGCGTCGACCTGCTCCTTGCTGGTCACGTCGACGTGCACGTACGTCGCGACGGCGGCGCCGCCCAGCTCGCTCGGCCAGCGTGGCCCCGCGCGCGTCGTCGATGTCGCCGATCACGACCTTGGCGCCCTCGGCCACGAAGCGCTGCACGGTGGCCAGGCCGATGCCCGAGCAGCCGCCCGTCACGACCGCGACCCGGCCCTCGATGCGTCCTGCCATGGGGTTTCCTTTCGCTGCGGGGGTCTCGTGACGGCGCTGACGCGCCTCCTCGACCACCGTGTGGTGGGTCAGTGGGCGATGAAGACGTTCTTCTCCTCGGTGAACCCGAGCGCGGCGTCGGGCCCCAGCTCGCGACCGATGCCGGACTGCTTGTAGCCGCCGAACGGCGTCCAGTAGCGGACGGCGGAGTGCGAGTTGACGCTGAGGTTGCCCGACTCGACGGCGCGGGCGACGCGGAGCCCGCGGCCGAGGTCGTTGGTGAAGATCGAGCCGGACAGGCCGTACTCGGTGTCGTTGGCGAGCTCGACGGCGTGCGCCTCGTCGTCGAACGGCATCACGGCCACCACGGGCCCGAAGACCTCCTCGCGCCAGATCCGCGCGCCCGGGTCGTCGACCGTCACGGCGGTCGGCGGCACCCAGAACCCGTCGCCGCCGGGCGTCGTGCCGCTGAAGGCCACGTCGGCGCCGTCGAGGAGCCCGACCACCCGGTCGCGCTGGGACGCCGAGATGAGCGGGCCCATCTCGGCGGTCTCGTCGGCGAGGTCGACGGCGCGGAAGGAGGTGACGGCCGGCTCGAGCAGCGAGACGAACTGGTCGTAGGCCGACCGCTCGACCAGGATCCGCGAGCGGGCGCAGCAGTCCTGCCCCGCGTTGTCGAAGACCGCACCGGGCGCCGCTGCCGCCGCCGCCGCGATGTCGGTGTCGGCGAAGACGATGTTGCTGCTCTTGCCCCCGAGCTCGAGCGTGACGTTCTTGACCTGCTCGGCACAGCCGGCCATCACCTGCTTGCCGACCGCCGTCGAACCGGTGAAGCAGACCTTGCGCACCAGCGGGTGGGTCACGAACCGCGTGCCCACGACCGTGCCGGCGCCGGGCAGCACCGTCAGCACGCCCTCGGGGACGCCGGCCTCGAGCGCGAGCTCGCCCAGCCGGATCGCCGTGAGGGGGGTGAGCTCGGCGGGCTTGAGCACGACCACGTTGCCGGCGGCCAGGGCCGGGGCGAAGCCCCAGGCCGCGATCGGCATCGGGAAGTTCCAGGGCACGATGATGCCGACGACGCCGTAGGGCTCGCGGAACGTGATGTCGGTGCCGCCGGGGACCGGGATCTGTCGCCCGTGCAGCCGCTCGGGTGCTCCCGCGTAGTAGTGGAGGCAGTCGCGCACGTTCCGCGCCTCCCACCGGGCGTTGCCCCAGGTGTGGCCCGCGTTGCGCACCTCGAGCGCCGCGAGCTCCTCGACGTGGTCGTCGACCACGGCGGCGAAGCGACGGAGCACCGCGGCCCGGTCACCGGGAGGCATCGCGCGCCAGGCCGGCAGGGCGTCGTGCGCGCGCTCGATCGCCGTGTCGGTCTCGGCCTCGCCGGCGAGGTGCACCTCGTGGAACGGCTGGCCCGTCGAGGGGTCGACGAGGGTGAAGGTGGTGGCCGAGGTCATGGCTCAGAGCCTCTCGAAGCCGCGCCGACGCTCCCAGTCGGTCACCGTCGCGTTGTAGGCGGCCAGCTCGACGTCGGCGAGGTTGACGTAGTGGTCGACGACCGCGTCGCCGAACGCCGCGCGGGCGACCTCGGAGGTGGCGAACGCCTCGCGTGCCTCGGTCATGGTGCCCGGTACCCGGGGTGCGTCGGAGCTGTACGCGTTGCCGACCAGCTCGGGCCCGAGCTCGAGCTGCTGCTCGATGCCGTGGAGCCCACCGGCCAGCATGGCGGCCGTGGCCAGGTAGGGGTTCACGTCGGCTCCCGGCACCCGGTTCTCCATCCGGGCGCCCGCGCCGCGCCCCACGAGCCGGACGGCGCACGTGCGGTTGTCGAGTCCCCACGCGATCGCGGTCGGGGCGAACGAGCCGGCCGCGAAGCGCTTGTAGGAGTTGATGTTCGGCGCGTAGAGCAGCGTGAAGTCGCGGACCGTGGCAAGCACGCCCGCGACGAACTGGTCGTAGAGCGGCGTCCGGGCGCCCGCGTCGTCGTCCCAGAACACGAGCTCGCCGTCGGTGCCGCGCAGCGAGAGGTGGATGTGGCACGAGCTGCCCTCGCGCTGGTCGTACTTGGCCATGAAGGTCAGCGACATGCCCTGCTGGGCGGCGATCTCCTTCGCCGCGTTCTTGTAGACCACGTGGTTGTCGGCGGTGGTCAGCGCGTCGGCGTAGAGGAAGCCCACCTCGTGCTGGCCGAAGTTGCACTCGCCCTTGGCGCCCTCGACGTCGAGCCCGGCGTCGTACATGTGGTTGCGGATCGCCCGCAGCAGGGGCTCGACGCGCGTGGTGCCGAGGATGGAGTAGTCGACGTTGTACTGGTTGACCGGCGTCAGGCCTGCCAGTTGGCGTCCGCGGCCTGCTCGTAGGTCTGCTCGAACGCGATGAGCTCGAGCTCGGTGCCCGAGAGCGCCGTCCAGCCCTGCTCGGCGCACCGGTCGAGCTGGGCCCGGAGGATCGTCCGCGGCGACTGGACGACGGGGGAGCGGTCGGGCCAGACCAGGTCGCACTGCACCAGGGCCGTGGCCGGCAGGTGCGTCAGGAGCCGGGTCGTGCGGTCGTCGAGCACGAACTCCATGTCGCCGTACCCGCGCTCCCACGACGAGATCGCGTAGCCGTCGACGGTGTTCATGTCGACGTCGACGGCGAGCAGGTAGTTGCAGCCCTCGGTGCCGTGCCCCACGACGTGGTCGGCGAAGTAGCGCCCGTGCAGGCGCTTGCCCTGCAGCCGGCCCTGCATGTCGGTGAAGGCGACGATCACGGTGTCGATCTCGCCGTCGTCGATGCGACCGACCAGGTCGTCCATCGTCAGGTGGCGGTCGTTGCGCAGGCTCATCCGGTGCTCCTCATCCGACCAGGCCGCGCAGCAGCGCAGCCGTGTCGTCGCAGTGTTCCTCCATGGCCTTGCGCGCCCGGTCGGGCCGCCCGCCGACGATCGCCCGGACGACGGCCGCGTGCTGCCGGTCCGAGTGCGCGATGTTGGTCTCGAGCACCGGGATCGCGAGCAGCATCTCGTGCAGCGTGCGCTGGACCGAGGTGACCGCCTCGATCACGCGGTGCGAGCCCGACAGCGCGGCGATCGTGAGGTGGAAGCGCGAGTCGGCCTGGCGGTGGTCGGCCGGGCGCTCCGCGGCCCGGACGGCCTCGTGGGCCTGCTCGAGCTCGGCGACCCGCGGGGGGAGAGCGACGTCTCGGCGGCGAGCGCAGCGGCGCCGGGCTCGACGACCCGTCGCCACGCGAGCGCGTCGAGCCAGTCGGCCCGCGTCGCGGCGTCGGCCCGCAGCGCCTTGCGCGCCGAGGGGGAGCGGGGCTTCAGGGTGACCACGGTGCCACCGCCGCGACCCCGGGTGGTCTCGACGAGACCCGCCTGACGCAGGGCGGCCATCGCCTCGCGCAGGGTCGCGCGGGACACGCGGAGCCGCTCGGCGAGCTCGCGCTCCGACGGCAGGGCCGCGCCGAGCGGGTAGACGCCCAGCCGGATGGCCGTGGCCAGCTGCTCGACGCACGCCTCGAACGCGTGGTGGCCGCGGACCGGCCGGAGCACGACCTCGTGCAGTCCGGAGGCGGAGGCGGCGTCCATGCGGTCATCCTTGGTTCGGGCGGAAGGCGTGTCAACGTCCCTCGCGAGTAAAGGTCTGAGTTCATACCAATTTTACGGCCGCCTGTTTACACCCTCGATCCGAGCGGTCTACGTTCCCCCAAAGGATTCTCGGAGCCGAGTGCACGACCCTGCGGAAGGTGCGGCATGACTGACCAGATCCACAACGACGACGAGGCCCTGCTCGCGAAGCTGGGCTACAAGCAGGAGCTGAGCCGGACCTGGTCCGGGTTCTCGAACTTCGCCATCTCGTTCTCGATCATCTCGATCCTGGCGGGTTGCTTCACCACGTTCGGGCAGGGGTTCAACAACGGTGGTCCCGTGGCCATCTCCTGGGGCTGGCCCATCGTGTCGGCGTTCATCCTGCTCATCGGCTTCACGATGTCCGAGCTGGTCTCCGCCTACCCCACGTCCGGCGGGATCTACTGGTGGGCGGCGAAGATGGGCGGGCCCAAGGCCGGGTTCTTCACCGGGTGGCTCAACCTCATCGGCCTCGTCGCGGTCACCGCGTCGGTCGCCTACGGCTGCGCCACGTTCATCGACCTGACGTTGAGCACCTTCTCGAGCGGCTACGCCGAGGGCTACTCGCTCTGCGCGCGTGTTCCTGATCTTCGTGGTCGTGCTCGGCCTGGCGGCGCTCCTCAACATCTTCAGCGGCCACCTCATGGCCGTCATGAACAACGTCTCGGTCTGGTGGCACGTCGTCGGCGCCGCCGTCATCATCCTGATCCTGATCTTCCTGCCCGACAACCACCAGAGCTTCAGCTACGTCTTCACCGAGCGGTTCAACAACTCGGGCTACGACGGGGGCTCGAGCAGCGGCATCACCTACTGGCTGCTCGTGATGCCGTTCGGCCTCCTGCTGACCCAGTACACGATCACCGGGTTCGACGCCTCCGCCCACCTCTCCGAGGAGACGCAGGCCGCGTCCGACGGCGCGGCCAAGGGCATCTGGCGCTCGATCTTCTACTCCGCGATCGGCGGCTGGATCCTGCTGCTGGCGTTCCTCTTCGCCGTCCCCAACGACGCCGCCGGCAACCCCGACAACGCGGGCGTCGGCGCCAACGGCGTGGCGTACATCTTCACGTCCGTGCTCGACACCAACGTCGCCGGCACGGTCCTGCTGATCTCGGCCGTCGGCCAGTTCTTCTGCACGACGGCGTGCATGACGAGCGCGTCGCGGATGACCTTCGCCTTCAGCCGCGACAAGGCCATCCCCGGCTCGTCGCTGTGGTCGAAGGTCAACGCCGGCAAGGTCCCCGCGAACGCGGTGCTGCTCGTCGCCGTGGTCGTCGCGGTGATCACGCTGCCGGCCCTCGTCGAGGTCAACATCGGCACCGAGGAGGACCCCTTCATCGTGCCGACCGCGTTCTACGCGGTCGTCTCGGTCGCGGTGATCGGGCTCTACCTGGCCTTCCTGATCCCGATCTGGCTGCGCTGGAAGATGGGTGACGCGTTCCAGCCCGGCTCCTGGACCAACGGCGTCGAAGTACAAGTGGATGAACCTCGTCGCCGTCGCGGAGATCGCCGTCATCTGCGTCTACTTCATCCTCCCGTTCGTGCCGGCGGGCAACCCGTTCAACGACGAGTTCTCGTGGAAGTTCGTCAACTACGCGCCGGTCCTCACGCTGGGGGCGCTGGTCGGTGCTCGCGGTCTGGTGGAGCGTGTCGGCCAAGAACTGGTTCACGGGCCCGCAAGCTGACGATCGACAAGGCCGTCATCGAGGCCTTCGACGACTGAGTCTTGACCGACGCACCCGACCTGCGCCTGGACCGCCTCGCCTGCCTGGCGGGGCGGTCCTGGCGCGTCGCCGACCTGCCCGGCGGCCTGACCAACCACAACGTGCGGGTGACCACGACCGACCACGGCCCGCCCTGGACGTCGTGGTGCGCTGCTCGCAGAGCGACGCCGGGCTGCTCGGGATCGACCGCGACGCCGAGCACGTCAACACCGCGCTCGCCGGCGCCGCCGGCGTCGGGGCCGAGGTCGTCGAGTACCGCCCCGAGCTCGGCATGCTCGTGATCGGCTACCTCGAGGGCCGCACCCTCGACGACGCCGTCGTTCGCCGACCCCGACGTGATGACGCCGGGCGGCCGACGCCTGCCGACGGCTGCACGCGGCGCCGCGCGTTCGTCGGCGACTTCGACATGTTCGCCCGCCAGGCGGCCTACCGGGCGACGGTGCGCGACCACGGCTTCGCCCTGCCGGCGACCTACGACGACCACGCGGACGCGTGGGACGAGGTCCGCCGCGCGCTCGCTGTCGGCGCCGCGGCCGCGCGTGCCGTGCAACAACGACCTGCTCGCCGCCAACTTCATCGACGACGGCGACCGCACCTGGCTGATCGACTACGAGTACTCGGGCAACAACGACGCCTGCTTCGAGCTGGGCAACACCGCGACCGAGTGCGGCTTCACGGCCGAGCAGGTCGACGCGTGGACCGAGGCGTACTTCGGCGCGCCCACGCCGCGCCGACCTGGCGCGCGTGAGGCTGCAGTCGCTGTGCAGCGAGTACGGCTGGTCGCTGTGGGGCTTCATCCAGGCAGCGACCAGCCCGCTCGACTTCGACTTCTACGCCTGGGGCCGGGAACGGTTCGAGAAGGCCGAGGCGACGTTCCGCGGCCCGCACCTGCGCCGGCTGCTGGAGGAGACGGCGCATGGCTGAGCGGGTGGCTGAGCCTGCCCGCGCGGGCGCCGCGTCGTCGTCGTGGGCGGCGGCGTCATCGGCGCCTCCGTCGCCTACCACCTCACCCAGCTGGGCTGGACCGACGTGCTGCTGCTCGAGCAGGGGCACCTGTCCGGCGGCACCACCTGGCACGCCGCCGGCCTGGTCGGTCCGCTGCGGGCCTCCGAGAGCGGCACCCGGCTCGTGCAGTACTCGGCCGAGCTGTACGCCTCGCTCGAGGCCGAGACCGGGCTCGCCACCGGCTACCGCAACGTCGGCGGCGTGATCGTGGCGCGGACCGAGGACCGGATGGTGCAGCTGCGCCGGACCGCGGCCAACGCCGCGGCGTACGAGATGGAGTGCGAGCTCGTCACCCCCGAGCGGGCGCAGGAGCTGTGGCCGGCGATGCAGGTCGACGACGTGCTCGGGCGCGCTCTGGCTGCCCGGCGACGGCAAGGTCAACCCGACCGACCTGACGCAGTCGCTGGCGCGGGGCGCCCGGCAGGCGGGGGCGCGCGATCGTCGAGCGGGTCCGGGTGACCGGGTTCGACGTCGACCGAGACGGCGTCGGGCCGGCGGGTGACCGGGGTCCGCACCGACCGCGGGGACGTCGAGGCCGAGGTCGTCGTCAACTGCGCCGGCCAGTGGGCGAAGGCGCTCGGCGACCTGGTGGGCGTCACCGTGCCGCTGCACTCCGCCGAGCACTTCTACGTCGTCACCGAGCCGGTCGGCGGGCTGTCACCCGGACCTCCCGATCATGCGCGACCCCGACGGCTGGACCTACTTCAAGGAGGAGACCGGCGGGCTGGTCGTCGGCGGCTTCGAGCCGGAGGCCAAGCCGTGGCGCTCGCCGTCCGACCTGCCGTACCCGTTCGAGTTCCAGCTGCTCGAGGAGGACTGGGAGCACTTCTCGGTGCTGATGGACGAGGCGGTGCTGCGCGTGCCGGCGCTGGCCGAGACCGGCATCCGCAAGTTCTACAACGGCCCGGAGTCGTTCACGCCCGACAACCAGTTCATCCTCGGCGAGGCGCCCGGGCTGGCCGGCTACTTCGTCGGGCGCGGGCTTCAACTCCGTCGGCATCGCCTCCGCCGGTGGTGCCGGACGGGCGCTGGCGGAGTGGATCGTCGCGGGTGAGCCGCAGGACGACCTGGTCGCCGTCGACGTCCGCCGGTTCGCGCCGTTCCACGGCGACGAGTCGTGGCTGCGCTCGCGCGTGGCCGAGGTGCTCGGCCTCCACTACGCGGTGCCGTGGCCGCTGCGTGAGCTGGAGTCGGGCCGCCCGCAGCGGACGTCGTCGGTGCACGAGCAGCTGGCGGCGGCCGGGGCGGTGTTCGGCTCCCGCATGGGGTGGGAGCGCCCGCTGGTGTTCGGACCTGAGGCGCTCGACCACACCTGGGCGAGACCGGCGTGGCTGGACGCCTGCGCCACCGAGCAGCCCGCGTGCCGCACCGGCGTCGCGGTCTTCGACCAGACGTCGTTCTCGAAGTACGTCGTCGACGGACCCGACGCGCTGGCCGGCCTGCAGTGGGTCTGCGCCGCCGACGTCGACGTCGCGGTCGGGGGCGTGCGTCTACACGCCGTTCCTCAACTCCGCCGCGGGCTACGAGGCCGACCTCACCGTCACGCGCACCGCTGCCGAGGAGTTCCTCCTCGTCAGCAGCTCGGCCACCACCGTGCGCGACCTCGACTGGCTGGCCCGCCACGGCGTGACGGCGCGCGACGTCACCGACGAGCACGCCGTGCTCGGCGTGATGGGCCCCGGCTCGCGCGACCTCCTCGCCGCGCTGACCGACGCCGACCTCGACGACTTCCCCCGCGCCACGAGCCGGGAGATCGACCTGGCGGGCGTGACCGCTACGCGCCACGCGGATGACCTACGTCGGCGAGCTCGGCTGGGAGCTGTTGGTGCCGATGGCCGAGGCGCCCGCCGTGCTCGACGCCGTCCGCTCCGGCGGCGCCGTCGACGCCGGCTACCTCGCGATCGAGGCGCTCCGGCTCGAGAAGGGCTACCGCGCCTTCGGCCGCGAGCTGACGCCCGTGGTGACACCCCGGTCGAGGCCGGTCTGGTGTTCGCCACGGCCCAAGGGCGACAAGGACTTCCTCGGTCGCGCCGGCGCTCGAGAGCCCGCGGTGCCGGACCCGGACGCGTCGTCTCCTTCGTGCTCGAGGACGCCGACGCGATGCTGTGGGGCGGCGAGCTCCTGCTCCGCGACGGCGAGGTGTGCGGCCAGGTGACCAGCGCGGCCTGGGGCGCGACGTCGGCGCCTCGGTCGGGCTGGCCTCACTGCGGGGCTGGCCGGTCCGGTCAGCTCCGATGACCTGGCGCGCGGTGGGTTCGAGGTCGACGTCGCCGGGGTGCGGCACCGGCGGTGACGGTGACCCTGAAGTCGCCGCTGTAGCCGCATGGTGGTCGAGGTGCGCCAGTCACGGGGGTGGTGGTCGAGGTGCCCGGTTACGGCCGTTACAAGAAAAACGCTGCCTTCCGCGACCGAGGGAACGAGGGAGCGGTCCTCGAGGAGACCGATCACCCCGCAGGGCGACAGCTTCGCAAGGCGCGGTGATCGAGACAGCCGCACACGAGCCGTCTGGGGGCCTCCGCAGCGGTCGCGTGCGGGTGGCGCCAAAACGAGGTGGGACTTCAGCGGTCGACTGCGACAGGGGTCTCGCGGTGACGCCCCGCGCTACTCGTGTCGTGGTCGATGTCGGATCCATCCCGCACGGTGGGTCCGTCTCTCTGCCACGTCGTGGCGGTGGCGGGAGGAACTCGGGCAGCCCGTCGAGGGGGGAGAGTCTGACTTCCCAGGGTGTGTCGTGGATGACGCGGTGGTGGTGCCCGCAGAGCATCACGAGGTTCCACAGCGAGGTGGGTCCGCCGTCGGCCCAGTGTCTGATGTGGTGGGCGTGGCACATGATGGGTGGGCGGGTGCAGCCGGGGAACGCGCAGTGGCGGTCGCGGGCGATCAGGGCGAGCCAGATCGCCATGGTGACCAGTCGTTGTGCGCGTCCGACGTCGAGGACCTGGCCGTCGGGGCCCAGGACCATGGGGATGATGTCGGCATCGCAGGCGAGTCGTCGTACCGCAGCTGCGGAGAGGGTGAGTCCGTCCTCGGTGACCGGGCCGGGCGGTGGTGGGGCTGGTCGGGGAACTGGAAGGGGGTGTCGTCCCCGGACGGCGCAGCCGGCGCCGGAGACGGGGCCTGTGGCTGCTCGGGCGAGGACGAGCCTGTGCTGGTCTCCGCCGCTCGGCTGCTCCTCGTTCGGGTCGGCTCGGGTCGGTCTGGGTCGGTCGGGCTGTCCGTCGGGTCGGCCGTCGGTCGGGTCGGCCTGGTCGGCCGCGTCGGTCGGGTCGCGTCGGCCTGGGGTCGCGGGACTTGGCGCGGTAGTGGTCGACGGAGGTCTTCGCGGAGGTCGTCGAGGTGGGTGATGACGCAGACCCTGGGCCGGGCGCCGTGGCTGGAGGGTGGGAGGTCGGTGTCGAGGGCGTGGCGGGCGAGCTGGACCAGGGCGTCGAACATCCGGGCGCCGTGGTCACGGGGGTCCCGCTCAGGGTTCTCGGGACTGTCCGGGTCGACCGCGGGGACGGGTTTGGTCAACGGGAGCAGCGCAGCACGCAGGATGGCGCCGTCCTCGACCGAGCCGCGGCCGCGGATCCGGATACCGCCGGCGCCGTCCTCGATGATGGTGAGGTTGCGGCCGAGGTGGGCGGCGCGGTCCTCGCGGTCGAGGTCGGCCTCGGCTTTGCGCTCGGCTTTGTCGGGGTCGACCTGTTCGACGAGGTAGTCGGCGGCCTTGCGGAAGTCGGTGGCGTTCATGGTGGCCTCCTCGAGCAGGGCTGGTTCGCCGAGGTCGCGCAGGGTGGGGCTGAGGGGGAACTGGTCGATGGCGCGGCAGATGATGTCGGCCTGGGCGGCCGAGATCCTCCCCGCGATCAGGGCTTCGAGGGTCTTCTCGCGCTCGGCGACCAGCATCGGGGCGTGTTTCACGGCCTTACGCGCTTCGGTGAGGGAGAGGCCGGCGAGGTGGGCGTACCACTCGGCGGTCGAGGCCCACTGCAGCTGTTTCCGGGGGATCTCCCGGACACCGATCTCGCCGAGCAGCTGGGCCCGTACCGCGGCGGTCTTGGCCTCGAGCGCGACCAGGGCGTGGATGCCGTCGATCAGGTCCTCGTCGGTCGCGGCGGCCCACAGCCGTCGTGCAACGGCGCGATGCGGTGTCCTGGCGTCCTCGAGCACGGCTGCGGGAGCCGTGGCGGTGGGGTACAGCATCGGGGTGGCCTGACGACGGACCTGTGCCCGGACTTCGTGGAGCGCCGCGGGACTTATGAAGGACTGTGATGCAGTGCGCCACCACCGTGACGTTCCCCGGAGCACACCCGGAGTTCTCCCACATCGGCTGCGACCCCCGAAGAGCCGCGTGCCTGGTTGAGTCGAAGGGCTTTCGATCCAACATCAGCTGCCA
>CAWHNR010000025.1:0-191860 GCA_963830575.1 uncultured Actinomycetota bacterium
TCGCGGCGATGCGTACGGCGAAGGACTGGCCGATCCTCGCGGAGTAGCCGGCTGGTGGTCGAGGCGGTCGCACTGGCGACGCTCTCGAGACCGGGCAGGGCGGATGACTACCCGGCCCTGGCCGACCGGTCAGACGCTGACGGACTCCTGGACGGCGTCCTCGCGGGCGGTCTCGAGCAGCGAGCGCCACGAGGCGGTCGGCTTGCGACGCAGGAGGGCCCGGCGCTCACGCTCGGTCATGCCACCCCAGACGCCCCACTCGATCTGGTTGTCCAGGGCCTCGGCGAGGCACTCGGTCCGCACGGGGCAGCCCTTGCAGAGCTGCTTCGCCTTGTTCTGCTCGGCTCCTCGGACGAAGAGTGGTCCGGCAGCTCGGCACGGCAGGCGGCACGCGGCGCCCAGTCCTCAACCCACATGATGATGTCCCCACATCGTTGAATCGGATGGCTTCAGTCCCGTGAAGCCTTCCTGACAAACCTAGACCATCGGAAGATCTTGGCTATAAAGGTAAAAGACCGAGGCCGTTGCTAAACAGACTCATTCGACCCAACTTGTCTAGCCCGTTGTGACTAGTCCGGTCGGGTCACGAGTAGTCAGGGTCGGCGCCTTCGGAATAGTCCCAGGTCAGGGGCCTCCCGTACCCTGGGACCGTGCCACGGCCCAAGTCCGAACGCCCTCGCGTGACAACGATCGCCTCCCACCTGGGGGTCATGATCGTCGTCTCCGTCGTGCTCGGCGTCGTCGTGTCGGGCCTGGCCATCCCTTTCGCCGGCGTCCTCGGCTTCGCCGCCCGGAGCACCGCCGACACCGTCGACGACCTGCCCCAGGAGCTCGAGACCACCGAGCTGCCGCAGCGCACCACGATCGTCGACCGCGACGGCAACACCATCGCCTCGATCTTCGACCAGAACCGCGAGAACGTGCAGCTCGAGGACGTCTCCCGCCTCATGGTCAAGGCCCTGCTGTCGATCGAGGACTACCGCTTCTACCAGCACGGCGCGCTCGACATCAAGGGCACGCTCCGCGCCTTCGTCAGCAACGTCGGCGCCGGTGGTGTGGTGCAGGGCGGCTCGTCGATCACCCAGCAGCTGGTCAAGCAGACCCTGCTCACCCAGGCCGGTCCCGACAAGGCGGCGCAGGCCGAGGTCACCGACGACACCTACGCCCGCAAGCTCAAGGAGCTGCGGTACGCGATCGCGCTGGAGAAGAAGCACTCCAAGGACTGGATCCTCGAGCGGTACCTCAACACCGTCTACTTCGGCGACGGCGCCTACGGCGTCCAGGCGGCGGCCCGCAACTACTTCAACGTCAACGCCCGCCGTCTCGACCTGAACCAGGCGGCCACGCTGGCCGGGCTGGTGCAGAACCCGTCGGCGTTCGACCCGACCGACAACCCCGAGCGGGCGATCGAGCGGCGCAACGTCGTCCTCGACCGGATGGCCGAGCTCAACGTGATCGCCCAGGAGCGCGCCGACCGTCTCAAGGCGCGCGACCTCGACCTCGACCCGCAGCCCAACGACAACGGCTGCGTGAACAGCCGGGCGCCACTGTTCTGCAAGTACGTCTACGACTACCTGCTCAAGGACCGTCGCCTCGGCAACAACGAGGAGGAGCGCGAGAAGAAGCTGCGCTCGGGCGGCCTGCTCATCCGCACCACCGTCGACCTCGGCTACCAGGCCGCGGCCGACCAGGCCGTCACCAGCCGGGTCGGCCCCACCGACCGGGCCATCGCCGCGCTGGCCCTCGTCGAGCCGGGCACGGGCGAGGTGCGGGCCATCTCCCAGTCGCGGCCGTTCGGCCCGAAGAAGCGCAAGGGCGAGACGTTCCTCAACTACGTCGTCCAGTCCCAGTACGGCGACTCCAACGGCTTCCAGGCGGGCTCCACGTTCAAGGCGTTCACGCTGGCGGCGGCCATCGAGAAGGGCGTGCCGCTCAACGAGACGATCTACTCGCCCGACGCGATGACGCTGAACTACGACGACTACGACAACTGTCCGGGTGCGCCCGGGTACGGCTACGGCACGTTCCCGATGACCAACTCCACCACCGGCGGCTACCACAACCTCTACACCGGCACGCGCAACTCGGTGAACACGTTCTACCTGCAGCTCGAGCAGGAGACCGGGGTCTGCGCGCCCTACAAGCTCGCCAAGCAGATGGGGGTCCGCCTCGACTGCCCCGAGCAGGACAGCGAGGGCGTCGAGCAGGAGCGCGTGCCCAACTTCACCCTCGGCGTCGCCGACGTGAGCCCCCTCGAGATGGCCGAGGCCTACGCCACCTTCGCGGCGCGCGGCATCCACTGCGACGCCCACCCGGTCACCTCCATCGAGGACGCCAACGGCAAGGTGCTCACCAGGTACCAGCCGCACTGCGGCCGGGTGATGCGCGAGACCACGGCCGACGCCGTCAGCGACGTGCTGCGAGGCGTCCTGGAGTACCCCGGCTTCGCCTACGCCTCCGCCCTCGACCAGCCGGCGGCCGGCAAGACCGGCACCACCCAGAGCGGCCGCTCGGTGTGGTTCTGCGGCTACTTCCCCGGCATGGCCGCCGCGGCGATGATCGCCGGCGCCAACGAGTTCGGGACGCCGATCTCGCTCGACGGCGTGACCATCCGCGGCAACTACATCTCCGGGGTCACCGGGTCGGGCTACGCCGCGCCGATCTGGGGCGACGCCATGCAGGTGGTCGACGACGACTTCGACTACGAGGACTTCGTCTTCCCGACCGGCGTCGCGGGCGCCGGCGACGAGACCCCCGACTACCCGACGCCGGACCCGCCGCGCGGCGGACCAGGCCGCGGGAACGGCAACGGGAACGGGAACGGGAACGGCGGGGGCCGCGGGCGCTAGTCCCGCTCCTCTCCTCGGCGCACGCCTCTCGTACCCTTGCGGTTACGTACCCGATCGGTTACGTTCGGGTCATGGATGCGGTGCTGCACGCGTTGGCGGACGAGAGCCGGCGGACCGTCCTGGAGATCCTGCGCGACCACCCGGCCACCGCGGGCGAGCTCGCCGAGGCGCTGCCCATCGCCCGGCCCGGCGTCTCCCGGCACCTGCGGGTGCTCCGGGAGGCCGGGCTGGTCGACGTCCGCCAGGAGGCGCAGCGCCGGATCTACAGCCTCCGGCCGGAGGCCCTCATCGGGGTGGACGAGTGGCTCGCGGACTACCGCGCGCTGTGGCAGCACCGGCTCGACGCCCTGCACACCGAGATCGCTCGAGGAAAGAAGGCGCGGACGTGACCACCACCGGGACCATGCGGACGCTCGACGAGAGCCGCGGCGCGGTGCGCGTCGAGGACGTCTACGACACCGACATCGACGACCTGTGGGAGGCGTGCACGGCACCGGAGCGGCTCGCGCGCTGGATCGCCGTCGTCTCCGGCGACCTACGGGTGGGCGGCACGGTCCAGGTGCTCTTCACCAGCACCTGGAGCGGGGCGGCGCGGGTCGAGGCCTGCGACGCACCGCACCACCTGCTCCTGACCATGGAGCCCGGTACGGACGAGGAGTCCCAGCTGGAGGCGTGGCTGACCGCGGAGGGGTCGCGGACCAGGCTCGTGGTCGAGGAGCGTGGCCTGCCGCTCAAGGCGCTGTACGCGCACGGAGCCGGGTGGCAGGCGCACCTGGACGACCTGGGGCGGTCGCTCGCCGAGGGCGCCGGCGTCCACCCCGAGGGCTGGACGGAGCAGGCGCCGGCACCCGCGTGGCACCGGCGGTGGGACGAGCTGTCCGCGGCCTACGCGGCCATGCCGATCGACTGACGTGCAGCGGACGGCACCTGGCGCCCGAGCCACGAAGGGCAGGCACTCTCGGGCCTAGGCGCCCAGCTGCCGCTTCACCTCGGCCGCGACGGCGCCGCCGTCGGCGCGGCCCTTGACCTGCGGCTGGACGACGCCCATCACCTTGCCCATGGCGCGCATCCCCTCGCCGGCCGCACCGGTCTGGGCGACGGCCTCGGCGACGATGCGCTCGATGTCGGCGGCACCGAGCTGCTCGGGCAGGTAGCGCGCGATCACCCCTGCCTCGGCCCGCTCCTTGTCCGCGCTCTCGGCCCGGCCACCGTCGGCGAACGCGGCGGCGGCCTCGCGGCGGCGCTTCGCCTCGCTGCCGAGGACGCCGACCACCTCCTCGTCGCTGAGCTCGCGCGCCTCCTTGCCGGCGACCTCGGCGTTGGTGATCGCCGTCAGCACCATGCGCAGCGTCGAGGAGGTCACCGCGTCGCGGGCCTTGATCGCGGTGGTGAGGTCGGTACGGAGCTGGTCCTTCAGGGTGGCCATGCGAGCCATTCTGGCAGGCTGGCGGCATGGGTCTCCTGGGGTTTGCCGCGCGGCTGGGCGGGGCCGGCGCGGTCGCCGGCGCCGGGCTGACGGCGTACGCCCTGCACGAGGCCCGGCAGTACACCCTGCGTCGGGTCGAGGTCCCGGTGCTGCCCGCCGGGGCTCGGCCGCTCCGCGTGCTGCACCTGAGCGACATCCACCTGACGCCGGGGCAGGCGCGCAAGCAGGAGTGGCTGCGCGGGCTGGCGTCGCTCGCGCCCGACCTGGTCGTCGACACCGGCGACAACCTGGCCCACCGCGACTCCGTGCCGGTGCTGTGCGACGCGCTCGGGCCGCTGCTCGACGTCCCCGGGGTGTTCGTGCACGGGTCGAACGACTACTACGAGCCGAGCCTGCGGAACCCGCTGCGCTACCTGCTGCCCGACGACGGCCGGCGTCACACCGACACCCCGCAGCTGCCGTGGCAGGAGCTCTCCCGCCGGTTCACCGAGGCGGGGTGGTGCGACCTCACCAACCGCACCGAGACCGTCGACCGCGGGTGGGCTGCGGATCGCGTTCGCCGGCGTCGACGACCCGCACCTCGCGATGGACCGGCTCGACGAGGTGGCCGGGCCCGCCGACCCCGCGGCCGACCTGCGCCTCGGCGTGGCTCACGCGCCGTACCTCCGCGTGCTCGACCAGTACGCCGCCGACGGGTACGACGCCGTCCTCGCCGGCCACACCCACGGCGGCCAGGTGTGCCTCCCGGGCTCGGCGGTGGCCGGGCGCTCACCACCAACTGCGACCTCGAGCCCGCGCGGGCGCGCGGCCTGCACCGTCACCCCGCCGCCTCCCGAGCCCGGCGACCCCGGCTCGTCGTGGCTGCACGTGTCGGCGGGGCTCGGCACCAGCCCGTACGCCCGGATCCGCGTCGCCTGCCGCCCCGAGGCCACCCTGCTGACCCTGCTCCCGCAGCGGGTGATACCGATTCGGATCGGCCCGGCACGCTCGGGTATGCTCACGTGCTTGTGAGCCGATCTCGGTCGGCGCACATCGGGCTGTGGCGCAGCTTGGTAGCGCGCTTCGTTCGGGACGAAGAGGCCGCAGGTTCAAATCCTGTCAGCCCGACCAGCAGCCGACCCCGGTCCATCGGACCGGGGTCGTGCCGTCTCCGGTGCCGGGCCGTCGTCGTGACAGACTGGCGGGATGGGAGACGAGGAGAGGGAGCGTCCCAGCCTCGAGCCGCCGAAGCTGTTCGGCCGCAAGAAGCCGAAGGACCGCGCTGACCCCCAGGACGCAGCACCGGCACCGACCCCGCCGGTCGAGCAGCCGGTGGTCGAGCAGCCGTCGTCGAGCAGCCGGTCGTCGAGCAGCCCGTCGTCGAGGAGCCGTCGTCGAGCCGCGTCGAGGAGCCCGTCGAGAGCCCGCGTTCGCCGACGCCGGCGCCGACCCGGTCACCGACACGCTGACCGGGACCGTGGCCGACCCGACCCCGCCCGACGTCGCCGTCGAGGCCACGGTCGTGCCGGACCGGGTGAGCCGGGACACCGTGGTGCTCGAGGCCACGCCGGCCGCGCTCGCCGTCGACGACACGCGCACCGAGCCGGTCGCCCCGGCCAAGCCGCCGAAGCCCGCCAAGCCACCCAAGCCGCCGCGCGAAGGTCCGCTGCTGCCCGGGCGGCCGGCGTCCGCGCTGATCGGCCTCGTGGTGGGCGGCGTGCTCGTCGGGCTGACCCTGGTCGGTCTGCAGGGCTGCGAGGCCGTGCGCGGCACGTCGTCGTGCGGGACGGCGCCCGGCATGGTGGCCCTGATCGTCATCTTCGCGATCTGCGTGGCCGTCGGCCGGTTCCTGCTCAAGGCGGTCGAGGTGCCCGACCCGGGCGCGACGAGCTTCCTCGCGGTGGGTCTCACCTGCGTGGTCGCGCTGCTCTTCGTCGACCTGCTCGACAGCTGGGTGGCGGTCGCGGTGATCGTGCCGCTCACGGCGCTGACGTTCCTGATGTCGTGGTGGGTGACGACGACCTACGTCGACACCAACACCGGCTGACGAACCCCGCGCCCCGCCATGGTGGTCGAGGCGGTCGGCCACGACTCGGCCAACGGTGGTTGAGGAGGTCGGCCACGACCGCCGGCCAACGGTGGTTGAGGAGGTCGGCCACGACCGTCTCGAAACCACGCACGGTCAACGGCCTCGCAAGGGACACATCCCGGCTCAGAGGTCTCGAGACGCTCCCTAGCGGGAGCTCCTCGACCACCGTTGACACCCCTCGAGACCACCCACGGTCCACGGTGGCCGGGGAGGTCCGTCACGACCGTCGGCCAACGGTGGTTGAGGAGGTCGGCGACGACCGTCGGCCAACGGTGGTTGAGGAGGTCGGCCACGACCGTCTCGAAACCACGCACGGTCAATGGCTTCGCAAGGGGCACACATCCCGGCTCACGGGTCTCGAGACGCTCCCTAGCGGGAGCTCCTCGACCACCGTTGACCGTCTTGAGGCCACCCACGGTCCACGGTGGTCGGGAGGTCGGTCACGACCGTCTCGAGACCACGCGCGGTCAACGGCTCAGCGAGGGACACATCCCGGCTCAGAGGTCTCGAGACACTCCCTAGCGGGAGACTCCTCGACCACCGCAGGGTCAGCGTGGGAGCAGCAGCTCCGTTAGCCGTCTCGAGAAGCTCCCTAGCGGAAGCCCCGACCACCGCAGGGTCAGCGTGAGAGCAGCAGCTCCGCGATCTGCACCGTGTTGAGGGCGGCGCCCTTGCGCAGGTTGTCGTTGGAGACGAACAGCGCGAGGCCGCGGTCGCCGTCGACGCCGGGGTCCTGGCGGATCCGGCCGACGTAGGACGGGTCCTGGCCGGCCGCCTGCAACGGGTTCGGGATGTCGCTGAGCTCGACGCCCGGCGCGCCGGCGAGCAGCTCGCGGGCGCGCTCGACCGTCATCGCCCGGGCGAACTCGGCGTTGATCGCGAGCGAGTGCCCCGTGAACACCGGCACGCGCACGCAGAGGCCCGACACGCGCAGGTCGGGGATGCCGAGGATCTTGCGCGACTCGTTGCGGAGCTTCTGCTCCTCGTCGGTCTCGCCCAGCCCGTCGTCGACGATCGAGCCCGCCATGGGCAGCACGTTGTAGGCGATGGTGCGCGCGTACTTCTGCGGCTCGGGGAAGGCGACGGCCTGGCCGTCATAGGCCAGCTCGCGGGCCTTGTCGCCTCCGGCGGCGACCTGGGAGGCGAGCTCCTCGACGCCGGCGACACCCGACCCGGACACCGCCTGGTAGGTCGAGGCGATCAGGCGCACGAGGCCGGACTCGTCGTGCAGCGGCTTGAGCACCGGCATCGCCGCCATGGTGGTGCAGTTCGGGTTGGCGATGATGCGGCGTCCGCCGTCGCGGAGCGCGAGCTCGACGTCGCCGGGGTTGACCTCCGAGACCACCAGCGGGATCTCCGGGTCCATCCGGAACGCCGAGGAGTTGTCGACGACCGTCACCCCGGCCGCGGCGAACACCGGGGCGAGGGCGCGCGAGGTGGTGGCGCCGGCCGAGAACAGGGCGATGTCGAGCCCGCTCGGGTCGGCGGTGGCGGCGTCCTCGACGACGACCTCGCGGCCGGCGTACGGCAGCACCGTGCCGGCCGAGCGGGCGGAGGCGAAGAACCGGACCTCGTCGGCGGGGAAGTCACGCTGCTCGAGGATCTGCCGCATGGCGACGCCCACCTGGCCGGTGGCGCCGACGATGCCGATGCGGGCGCCCACTAGCGACCACTCCCGCCGTAGACGACGGCCTCGACCTCGGTGGAGTCGAGGTCGAAGGCGGTGTGGGTGGCGGCGACCGCGGCGTCGACGTCGACCTCGTCGACGATCACCGAGATCCGGATCTCGGAGGTGGAGATCATGCCGATGTTGACGCCGGCCTGGGCCAGCGCGGAGAAGAACTTGGCGGTGACGCCCGGGTGCGAGCGCATGCCCGCACCGATCAGCGACACCTTGCCGATCTCGTCGTCGTAGAGGAGCGAGGCGAAGCCGACCTCGGCCTGGAGCCCGGCGAGCGTCGTCATGGCGGTCTGCCCGTCGCTGCGGGGCAGCGTGAAGGAGATGTCGGTGAGGTTCGTCGCGGCGGCCGAGACGTTCTGCACGATCATGTCGAGGTTGATCTGCGCCTCGGCCAGCGCCGAGAAGATGCGCGCGGCCTCGCCGACCTTGTCGGGGACGCCGACCACGGTGATCTTGGCCTCGCTGCGGTCGTGGGCGACGCCGGCGATGATCGCTGACTCCATGGTGCGCTCCTGGGTGTCGATGTCGTCGATGCTGCCGCGCACGAGGGTGCCCTCGAGCTGGCTGAACGACGAGCGGACGTGGATCGGGATGTCGTAGCGGCGCGCGTACTCCACGCACCGCAGGTGGAGGATCTTCGCGCCGCACGCGGCGAGCTCGAGCATCTCCTCGTAGGTCACGGTGTCGAGCTTGCGCGCGCTCCTGACGATGCGCGGGTCGGCGGTGAACACGCCGTCGACGTCGGTGTAGATCTCGCAGACGTCGGCCCGCAGCGCCGCGGCGAGAGCCACGGCCGTGGTGTCGGTGCCGCCGCGGCCGAGGGTGGTGATCTCCTTGGTGTCCTGCGAGACACCTTGGAAGCCCGCGACGATGACGATGTGGCCGTCGTCGATGGCCGACTGGATGCGCCCCGGCGTGACGTCGATGATCTTGGCCTTGCCGTGCACCGAGTCGGTGATCACCCCGGCCTGCGAGCCCGTGAACGACCGGGCGCTGAAGCCGAGGTCGGAGATCGCCATCGCGACCAGCGCCATCGAGATGCGCTCGCCCGCGGTGAGCAGCATGTCGAGCTCGCGCGCGGGCGGCAGCGGGCTGACCGCCTGCGCCTTCTCGAGGAGCTCGTCGGTCGTGTCACCCATCGCCGATACCGCGACCACCACGTCGTGGCCGGCCTTCTTGGCCTCCACGATGCGGCGCGCGACGCGCTTGATGGCGGCAGGGTCGGCGACGGAGGATCCGCCGTACTTCTGCACGACAATGCCCACCGGGCTCACTCCTGGGTTCGGGGAAGACTTCGCGCGGACGCGAACGTGACCCCAGTTTACCGAGAGCGGCGACTCAGACCGGGTCGCCGTCCAAGACGGCCTCGGCGGCCTCGATCAGCTCGACCTCGTCGTCGTTGTCGACGTCGAGCCGGTCGTGCGCGACGACCGAGATGAGCGCGTTCAGCGCGGCGCCCGCGAGGTTGCCCCAGGAGGAGACGTAGGAGAACTGCCACCACCACAGCGCCTCGTCGACGTTGCCGGAGCGGAAGTGCCTCAACCCGTTCTCGAGGTCGGTCGCGATCTGCGTCAGGTCGTCGGAGAGCTGGCTCGCGACGACCTCGGGGACGTAGGGGTCGAAGACGAACGCGTAGGTGTCGACGTTGCCGAGCATGTCGGCGAGCCGGAGCCGCATGGTGTCGACGTCGGCCTCGGGGCCCGACGTCGGGCTGGAACTCCGCGCGCGGCTCGAAGTCGCGCTGGACGCCGAGGCGCGCACCGGCCAGCAGCACCTGGCTGATCTCGAGGAGCAGCAGCGAGATCGCGCGGCTGCCGTCGGCCTCGCGCGCGATCGCCCGCAGGGCCAGCAGGAAGCTCGACACGGAGTCGGCGATCTGCTGGGCGAAGTCCTCGGTCTCGCCGTCGATGACGACGTCCGTCGGGTCGGTCATGGTGCTGCCTGCCTTCCTACGAATGCTCGGCCCAGGGTGACCTCGTCGGCGTACTCGAGGTCGCCCCCCACGGGAAGTCCACTCGCCAACCGTGTCACGCGCAACCCCAGTGGTCGCAGCTGGCGGGTCAGGTAGGTCGCGGTCGCCTCGCCCTCGAGGTTGGGGTCGGTGGCGAGGATGACCTCGGTCAGCTCGCCGTCGGCGAGCCGCGCCATCAGCTCACGGATGCGCAGCTGGTCGGGCCCGACGCCGTCGATGGGCGAGATGGCGCCGCCCAGCACGTGGTAGCGGCCGCGGAACTCGCGGGTGCGCTCGATGGCGACGACGTCCTTGTACTCCTCGACCACGCAGAGCACCGACCCGTCGCGCCGCGGGTCGCGGCAGATGCGGCACTGCTCGTCCTCGGAGACGTTGAAGCAGGTGGCGCAGAACCGGACCTTCGCCTTGACCTCGACGAGGACGTCGGCGAGGCGGCGCACGTCGGCGGGGTCGGCCTGCAGCAGGTGGAAGGCGATGCGCTGGGCGCTCTTCGGACCGACCCCGGGCAGCCGCCCGAGCTCGTCGATGAGGTCCTGGACGACACCTTCGTACACGCGTTCACCTTAGGGCCGGGGTGGCAGAGGAGGCCGGGGTGCCCCGCCGAGGTCGTGAGCCGATTAGAAGCCGAGCGGTCCGGCCGCGCCGCCACCCGGCAGGCCCGGGAGGCCGCCGCCGGCCAGCGGACCGAGTGCTGCCGCCGCCGCCTCGTCGGCCTTGGCCTTGGCGTCGCGGTAGGCGGCAACCACGACGTCGCCGAGGTCGGCCAGCGACTCGGCATCCTCGCCGTCGACCAGGCCGGTGGGGATGTCGACGCCGATCAGGTCACCCGTCCCCGAGACGCGCACGGTGACGCCCGCCGCGGTGCCCTCGATGACGGCGTCCGCGAGCGCCTCCTGCGCCTCCATCAGCTTGGACTGCATCTGGGCCGCCTGCTCGAGCAGCGCGTTCATGTCGAAGCCACCGGCTCCGCCGAAGGGGTTCTCGCTCATGGGGTCCTCACTGGGTGGGTGGCGGGGTCGCACTGGGCCATCGGTGGCGCGATCGGGTCAGGCATGCGGGATCTCCTCGATCACCTGGGCGCCGAGCTCGCGGGCGAGCAGGTCGTCGGTCCCGAGGAGCTCGGAGTCGGCGTCGAGGTCGTCGGGGCTGGCGTCGGCGTCGGGGTCGAAGGCCGGACCGGGCGACTCGGCCTCGGGGCGGGCCTGGCGCAGCGCCTCGCGGGCGACCGCCGAGGCGTCGGGCGAGGCCGGCACCGGAGCGGGCACGGGGACCGGTGCCGGGCGGGACGTCGGTTCGTACCCGGGCTCGTGGTCGGGCTCGTCGGTGGCCCAGGACGGCGGCTCGTCGGGCGGCGGTGCGGACGCCGACGCCGGCGCCGCGCTGGGGGCCATCGTCTCGGGCGCCGGAGCAGCCGGGGCGGCGGGAGCCGGGGCGGCCGCGGGAGGTGCCGGCTCGGGTCGAGCGGCCACCACGGGGGCGGCCGGCGGCGGCGCGGACGAGGCGTCGGCACCGGGGTCGACGATCGTCTCGATCTTCCAGTCGGCGCCGATCACGTCGATCACGGCCTGGCGGACGATCTCGGCACTGCCCCCGGACTCGAAGGAGTCGCGGGCGCCGCCGTTGGCGAAGCCGAGGGTCAGGGTCCGCTCGTCGACGGCCACCACCTGGGCGTTCTGGGAGAGGTGGATCCAGGTGATCCGGCGCCGCTGCTTGGTGGCCTCGATGATGTCGGGCCACAGGCGACGGACGTCGACCAGCGTCAGCCCGCCGGAGCCTGCGGGCGCCGGCGCCGCGACAGGGGCGGGATCGGGCACCGGGGCCGGGGAGGGCTGGGGCGTCGGCGACGGCACCGGGCTCGGTGAGGGCTCCGGGCGTCGGCGAGGGCTCGGGGTCGGCGAGGGCTCCGGGGTCGGCGAGGGCTCTGGGGTCGGCGAGGGTTCCGGGGTCGGCGACGGCTGCGGCGTCGGGGACGGCACCGGGCTCGGCGAGGGTTCCGGAGCCGGTGAGGGATCCGGGGTCGGCGACGGCACGGGCGTCGGTGCCGGGGCCGGCGGTCGGGCGGCGTCGGTGCCGGGGCCGGCGGGATGCTGGCGGCCGGCAGGTCCTGGGCGGGTGCCGTGATCGAGGCCCGTCGCTCGAGCCGGTCGAGCCGGGCCAGCACGCCGTGCGTGGTGTGGTCGGCACCGGGCAGCAGCACCCGCGCGCAGATGAGCTCGAGCAGCAGGCGCGGCGCGGTGGCGCCGCGCATCTCGGTGAGGCCGGTGGCGACGAGGTCGGCGGCCCGGCTCAGGTCGGCACGACCGAACCGCGAGGCCTGCGAGACGAGCCGGTCGGCCTGGTCGGCCGCGACGTCGATCAGCCCCGTGGCCGGGGCGTCGGGCACCGCGGCGATGATGACGAGGTCGCGCAGGCGGCGCAGCAGGTCCTCGGTGAACCGCCGCGGGTCCTGGCCGGTCTCGATCACCTTGTCGACGACCCCGAAGACCGAGGCGCCGTCGCCCGCGGCGAACGCGTCGACCACCTCGTCGAGCAGGGTGTCGGGGGTGTAGCCGAGCAGGCCGCTCGCGAGGTCGTAGGTGACGCCGGCGGGGCCGGCACCGCCGAGCAGCTGGTCGAGCACCGAGAGGGTGTCGCGGGCCGAGCCGGCACCCGCCCGCACCACCAGGGGCAGGGCGGCCGGCTCGATGGTCACGCCCTCGCGCTCGCAGAGGTCGGTGAGGTAGCTGGAGAGCAGCCGCGGCGGGATCAGCCGGAACGGGTAGTGGTGCGTGCGCGAGCGGATGGTCGGGATGACCTTGTCGGGCTCGGTGGTGGCGAAGATGAACCGCAGGTGCGGCGGCGGCTCCTCGACGAGCTTGAGCAGGGCGTTGAAGCCCTGCGTGGTGACCATGTGGGCCTCGTCGATGATGTAGACCTTGTAGCGCGAGCGCACCGGCGCGAAGAACGCCTTCTCGCGCAGGTCGCGGGCGTCGTCGACGCCCCCGTGCGAGGCGGCGTCGATCTCGATGACGTCGATCGACCCGGGACCGCCGCGCGCGAGGTCGCGGCAGCTCTCGCACTCGCCGCACGGGTCGGGGACCGGGGCGATCTCGCAGTTGAGGGCGCGGGCCAGGATGCGGGCCGAGGTGGTCTTGCCGCACCCGCGGGGCCCGGAGAAGAGGTAGGCGTGGTTCACCCGGTTGTTGCCGAGCGCCGCCCGCAGGGGCTCGGTGACGTGCTCCTGCCCGATGACCTCGGCGAAGGTCTCCGGCCGGTACCGGCGGTAGAGGGCGAGCGGGGAGTCCACGACCCGACCCTAACCACCGCTCCCGACAGCCGCCCACCGGCCGTTCACAGGGCCGGGCCGATCGGCCGCGCCGACCCGCCCCACATGTGGGGCGGCTCAGCGCTGACCCGCCCCAGCATGTGGGGCGGGTCGGCGTCAGAGGGTGCGCCAGTGGGTCACGAGGTGCCCGTCGTCGTCGAGCACGTGGATCGCGAACGACGGCCCGAGGTCGTGGGTGAGCACCGGCTGCGGCTCGGCGGTGAAGGGCACGGTGGAGGCGACGGCACCGCCGACGCGCAGCGGCAGCCCGCGCGTAGGTCGCCGCGCACGCGGTGTGGCGCGTGGCCGACGCAGCGACGGCGGCGACGCGCTCGTGGCGGCCCAGCACGGTGGTGAGCGGGACGGCGTCCAGCGAGCTTGATCGGGTCCATCAGCCCGACGTGGAGGTCGACCGGCGGGTGGTGCAGGCACACGACCGCCCACTGGCCGTCGGGGCGGCCGGCCAGGGCGTCGTCCAGGAACTGCGTGCTGGCCGGTGACAGCTCGCCGTGGTCGATCCGCTCGCCCGGCGGCGCGGGCACGAGCGAGTCGAGCATCACGAACCTGACGCCGCCCACGTCGTGCACCTCGTCGCACGGCCGGCCGTCGGCGGGCAGGCCCCGCATCGCCGCGTAGCCGTCGCGGACGTCGTGGTTGCCCGGGCACCACAGCACCGGCGCGGGCCCGGCCCACGAGGCGAAGAGCCGCCGCGTGGCCTGGTACTCCTCGCGTCGTGCCGTGGTCGGTGACGTCGCCGGTCACCAGGACGACGTCGACCGGCGGCTCGAACGCGGCGAGGTAGTCGAGCACGCGCCCGACCCGCTCCTCCGCGCTCGGGTGGCCGCCGACGTGGGTGTCGCTGAGGTGGGCGATGACCAGCACCCGACCATCATGCCCCGGAGAGACAGAGGCCCCCCGCGTACCCGACAGAGCTCACTTACCCTTGCTGCCTTCCGGCCCTGGGGGAGTTGGGCGAGGTGCCGCCACGCGGGGGGTTGCGCAGAGCATAGGCGATTGGCCGGTTCGGAACGGCGACGGGTACGCTCCTCCGCGGAGGATTCGCCTAGTGGCCTATGGCGCTCGCTTGGAAAGCGGGTTGGGTGTGAAAGCCCTCAGGGGTTCGAATCCCCTATCCTCCGCCGATCACGCTGACCTGTCCCGTTCTCGGGACAGGTCAGCGCTGTTTTCCGGTGACCTGTCCCGAGAACGGGACAGGTCGGCGTCAGGGGGCTGCGGGGAGGGTGACGGCGAAGGTCGTGCCGGGGCCGTCGCCGTCCACCCAGATCCGGCCGCCGTGCCGCTCGACCACCTTGCGGCAGATCGCGAGCCCGATGCCGGTGCCGGACGCCGACGACGCCCGGCCCCCACGGGCGAACAGCTCGAAGAGGCCCGCACGCTCCTCGGCGGGGATGGGGTCGCCGTTGTCGCTCACGCGCACCAGCACCCGCCCGGCGTCCGGCCCGGTGGCGGAGCACGGCTCGCCGCGGACCTCGATGCGCAGCGCGCGGTCGGTCGGCACGTACTTCACGGAGTTGCCGATCAGGTTGGCGAAGAGCTGCCGCACCAGGATCTCGTCGGCGGCGACCCGCGGCAGCTCCGCGACGTCGACCACGGCGGCCCGGCCCCGCACGGCCACCTGCTCCTCGGCGACGGAGCGCACGACGTCGCTGAGGTCGAACGGCTCGAGCACGGGGTCGGCACGCTCGAGCGAGACCACCGACAGCAGGTCCTGCACGAGGTCGGTGCCGCGCTGCGCGGCCGAGACGATGCGGCCGAGCGTGGTCACGAGCAGCGGGTCCTCGGTGAAGGTGAGGGCCGCCTCGGCGAAGCCCCGGATGATCGCGAGCGGCGTGCTCAGGTCGTGGGCCGCGATGGAGGCGAAGGACTCGAGCTCGGCCGTGGCGCGCGCGGCGGCGTCCTCGGCCTCGGCACGCGCCGAGACGTCGCGCAGGAACGCGTGGAACGCGGACCCACCCGCGCCTTCACCGGGGCCCCCGCCCGTGCCCTCGCAGGCCCAGACGGTCAGCTCGACCGGCAGCCGCGAGCCGTCGCGGCGCCGGGCCTCGACCGGCACCACCGAGCCGAGGATCGGCCCGTGCCCGTCGGCGTGGAACCGGGCGAGCCCGTCGCGGTGGGCGGACACCTGCTCGGGAGGGATGAGCAGCTCGTCCACCGGGACGCCGACCGCCTGCTCGCACGACCAGCCGAACACCTCGGCGGCGACCCGGTTCCACTCGGTCACCCGGCCGTCCGCGGCGATGGCCACGTAGGCGTCGGAGCAGGTCTCCACCACCCGGCGCAGGTGCGCGAGCTCGCTCTCGAGCTCGTGGACGCGCGCCTCGAGGGCGGTCTCGCCGTCTCGTGGTTCTGGCACCAGTCCCCCCCAGGTCACGGCCCACCGCACTCGCCGACATCGTGGCAGGTGAGAGGACTCTCAGGGACCGGGGACGGGGTCAGTCCCGTGCGACGGCGGAGGAGGACCGGGCGGAGCACCAGGGCGACGACGAGCGCGCCACCACCGAGGAGGCCCCACCAGACGGCGTGGCGGCGGGTGCCGGCGAGGACGTCGGGCTCGTCGCGCGGCAGGGCGGCCCGGCGGGCCGCGGGGGCGGGCAGCGCCTCGGACGACGGGCTGCCGTCGGCGTCGAGGGCGAGCGGCCGGGTGAGGGCGGCGACGGGCTGGACGACCCCGCGGCCCAGCACCTTGTCGGGTGTCTCGGGGTCGGTGACCGACGCACCGGTGGCCGTCATCTCCAGGCGCGCCACGGACTGGGCAGGGGTGTCGCCGGGGAACGCCGTCATGAGCAGCGCCAGGACGCCGGCCACCTCGGCCGCGGCGACCCCGGTCGCCGGCTGCGACAGCGAGCACGGCACCCCGTTGACCGCGTAGCTCACCGCGCCGTAGGTCGGCACGGCCACGTCGATCGCCGAGCTGAGCACGAGCGAGGTGTCGTCGCGCAGGTCGGGAGCCTCGGGGTCGGTGCCCGTGTCGAGGGTGCTGCCGACGGTCACCACCAGGGGGTCGTCGCCGTAGCCGGCGGGGTAGAAGGTGCGCGCGTAGTCCTCGCCGTACTCGTAGGCGGGCTCCTCCCCGCGGTCGCCCGCGGCGGCGACGACGACGCCACCGGCGGCGGTGATCGCGTCGACGACCTGCTCGAGCCGGGCGGACGGACCCGTCCAGACAGGCACGAGCACGATGTCGACCTGGCCCGTGCCGGGGCCGACGCGTGGCAGCACCGACTCGAGGCCGGCGACCAGCCCGCGCCGGGTGAGCGGGGCGAGCCGGTCGTCGTCCGCGCGCTCGGAGTCGTAGACCCGGACGTCGACCAGCGACGCGGCGGGGGCGAAGCCGACCAGGTCGCCGTCCACCGCAGCGCCCGCGACCAGCCCGGCCATCGCGGTGCCGTGGTACGAGCCCAGCTCGGCCGTTCGGCTGTAGGGGGTCAGGCGCCGGGCCTCGGCGACCGCGAGGCCCGGCTGTACCCGGACACCGGCGTCGACCACGGCGACGGTGACGCCGGCGCCCGGCTCGCGGCCCGAGAGCGAGCGCACGAGGTCGTGCGCCTGCTCGAGCTGCAGCGTCGCCGCCGGCACCGACGGGTCGGTCGCCGGGACCTTCTCGGTGCTCACGTCGTCGACCCCCGTGCAGTCGGCGCCGTCGACGGCGCGGGCCGGCGGGGCGAGCACGAGCGAGCCCGCCACCGCGACGACGGCCGCTGCGGCCGCGACCCGGCCGGGGCCCGGCCTCAGCCGGTGCACTGCGCCCGCGGGTCGGACGTCGGCGGGCAGCGGGCCGCGTCGACGGTGAGGGGCACGCCGTCGTCGAGCAGCTCGACCCAGTCGTCGGGCACCACCACGTCGGGCACCTCGCCGTAGCCCAGGTTGTCGCGCTCGTCGCCGCCACCGACGGGGAACGCGAAGCCGCGCGGGTCGACGAGCACCGGGCTCGACGGACCGCCCAGGTCCCAGTCGCCGGAGAGCACGAACGCCCCGCCGCCGGAGTCGACCGTGATGTCGACGTCGCCGGGCACGACGGCCTCGGCGTAGGCAGGGCTGCCGGCCACCGCCGAGGCGAGGACGACGACGGGCTGGGCGTCGGGCAGGGTCTCGGTGAGCGCGCACGGCTGGCCCGACGGGTAGGGGTTGCGGCGGACCACGGTGGGCCACGACGCGGCGTCGAGGTCGACGAGCCCGGTCGGGCCCTGCACCAGCGGGATCTCGGCGAGCGGGTCCTTGCGTGGGAACGCGAGCGCCGTGTAGACGGCGTAGGAGAACTCGTCGAGCGGCAGCGCGGCCCCGGGTACGGCGAGGTAGTAGGTGCCGTCGCCGACCTCGAGCACGTCGCCCAGCTCGGCGTCCTGGGCGCCCGGCACCTGGGAGGCCTGGCCCCACGGGCGTGCGAGGTCGCCCTTCGAGAGCCCGAACGTGGCGAGACCGAGCGGCGCGCCCGACGGGAAGAGGGTGACCCACTGGTCGGGCACCGGCACGGCGTCCTCGCTGCGCGTGCCCGCGACGTTCGCCAGGACCCGGTCGGTGACCGGGCTCTCGGGCACCGGGTAGGCGTAGGCGCGCTCGACCCCGCGGTCGCTGCCGGCCGGCGAGCCCGCCACCAGGTAGAGCCGTCCGGACGACGTCCGCACCACGACCGAGGTGTCGGGCCGCGGCGTCACCTGGGGCTCCTGCAGCAGGGCCAGCCGGATGCCCACCGGTGTCGTGCCGGCGAGCCCGGTGCAGGCGCTCCAGCCCGACTGCACCAGGTCGACGACCTCCGGCGGGGTCGCGGGCGCCTCGAGGATGCCGATCGGGGCGCCCTGCGGCTGCTCGGCGATGTCCTTGCGGGGGACGCGTGTCGACTCGACGTCGGCGCCGAAGATCAGCATCGCCGAGGTGATGTTGGCCAGCGGACGCAGCTCGGTCTCGTCGTCGACGCCGGTGCGGAGCACCAGGTAGTCGGCGCCCGACTCCTTCTCGCTGACCAGTCCCTCGCTCGACCAGTCGATCGTGGTGGGTGGCTTGAGGAACCCGATGACGGCGGCGCCCGCCACCAGCAGGACGGCGAGCGCGACGCCGCCGACGATGGTGCGGCCGGGGCGCGACGGCTCGACCTCCCGGCCGCCGGGCGCCCCGGAGACGAAGGCCGTCACCAGCCGGCGACGGCTGAACGAGTAGGCCTCGACGAGGTCCTTCTTGGTGGCCATCGGCGGGGTCAGCCGACCAGTCCGGTCGCGAGCACGACCAGGGGCAGCAGGGCGAGCAGGCAGATGGTCTCGACGACGTCGCCGAACCGGCCGCGGCGCACCGACGGCGCCGAGGGCAGGAGGGTGAGCGCCAGGAGGACGGCGCCCGTCCCGGCCAGCACGACCGCGAGGGTCGGGCGCCACTCGTCCCACCGCACCAGCACCGAGACCGCCACCACGGCCAGGCCGGCGATGCCGGAGACGAGCCCGACCAGCACCTCCGAGCCCGTGCGGTACTGACGGGTGCGGAACATGACGACGAGGCACGCGACCACGACCAGCAGCGTGCCGTCGAGGCCGCGGTCGACGGCGAGGGGTGCGGTGAGCACCAGCAGCAGCCCGACGGTCGCGGAGATGGCGACGAGGATCTCGTGGGCCACGCGGGCGTCACCGGCGACGCGGACCGGGTCGATGTCGTCGGGGTCGGCGGTGATGTCGGCGGGCGTGTACAGCTGGTCGACGGTGGTGCCGGTGACGCCCAGGGCGAGCCACGGGAACACGCTGCCGACGAGCACGACGAAGGCCAGCACGCAGACCAGGACGACCCCCGGGTCGGCGTCCGACCCGTCGACGACCAGGCCGGCGACCCCGAGGACGGCGCCCACCACCACCGCCGGCACGAGCAGGGTCCGGCCGGCACCGAGGCCGATCAGGCAGACCAGCCCGACCGCGACCGCGCCGGCGCCCGCCGCGGCTCCCTGCAGCCCGAGCAGCCGCTCGTCGTGGGCCAGCATCAGGCCGGCGGCGACGGCGTAGCCGACGCCGATCCAGGCCACCGTCACCGCGGCCTCCGGCTCGCGCTGGGCCCGGGAGAGGACGACCGACCCGGCGACCAGGGCCACTGCGACGACCACGGCGGCGTAGGCCGACAGCGTGGTGTCGAGCACCAGCAGCGAGACGCCGCCAAGGGCCAGGAGCAGCGTGGCCGCGGCCAGCGCGGTGCGCCGCGACGACGCCGGCGCCCACGGCCGCAGCTCGTGCTCGACGACGTCGGTCATCGCCTCGACCACGTCGTCGTAGACCGGCGGGACCGCCACGTCGATGCCGGCGGTGACGGTGATGAGCGAGCCGTCCTCGACGCCCTGCAGGGTCAGGCCCGAGTCACTCGCCAGCCGGCGTCCGTCGGAGGTCACGAGGCGGTAGCCGCCGTACACCGTGGCGGAGTCGAGCAGCCCGACGCTGCGCGCCAGCTCGGGCACGAGCTCGGCGACGGGCACCGCCCCCGGGAGCACGAGGTCGACCCGTCGCGTCCCGGACGCGACGGTGACCCGCACCAGGCCGGAGGTGCCGACCGGGGCTTGGCTCATCACTTCTCCCAAGGCAGGTGACGGAGGTTCGAGGATCTCGGAGGACATCCTCACACCGACAGGGACCGACACCCGAAGGTGTCGGCCCCTGATGGGTCGAGTCGTGGATCGTCGCCGACGACGTCAGAGGAACATCGCCTCGCCGCGGTGGTCGGCGTCGCGGTAGGCCTGGTTGGAGTCGTAGACCGTGGCCGAGGTGCGGTCGAGCAGGTCCTTCATCTCCTGGATGGCCCAGTCCCACTGGTCCTTCGCCGACTGGTAGGCGACCTGGGCGTTACCGTCCCAGTCGTTGCGCAGGAGGGAGAGCTCCTGCTCGAGCTGGTTCATGCGGTTGTCGATCTCCTGCACGGTGCTGTACAGGTCGGCTGCGACCAGGTCGACCGCAGCGTGGTTGACGCGGATTCCGTCGAGTGACATGTCGGTGCTCCTTCGGGTTCTGGTGTCGAGTGGTCGGCGTCAGCCGAGACGGCCCTGGAGGAGCTGCACGTTGCCGCGCACGTCGTCGTCCTGGGAGAGGTTGATGTTCTGGGTGACGCCGAGGGAGTCGGCGAAGCCGTTGAGCGCCTTGACGATGAGGTCCTGCTTCTCGGTCCAGGCCTGGGCCAGGGTGTTGAAGGCGTTGGCGCCGTCGCCGACCCACTGACCCTGCGCGGCAGCGATCTTGTCGGTCATCTTGTTGCTGATGGTGTTGAAGTCGGCCATCGCCGCGAGGACGCGATCGGCGCCTTGGGAGAGAGTGCCTTCGCCTTGCCCGTAGTCGTACGTCATGGTGTCGATCTCCTTTGTCCGACGGCTCTTCGCCGCCCGAGGGTCTGATGAGGAGGGGGAACCTGCAACCGCTCACCTGGTGATCGAGCGGGACGTCCAGCCTGTTACCCGGGCGGTTCGGGGCTAAACCTGATCCACCGATTTGGGGGCGACGGTCAGCTCGTCAGGTCCCACAGCGCGCGGAAGAAGCCGGCCGCCATCACGACCGACGCCAGGGCGGTGGCGCCGCACAGCGCCTCGGCCACCTCGGCCCGGCGGGCCCACCAGGCCGAGCGCCAGCCGCGACCCAGCGCGACAGCCACGACGACGAGCAGTGCCCCGAGGCCGATGGAGCAGACCGCCAGGTACAGGGCGGCGTCGGTCCCGATGGCGCCCAGCAGGACGACGAGCAGGGCGGCCCAGCAGCCCAGCCCCGCGGTCCGCAGCAGGGCCCGGGCACCGGCGTGCCGGTAGCTGCGCGCGGCGAGCAGCAGGGCGGCCCCGGCCAGGCCCACCTCGAGGCGGGCGCCGAGGCGGTCGATCCAGACGGTGGTCTCGCGGAGCAGCAGGACGGCCGACGACACCGAGACGACGAGCACCGCGACACCGGCGGCCGTGACGGTGCGCGTCCCCCGTTCGGCCACGGCGGCGACCGCCGGACGCGGCACGACGATGCGCCCCCGGCGTCCGCGGGGCCGGTCGCGTGCCGACCACGCGGTGACCGCGAGCCGCTCGAGGTCGAGCAGGTACTGGTCGGGGACGTCGATCGCCAGCATCGGCACGAAACGCGCCGCGAGCATCGCGACCACCAGCAGCAGCGACCACACGACCTGCGCGTCGACGTCGAGGAGCGCGGCGAGCGTCGCGAGCACGAAGACGGCGACACCGGACACGGTCCAGACCCGCAACCCCTCCTCGCCCGGCCGGTCGAGGGCGCGGGCGACCGCGGCGCAGACGGCCGCGGCGAGGGCGGCGACGCCCAGCACGGTCGGCAGCCGCTCGGGGGCCGGGTCCCAGGCGACGACATACGCGGCCGCACCGGCGAAGGCCGGCGCGGCGAGCACCCGGTGCACCGCGAGGGGCCCGACGGGCAGCACCCCGACCACCGCGGCCGCGACGAGCACCCCGACCGCCCAGTCACGCAGGTCGGACGACGCCGGCTGCCGCGACGCCAGCCACCCGGCCAGCAGCGCGCCGACCACCGCCACCACGCACCACAGCACCGAGAGCGCACCCGGGGCGAGCCCGCGGTTGGCCGGCTCGGCCGCGCGACGACGTCCGGCGGCGGGGTTGGCGGGCGGGCCGCCGGGAGCGGCGAGGGCCACCAGCACGCTCCCGGTGACGACGCCGGCCTCGGCCAGCGTGCGGTCGGGCGGAAGTGGTCGGCCCAGGTGGGTGTGGAGCAGGGGCACCGTGGGCAGGTTGGCCTGACGTGAGTACTCCGTCGCGACGTCGACCCCGGACGCCCCCGCCGGCACGTGCAGGTCGAGCACCCCGACGGGCCCGTGCACGCTCAACGACAGGACGTCGGTGGCGCCCGACGTGCCTCGCAGCTCGCTCACCATGCTGCCTATCATCACCCGTACCGCTGTCACCGGGCCTGCGGCGTTGGTCGAGGTGCCCCGGGCGGTGGTCGAGGTGCCCCGAGCGAGGAACGAGCGAGGGGCCTCGAGGCCTGGTGACGGACTACGGGTGGTTCGCGTGACAGATGGGTGGTTCGCATGACCTCGGTCTCGCCGGCCACGACGGGTCAGCCCACGCTGCGCAGCTCGCGCCTCGAGCGGCCCGAGATGCCGAGCGGCCGGCTGGTGCTGCAGGCGCCGCCGCAGATCCAGCCCAGCGAGGGCGCGGCCGGCGTCGCGATGAACGCCATCCCCATGCTCGGCAGCCTCGGCTCGATCGTGCTGGTGGCGACGATCAGCCGCGGGGCGGGTGCGGCGACGTCGACGCGCAGCTTCCTCGCGGCCGGCATGTTCCTGCTCGCCACGATCGGCTTCATCGTGGTGCAGATCGACCGTCAGCGGAAGCAGCGCGCCCAGCAGGTGACGGGGTCGCGCACCGAGTACCTGCGCTACCTCGCCACGGTGCGTGCCGTGGCCCGCGAGGCCGCGGCACAGCAGCGGCGCGCGCTCACCTGGCACCACCCCGACCCCGCTGCCCTGCCCGCCCTCGCCGAGGAGCGCACCCGGGTGTGGGAGCACCACGCCACCGACGCCCGGTTCCTCCAGGTGCGCTACGGGCTGTGCGCGCAACCGCTCGCCCTCGACCTGGTGCCGCCGGAGAGCGCGCCGATCGACGACGTCGACCCCGCCGCCGCCTCCGCCCTGCACCGGCTGCTCGTCGTGCACCGCACCCAGCCCGACCTGCCGGCGTCGATCGACCTGCGCGCGTTCGACCGCGTCGAGGTGTGCGGCGAGGAGGGCCAGGCGCGGGCGCTGGCGCGGGCCCTGATCTGCGCGGCCACGGCCTTCCAGTCGCCCGACAACCTCGTGGTGGCGGTGCTGTCCTCCGAGGAGCACCTGGCCCACTGGGACTGGGTGAAGTGGCTGCCGCACGCCCTCAGCCAGGAGCAGACCGACGCGGTCGGCCCGATGCGGATGGTGTCGACGTCGCTGAGCGACCTGGCCGCGATGCTGCCGCCCGACCTCGGCGACCGGCCGCGGTTCGGAGCCGACGAGCGCCCCGCGCTCCCCCACATCCTGCTCGTGACCGACGGCGTCGAGCTGCCGCCCGGCAACCACGTCGTCCCGCCCGACGGCCTGCACGGCGTCACCCTGCTCGACCTGCCGACCCGGTGGTCCGAGATCGAGGACGCCTCCCGGCTCCGGCTGCAGCTCGTGGGTGAGCCGGACGCCGACGGGCTCGTCCCGGTCGAGGCGCTGCGGCTGCGCGAGGAGCCGGTCCGCGCCCGCGCCGACCAGTGCGACACCGCGACCGCCGAGGCGTTCGCGCGCCGGCTGACCCCGCTGCACAGCGTGCAGGTCGCCGGGCCGGTCGACACCGGCGTCCCCGGCGAGATCGCCTCCCCCCACGACTTCATGGACCTGCTCGGCCTGGGCGACGTGCGGGCGTTCGACCCGCACGCGGCCTGGCGGCTGAGGCCGTCGCGCGACCGGCTGCGGGTGCCGATCGGGGCGGGCGAGTCCGGCGCCCTGGTGCACCTCGACATCAAGGAGTCCGCCCAGCAGGGCATGGGCCCGCACGGCCTGGTGATCGGCGCGACCGGCTCGGGCAAGTCGGAGTTCCTGCGCACGCTCGTGCTCGGCCTCGCCCTCACCCACTCCCCCGAGCAGCTCAACATGGTGCTGGTCGACTTCAAGGGCGGCGCGACCTTCGCCGGGATGGCCGAGATGCCGCACGTCTCGGCGGTCATCACCAACCTCGCCAACGAGCTGACGCTGGTCGACCGCATGCAGGACGCGCTCTCGGGCGAGATGGTGCGGCGCCAGGAGCTGCTGCGCGAGGCCGGCAACTTCGCCTCGATCCGCGACTACGAGAAGGCTCGCGGCGCCGGCGAGGACCTCGCCCCCATGCCGTCGCTGTTCATCGTCGTCGACGAGTTCTCCGAGATGCTGTCGGCCAAGCCCGAGTTCATCGACCTGTTCGTCGCCATCGGCCGGCTCGGCCGCTCGCTCGGCCTGCACCTGCTGCTCGCCTCGCAGCGGCTCGAGGAGGGCCGGCTGCGCGGGCTCGAGTCGCACCTCTCCTACCGCATCGGCCTGCGCACGTTCAGCTCCCAGGAGTCGCGCACCGTGCTCGGCGTGCCCGACGCGTACGAGCTGCCCGCGATCCCGGGCCTGGGCTACCTCAAGCCCGACCCCACGACCCTGACCCGCTTCAAGGCCGCGTACGTCTCCGGCCCCCCGGTCAGCGGACGACGTCCGGTCCCGCGGGACGCCGGCGGCCACGTGCGCGGCATCCTGCCGTTCACCATCTCGGAGGTGCTCTCGCTCGAGACCGCCGAGGCCGAGCCGGAGCCCGAGGCACCCGTCGCCGCCGAGGCGCAGGAGTCGCTGCTCGACGTGGCGGTCGGCCGGATGGTCGGCCAGGGGCCGCCCGCGCACCAGGTGTGGCTGCCGCCGCTCGACGAGCCCGACACCCTCGACCAGCTCATGGCCGACCTGGCCGAGGACCCGCAGCTCGGCCTGGTCTCGCCGCAGTGGCGCGCGCTCGGCGGCCTGGTCGTGCCGCTCGGCACCGTCGACCGGCCGCGGGACCAGCGGCGCGACACCCTCACCGTCAACCTGAGCGGGGCGGCGGGCCACGTCGCGATCGTCGGCGGGCCGCGCAGCGGCAAGAGCACGCTGCTGCGCTCGCTCGTCGCCTCGATCTCGCTGACCACGACGCCGCTGGAGTCGCAGTTCTTCGTGCTCGACTTCGGCGGCGGCACGTTCGCGCCGCTCGCCGGGCTCCCGCACGTCGCGGGCGTCGGCACGCGCTCGGAGCCCGACGTCGTCCGCCGGATCGTGGCCGAGGTGCAGGGCGTCGTCGACCGGCGCGAGGCGTACTTCCGCAGCCAGGGCATCGACTCGATCGAGACCTACCGCTCGCGCCGGCGCGAGGGGCGGGCCGACGACGGGTACGGCGACGTGTTCCTCGTCGTCGACGGCTGGAGCACGCTGCGCTCGGACTTCGACGACCTCGAGATGGCCATCCAGGTGCTCGCCTCCCGCGGCCTCACCTTCGGCCTGCACGTGCTCACGGCCGCGTCGAGGTGGGCCGACTTCCGGGCCGCGATGCGCGACCTGCTCGGCACCAAGCTCGAGCTGAAGCTCGGCGAGGCGATGGACTCCGAGGTCGACCGCAAGGTGGCCCAGCTGGTGCCCGCCGGCCGGCCCGGTCGCGGGCTGGTCACCGGCAAGCTGCACTTCCTCGGGGCGCTGCCGCGCATCGACGGCGTCGCGTCGGGCACCTCCCTCGGCGACGGCGTCGACCACCTCGTCGCGCGCTCGGCGGCGGCCTGGCGCGGACCGTCGGGCCCGAAGCTGCGGCTGCTGCCCGAGCGCATCGAGCTGTCCCGCGTGCTCGAGATCGCGGGCGAACCGGTGCCGGGCCGCCTCTACCTCGGCGTCAACGAGAAGGAGCTCGCGCCCGTCTCGGTCGACCCCTCCGAGCAGCCGCACCTGCTGCTGCTCGGCGACGGCGGCTCCGGCAAGAGCGCGTTCCTGCGCGCCCACCTGCGCGAGGTCATGCGCACCCGGACGCCGAAGCAGGCGCAGCTGGTCGTCGTCGACTACCGCCGCTCGCTGCTCGGCGAGGTGCCCGAGGAGTACCTGCTCAACTACCTCACCTCGGCCCAGCAGGCCCAGCCCGCGCTGAAGGACCTCGCCGCCTACCTCGAGAGCCGCATCCCCGGCCCCGACGTCACGCCCGAGCAGCTGCGCAACCGCAGCTGGTGGACCGGCGCCGAGGTGTTCGTCGTCGTCGACGACTACGACCTGGTGGCCACCCAGCAGACCTCGCCCGTGGCCCTGCTGCAGCCGCTCCTGGCCCAGGCCCGCGACGTCGGCCTGCACGTCATGGTGGCCCGCCGCTCGGGCGGCGCCTCCCGGGCGCTGTACGAGCCCGTGATCCAGTCGATCCGCGACCTCGCCATGCCGCAGCTGCTGCTCTCGGGCAACCCCGACGAGGGCCCGCTGCTCGGCAACCTCCGCCCCGCCCCCATGCCCCCCGGCCGCGGCCGGCTGATCACGCGCGAGCGCGGGGTCGAGGTCGTCCAGACGGCCTGGGTGGAGCCAAGCCTGTAGCCGAGAGCGAGGAACGAGCGCTCGGCGTCACAGGCGCAGATCGAGCACGCCCTGTGGCCGAGGAACGAGGCCACAACGGGCGCGTCGAGATCACCGCAGCCGATCCCAGGAGGGTGATCATCGACCCTCACCCGGTCTCGAGGCCGCTCCCTCGTCCCTCGGTCGCGGCACCTCGACCACCGTCGTGTGGTCGAGAGGCCGCACGGCCTTCCGTCACCGGAGCGGCAGTTCCACGAACGCACCGACGAGGGGTCGGTGTACCGCGATGCCGAGTTCACGGAGTTCCAGCTCTCCCTCGAGCTCGACGGCCGCGCATTTCACGCTGTCCTCGACCGCCACGACGTCGATCTCGATCGTGACCTCGAGCTCGCGAGCGACGGCCGCCTCTCCCTGCGGCTCGGCTGGGGGCAGGTCTTCCGGCGTCCGTGCCGGACCGCAGGACGAGTCGGGCGGGTGCTCAACCGACGCGGCTGGACCGGCACCGTCGTCGCCTGCCGCCCGGGGTGTGTTGCTCCCGAGGTTGCCGCCGCCTGACCACGGGACGAGGTCGAGCCCGTGAGCAGCCTGGCTGCACGGGAACTAGACCTTCGGACCGGACGATCAGTGCAGGTGCTCGCCGGGCCCGGTGACCTTCACGTTCGGGAAGTCGTCGAGGTTGAAGTGGATCTCGTGGGTGCGCTGGTAGCCGGTGTGGGTCACCCGCCAGCCCTCCGGCGTGCGCACGTAGCGGTCCTCGTAGAACGAGGCGCCCTCGAGCATGAACTTCACGGCCTCGACGATCACCCGGTCCTCGAGGTACCAGTGGCCGACGGCGGTGTCGCCGTCGACCTCGATCTCGGGGTGGTGCACCTGGTGGAGGGTGAGGAAGCCCTCGGGGAGGTTCTGCGCATGAACGACACGAGGGCGTCGCGGTCCTCGAACTTCAGGCCGTTGTAGTCGCCGGTGGCCTCCGGGACGAAGCAGTCGCGGAACCCGTCCCAGTCCTTGGTGTCGAGGCACCGCAGGTAGCGGTACTTCAGCTGGCTGATGTCGTGGGTGTCGATGAGCTGGTCGATGTCGGTCACGGGAAGAATGTAAGGGGAATCACGCCGACGTGAGACACGGTCGTAACCCGTGGTCAACCTCCCGGAGAAGTTGCCGCCGCACCCTGGGGTCATGACCGAGGACAACGACCGCGAGACCGAGACGCTCGACCAGCGTCGTCAGGCCCGCGCCCTGCTCAAGACCCGCCACGCCCAGAGCCTCACCAGGCTGATGGACCAACGCAACGACCTGCGCGGCGTCCACGCCCTCGCCGACTTCGTCGACGAGTCAGTGCGGTGGACCGCCTGACGCCACCACTCCCACCCCGCCACAGCCCACACCAGCACAGCTGGACGAGGCAGGACGTCGCTCAGCGGCGTCCTGTCTTGAACATCCCCCGCGCGACCTCGCGGGCGGCGGTGCGCATGAAGTCCTTGAAGGCGCTGGACTTGACGACCTGCTCGACGACGCCGGGCTCGGGCTTGGTGGCCTTGGGCTTCTTGCCCTCCGCGTGCCCGGCGTCCTTGGCGCGCTCCTTCGCGGCAGCCTCGGCCGCCTCGGCGTCGTCGGCGGCCTTCTGGTCGGCGGCGGCCTTGGCCGCCCCCTCCTCGAGCCGGACGGCGAGCTTCTCGCGGGCGCTCTCGCGGTCGACGACCGCGCCGTACTTCGCCTGGCGCGGGCTCGCGGCGATGGTGGCGGCCATGGCCGCCGGGTCGCTCGGGCCCATCAGCGACTCGGGGGCCCGCAGGCGGGTCCAGGCCACGGGGGTCGGGGCGCCGCGCTCGTTCATCACCACCACCACGGCCTCGCCGATGCCGAGGCCGGTGATCACCTCGCCGAGGTCGTCGTAACCGCTCTTGGGGTAGGTGTTGACCGTGGCCTTGAGGGCCTTGGCGTCGTTGGGGGTGTGGGCGCGCAGCTGGTGCTGCACCCGCGAGCCGAGCTGGGCCAGGACGTCGTCGGGCACGTCGGTGGGGCTCTGCGTCACGAAGAAGACGCCGACTCCCTTCGAGCGGATCAGCCGGACGGTCTGGGCGATCTGGTCGAGGAACGCCTTGGAGGCGTCGTTGAAGAGCAGGTGCGCCTCGTCGAAGAAGAACACCAGCTTGGGCTTGTCGACGTCGCCGACCTCGGGCAGGTCGTGGAACAGGTCGGCCAGCAGCCACATCAGGAACGTCGAGAAGATCGCGGGCCGGTCGGCCAGGTTGGGCAGCTCGACGAGCGAGATCACGCCCTTGCCGTCGGGAGCCAGCTGCAGCAGGTCGGCCGACTCGAACTCGGGCTCGCCGAAGAAGGCGTCGGCACCCTGGTCCTGGAACGCGATCAGCTCGCGCAGGATCACGCCGGCCGTCGCGGACGACAGGCCGCCGAGCGCCTTGAGCTCGGGCTTGCCCTCCTCGCTGGTGAGGAAGCCGACGACGGCACGCAGGTCGGCGAGGTCGAGCAGCGGCAGGCCCGCCTGGTCGGCGTAGTGGAAGACCAGCCCGAGGCTGGACTCCTGGGTGTCGTTCAGGCCGAGCACCTTGCTGAGCAGCACCGGCCCGAAGGCCGACATCGTCACCCGCAGCGGGATGCCGGTGCCGTCGCCGCCGAGGGCGTAGTACTCGACCGGGTAGCCGGTGGCGGTCCAGGTCTGGCCGACCGACTGCGCCCGCGCCGTGATCTTCTCCCCGCCCGCGCCGGGCGTCGCCAGGCCCGAGAGGTCGCCCTTGATGTCGGCGGCGAACACCGGGACGCCGTTCGCGCTGAGCTGCTCGGCGAGCAGCTGCAGGGTCTTGGTCTTGCCCGTGCCCGTCGCGCCGGCGACGAGGCCGTGCCGGTTGAGCATCTGCAGCGGGATCCGCACGTGGACCGGCGAGAGCGAGTCGGCGTCGAGCATCAGCCCGCCGAGCTCGAGCGCCGTGCCCTCGAACGCGTAGCCCGCGGCGACCTCGGCCTCGAGGGGCGAGAGCTCGGCCGGGGCGGCGGCCTCGGCCGGCGGGCGGCCGGGGCCTCGGCCGGGGTCGCGCGGCCGGTCGCGGCGGCAGGCTCGGCCGGGGCGGCAGCCTCCGCCGGGGCGGGAGCCTCGACCGGGGGCTCGACGGGGGGCTGGGCGGCCGGCTCGGTCACGGGCTCTCCCGAGGGCGTGGTCATGCCGGAAGGATAGGGGGCGGCCATCGACGCCTACACTCGCGGACTGTGATCTTCAAGCGCGTGGGCGAGGGGCGTCCCTACCCTCCCCACGGGCTGACGTCGTCCGCGTGGGCGGCGCTGCCGCCGCGGCAGGTGCGTCTCGACGAGCTGGTCACCACCAAGGACACCCTGCAGCTGGCGGCGCTGCTCGACGAGGACTCCACGTTCTACGGCGACCTGTTCGCCCACGTCGTGCGGTGGCGCGGCGAGTACTACCTCGAGGACGGCCTGCACCGCGCCCTGCGGGCGGCCCTGCACCAGCGCAACGTGCTGCACGCGCGCGTGCACACCGCTGGAGGAGGGATGCCGGCCGATGACCCTCAGCTCCTCGGCCACCTGCGCACGGCCGCCGCCCTCGGCGTGCTGGGCGCTGCTGCTGCTCGTCGGCGTCACCCGCGGCCTCGACGCGGTCTCCGAGCCGTTCCCCGAGCGCGAGGACCCGCCGCGTCTGCGTCGACACCGCCGTCAGCCCGGGCGACATCCTGCGCGCCGGCCGGCGTCACCGTCAGCGTGATCAACGCCGGCAAGCGCACGGGCCTGGCCGGCGCGACCCTCGACGACCTCGAGCGACCAGGGCTTCGCGCGCGGCGAGATCGCCAACCTGCCCGACGCCCGAGGTCAGGTCGGCGCAGATCTGGGCCCCGACGGCCGGACCGCCGCCGTCCGCCTGGTGCGCACCTACCTCGGCGGCAAGGTCGAGATCATCGAGCGCGCCAGCAGCACCGGCGGCATCACCGTGGTGGTCGGCGACGAGTTCGCCGGCGTCGCTCGGGCCGCGTGCAGGTGCGGGTCAGCGCCGAGGGCACGGTCTGCGGCCGACGAGCTCACCGACCCGCCGACCCGGCCACCCCGGGCATGACCGAGTAGCAGCGGCACGGACCCGTGGACGGCGCACGCGGCGTCCGGGCTCAGTCGTGCAGCCACTGGGCCAGGCGGCCCTTGGCGCTGACCTGGCGCAGCCGGTCCTCGGTGCGGTCGCGCTGCTTGCGCGGGGTGACGACGAGCAGGTCGTCGCCGTGGCTCAGCACCGTGCGCCGCTCGGGCACGAGGGTCTCGCCGTCGCGGATGACCAGCGACACCGAGGCGCCCTTGGGCAGCCGCAGCTCGCCGACCTCGACGCCGTGCAGCCGCGAGACCGGGCTGATGGTGATCTGCAGCAGGTCGGCCTGCACCCGCTCGAGCGGGGCGGCCTCGAGGTCGAGGTCGCGCGGCTCGGAGCGGCGGGTCACCCGCAGCACCCGCGCGACCAGCGGCAGCGACGGCGCGGTGATGAGCGTGTAGACGACGACCATCACGAAGACGATGTCGAAGAGCCGCTCGGCCTCGTCGACCCCCTCGCTGAGCGGGATCGTGGTCAGGACGATCGGCACGGCGCCGCGCAGCCCGGCCCAGGACAGGAACGACAGCTCACGCCACGGCATCGGCTGCACGACGCTGCTGACCGAGCACCGAGACGGGTCGGGCGACCAGGGTGAGCAGCAGTCCGGCGACGACGCGCGAGGCCGACGACCTCGAGCGTGATCCGGCCCGGCGAGAGCAGCAGGCCGAGCATGACGAACAGCCCGATCTGGGCGAGCCAGGCGATGCCCTCGGCGAAGGACCTCGTGGTCTGGCGGTGCGGCAGCTCGGAGTTGCCGAGCACGAGCGCGGCGACGTAGATCGCGGCGAACCCGCTGCCGTGCACGGACGACGGTGGCGCCGTAGGCGAGGAAGGCCAGGCTGATCACGGCCAGCGGGTAGAGGCCGGACGACGGCAGCGCGACGCGCCGCATCACCCAGGCGCCGCCGAAGCCGACGGCCAGCCCCAGGGCGACGCCGATGACGAGCTCGAAGACGATGATGCCGACCATGCCGAGCACGCCGCTGCTCGGCGACGGCGCCGGTCGAGATCAGCGTGACGAGCACGACGGTCGGGGCGTCGTTGAGACCCGACTCGGCCTCGAGCGAGCCGACCAGCCGCTGCGGCAGCGGCACCACCCGCAGCACCGAGAACACCGCCGCCGCGTCGGTCGGCGAGCACACGGCGCCGAGGAGGACGGCGAGCTCCCACGGCAGGCCGAGCAGGTAGTGCGAGCCGACGGCGACGATCGCCGACCGAGATGGCGACGCCGAGCGTGGCCAGCGACAGCCCGAGCCGCATCGAGGGCCGCGCCTCGCGCCAGCTCGTGGTGAGACCGCCCTCGGTCAGGATGACCGCCAGCGCGGCGAACCCGAGGGCGTGCGCGACCTCGGCGTTCTCGAACTCGATGCCGACGCCCGGCCTCGCCGAGGGCCACGCCCATCAGCAGGTAGATCAGCAGGCTGAGGCAGCCCGGCGCGGCTCGAGAGCCGCACGGCGAGGATCGCGGCGAGGGTGACGGCAGACCCCACCAGCAGGAACGTGTCGAGCTGGTGGACGTCGAGCTGCATGTCACCTCATGACGTGGGGTGGCGGGTACGCAGTCTATCGGTCGGCGCCGCCCGGGGCTTCCCGCCGGCGGTGCGCTGAGACGGCGACGTCGACGATGCTCGTGGTCCGTCCCGGCTCGTCGTCGAGGGTCGCGAGCGGCACCCACGCGGCCCGGTCGGTCGATCCGCCGACCTCGGGGGTGCCGAGCTCGCCGCCGATGATCGTGGCGTCGAGGACGAGGCGCACGGCCTTGAACGGGCGCTTGCAGGTGGTCCCGCGCCGGGGTCATGGTCTGCCAGGTGTGCACGGGAGCGGCTCACCCGCCACGACGTCGTACCCGGTCTCCTCGCTGACCTCGCGCACGAGGCCCTCGACCGGCGGCTCCTCGAACTCGACCCCGCCGCCGGGAAGCTCCAGCCGGGCTGCCGACGCCCTCACCGTTCCACCAGGCGAGCAGGATCCGGTCCTGGTCGTCGACGATCAGCGCGTAGGCGGCGAGTCGCATCTCGTACTCGGTGAAGTGCACCCGCCGGACAGTAGTCCGGTGCGCTCGCCGCAAACTGGAACGTGTTCTAGTCTGAGCGGGTGAGCAAGGGCACCGCCATCCCCGAGACCGTCCCCGCCTCGTCCGTCCCGCCGACGGGTCGGAGTCGTACGACGTCGTCGTCGTCGGCTTCGGCATCGCCGGCGGCTGCGCCGCCCTCGAGGCCGCCCGCGCCGGCGTCCGGGTGCTGCTGCTCGAGAAGGCGGCCGTGCACGGCGGCACCTCGTCGATGTCGGGCGGCCACTTCTACCTCGGCGCCGGCACCGCGGTGCAGCAGGCGACCGGCCACGAGGACTCCGTCGAGGCGATGTACGACTACCTCGTCGCGGTCTCCAAGGAGCCCGAGCACGACAAGATCCGCGCCTACTGCGAGGGCTCGGTCGAGCACTTCGACTGGATCGAGGCGCTCGGGTTCGAGTTCGAGCGCTGCTACTACCCCGAGAAGGCCGTCATCCAGCCCGGCACGCAGGGCCTGATGTTCACCGGCAACGAGAAGGTCTGGCCCTACAAGGAGCAGGCGAGGCCCGCCCCGCGCGGCCACAAGGTGCCCGTGCCCGGCGACACCGAGGGCACCAAGATGGTGATGGACCTGCTGCGCGACCGCTGCGAGGAGGCCGGCGTCGAGGTCCGCTACGAGACCGGGGCGACCAACCTCGTCGTGGCCGACGACGCCGACGGCGGGCAGCGCGTCGTCGGCGTCGCGTGGAAGTCGTTCGAGCGAGACCGGCTTCGTGCTGACGCCGTCCCTGGTGATCGCCGCCGGCGGCTTCGTGATGAACCCCGACATGGTCGCCGAGCACACCCCGGCGCTCGCCGAGAAGCCGTTCACCCTCGGCTCGACCTACGACGACGGGCTCGGCATCCGCCTCGGCGCGTCGGTCGGCGCCGAGCTGAAGCACATGGACGAGCCGTTCATCACCGCGCCGTTCTACCCGCCGTCGAAGCTGATGTTCGGGTTCATCGTCAACAAGGACGGCGAGCGCTTCTGCGGCGAGGACGGGTACCACTCGCGCACGTCGCAGTTCGTCATGGAGCAGCGCGACCACGCCGCGTACCTGATCGTCGACAGCGAGCACGTCGAGTACCCGGTCTTCCCCCTCGTGCCGCTCGTCGACGGCTACGAGACGATCGAGGAGCTCGAGACCGCCCTCGAGCTGCCGGCCGGCTCGGTGCAGAAGTCGCTCGAGCGCTACAACGAGCTCGCGGCAGCCAAGGACGACGTCGACTTCCACAAGTCGCCCGACTGGCTCGAGCCGCAGGCCGTCGGCCCCTGGGCCGTGTTCGACCTGACCCTGGGCAAGGCCATCTACGCCGGCTTCACCCTCGGCGGCATCCGCGTGAGCGTCGACGGCGAGGTGCAGCGCCCCGACGGCTCCGTCGTCCCCGGCCTGTTCGCCTCCGGCGCCTGCGCCTCCAACATCGCCCAGGACGGCAAGGGCTACTGCTCCGGCACCCAGCTCGGCGAGGGGTCGTTCTTCGGGCGTCGGGCCGGCCGCGCCGCGGCCGCCCGGGCGACCCGTTCACCGGCCGGCCGGTGAATGGGGTGCTTGGACGATGTCCGGATGTCGTCCAAGCACCCGTTTCACCGGCCGACCGGTGAATGGGCTCGACGGCTAACCTGCCCCAGGTGAACCGCCTCCAGGTCGCGCAACGCGCCAACGTGCCGCCGTTCCACGTCATGGACCTGCTGGCCGCGGCGGCCGAGCGGGCCCGGACCCACGGCGACCTGCTGAACCTGCTCGCCGGCCAGCCGAGCACCGGTGCGCCGAGGGCGGTCAACGACGAGGCGATCCGGCTGCTGCAGAGCGGCGACCCGCTCGGCTACACGCCGGCCACCGGCATCCGCGAGCTGCGCGAGGCGATCGCCGGTCACCACCGCCGCACCTACGGCATCGAGGTCGACGCGGACGACGTCGTGGTCACGACCGGCAGCAGCGGCGGGTTCCTGCTCGCGTTCCTCGCCGCGTTCGAGCCCGGCGACCGCGTCGCCATCGCCCGGCCCGGCTACCCGTGCTACCGCAACGTGCTCGCCGCGCTCGGGTGCGAGGTGGTCGAGATCCCGACCGGGCCCGAGACCCGGTTCCAGCCGACGGTCGACCAGGTGGCCGCGCTCAGCGGGTCGGGTGCGGGGCTCCAGGGACTCGTCGTCGCCAGCCCCGCCAACCCGACCGGGACCATGCTGCTGCCCGCCGAGCTCGCCGCGCTCGCCACGTACTGCGAGGAGAACGGCGTCCAGCTGATCAGCGACGAGATCTACCACGGCATCGAGTACGCCCCGCTCGAGGGCGGCAGCCGGCTCGCGCACTCCGCCTGGGAGACCAGCCGCGAGGCCGTCGTGTTCGCCTCGTTCTCGAAGTACTTCTCGATGACCGGATGGCGGATCGGCTGGATGCTGGTGCCCGAGCGGCTGCGCCGCGCGGTCGACGTCCTCACGGGCAACTTCACGATCTGCCCGCCGGTGCTGGCGCAGCGGGCGTGCATCGCGGCGTTCAGCGAAGAGGCCTACGCCGAGCTCGACGGCCACGTGCAGCGCTACGCCGGCAACCGCCGCCTCCTGCTCGACGGCCTCGCCCGGCTCGGCGTCACCGGGCTCGCGCCCGCCGACGGGGCGTTCTACGCCTACGCCGACGTCGGCCACCTCACCACCGACTCGATGGCCTTCGCCCACGACCTGCTCGCGCGCACCGGGGTGGCGCTCGCGACCGGCGTCGACTTCGACACCGCCGACGGCGGCCGGTTCGTGCGGTTCAGCTTCGCCGGCCCGGGCGCCGACATCGAGGCAGCGCTGGAGCGCCTGGCGCCGGTGCTCGCCTGACGGTGGTTGAGGAGCTCCCGCCAGCACGGCGGCCGAGGAACTCTCGTTGGCTCCACGGTGGTTGAGGAGCTCCCGCTAGGGAGCGTCTCGAAACCTGGCGACGGTGGTTGAGGAGCTCCCGCTAGGGAGCGTCTCGAAACCTGGTGAGGTCCACGGCTCCGCGAGGGAAGCCCTTCCGGCTCAGCGGTTTCGAGACGGTCGCTAGCGCGACCGGCTCAGCGCGTTTCGAGACGGTCGCTAGCGCGACCTCCTCAACCACCGTGCGGTGGCGGGTCAGTCCAGCGTCCCGTCGCTCGGCACCTCCCACACGGTCGGCCCGGACGTGCGCCGCGGAGCCGAGGAATCGTCGAAGCCGATGCCCTTCACGTACGCCGTGCGGATGAAGCCGTTGCGCACCCGCTGCGGGTGGTCACCGACCTTGGTCGTCGACACGATCCGCTGGCGGCGGTAGGAGATGCGGGAGACGCTGTCGGAGCCCGACCACGAGATGTAGCAGTACTTGCCGTCGTGGCTCGGGGTCACCCAGTACGGCTTCAGGCCGCCCTTGATGAGCCTGCTCCGCTTCCAGGTGCCCACCGTGACGATCGTGGCGTAGTCGCTCATCGTGCCGGCGACGCAGATCCGGCGACCCGAGGGGTTCGCGGCGATGCCGTGCATCGCGGAGTCGAGCACGTACTGCTCGCGCGGCACGTCGGGCACGAGGTTGGGGAGCCGCTTGACCCGGGCGATCTTGCCGGTGCGGCGGTCGAGGGCGACGAAGCCGTGGAAGAACGACAGCTGGAAGTAGATCGTCCTCTCGTCGGGCGAGAGCGTCATCGGCCGGACGGCGGTGCTCACCTCGGTCATGCCGCGCTCGTCGAGCGCCTTGCGCAGGTTGTAGCGCCGCACCACCTTGAGCGTCCGGGCGTCGACGATCTGCAGCACCTGCTCGTTCTCGAGCGGGTCCGGGACGCCGGGCCGGTCGAAGGGGCTGTACACGGTGCCGATGCTCGCGTGCAGGATCCGCTTGCCGCCGTCGATGAACACGCTCTCGTGCGGTGAGCCGCCCGACTTGAACACGCCGAGCCTCTTGCCGTCGCGCACCCGCAGCACGTGGACGACGTTGCCGGTGGAGGCGCTGACGACCACGCGCCTGCCGTCGGGCGAGACGGCCATGTGGTCGGACCGCACGCCGGCCACCTCGAAGCGCCACACGATCTTCTTCGTGCGGAGGCTGATGCCCACGACGTCGGCGAACGACGGCCGCGACACCACGACCAGGCTGCCGTCGTTGCTGGAGTACATGTCGTCGACGAACTGGTCGTTGCCCTCGCCGATGAGCTCGCGGATCGCGAGGAAGTAGGCCAGCCGGTACGGGTTGGCGGCGATCTCCTGCATGCGCTCGTCGTAGTCGGGCACGATGTCGAGCTCGCCCAGGCGCTTGAAGGTGCGCGGGTCGAGGAGGGTCGCGGTGCCCTCCCAGTTGTTGCCCACGAAGACGACGCGCCGCTTGCCCCGCGGGAGGGCGCGTCCGGCGTCTTGGAGCGCGGGCGTGGAGTCCGCGACACGGTCCGGGACACGACCTGGCGCACGCTCACCGACGCCGTCGCGGGGACGCGCCACGCCCGCCTCGGCACCCGGTAGCGTCAGGGCGCCGGACCCCGCCAGGGCCACGCTCAGCACGGCCGCACCCACCGCGCGCCCGACCCGTTGACTGACCTGCACCATGTCCATCACTCCTTCGTGAAGCCTCATCGTGTCAAACGACGGGTTTGGGCGCAGGTGACGCAGGGAAGGCACCCATCACGAACGGGAAGGACCACCCCATGTACGGCGACCCCGGCGCCCTGCGCCGACGCGTCGACCAGCTGCGCGAGCAGGCGGTCGACGTCCGCGCGCTCGCCGACGAGCTGGTGGCCCGGACCGAGGCGACCGGCTGGGAGGGCCGGGCCGCCGAGTCCTTGCGCGTGCGGGTGGGCGAGCGGGCCCACCACCTGCGGGTCGCCGCCTCCCGGCACGAGACCGCCGCCGACAGCCTGGAGCGCCACGTCCAGGAGGTCAGCAGCCTGCAGGAGCAGGTCGCAGCCGTCGAGCGCCGGGCCGGCGACCTGGTCGCCGACGCCCGGACCCGCGTCGCCGGACTGCCCGACCTCGTCGAGCCGGACGCCGACGACGTGACGCTGCTCGCCTTCGAGCCCCCGCCCAGCGGCCACCGCGACTGGCTCACCGTCGAGCTGCCCGGGCTCCTCGGGGGCTCGTCGTGACGACCATCGACCTCAGCGCCCCGCCGACGCCCCCGACGTCGCTGCTCGACGGCCTCCCGCGCCGGGTCGCCCTGACCCTGCCCGAGCTGCAGCTCGTGGCGTCGCGCGCGGGCGGGGCGCCGCTCCCGTTCGACGTCACCACGCCCCGGGAGGCGCCGGCCATCGAGAGCCGGCTCGGCACCAGCCGCGGTACCACCCAGGACCAGGCCTACCTCGCCGCGCTCGCCGCGCTCCACGACCCGGCGACGACGCTGGCGCGACGCGGCCTCGTGGTCGACGGGCTGCTCGACCGGGCCCTCGCCGGCGCCGTCGGCCTGCTCGCCACGCCGACCTTCGCCGTCGACCTCGACGTCGCGGTCGAGCAGGTGCAGCTGAAGGCGTGGCACCGCACCAGCGGCACCGCGGTGGCGACCCTCGCGACGAGCGACGGGATCGTGTTCGAGCTGGCGTGGTTCCCGACCAGCCAGTGGGCCGACGAGCTCGCCCGCGTCGTGGCGCTCCCGCAGGAGCTGCAGCTGCGCGAGTCGGCGGTGCCGCCCTACGTCGACCTCCCCTACGAGCTGGCCGACGCCGCGGTCGAGGCCGCAGCGAGCGGCCGCTCCGACCTGCTCCAGGTGGTGGCGGCGCAGCACGACGGCGCCACCCTCGACGGCGACGGCCGACCGTTCCCCTCCGCCGAGGTGCCGGGCATCCTGCAGGCCCTCGGCACCGAGGCGCAGGGCCGGATGCGGGCGCTCGTGGTCGACGCCACCGTGCAGCCGACGACCGTGGTCGGCGTCCGGTCGTGGCTGCTGCTGGCCGACGGCTGGCGCACCCTGCACCCGCACGACGACGGCGGCGTCGCGCGGGTCGGCGTCCGCGCCGTCGAGCCCTCCGAGCTCGCGGCCGACCTGGCGCCCGTGCTCGCCGAGGTGCAGGGCGACGTGAGGGCGGAGGCGTCATGACCGAGCCCTCCCAGGACTCGCGGACCGCGCAGCCCTCGCCGCGCGACCGCGTGGCCGAGGCGGCGCAGCAGGACCGCTACGACCAGATGCTGCGGCTCGCCGCGCTGCTCGACGACTCCGGCGAGGAGATCCGTCGGCGCACGAAGCTCGGCGCCGACATCCTCGGCGACCCCGACCTCACCGAGTCGGCGCCGCTCTCGCCGGCGACCGCCACGGTGGCCGAGGACGACGTCCGCGCGGCCACGACCGGCAAGCACGGGCTGCTGAACCGCTCGATCGAGCTCGACGCCGACGCCCTCGTCATCCGCGCCACCGTGCTCACCTACCGCTGGATCGACGAGCTGCAGGCCGCCGCCTACGCGACGCTCGGCGCGATCGCCGGGCGCGCCGTCGGCTACCTGGCACCCGAGGTCGCCCTCGGCGGGGCGATCGTGTCGGCCGGCCTGATCGAGACCGACGTGCTCGACCGCGACAGCGTGGCGGCCTACCTCGAGGAGCTCGCCGGCGCCAACCCCGAGCTCATGGAGCACGTCACCAGCGGTGGCGGCGGCCTGGTCGACGGGCTCCAGATGCGCTCGCTGCTCACCGCGAGCGTGCTGGGCGGCGACCAGGGGCGGCTCGCGGGCCGGGGCGGCCTGCGCGCCATCGGCGTCCCCTCCTTCGAGGTCGGTTTCGGCGCCGCGCTGCGCGACGTCGCCGGCGGCGTCGTCGAGCCCGCGACCGTGAACGTCACCTCCACCCACCAGGCCGCCGCAGGACCGCCCCGCGGGCTGGCCGAGCTGTTCCTGGCCCTGCACGAGACCCAGGCGACGGTCGCGGTCCGCAAGGTGTCCCCGGGCCGCTACATCGCCTACCTGCGCGGGCCGGACGGCGGCGGCTCGCGTCGGCTCCGCCTCGTCGGTGGCGACGCGACCGCCTACGCCGCGCACGTGGTGCGCAGCATCGAGCGCGCCGTCGAGGGCGACGCCGAGGCCCGCGTGATGCTGGTCGGGTCGGCCCAGGGCGGCGTCACCGCGGCCCAGGTGGCCGCGGCCGCGGCGTCGTCCAGGTTCACCGTCGAGCAGGTCGTCACCGCCGGCGCACCCTCGGCCCACGTGCCGCGCATCCCCGAGCCGACCCGGGTGCTGTCGCTGGAGGACCGCTCCGACCCGGTCGCCCTCCTCGGCTCCCTCATCGGCTCCCGCGAACCCAACCGCGTGACCGTCGTCTACGACGGCGACGGGTCGGGCTACGTGAAGGGCGGCCGCGTCGCCGACGCCGCCAGCCACCCCGCGCTGCCCGCGGAGATCGCGCGGCCTGACCGAGCTGGGCTTCCTCGCCGGCTGAGGCTCGACCGTGGCCGCACCTCGACCGTCGCGGTGGGAGCGCTCACGGGCGAGGTCGTGCACGAACTCCGCCAGCTGGGTCAGGTTGCGGCACTCGACCATGTCGACGATCTCGCCGTACGTCGGCGCGGCGGAGTCGCCGGTGCCCCAGTGGCGGCGGTGCTCGGGGTTGAGCCACCACGAGTGCCGGGCCGTGCCGGCCAGCTCCTTGAGCACGGCCTCGTTGAGGTCGCTGTAGTTCGACCGGGCGTCGCCGAGGACGAGCAGCGACGGTCTTCGGACCGACGGCGTCGGCGTGCTCCTCGGCGAACTTCGCGAACGCGCGGCCGTAGTTGGTGCGACCCCACAGCGCGGCGTGCGCGGTGCTGGCGGCGAGGTCGGCCATGACGTCGACGACGTCGGCACCGGGGACGAAGTGGTGGGTCACCTCGTGGACGTGGTCGATGAAGGTGAACGCCCGCACCTTCTGGAACTGGTCGCGCAGCGCGAAGACCAGCAGCAGCGTGAACTGGGCGAAGTTGGCGACCGAGCCGCTGACGTCGCAGAGCACGACGAGCTCGGTGCGGTGCGGCCGCTTGGGCCGGTGGTGGGTCACCAGCGGGACGCCGCCGGTCGACATCGAGGCGCGGACGGTACGCCGGAAGTCGAGCGGGCCGCGACGGCGGGAGTGGTGCTCCTTGGTGAGCCGAGTCGCGAGCCGGCGCGCCAGCGGGTAGATCTCGCGGCGCATCTGCTCCAGGTCGGACCGGCGCGCCGAGGTGAAGTCGAGGCGGTCGATGCTGGGCCGGAGCGCCACGTTGGCGACGTGCTCGGCCCCCTTCTCCTCCGCGATCCGCCGACGGGCGTCCGCCTCGACCATCGCGGTGAAGCCGCCGACCCGGCGTCCGGCGCCGCGCTCGGCCTCCTCCTCGGTGATGCCACCGCCGAGGAGCGCCTGCACGATGCGGTCGACGAGCTCGGCGGGCGCGACGCGCTGCAGCGCGGTGTACGCCGACCACGACGACAGGCCGGGGCCGCGTCCGGGCATGGCGCCGAACCGGCCGACCATCTCGGCCGCGAGCTGCTGGAGCCGCTGCTCGTCGCCGCTCTCGAGCGCCTCGGCGAGCTGCCTCGCGGAACGCCGCCAGCGCGGCGGCGTTGTCGCGGACGCGGCGAGGCGTCGTCGGGCTCGTCGCCGTCCTCGTCCGAGCGACGGCGACGCCGCCGCCGACGAGCCGCGGGAAGTACAGGTCGAACAGCGCGTCGAAGGTGGGCCGCTGGGTCTGCCGCTTGACCAGCGTGGCGGCGTAGCCCTCCCGCACCGCCGCGCGGTCGGTCCAGTCGAGGGCGGTGAGCGCGGCGACGGCGTCGAGGTCCTCGGCGAGCGAGACCGGCAGGCCGGCGCCCCGCAGCGCCTCGAGGAAGGCGATGTGGCGGTCGACCAGCCCGCTCCTGCCTGCGCGTCACCGGTCGCTCACCGGAGCTCGCAGCTCCTTGACCGCGCGGTCGTGGTCGGAGCGGTGCTTGAGGATGACGCCGAGGGTGTCGGCGATGGCCTTGTCGTCGAGGTCGCCGATCTCGAGCGCGACCAGGGTGCGGGCCCAGTCGACGGACTCGGCGATCGACGGCGCCTTCTTGAGCTCGAGCTCGCGCAGCCGGCCGACCGTCGCGACCAGCTGGCGCGGCGACCTTGTCGTCGAGGCCGGGCACCTGCGAGCCGACGATCTCGCGCTCGCGCTCGGCGTCGGGGTAGTCGAGGTGCAGGTAGAGGCAGCGGCGCTTGACCGCCTCGGACAGCTCGCGGCTGGCGTTGGAGGTGAGGACGACGTAGGGGCGTCGCGTCGGCCGCGACCGTGCCGAGCTCGGGGATCGGTGACCTGGAAGTCGGAGAGCACCTCGAGCAGCAGACCCTCGACCTCGATGTCGGTCTTGTCGACCTCGTCGATGAGCAGCACCGTCGGCTCCTCGCGCCGGATGGCGGTCAGCAGCGGACGGGTCAGCAGGAACTCGTCGGTGAAGATGTCGTCGTGGGTCTCGTCCCACGACGCGTCCCGGTCCCGGCCTGCGAGGACTGGATCCGCAGCAGCTGCTTCTTGTAGTTCCACTCGTACAGCGCACGGGCCTCGTCGAGGCCCTCGTAGCACTGCAGGCGGACCAGGTCGGCGCCCGTCGCCCGGGCGACCGCCTTGGCCAGCTCGGTCTTGCCGACCCCGGCCGGGCCCTCGACGAGCAGCGGCTTCTCGAGCGCGCCGGCGAGGTAGGAGGTCGTGGCCGTCGCCGTGTCGGCGAGGTAGCCGACGTCGTGGAGGCGGGCTCCGGCGTCGGCGGGCGAGGCGAACCAGGTCATGCCCGCATCCTCCCACTGGCCTCGCCGGGCCGCCCGGGTGCACGTCGGTGGCGAGCCGGCAGGTGCTCTGGACCAGTTCTGCGAGGCCCGTGACCTCGCGCGGGAGACGTCGTTGATGGGGATGTCTCGGTGACCTGCTTCTCCCCCGTCCGACCCTCCCCCCACCCTTGTCAGGAGCCGACGATGCTGCGCACCCCCCGCACGCCACTTCGCCTCGCCGTGTACGGCACGAAGCTGGCCGTCGCCGGCACCGTCGGGTTCATCGCGGTGGCCACCGGCGCGACGACGGGCACGACCACCGCCGGGACGGCGTCCGAGGCCCCCGTCTCCGCCGTCGAGTCCACCCACCAGGCCCAGCTCGAGCGGTTGATGACCCGGAACGAGTGCTCGGCCACGGGCCTCGGCCCCGACGTCATCCCCGGCTCCGCCCTCGTCGAGCGCGGCAGCCACATCGAGCACGTCAGCTTCGACGACGGCTGGGCCGTGCACACCGGCGAGCAGAGCGGCACGCTCCTCGCGGTCTGCCGCGTCGGCGTCTGAGGGGCACACCTGGGCCCGACCAGCCCACCCGACGAGAACAGCCCCCGACCCGCGTCTCCGCAGGTCAGGGGCTGTTCACATGGCGGTGGCGGAGGGATTTGAACCCTCGGTCGGCTTGCACCGACAAACGCTTTCGAGGCGTTCTCCTTAGGCCGCTCGGACACGCCACCGCCGGGAAGGCTACCGGAGCGGGTCGGAGGCGGAGAAATCGGTTCGCGCGGTGCCGGACGCGCCGAGCGCCGGGCGTGGACCGCTGTCGGTGGCCGCGGATAGCGTCGCGGCATGACGCTCACCCTCGGCATGGTCACCTGCGACACCACCGACCCGCTCCCCCTCGCCCAGTGGTGGGCCGAGCAGGTCGGAGGTGAGGTCGTCGACCCGTTCGGCGGCACCTTCGTGATGGTCGTCGGCGGTCCGACGCGGCTGGCGTTCCAGCTCGTCGACGGCGGCCCGACCCCCGGCAAGAACCGGCTCCACCTCGACCTCTCCGCGCCCGACCTCGACGCCGAGACCGAGCGTCTCCTGGCGGCCGGCGCCGGGCTCGTGGGCCGGCGGGGCGACGAGAGCTTCCGGTGGAACACCTTCACCGACCCGGCCGGCAACGAGTTCTGCGTCTCCGGCCCGGTCGCGGCCGAGCTGGGCTGACCTCCGAGGGGCTACTCGGCGGTGACGGTCAGCTCGGCCCCGATCGCGTCCTCGTGGACGTAGTAGGCGCCGGGCTGGTCGAACCGGAAGTACTCGTCGTTCCCCGGCGCGACCGTGTACCCACCGAGGGCCGCGACGACCACGCTGTACGTGCCGTCGTCGGAGGTCGTGAACCTCACGACCTCGCCGGGCGCGACGACCACGTTGTCGGGGTCGAAGCCGTCCGCGGTGATGTCGACCGTGGCGGCCGGGTCGTCCACGGTGTCGACGAAGGCCACACCTCCGTCGGAGCCGCCCGCGGTCGCCGTGTCGGTGGCGGAGGGCTCGGCGCCGTCCGACGCGGCCGTGGTCGACGGGTCGTCGGACGGCTCGTCGTCGCCGCACCCGGCGGCCCCGAGAGCGAGCACGGCGGCGGTCAGCAGGGCGGCGGCCGGACGGGCGAGGGGTCGCGTCATGCGGCGAGGTTAGCGCCGCGCCCCAGACCGCATGGCTCGTGCTTCGGCTAGGCCCACCGGGGGTCGCGTCCCGCGGCGGCCACGAGCCTGTCGAGCTCCGAGGCGCCGGCACCCGCCTCGACGGGAGGGCCGAACAGACCGCCGTCGTCGGCCGGACCGTCGGCGGGCGGCTCGAAGGACTGGACGAAGTCCCGGCAGACGCCGACCGCGGCGGGGTCGGCGTCCCAGGCGTGGCCGGTCGAGACGGCGAGGTCCCAGCCGTGGACGACGACCTCGTTGAGGGCCACCCGGGCCGCGACCGGGGCGGGGAGCTCGACGGGCCCGGCCATCGTCATGCCGTCGTAGGCGGCCGGGTCGGCCCAGGCCTCGGCGAGCGCCACCAGGCCGGTGGCGATCCGGGAGCGCCACCCCGCCTCGAGGCGCGTGCCGTCGCCGCTCGGGTCGCCGCCTCCTCCCAGCGTGTCCTTCTGCGCGGCAGCGGTGAAGGCGAGGGTGAGCCCGCCGACGTGGTCGACGAGGTCGGCGACCGTGTACGCGGGGCACGGCGTGCGGCCGCCCCAGGTCGTCGTCGGTCACCGCGGTGACGAGGTCGGCGAGCGCACGGCAGGACGGGGCGAGGTCGAGGGTCTCCATGGGGGTGCCGACCGGTCGGGACGGGTGGGAGTCATCGGTCGCCTGGTCTCGTGACGGCCGTGGCCGGCCTCCTCGACCCCCACATGGGTGGGCTCGTGACGATGGTCGCCGCCTCTTCGACCGCCACGTCGGTGGGCTCGGGACGGCGGTGGCCGGCCTCCTCGACCCCCACGTCGGTCAGCCCGGGACGGCGCTGGCCCGCCTCGCTCGACCGCCTCGCGAGGTCAGCGGTGGCGGCCGAAGAACTCCTCGAGCAGGGCCGTCGACTCCGCGGCCAGCACGCCGGCCACGACCTCGGGCCGGTGGTTCAGGCGTCGGTCACGGACGACGTCCCACAGCGACCCGACGGCTCCCGCCTTCTCGTCGAAGGCTCCGAAGACGACCCGGTCGACCCGGGCGAGGACGGCGGCTCCGGCGCACATGGTGCAGGGCTCCAGGGTGACGACGAGGGTGCAGCCCTCGAGCCGCCACTCGCCGCGGGCTCCCGCGGCCCGGCGCAGCGCGACGACCTCGGCGTGGCCGGTCGGGTCGGCGTCCGCCTCGCGCACGTTCCGGCCGCGCCCGAGCACCGTCGCCGTCCGGACCGAGCACGACGGCGCCGATCGGCACGTCCTCGGTGGCGAGCGCGGCGCGCGCCTCGTCGAGGGCGGCCCGCATGGCCGCCTCCCAGGCCGACCGTCATGCAGAGGTGAGGCCGACGATGTCGTCGAACAGCTCGCCGAACCCGACCATGCGGGCGACGTCGGAGAGCAGTCTCGTCGGGGTAGAGGTCGGGGTCGTCGAGCATGTCGCCCAGCTCGATGGCGTGCAGGCCGAGGTCGCCCAGCAGGTCGAGGTCGCCGGCAGGCACCTGCTCGTCGGCCTCGTCGTCGAGCTCGTCGAGCGAGAGCCCGAGGAACGTCGACCGCCGGACCGCGCGACCTCCCACTCGTCGGCGGCGGAGATGTCGGAGAGGAGCACCCGTGTGGACGAGCCGTTCACCCGCAGGATGAGGAAGAAGTCCTCGTCGACGGCCGACCAGGCCGACCGCGCCCGCGTCGCCGCTGGGCAGCCGGCGCAGTGCGCGGGCGAGGGTCTCGACGTCGGCCGTGAGGTCGTGGGCGAGCTCCTCCACCACCCAGTCGCCCTCGTCGCGGTAGGCGGCCAGGGCGAAGTCGACCTCGTCGAGGTGCTCGGCCATGCCTCCACAGTCCACGCTCCCCCGACGGCGGTCAAGCCCTTTCGCCAGTTGCTACTAGGGTTCCCACCATGCGCACCCACGTCGTCGACCACCCGCTCGTGGCCCACAAGCTCACCGTCCTGCGCGACGAGCAGACCGACTCGCCGACGTTCCGACGCCTGGCCGACGAGCTCGTCACGCTCCTGGCCTACGAGGCGACCCGCGACGTGCGGGTCGAGCCGGTCGACATCGTCACCCCCGTCGCGCCGACGACGGGCACCAAGCTCGCCACCCCGAAGCCGCTCGTCGTGCCGATCCTGCGCGCCGGGCTCGGCATGCTCGACGGCATGATGCGGCTGCTGCCGACGGCCGAGGTCGGGTTCCTCGGCATGGTGCGCAACGAGGAGACGCTCGAGGCCTCCACCTACGCCGAGCGTCTGCCCGACGACCTCTCGGGCCGCCAGTGCTACGTGCTCGACCCGATGCTCGCCACCGGCGGCACGCTGGCCGCCGCGATCCGCTTCCTCACCGACCGCGGCGCCGACCACATCACGTGCATCTGCCTGCTCGCCGCCCCCGAGGGCTGCGCCAACCTCGAGCGCGACCTCGAGGGCGTCACGGCCCCGGTGACCGTGGTCGTTGCGGCGATGGACGAGAAGCTCAACGAGAAGGGCTACATCGTCCCGGGGCTGGGTGACGCGGGCGACCGGTTGTACGGCGTCGCCGGCTGACAGGTGGGGCCTCACGGTGGTTGAGGAGGTCGGTCACGACCGGGCGCCACGGTGGTTGAGGAGGTCGGTCACGACCGTCTCGAAACCTCCGCAGCTCCACGACTCCCCAGGGGATTCCCGGCGCAGCGGTTTCGAGACGGTCGCGTAGCGCGACCTCCTCAACCAGCGTGGGGTAGGTCGATCACGACCGGCCCACGGTGGTTGAGAGAGGTGGTCGTCACGCGTCTCGACCTCCGCAGCTCCACGGCTCCCGGGGATTCCCGGCTCAGCGGTTTCGAGACGGTCGCTAGCGCGACCTCCTCAACCACCGGGTTCAGCGGTTCGAGACGGTCGCTAGCGCGACCTCCTCAACCACCGTGGAGACGGTCGCCAGGGCGACCTCCTCGACCAGCGTGGGGGTCAGTCCCGGCCCGACACGGCGAGCGCGACGCCCAGCCCGATCATCGACGTCCCGCCGACGACGCCGATCGCCTCGCCCCGCCTCGGCGTCGCCGTGAACCAGTCGCGCACCCGGGCGGCGACGACGGCCCAGAGGGAGTCGGAGCAGAGGCCGATGGCGACGGCGACCAGGCCGAGCAGGAGCAGCTGCACCGGGACGTGGCCGGCGTCGGGGTCGACGAACTGCGGCAGCAGCGCGCCGATGATCATGAAGCCCTTCGGGTTCGAGACCCCGACGACGTAGCCCTGCCGCATCGCGGTGAGCGGCGGCATCGGACCGGTGTCGGTCGCGCGCTGGAACCCGCTGCGGTGCCGGATCGCCTGCACGCCGAGGTACACCAGGTAGGCGGCACCGACGAGCTTGAGCACGGTGAACACGACGATCGACTCCTGGACGATCACGCCGAGCCCGCCCGCCACCAGCACCACGATCGTCAGCAGGCCCAGGGTGTTGCCGGCCACCGAGGCGAGGGCGACGCCGCGGCCGTAGGAGAGGGCGCGGCCCACGACGAAGGCCACCGACGGACCGGGGATGGCGATGAGGATGCCCGCGGCGACGCCGAAGGTGACGATCTGGTCGAGGGTCAGCACAGGTGCCAGTAAGTCACAACGCCTTGACCGCTGCCAGCAGCTTGCCGAGGGAGTCCTTGGCGTCGCCGAAGAGCAGGGTCGTCCGGGGGTCGAAGAGCAGCTCGTTCTCGATGCCGGCGAAGCCCGGACGCATCGACCGCTTGAGGAACACCACCTGGCGCGACTCGTCGACGTCGAGGATCGGCATGCCGTAGATCGGCGCGGACGGCGTGGTGCGGGCGGCCGGGTTCACGACGTCGTTGGCGCCGACGACGAGGACGACGTCGGTCTGGCGGAACTCGCCGTTGATCTCGTCCATCTCCTTGAGCTGCTCGTAGGGGACCTGGGCCTCGGCGAGCAGCACGTTCATGTGACCGGGCATCCGGCCGGCGACGGGGTGGATGGCGTAGTCGACCTGGGTGCCGCGCCCCTCGAGCACCTCGACGAGCTCGCGGAGCGTGTGCTGCGCCTGGGCGACGGCGAGCCCGTACCCGGGGACGATGATGACCTTCTCGGCGTAGCCGAGCAGGATCGCGACGTCGGCGGGCCCGGCGCTGCGCACCGGCCGGTCGGAGGCCTCGACGGAGCCGAGGGTCGAGCCGCCCTTGAGCGCCCCGAACATGATGTTGGGCACCGAGCGGCCCATCGCCCCCGCCATGAGCAGCGTGAGGAAGGTGCCCGACGCGCCGACCAGGGTGCCGGCCACCAGGAGCACGGTGTTCTGCAGCACGTAGCCGCCTGCCGCGACGGTGAGGCCGGTGAACGCGTTGAGGAGCGAGATCACGATCGGCACGTCGGCGCCGCCCACCGGCAGCACCAGGAGGACGCCGAGCGCGAGGCCCACCAGGGCGAGCACGATCCCGGCCCACATCACCGGCTCGCGGACGACGAGTCCCGAGAGCACGAGAGCGGCGAGGATGCCGGCACCGAACAGCACGGGGAGGCCGGGCGGGACGACGGGTCGGCCCGTCATGAGCTCCTGCAGCTTGGCGAAGGTGACGACCGACCCGGAGAACGACACCGAGCCGACCACGATCGTGAAGGCGGTCGCGACGAGGTAGGCGACCGGGACGTCGAGCCCGGCCGCGGCGGCGTCCGCGAAGTGCTCGAGCTCGAGCAGCGCCACCAGCGCGGCCGCGCCGCCGCCGACGCCGTTGAACAGCGCGACCATCTGCGGCATCTGCGTCATCTGCACGCGCTGCGCGCCGACCCAGCCGCCGGCGCTGCCGACCGCGATCGCGACGAGGATCAGGACGACGTTGTCGAGGTCGGCGTAGAAGAACGGCACCGCGCACGCCACCACGGCCGAGGCCGCGCCGACCAGGTTGCCGGCGCGTGCGGTCTTGGGACCCGAGAGGCCCTTCAGCGCCAGGATGAACCCGACGGCGCAGGCCAGGAAGACGAGCTGGACCCAGGTGGGCATCAGCCGTCACCGCCTGGTCGAGCCGAGCCACGACCGGGTCCTCGAGCTTGTCGAGGGGTGCGCACGAACATCTGCAGCATGCGGTCGGTGACGACGAAGCCGCCGACCATGTTGACCGCCGCCAGCACGACCGCGACCAGCGCGACCACGAGGGCGAACCCCGAGGCCTCGCCGGCCACCAGCACCGCACCCAGCAGGATCACGCCGTGGATCGCGTTGGCGCCCGACATCAGTGGGGTGTGCAGCGTCGAGGAGACCTTCGCGATCACCTCGATGCCCACGAACACGCTGAGGACGAAGTAGGTCAGCCAGGTGACGTCGTTGCTCACTGCGCCGCTCCTTCGAGTGCCAGGCGGGTCGGCTCGTGCCGGATCTCGCCGTCGTGGGTGACGCAGGCACCGGCCACGATCTCGTCGTCGTGGTCGGGGTCGAGCGCGCCGTCGCGGGTGAGCAGCGTGACGACGTTGACGATGTTCTGGGCGTAGAGCCTGGACGCCGGTCCCGGCATCTGGGCGGGGACGTTGCGCCCGCCCCAGGCCTGGGCGTTCCCGATGCGCACGACCTCCCCGGCCACGACGCCCTCGACGTTGCCTCCGCTGTCGGCCGCCAGGTCGACGACGACCGAGCCGGGCTTCATCTGCGCGACCATGTCGGCGGTCACGAGCAGCGGCGCCTGCCGCCCGGGCACGGCAGCCGTCGTGATGAGCGCGTCGGCGGCGGCGACGTAGGGCGCGAGCAGCTCGCGCTGCAGGGCGGCGCGCTCCTCGGTCATCTCGCGCGCGTACCCGCCGGCACCCTCGAGCGTCGGCAGGTCGAGCTCGATCGCCTTGGCCCCCATCGAGCGGATCTCCTCGGCCGCCGCGGCGCGCACGTCGTAGGCGCGGACGACCGCGCCGAGCCGCTTCGACGTGGCGATCGCCTGCAGACCCGCGACGCCCGCCCCGAGGACGACGACCTGGGCGGGCTGCACGGTGCCGGCGGCCGTCATGTTGAGCGGGAAGAACCGGCGCAGCAGGCCGGCCGCGACGATCGCGCAGCGGTAGCCGCTGACCAGCGACTGGGAGGAGAGCGCGTCCATCGACTGGGCGCGCGAGATGCGCGGCACGAGCTCCATCGCCAACGCGGTCACGCCGAGGTCGCGCAGGTCGGCGACGAGGCCGAGCTCCTGGCCGACCGGCAGGAACGAGACGGTCACCGCGCCGCGCCTCAGCCTGCGCACGCGTGCCGGCGTCGAGCGGCTGGACCGCGGCCACGAGGTCGGCCCCGTCGACGGCGTTCGCGTCGATGGTCGCTCCCGCCTCGAGGTAGTCGTCGTCGGCGAACAGGGCCGCGCGACCGGCGTCCGGCTCGACGACCACCTCGTAGCCCAGCGCGGTCAGCTTGCCGACGAGCTCGGGGACGAGGGCCACGCGGGTCTCGCCCTCACGGGTCTCCTTCACCACGGCCAGTCTCACGTCGCCGAACCTAGCCGAGCGTGGCCCCCGCCACGTGCCGGGCGCGCGCACTCCGACGCGCCAGCAGCGACGAAGCCTCAGCGTGGCGAGGGGATCGGGAGCTCCTCGACGACCTCGTAGCGCGGCCGCTTGCGCGGTCCCTCGCCGAGGTGCGACTCGACGAGCACCATGCGGTCGACGGTCCAGGCCGGCCCGTCGTACCCGTCGAGCAGCCGGACCCACCTGCTCACCTCGGCGGGCCGGCCGAGCCGGGCCAGGGTCACGTGAGGGCGGAAGCGCTGGCCGTCGACCGCGACGCCGGCCCGCCCGGCGGCCGCGCGGGCGCCGGTCGCGAGCCGGTCGAGCTCGGTGCGGGCCTCCACGCTGAGGCCGAGCGCCGGCGTAGAGGACCTTGGCGTGGGCGGGGTCGGGGAACGCCCCTCCGCCGGCGATGCGCGCCTCGAACGGCGTCCGCCTGGCCGCCGCGCGCTGCAGCCGCTCGACCAGGTCGTCGAGCGAACGGTCGGGCACGGCCTCGAGGAAGGCGAGGGTGACGTGCAGCTGGTCGGACGACGTCCAGCGGAAGGCGCCGTGCTCGCGGCGCGGCTCGAGGAACTCGTCGAGGTGGTCGATGACGTCCTCGGGCGGCACCACCGCCACGAACATCCGCACGCTCACCGCACCGCGATGTCGTCGAGCAGCCAGGTGCCGCCGACGAGCACCATCGCGAACGTCGCCTGGTCCCGGAAGACCGTGGACCGGTCGACGTTCGACGTCGGGCGGTCCATGAACAGCACGACCTCGACACGGTCCTCGTCGACGACGCGGCCGACGCCGGCCGCGAGCACCTCGCAGTCCACGACGGTCTCGGTGCGTCCGGCGTTCGGGACGAGGGTGTTGTCGAAGTTGGAGGTGTAGTCGGCGGCGAACGACTTGGTGAGGAAGGGCAGCGCCTGCTCCCTGCTCTCCTCGAGATCGCGGTAGTCGTAGGCGAGCACGGCCCTCGCGGCCTCCACGGCACGCTGCCGGGCGGCCTCGAGCTCGCGGGCACGGAGTCGCCGGACTGCTCGAGGCCGGGACCGGGTTCCTCGGTGACCGGTGCGAAGTCGTCGACCAGCCACGCGCCGGCGTCGAGCACGACGTCGACCACGAAGCGGAACGAGGTCGACGGCTGCGCGGTCCGCGAGCGTCATGCCGGTCCGGGTACGTCGTCGCGTAGGACCCCGCGACGAGCACCTGCGCACTCGTGTCGTCGAGCGCGGCGGTGCCCGCCGCGTCGAGCGTCGCGGCGCGCTCGAGCCGGTGTCGGCCACCGCCTGCTCGGCCAGCGGCAGTCCTTGTCTCGCGAACGTCGCCGCGAACGTCGGGGTGGCGAGGGCGACGACCCGGTCGCGGTACCCGGGCATCCCTCCCTGTCGTCGAGGTCCGCGGGGCCGTAGGTGTTGAGGCTCACGATGAACCGGCTCGCCGCGGCGGAGGCCGCCGCGCTCGACCGTGCCCGTCCTCGGCGTCGGTCGTCGGAGCGACGACCGGCTCTCCGTGGTGCTCGCCGTGCTCGTCACGCCCTCGGTGGGCACGGTGGGCTGGGTCGGCTCGGTGGGTTCGGTGCCCGGCGTCGCGGTCGGGTCGTCGGCAGCAGGGACGTCGTCACCACCGGCCACGAGCACCAGAGCCGTGACCAGGCCGATCACCGTGGCGACCAGCACGACCACCAGACCGACGAGGAGTCGGGAGCGGCGTCCGGCCGAGGACGGCGCGGACGCGGGCGGGTACGACGGTGGAGGGTGCGTCGGTCCGCTCACCGGGTCAGCCTAGGTGCGGGCCCAGCGCCGAGCCGACGGCGTAGGTCACGATCATCGCGAACAGCCCGCCCCCGACGTTGCGGGCCACGGCGCGGCCGGGAGGCGCGTAGCCCAGGCGGGCACTGGCGAAACCGGTCAGCGCGAGGGCGAGGGCGACCGCCACGACGGTGACCCAGACCCGGAGCGACTCGACGACGAGCGTGATCGTGAGCAGCGGCAGCGGCCGCGCCGAGGGTGAAGGAGACCATCGACGAGATCGCGGCGCGCCACGGACTGGTCAGGTCGTTCGGGTCGATGCCGAGCTCGACCTCGGCGTGCGCTCCGAGCGCGTCCTTGGCGGTGAGCTGCTTGGCCACCTCGAGGGCGAGCTCGTCGTCGAGGCCGCGGTCGACGTAGAGGCCGGCGAGCTCCTGCAGCTCCTCCTCGGGCTCCTCGCGCAGCTCGCGCTCCTCCTTGCGCAGCAGGGCCCGCTCGGAGTCGCGCTGGGTCGAGACCGAGACGTACTCACCGGCCGCCATGCTCAGGGCGCCCGCCACCAGGCCCGCGACGCCGGCGATGAGGATCGCGGTGCGGTCGGTCGTCGCACCCGCGACGCCGACGCACGATGCCGGCGGTCGACACGATGCCGTCGTTGGCGCCGAGGACGCCGGCCCGCAGCCAGTTGAGCCGCTGCGACAGTCCGCTCCCGTGCTCGGTCGGCTCGTCGCTCGTGGGGGCCGGGGGTCAGCTCCGGTGGTCGTCGGTGCTCGTGGGTCGATGCGCACGTAGCCCGGCGTCGACCGGCGAGCAGCTCGCGCATCGTCACGGGACGTGGGGGTCGAGGAGGTCGCCCTGGCGGCCGTCACGAGACCACGGCGCTCGGCGGTTGCGACCTCGGTCACCGCAGGACGCTCCGCGGGGCGAGACGGGCGGGGCGGGCACCACCAGGTGGCCGACCGCGGGCGTCGCACAGCTGCGGACCTGCCCCGTCGCCGCGCACCTGCACCAGCGGCAGGTCGCTGCCACCACGCACGGCCGGCGGGTCGAGGAGGTCTGCCCTGGCAACCGTCGCGACGGGCACGACGACCCGCACCGTCGTGGTCGCCCGGCCTCGCGCCGCAGCGCGGCGCCCTCGTCGGGCCTCGACGCCACGGTCGGGATCGAGGTCGCTCGCACCTCGCGGCGCGCAGCGTACGGCTCCGCGACGAACCTGCGACGCACAGGTCCCGGGTCGCTCCCTAGCGGGAGCTCCGGTCGACCGACCACGGTCGGGGTCGAGGAGGTTGCCCTCGGCGACCGTCCGACGAGACCACCGCAACCGGTGACGGCTCCGCGAGGGAAGCCATGCAGACTCACCAGGTCTCGAGACGCTCCCGAGCGGGAGCTCCTCGACCACCACCCGACGCTCCCTAGCGGGAGCTCCTCGACCACCACCCGAGCAGCGTCGGTCAGAGGCCGAGGTCGCGGCCGATGAGCTCCTTCATGATCTCGTTGGAGCCGGCCCAGATCTTGGAGACGCGGGCGTCGCGCCAGGCGCGGGCGACGCGGTACTCGTTCATGAAGCCGTAGCCGCCGTGGAGCTGGACGCAGTGGTCGAGGACGTCGTTCTGGACCTGCGAGGTCCACCACTTGGCCTTGGCCGCGTCGACCGGGGTGAGCTCCTTCTTGGCGTGGGCGACGACGCACTGGTCGACGTAGGCCTGGGTGACCTCGATCTGGGTGACGAGCTCGGCGAGCAGGAACTTGTTGTGCTGGAAGGAGCCGATGCTCGGCGCCGAACGCCTTGCGGTCCTTGGCGTAACTGAGCGTCTCGTCGAGGATCTGCTTGGCGTGGGCGAGGTTGGAGATCGCGCAGCCGAGCCGCTCCTGCGGGAGGTTCTGCATCATGTGGATGAAGCCGCTGTCGAGCTCGCCGACGATGTCGTCGTCGGTGAGCCGGACGTTCTCGAAGAACAGCTCGGCGGTGTCGGACTCGTCCTGGCCGACCTTGTCGAGCTTGCGGCCGCGGCTGAAGCCCTCGGCGTCGGTGGGGATCGCGAAGAGCGTGATGCCGCGGGCCTTCTTCTCCGGGCTGGTGCGCACCGCGGTGACGACGAGGTCGGCGGAGTAGCCGTTGGTGATGAAGGTCTTGGAGCCGTTGATGACCCAGTCGTCGCCGTCGCGGACCGCGGTGGTCTTGAGCGCGGCGAGGTCGGAGCCGCCGGAGGGCTCGGTCATGCCGATCGCGAGCAGGATCTCGCCGGAGGCGACGCCGGGCAGCCAGCGCTGCTTCTGCTCCTCGGTGCCGAGCTCGACGAGGTAGGGCGCGGTGATGTCGGCGTGGATGCCCCAGCAGGAGCCGAGCGCGGCGTTGACCTTGGAGAGCTCCTCGGCCATGACGGCGTTGAACCGGTAGTCGCCGGCGCTCGGCGCCGCCGTACTCCTCGGGGATCTCGAGGCCGAGGAAGCCCTGCTTGCCGGCCTCGAGCCAGAACTCGCGGGGCAGCGCCTTGTCGGCGGCGTGCTCCTCGACGTGCGGGGACGACCGACCGGTCCAGGAACTCCTTGACCGAGGAGCGGAACGCCTCGTGGTCCTCGTCGTAGATCTCGCGCTTCATGGGCCGATCCTACCGGTCAGATTACCCGCGGGTAACTGTGATCTTCACGACGTGAAGTCGCTCGCGTCGACGACCTCGTCGTCGGGCGGCGCCTCGACGGTGAACGGCGCGTCGAAGTCGCTGAACGAGAACCGGCCGAGCTCCTCGCCCCCGTCGAGCTTGAGCACGTAGTGGGGGTCGCCGGTCGCGACGTAGACCTGCGTGGCGCCGGCGTCCGTGGTCTCGGTCGACTCGCACGACCTGCGTCCCGTCGCGGTCGACGACGGCGCCCTTGGTCACCGTCGACTCGCTGTCGTCGCCCTCGAGGAGCTCGTCGATGTCGCAGACCGCGTCGAGCTCGGTCGCCTGCTCGGCGTCGGCCTTGCACCCACTTGTCGCCGATGAAGGTGAGGTAGGCCTGCACCTCCAGGTCGCTGCCGCCCGACGCCTCGAGGAACTCCGCGTCCGGCCGCAGCCACGCTGTCCCGTCGACCCGGCGCAGCGTCGGCGCTGCCGCCGCCCTGGGCGAGCGTGCCGTCGCAGTCGCCGCGCGAGGTGATGTCGAGGTCGACGCCGGCCGCTGACGCCGTCGGTGACGACCGTCGCCCGTGATCCGCACCGAGTCGAGGACCCGCATCTCCTTCTCGGCGTCGTCGAGGATCTCCTCGGGTCGACTGCTCGGTGAAGGCCTGCGCGCCGCCGGGTCGTCCGGGTCGCTCGCCGCCCCCGCGTCGGCCAGCAGCGCGGCGCCGCCGCCGATCGCCACCGCCGCCACCGCGCCCGCGACGCAGGAGGTAGCGCCCCGACCGGGAGCGCCGTGGGGTGGGCGGCACGGTGAGCGTACTGCGGCAGGCCCGGCGTGCCGGTGTCGGCGGTCCCGGCGGCGAGGTACGCCGCCGGCGCCTGGCGGGCCTGCGGGGTCGGGGTCGCCGCGGCGGGGGGCGCGGGTGGCGCGGGGAACGGGGACGCGCCGAGCACCGTGGCCGGGGAGGCGAGGTCGCTGGCGAGCCGGCCGTGGTTGAGGTCGGCTGGTCATCCGCATCGCCTCGCGGACGTCGTCGCGCAGGCTGGGCGGTGCGGTAGCGGTGCCCGGGCTCCTTGGCCATCGCGACCCGCAGGATCCGGTTGACGGCGTCGACGAGCGGGGAGCCGCCGGCCAGCTGCGGCACCGGCTTCGACATGTGGCCGTCGACGATCTCGAACTCGCTCGTGCCGGGGTAGGGCGGCTGCGCCGGTGAGCGTCACCCAGAGCACGCAGCCGAGCGAGTAGATGTCGGTGGCGACGCCGGCCGGCGCCCCGGCGTGCAGCTCGGGGGCCATGTAGGACGGGGTGCCGATCGACCACGCTGCCGACGCGGGTGACCTCGGCGTCGACGCGGCGGGCGATGCCGAAGTCGCCGAGGTAGGCCTGCACCGTCGTGCTCGCCGCGGCGCCGGACGAGCACGTTGGCCGGCTTGATGTCGCGGTGCACGAGGCCGGCGGCGTGGGCGTCGGCGAGGCCGCTGGCGACCTGCTCGATCAGCTCGAGCGGCCTTGCCGAGCGGCGCCGGGCCCCAGCGGGTGATCATCTGGCCGAGGTCGCCGTCGGGGATCAGCTGGGTGGCGATGTAGAGGTAGCCGTCCTCCTCGCCGTGGGCGTAGACCTGGACGACGTGGGGCGAGTCGAGCGAGGCCAGCGCGCGGGCCTCGCTGGTGAAGCGCTGAGCGGAAGTCGGGGTCGTCGGCGAACATCGGCGAGATCACCTTGAGCGCGACGCGGCGGTCGAGGTTGACCTCGAGCGCGTCGTAGACGACGCCCATCCCGCCCGCCCCGAGCTGGGCGAGCACCTGGAAGCGGCCGATCTGTCGCCGGGTGCGGGGAAGCGGCGGTCACGCCCATGTTCTACCCGACGCGGCTGCCTCTTCCCCTCACGAGGGATCGATGCGACCACCGACCGGTGTGCTTGGATCGATCCAAACCCCGATGCTGAGACGGTCCCGTTGACCGGAGACCGTGACGAGCACGTCCCCACCACCGACCCGCCGTCTGGCCGGGCCAGCGCCTACCCGCTGGGAGCCACGTTCGACGGCACCGGCACCAACTTCGCGCTCTTCAGCGAGGTGGCCGAGCGCGTCGAGCTCTGCCTCTTCGACGCCGACGGCGCCGAGACGCGCATCGAGCTGCACGGAGGTCGACGCCTTCGTCTGGCACTGCTACCTGCCGCAGGTGCAGCCCGGCCAGCGCTACGGCTACCGCGTGCACGGGCCGTGGGACCCCGCCCAGGGCCTGCGCTGCAACCCCAACAAGCTGCTGCTCGACCCCTACGCCAAGGCCACCGCCGGCGAGATCGACTGGGACCAGAGCCTGTTCGGCTACACCTTCGGCGACGAGGACTCGCGCAACGACGACGACTCCGCCGGCCCACATGACCCACGGCGTGGTCATCAACCCGTTCTTCGACTGGGAGGGCGACCGCCGTCTCGACTACCCCTACAACGAGACGATCATCTACGAGGCCCACGTCAAGGGCATGACCCAGCTGCACCCCGACGTCCCCGAGGAGCTGCGCGGCACCTACGCCGGCCTGGCGCACCCGGCGGTCACCGACCACCTCACCCAGCTCGGCATCACCGCCATCGAGCTGATGCCGGTGCACCAGTTCATCCAGGACACCACGCTGCTCGAGAAGGGCCTGCGCAACTACTGGGGCTACAACACCCTCGGCTTCTTCGCCCCGCACGCCGAGTACGCCGCCACCGGCGGCCCCGGGCAGCTCGGCCGCAGGTGCAGGAGTTCAAGGTCGATGGTCAAGGCCATGCACGCCGGCGGGCATCGAGGTCATCCTCGACGTGGTCTACAACCACACCGCCGAGGGCAACCACCTGGGCCCGACGCTCAGCATGCGCGGCATCGACAACCACGCCTACTACCGCACGGTCGACGACGACCAGAAGTTCTACATGGACTACACCGGCACCGGGAACTCGCTCAACGTCGGCAACCCCCACGCCCTGCAGCTGATCATGGACTCCCTGCGCTACTGGGTGACCGAGATGCACGTCGACGGCTTCCGCTTCGACCTCGCCTCGACCCTGGCGCGCGAGTTCTACGAGGTCGACCGGCTCGCGACGTTCTTCGAGCTCGTGCAGCAGGACCCGGTGGTCTCGCAGGTCAAGCTGATCGCCGAGCCGTGGGACATCGGCCCCGGCGGCTACCAGGTCGGCGGCTTCCCGCCCCAGTGGACCGAGTGGAACGGCGCCTACCGCGACGTCGTCCGCGACTTCTGGCGCGGCGAGCCGGCGCTCGGCGAGTTCGCCTCGCGGCTCGCGGGCTCGGCCGACCTGTACGAGCACAGCGGACGCCGTCCGGTGGCGAGCATCAACTTCGTCACGGCCCACGACGGCTTCACCATGCGCGACCTCGTCTCCTACGACGAGAAGCACAACGAGGCCAACGGCGAGGACAGCCGCGACGGCGAGAGCCACAACCGCTCCTGGAACCACGGCGTCGAGGGGCCGACCGACGACCCCGAGGTGCTGGCGGCGCGCGCCCGGACCCAGCGCAACCTGCTCGCCACGCTGCTGCTGAGCCAGGGCGTGCCGATGATCCTGCACGGCGACGAGTGGGGCCGCTCCCAGGGCGGCAACAACAACACCTACGCCCAGGACTCCGAGATCGCCTGGATGGACTGGGTCGACGTCGACCAGCCGCTGTTCGAGTTCACCGCCGCCATGGTGCGGCTGCGGCGCGACCACCCGACGTTCCGCCGCAAGCGCTTCTTCACCGGCAACACCGTGCGCATCGGGGAGCCGGGCCACGAGCGCCTCAACGACATCGTGTGGCTGCACCCCGGAGGCGAGCCCATGGACGAGAACGCGTGGGAGGGGTCGCCGACCCTCGGCATGTACCTCAACGGCGACGGCATCGCCGGTCGCGACGCCCGGGGCGAGCGCATCACCGACGACCACTTCCTCCTGTACTTCAACGCCGACGGCCCGATCACGGTGACGCTGCCCCCCGAGGAGTACTCCGCGGCGTGGGACGTCGTCGTCGACACCGGCGGCAGCGCCGGCGACGCCGGCACCTACGCACCCGGAGCGTCGTTCGACATGGCCGAGCGCAGCATGGTGGTGCTGCGCGAGCACCACGAGCCGGAGCCCGAGCCCGACCTCTCGGTCGCGGCGTCGGTCGCGGCCACGGTGGCATCGGCCAAGAAGGAGGCGTGAGCGCGGTGCGCGTCCCCACCTCCACGTACCGGCTGCAGGTGCGGTCCGGGTTCGACCTGGTCGAGGCCGCCCGCCGGCTGCCCTACCTGCACGACCTCGGCGTCGACTGGGTCTACCTCTCCCCGATCCTCGAGGCCGAGCCCGGCAGCGACCACGGCTACGACGTGGTCGACACGGGCCGGATCGACCCGGCACGCGGCGGCGCCGAGGGCTTCGCTGCCCTCGTCGCCGAGGCGAGGAGGCTCGGGCTCGGCGTCCTCGTCGACATCGTCCCGAACCACGTGGGGGTCGCGACGCCGAAGGCCAACGCCTGGTGGTGGAGCCTGCTGTCGGAGGGACCGTCCTCGCCGCACGCCGCGGCGTTCGACGTCGACTGGGACGCCGGTGGCGGCAAGGTGCTGCTGCCCGTGCTCGACGACAGCACCCTCGACGACTGGGACGCCGACGCGCTGGGTCTCCCGCCGGACGCCGGCCCCGACGAGCGGTTCTACGAGCCGGTGCACTGGAAGGTCGCCGACCACGGCCTCAACTACCGTCGCTTCTTCGCGGTCAACACGCTGGCCGGGGTGCGGGTGGAGGACCCCGAGGTCTTCGAGGCCACCCACACCGAGATCCGCCGCTGGTTCGACGAGGGCCTCGTCGACGGCCTGCGCGTCGACCACCCCGACGGGCTGCGCGACCCGAAGGGCTACCTCGACGACCTCGCCCGCCTGACCGGCGGGGCCTACGTGCTGGTCGAGAAGATCCTCGAGCCCGGCGAGGAGCTGCCGACCTCGTGGGCGACCGCCGGCACGACCGGCTACGACGCCCTCGGGCTGGTCGACCGCGTGCTGACCGACCCCGCCGCCGAGCACGCCCTCCCGTTCGCCGACCTCGACTACGCCGCCCTGGTGCGAGGCACCAAGCGCGAGGTCGCCGACACGATCCTGGGGTCGGAGGTGCGGCGGGTGGTGCGTGAGTACCTCGCCGCCGCTGGTCGCGGTGCCGCGACCGAGGTGGGAGGGAGTGGCCTCGAGACCTCTGGCCCGACGGTGCCAGGGGGCGACGATCCGTCCGGTGCCACCGGGTCTCGAGGCCCCTCCCTCGCCCCTCGGCCGGACGAGCTCACGGACCGTCTCGTCGACGCGGTGGCCGAGCTCGCGGCGTGCTTCCCGGTCTACCGCTCCTACCTGCCCGAGGGCCGCGAGCACCTCGACCAGGCGTTCGCCGCGGCCAGGCTCTCCCGGCCCGACCTCGAGGCGACCTTCGACGAGCTGCTCCCGGTGCTCTCGGACCCCGACCAGCCGGCGGCGCTGCGGTTCCAGCAGGCGACCGGCGCGATCATGGCCAAGGGCGTCGAGGACTGCGCGTTCTACCGCTACCCGCGCCTCACCTCCCTCAACGAGGTCGGCGGCGACCCGGCGCACTTCTCCCTCGACGTGGCCGGCTTCCACGCCGCGATGGCCGAGCGGCAGACGGTGAGCCCGCACGCGATGACCGCGCTGTCGACCCACGACACCAAGCGCGGCGAGGACGTCCGGGCCCGCATCACGGTGCTCGCCGAGGTGCCCGAGCTGTGGACGACGGCGTTCGACCGGCTGCAGGAGCTCGCCCCGGTGCCGAGCGCCGCCTTCGCCTGCCTGCTCTGGCAGGCGGTCGTCGGCGCGTGGGCGGTGGACGACGCCGACCTGCGACCGCGGCTGCACGCCTACGCCGAGAAGGCCATGCGCGAGGCCGGCGACCACACCACCTGGACGGCTCCGGTCGCCGCGTTCGAGGACGCCGTCCACGCGGCCGTCGACGCGGCGTTCGACCACGCCGAGGTCCGGGAGGTCGTGGAGCAGCTGCACGGCGTCGTCGTCGGCCCCGGCGTCACCAACGGGCTGGCCGCCAAGCTGCTCGCCCTGACGATGCCGGGCGTGCCCGACGTCTACCAGGGCTCCGAGCTCTGGGAGCTCTCCCTCGTCGACCCCGACAACCGGCGTCCGGTCGAGTTCGACCTGCGCGCGGCGCTGCTCGCCGGCGAGGGCAGCCACTCCGCGCTGCCGAAGCTGCGGCTCACCGCCGCCGCCCTCCGGCTCCGCCGCGACCGCCCCGAGCTGTTCACGACCTACGCGCCCGTGGCGGCCACCGGTGAGGCCGCCGGCCACGTCGTGGCCTTCGACCGCGGCGGGGTGATCACCGTGGTGACCCGGCTGCCGCACGGCCTCGAGGCCCGCGGGGGCTGGGGCGACACCCGCCTCGACCTGCCGCCCGGCACCTGGCGCGACCTGCTCGACGACGAGACCACCGACGGCCTCGTCGGCCCGATGCTCGGCCGGATCGGGGTCGCGCTGCTCGTGAAGGAGCAGGCGTGACGGCCGGCCGGTCCCGGGGAGCGCATGAATCCCCGGTCGACCGGGGAAACCGGCGCTTGTCGGCCGTTGCAACACCCGTCAAGTGCATGAATCCCCGGTCGACCGGGGATTCATGCAGGTACGAGGAGGACACATGAACCGCGGTCCGTTCGACGTCTGGGCGCCGCGCCCGCAGCGGGTGCGGCTGACGATCGCCGGCGAGGTGGTCGAGATGGTGCGGGCCGACGGCGGGTGGTGGACGCCGTCGGAGCCCGTCCCCGACCCGTCGAAGGGCGAGGTCGACTACGGCTACCTGCTCGACGAGCTCGAGACGCCGCGGCCCGACCCGCGGTCGCGACGCCAGCCGGACGGCGTCCACGGGCTCTCGCGCACCTGGGACCCGGGCGCCCACGAGTGGCGCGACCAGTCGTGGACCGGGCGCCAGCTGGCGGGGGCGGTGATCTACGAGCTCCACCTGGGCACGTTCACGCCCGAGGGCACCCTCGACGCCGCCCTGGGCCGGCTCGACCACCTGCGCTCGATCGGCGTCGACCTCGTCGAGCTGATGCCGGTGAACTCCTTCAACGGCACCCACAACTGGGGCTACGACGGCGTCGCCTGGTTCGCCGTCGACGAGACCTACGGCGGACCCGAGGCCTACCAGCGCTTCGTCGACGGCTGCCACGCGGCCGGCCTCGGCGTCGTCCAGGACGTCGTCTACAACCACCTCGGCCCCTCGGGCAACTACCTGCCGGAGTTCGGGCCGTACCTCAAGCAGGGGCGCAACACCTGGGGCGACCTGGTGAACCTCGACGACGAGGGGTCCGCGGAGGTGCGCCGCTACATCCTCGACAACGTGCGCCTCTGGTTCACCGACATGCACGTCGACGCGCTGCGTCTCGACGCCGTGCACGCGCTCCTCGACGACTCCGAGACGCACCTGCTCGAGGAGATGGCGATCGAGGTCGCCGCGCTGTCCGCGCACCAGGGTCGGCCCCTCACGCTGATCGCCGAGTCCGACCTGAACGACCCGAAGCTGGTGACGCCCCGCGAGGCCGGCGGGTACGGGCTCGACGCGCAGTGGAGCGACGACTTCCACCACGCGGTCCACGTGGCCCTGACCCGCGAGACGTCGGGCTACTACGCCGACTTCGAGCCGCTGACCGCCTTGGCGAAGGTGCTCGAGCGCGGGTTCTTCCACGACGGCACCTTCAGCTCGTTCCGCGACCGCGACCACGGCGTCCCGATCGACACCGCGGCGATGCCGGCCTGGCGCCTGGTGGTCTGCAGCCAGAACCACGACCAGATCGGCAACCGGGCGGTCGGGGACCGGATCACCGACGCGCTCGACGACGACCAGCTGGCCTGCGCCGCGCTGCTGACGCTCGCCGGCCCCTTCACGCCGATGCTGTTCCAGGGCGAGGAGTGGGCGGCGTCCACCCCGTTCCAGTTCTTCACCTCCCACCCGGAGCCCGAGCTGGGCACGGCGACGGCCGAGGGCCGCATCGCCGAGTTCGAGCGCATGGGCTGGGACCCCGCCGTCGTCCCCGACCCGCAGGACCCGGAGACGTTCGCGCGCTCGAAGCTCGACTGGCACGAGCTCGACGGCGAGCGCGGGGCTCGGATGCTCTCGGTCTACCGGCGGCTCGCGGCGCTGCGCCGCACCCTGCCCGAGCTGACCGACCCCGCGTTCACGCGCACCCGGTGCGAGGTCGACGAGGAGGCGCGGGTGCTGCAGATGCACCGCGGTGGCGTCCTCGTCGTCGTCAACTTCGGTGACGCGCCGGCGGTGCTCGAGACCGCCGCGACCCGGCTCCTGTTCGAGACGGAAGTCGGGGGTCGAGCTCGGCGCCGCGGGCCGCCTGGTGGTGCCGCCGCACGCGGGGGCCCTGCTGTCCTGAGCCTCGTCCTGATGCGCGGTTCGGGAGGTTCCGCCCGTATCCTGGGGCCTCCTGTCGACACGGAAACGGATGTGGCTCCCCGGTGCACAAGCTGCTCGTCGGCGTCGTCGTGGCGACGCTCCTCTCGCTGACCGGGTGCTCCCCGTCGAGCGACGGTGGCGTGATCCCCGAGCAGACCGAGCCCGGCAAGGGCATCGTGCTGCCGGAGCCGGTCGTGCCGACGAACGTCATCATCGTCCTCGTCGACGACGCCACCGACGTCTCGTGCGCCCAGATGCCGAAGTTCCTGCCCAAGGTCAGCAAGCTGCTCCGCGACCGCGGCCGGTGCTACGAGAACGCGACCGTCACCAGCCCCGCGTGCTGCCCCTCGCGCGCGGTGCTGCAGACCTCGCAGATGGGTCACAACAACGGCGTGACACGGCAGATCGACGCCAAGAAGCTGCACGTCGAGGACACCATCCAGGACGACCTCACCCACGCCGGGTACGACACCTACGGCACCGGCAAGTTCTTCAACGGCGTGAGCCCGTGGGCCTTCGAGTCCGGCAAGAAGTCGAGCGGGTTCGCGACGTCCGACTTCTGGAGCACCTCGAAGTACTACGGCTACCAGCTCTGGGACGACGAGCTCGGCGACCACGTCCGCCCCGACGACGACATCAACGCGACCGTGCGCACCGGCATGTTCCTGCGGACCTTCATCCGCAAGCAGGCCGACAGCGGGCGCAGCTTCTTCGCCTACGCCGCCTTCAAGGCGCCGCACACCGACAACTCCGCCCGGACGGTGCGGCAGCGACTGCCGATCCCGACGCCCAAGAACCGCAAGCGCGCCGTGCCGCCGTTCCGCTGGAACCCCGAGAACGACACCAGCGACAAGCTCTCGATCTACCAGGGCGAGCTCAAGCCGCGCTCGTACTTCGAGGAGCTCTACAAGGCCCGCACCCGCTCGATGTACGACGTCGACGACGAGATGGGCAAGACGTTCGACCTGCTCCGCGAGGAGGGCATGCTCGACGACACGGCCATCATCTTCACCAGCGACAACGGCTACCACCTCGGTGAGAACGGCTGGGAGACGAAGGGTGACCCCTACCAGGCCGCCATGGACGTCCCGATGCTCGCCTGGCTGCCGGAGGCCTTCGGCGAGGGCGTCGTCGACCGGCGTCCGGTCGGCCTGATCGACATCAGCCCCACCATCTACGACCTGCTCGACGTCGCGCCCGAGCACACCATCGACGGGCACTCGCTGCTCACCAAGTTCCGCCGCACCGGCACCTTCTTCGAGCTGCAGAACGAGAAGACCGCGGTGGCCTTCAAGGAGGGCGGGTACGCGCCCGGGCGGGTGCCCACCTGGGCCCGCTACACCAAGGGCAAGCGCACCTACCTCGAGTACTACGACCGCGACGGCACGCGGATCCGCGGGGAGTTCTACCGCGACCTGCAGTTCAAGAAGAACCTGCTGGCCCCGGCCTTCCGGGCGCAGCGGCCCTCACCGGAGACGCTGGCGTTCTTCAAGATGAAGCTCCGCAAGGGCCGCGCCTGCGCCGGCACGTACGAGCAGCGCAGCGAGAACCCCTGCCCGTAGGGCGTGGGGCGCCTCCGCGACGCGGACGACGTCAGCCGTCGGTCGGGTCGGGCTCGGGCTCGGCGCCCGGACGACGCTCCTGCTCGCGCTGCCGCTCGCGGCGGGCCTGCTCGTGCTTGCGCCGCTGCTCCTCGGCGCGCTCACGCACCCCGCGCAGGAAGGCCTCGTCGTCGTCGGGTGAGGTCGCGGCGGCCCGCCCGGGACGGTCGTACTCGGGGTACTCGGGCACCGCCCGCTCGTAGGCGCCGCGGCGCGGCGCACCCTCGGGGCGGCCCGCCACCAGCCACGCGACGGAGCCGACGAACGGGAACAGCAGCACGAGCAGCAGCCAGGCCACCTTGGGCAGGTTCCGCATGTCGCGCTCGGACGTCTGGATGACGTCGACGAGGCAGTAGACGAAGAGGCAGAACGCGACGACACCGAAGAGCAGCTCGACCTTGATCACGGAGGAAGTCTGCGGCCTCGGCGGCGATCCGTCATGCGTTCGGGGCAACTCTCCCGTCGCGCTCCGGGTCTGGGCGCGAGCCCCCGGGCGTCGGGTCATCACGGTAGGCAGCCGGAGCCGCGGTTCCCCGGGTGAGCTCACCGAGGGAAGTGCGGGCCGGTCGACATACCGTGATGGACCGACGCACGTCGGGCACACGACCGCCGGGCAGGGTGGGAGGGTGCCCGGCGGTCGCGCCCGTCAGACCCCGGCAGACGCGGGGGTCGACTCCGGCTCGCCGGTCGTGGCAGCGACCGGGCCGGCGTCGGTGTGGCCCGCGAGCACGAGGTGCTCGCCGGCGTCCGGGCCCTCGCGGAACCCGTGCCTCAGCCACCAGCGGGCCAGGGGCGCGGGCGCCCACCAGTTCCAGTCGCCGAGCAGCTTCATGGTGGCGGGCACCAGGAGCGCGCGGACGACGGTGGCGTCGATGAGCAGGGCCACGAGCATGCCGATGCCGAGCATCTTCATGAACAGGATGCCGCTGGTGCCGAAGGCCCCGATGACCACGGCGAGCAGGAGCGCGGCGCTGGTGATGATCCGGCCGGTCTTCTGCACACCCGTGGCGACCGCGAGGTCGTTGTCGCGCGTCCTGTCGTACTGCTCGCGGACGCGGGAGAGCAGGAAGACCTCGTAGTCCATCGACAGCCCGAACAGGATGGCGAGCATCAGGATCGGGTTGGTGGCGTCGAGGAACCCCTGGGGCTCGAACCCGAGCAGCCCGGAGAGGTGCCCGTCACTGAAGATCCACGTGACGATGCCGAACGAGGCGGTGATCGAGAACAGGTTCATCACCACCGCCTTGACCGGCAGCACGACCGACCCGAACGCCAGGAACAGCAGCACCAGCATGACGGCGACGACGATCAGCCCCATCCACGGCAGGTGGGCGCCCACGGAGTCGATCAGGTCGACGGTGTCGGCGGTCAGCCCGCCCACCAGCACCTCGCCGCTGGCCGGGTCGACCTCGCGGAGGTCCTCGACGATCGCCTGCGACCGCTCGGTCTGGCTGTTGCCGTCCCACGCGGCGCGCAGCAGGACGACCCCACTCTCGGCGGCGACGTCCTGGACGTCGACCACACCCTCGACGTCGAGGACCGCCGCCTTGTAGGCGTCGACGTCGGCGGCGTCGGTGCCGCGCAGCAGCAGGCTCGCGGTCGACTGCTCGGGGCCGAAGTCGCGGTTGAGCCGCTCGAAGGCCTGGTGCGCGGGCGCGTCGGGTGGCAGCACGCGGTAGTCGACGCTGCCCCACTTCACGCCCAGGAAGGGGGAGGCGACGGCGAGCAGGACGACGACCACGGCGCCGGCGACCAGGACGGGGCGCCGCATGACGGCGTGGGCCAGGCCGGCCCAGCCGGCCGTGCGCGTCCTCGACCGCGACCGCCTTGCCGCGACGCCAGGGCAGGCGGCCGGCGTCGACCTTGCGGCCGAGCAGCACGAGCACGGCGGGGAGGATGGTGAGCGCGGCGAGCATCGCGACGACCACGGCCGCCACACCGCCGTAGCCCATGCTGCGCAGGAACGCCTGCGGGAAGATGAGGAGGCTCGCCATCGCCGCGGCGACCGTGAGGCCGGAGAACATGACGGTCCGCCCGGCGGTGGCCATGGTGCGGCGGACGGCGGTGCGCGAGGCGGCGGGGTCGTCGACCGGCAGCAGGGCCAGCTCCTCGCGGAACCGGCTGATGATGAAGAGCGCGTAGTCGATGGCCAGGCCGATGCCGATCAACGAGACGACGTTGACGGCGAACACCGACACCTCGGTGAACAGGGTCATCACCCGGACGACGGCGAGCGCCCCGAGCAGCGCGACCAGGCCGACGAGGGCCGGCATGGAGGCCGCCACCAGCGAGCCGAAGATCAGGAACGCCAGCAGCACGACGACGGGCATCGACATCAGCTCGGCGCGCTCGAGGTCCTCGGAGGTGATCTCGTTGACGTCGTTGTAGACGGCGAACGAGCCCGCGATGCTCGTCTCGAGGCCGGAGCCCTCGGGCGCCTCGAGCGCGGGCTCGACGAGGTCGTAGTTCTCGAGGTAGTCGTCCTGGCTCGACCCGCCGAGGGAGATCAGCACCTGCGCGCTGTGCCCGTCCGTGCTCACCAGCGACTCGGCCCGGGGGCCGTCGACCGCGAAGTAGGGCACGACGCCGTCCGTCGCGACGGCCTCGCGCGGGATGCCGTCGACGACCTCCTGGACCGCCGCGCGGAACTCCGGCGCGTCGGCGGTGAGCTCGTCGCTGGTGTAGATCGCGACGACGTCGACGGTCTTGTTGCCGAAGGTCTCCTGCTCGAGGGTCAGCTCGCGAGCGGCCTCGGAGCCCTCGTCGTCGAAGCCGCCCTGGCTGAGCGCATCGAAGACCCCGGCGCCGTACCCCGCGGCGGCGAACGTGAGCAGGAGGCCGAGCACCAGGACGGTGCGGGCCCGGCGGGCGAGGACGCTGCCCCAGCGATCGATCATGGTGGATCTCCGTCGACGGACGGCGCTTCGTGAAGCCCCGTCAGGGAAGTTAACGCTGTTCACCGTAAACGGTGTAAACTCGCCACGTCAACCCATCCGCCTCGTGAACTGGAGCACCTGTGTCGCAGGTCGACGAGCTCGCCACCACCCGCCGCGCGCGCCAGCGCGAGGCGACCCACGCCGAGATCGTGTCGACCTCCCGGGCCCTGCTCGGCGAGGGCGCCGAGCTGTCGCTCCGCGCGGTGGCCGCGCGCATGGGCATGACCGCACCGGCGCTGTACCGCTACGTGGCGAGCTACCAGGACCTCGTCGACCTCGTCGCCTTCGAGATCGACCGGACGTCGTCGGAGCAGTTCGCCGCGGCCGCCGACGCCCAGGACCCCGACGACGCCCCGGGCCGCCTGGTCGCCGCCGCCACCGAGTTCCGGATGTGGGCGCACGCCAACCCCCACGAGTTCGCGCTCGTCTTCGCCAACCCCGTCGCCGAGCCCGGCCACGGTCGCGAGCTGCTCACGGTCGCCACCTCGTGCTGCCTGATGACCGACATCATCTTCGAGATCTGGGAGCAGCGCCGGTTCCCGGTGCCCGCGGTCGAGGACCTGCCCGAGTCGGTGCGAGCCTCCGTGCTCGAGCCGCTGATCCCCGCCGACGTCGACAAGATCCCCGCCGAGCACCGCGGCCTGGTGTGGGTCTACATGCAGGGCTGGACCCAGCTCTACGGCGTGGTGACCCTCGAGGTGATGGGGCACATGGACCCGCGCGTCATCGAGAGCGGCGAGATGTTCGCCGACGTGATCCGCCGGTTCGGCCCCACCCTCGGGCTCACGCCCGAGGAGCTGCCGCGGCTCGACGCCATCGTGCGCGAGCGTCTGACCCGCTGACCCGCCCCATATGTCAGGCGGGTCACCGAGAACTGCCCTGACCCGCCCCATATGTCAGGCGGGTCACCGAGAACTGCCCTGACCCGCCCCACATGTGAGGCGGGTCAGCGCTCAGACGGCGTCGGCGAGGGCCTGCTGCTCCTCGGCGGTGAGGGTGATGGAGGCGCCACCGACGTTGTCCTCGAGGTGGGCGACCGACGAGGTGCCGGGGATCGGCAGCATCACCGGCGAGCGGTGGAGCAGCCAGGCGAGGGCCAGCTGCGACGGCGTCGCGTCGTGCTTCTCGGCCAGCGTCACGAGCGGTCCGCCGTCCTCGACCAGACCGCCGGTGGCCAGCGGGAACCACGGGATGAAGGCGATGCCCTCGGCGGTCGCGTGGTCGAGGAGCGCCTCGGCGTCGCGGTGGGCGAGGTTGTAGAGGTTCTGGACCGAGACGATCTCGGCCGTCTGCCGCGCCTCCTCGAGCTCCTCGACGCTCACCTCGGAGAGGCCGATGTGGCGCACCTTGCCCTGGTCCTGCAGGTCCTTGAAGGCACCCACCTGGTCGGCGAGGGGCACCTCGGCGTCGATGCGGTGCAGCTGGATGAGGTCGATCCGCTCGACGCCGAGCCGTCGCAGCGAGAGCTCGACCTGCTGCTTGAGGTAGGCCGGGTCGGCCGACCGGGATCCACTCGCCGGGCCCGGTACGGGTGAGCCCGGCCTTCGTCGCGATCACCAGGTCGTCGGCGTAGGGGTGCAGCGCCTCCTTGATGAGCTCCTCCGACACGTTCGGGCCGTAGGAGTCGGCGGTGTCGATGAAGTTGACGCCGAGCTCGACCGCGCGGCGCAGCACCGCCACCGCCTCGTCGTGGTCCCGCGGTGGGCCCCACACCCCGCTGCCGGTGATCTGCATGGCGCCGTAGCCCAGACGGTTCACGGTGAGGTCACCGCCGAGGACGAAGGTGCCGGACTGGGCTGCGTCAGGAGTCGTGGTGGTCATACCGTTCCCAAGCCGCCACGTCGCCCCGGCTATTCCGCGAGCGACCTCCGACGTCAGGCGAGCAGCTCCTCGACCCAGCCGGGCACCAGCTCGCCGGCGCGGCCGTGGCGCGCCTCGGCGAAGAACGCGGTGCCCTCGCTCGGCACGAGGTTGAGCTCGAGGGTGTGGGCGCCGTGGCGTCCGGCGAGCTGCACGAACCCGGCCGCGGGGTAGACCGCGCCCGAGGTCCCGATCGAGACGAACAGGTCGGCGGTCCGGAGTCGCTCGAGGATGTCGTCCATGCCGTGGGGCACCTCGCCGAACCACACGACGTCCGGACGCAGCTCGGTGAAGCCGCAACCGGGGCAGGGCGGCAGGTCGGCCAGGTCACCGCTCCACCGGACCCGGCGGTGGCAGGCGCGGCACAGGGCCGAGAGCAGCTCACCGTGCATGTGGTGCACCCGCTGCGAGCCGCCGCGCTCGTGCAGGTCGTCGATGTTCTGGGTGACGAGGTACAGGTCGTCGCCGAGCGCCTCCTCGAGGCGGGCGAGCGCGACGTGGGCCGGGTTCGGCTCGACGTGGGCCAGCGCGGCCCGACGCTCGTCGTAGAACCGCTGGACGACGCCCGGCTGGCGGTCGTAGGCCTCGGGGGTGGCGACGTCCTCGACGCGATGCCCCTCCCAGAGCCCGTCGGCGTCACGGAAGGTCGGCACGCCGCTCTCGGCGGAGATCCCGGCGCCGGTGAGGACGACGACCCGCTGGCGCTTCACGCGACGGAGCCTTCCAGGACCAGCACGTCCACCAGGTACCCGCCCGCCGGGTCGTGCACCGCCCCCTGCCAGGTGCCGTGCCGCGCGACCTCCACCAGCCCCGCCGCCGCGGCTGCCGCGGCGAAGTCGTCGGGACTGGTCACCGGGCACCCCCGCGGCAGGTGGGCCCTGTCGGTCCCGAAGCCGCAGACGAGCAGGCCGCCCTCGACCAGGTGGGCGGCGAGCCTCACCATCGCCTCCGGCAGGGTCCCGGGGTCGAGCAGCGGCACCACGTTGCCGGCCAGCACCACCAGGTCGAACCTCTCGCCGAGGTCGAGCGTCGCCAGGTCGGCGACGCGCCAGTCGAGGTGGGGCGCACCGCGCCGCGCGACCTCGACCATCGGTGCGTCGACGTCGCAGCCGACGACGTCGTACCCGAGCTCGGCCAGCCGGACGGCGACCCGCCCGGTCCCGCACCCGGCGTCCAGCACGCGCGCCGGGGGTGCGACGAGCGCCGCCACGAACGACGCCTCCCCGTGCACGTCGGCGCCCGAGGCCGCCAGGGCGCGGAACCGCTCGGCGTAGGCCTCGGCGTAGTCGTCGCCGGACCCCTCGCGGGCGATCCGCGACCACTGGCTCACCTGCTCGCGCCCGGGGAGGCGGTGGGCGTGGGCTTCGGCGAGGTGGCGCCGTCGTACCCGCCGCGGGAGGGACGCAGCGTTGGTGTGGTGTCGCCGGGGTCGCCGATGCCGACGACGCAGGCCCGGCCCTCCTTGGTCTGCACGAAGACCCGGAGCTCCTCGTCGAGGTCGCCGAGGGAGTCCTCGTCGCTCGCCACGCTGACGACGAACGAGCCGTCCGCCCCGCCGTCGACGTCGCTGACCCGGACGTCGATGTCGGGGTCGGGCTTGCCGCTGCGGTCCTGGAGGTCGGCCAGCCGCGACTCGAGCCCCATCCGGTACAGGTCCATCGGCGGGCTGCAGAGCAGGTCGAAGGTGCCGGTGATGTCGAGCGCCTCGGCCGCCTCCTCCACACGGTCGGCGACGTCCTCGACCGTGGCGGCGTCCTGCGGCTCGTCGTCGGTGGTGAAGAAGAGCGTCACGACGGCGAAGCCGGCGAGCACCACCATCACGACGCCCACGACGCCGTAGAGGCTCAGTCGTACGCGCCGGTCCATGGGACAAGTCAAGCGCAGTCCCCAACCGCCGGCTCCGGTACTACCGTCCTCGCCATGGACGACGACCGCCTGGGCACCCTGCTGCACGAGCTGTGCGAGACCTTCGCGGTGCCGGGAGCACAGGTCGGCCTCCTGGCGGGAACGCGACGGAGCGTGGTCTGCGCCGGCCGCCGCGACCTCTCCGGCGGAGGCCCCGTCGACGCGGGCACGGCCTTCCACGCGGGCTCGCTCGCCAAGTCCCTGGCCGCGCTCGTCGTCACCGAGGCGGCGACCCGCGGCGAGGTCGACCTCGACGTGCCGTGCTCCGAGCAGTCGCCGGGGCTGTGGGACGACACCCCACGGGCGCTCATGGCGCAGACGACGGGCCGGCCCAACCTCCTGCCCGAGCTCGACGAGGACCTCGCAGGGTTCGTCGCGCGCGTCGGCGAGCTGCCGCGGGTCCACGAGCCCGGGCGCTTCAGCTACTGCAACGCCGGCTGGTCCGTCCTCGACCTGCTGCTGCAGCGCACGGTCGGAGCCGGCTTCGAGGAGCTCGCCTCGCCGTGGGTGCTGGACGGCCGGGCCACGTTCGGCGAGCCGGAGGGCGCCGCCCGCGGTCACGGCGTCGGTCCCACCACACCACCGCACGAGGTGCCCGGCGACTACGCGGTGGCGGCCTCGGCCGCGGGCTCCCGCTGGTGGGCCACCGCCGACCAGCTGCTCGACTACGCCCGGTTGCACCTCGACGACGGCGCCGGCCGGTTCGCGCCCGAGCAGGTGCGGTCGCTCCGGCAGCGCCACGCCGACGTCCCCGGCGCGACCGTGGCCGACGGGTGGGGCCTCGGCTGGGCGTTGTGGGACCGCGGCGACCATCGCGCCTTCGGGTGGGCCGGCTACACCGGTGGCCACCGCGCCTACCTGCGCTGCTTCCCCGAGCAGGACGCTGCCCTGGTCGTCCTCGCCAGCTCGGCCGGTCCCCTCTTCGGGCCGCCGGGAGGCAGCGCGCTGTTCGACGCGCTGCTCCCCGACCTGCTCGAGCTGCTCGGCGTCCCGCCGCTGGCCGCTCCCGTGCGCACGGGAGGGCAGGACGTCGGTGAGCTCGCCGGCCGGTTCGGGCCCGTGTCGCTGAGCGCCGGACCCGGCGACACGCTCGTCCTCGACGCGGCGGCGTTCGGCGAGCCCGCGCCGCTCGAGCTCGTCCGGGCCGGCGGCAACGTGTTCGTGCCGGCCGGTGACCCGCCCGGTGGCATGGCCGTCGCCGTCGTCCAGGACCTGCTCTACGTCGGCCCGTTCGCCCTGCCCCGCACCGGCTGAGAGCCTGCGCCGCCGGCCGCCCACGGCGCGGCCGCAGACGCCGGTGATGAGTTGCCGCGCCCACCGCCGTCTTACCTACGACAGGTGACACCGACGAGGGCGAGGACGACGTGATGAGGGTGGACACGCAGCTGGAGGAGCGCGACGTGAGCGGTGCGGGTGGGGGCGGCCTCGGCGCGGTGGAGGAGCAGGAGTTCTCGGGGCTCACCGAGCCGCACCGGCGCGAGCTGCACGTGCACTGCTACCGGATGCTCGGGTCGTTCGAGGACGCCGAGGACGCGGTGCAGGAGACGTTCCTGCGGGCGTGGCGGCGCCGGGAGACCTTCGAGGGCCGCTCGACGTTCCGGGCCTGGCTGTACCGGATCGCCACCAACGCCTGCCTCGACCTGCTGGCGAAGCGACGGCCGGACCCGGCCGTCGGCGGCGAGGTGCTGTGGCTGCAGCCCTACCCGGACCAGCTGCTCGACGAGCTCCCCGCCGGCGACGCGGACCACCCGGAGGCGGCCGCCGTCGCCCGCGAGACGATCGAGCTGGCCTACGTGGTCGCCGTCCAGCACCTCGCGCCGCGGCCGCGCGCCGCGCTGCTCCTGCGCGACGTGCTGGGCTGGCCGGCGCGGGAAGTGGCCGAGCTCCTCGGCGACTCGGTCAACTCCGTGAACAGCGCCCTGCAGCGGGCTCGCGCCGGCATGCGCGAGCACCTGCCCGCCCAGCGGCAGGACTGGACCGGCGGCGAGGAGGACGCCGCGACGCGCGAGCTGGTGCGCCGGTTCACCGAGGCGAGCGTGGCGACCGACGTCGGCCGGCTGGCCGCGATGCTGCGCGACGACGTCCGCTGCTCGATGCCGCCGACGCCGGGGCTGCAGGTCGGCCGGGACGCCGTGGTGGCCGAGTGGCGGTCGAGCGGCTTCGAGGCGATGACGGGGCTGCGCCCGGTCCCGGTCTCCGCCAACCGTCAGCCCGCCGTCGCGTTCTACCACTGGCGGGAGCGCGAGGGCGCCTACCTGCCGCTGACCCTCGACGTCCTGCGCGTGAGCGACGGAGCGATCGCCGAGATCCTCACCTTCCACGCCGACCAGTTCCCGCGGTTCGGGCTGCCCCGGAGCCTGCCCGCAGACGGGACCGAGTCGTCGTGAACGACCCCGGGCGGCTCACGGACGCCGTCGCTGTCGCCGCAGCCGGTCAGAGGCCCACCAGGTCGCGGACCCGGTCGACCAGGCCGTAGTGCTGCGTCGCCCACACCGCGGCGGCGGCGAGGGCCAGGCCGCCGAGGGTGACCACGGCCGACGACGTGGGGTGGCGTCGGGCGTGCGCCCAGGTGTCACGGGCCTTCTGCGCGAAGCTGTCGAAGAAGCGCTTCGCCCAGGCGAACTCGGTGGACCAGACCCACAGGCCCAGCAGCACGGGCGGGATGGTCAGCGGCCCCGGCAGCACGGCGAGCGCCACGCCGATGGCGATGCAGAGCAGTCCCGCCACGAAGACACCGATCCGCCAGACCTGGCCGAGACCGGGAGAGGCGCGCAACCGGTGGCGGAGGCCGCCCCTCGGGACGGCCACGGCGCGGCCCAACCCGTCCGTGCAGTCGGGGCACGCTGTGCCCGTCGCGGCGCGAGGTGGTGCTTCCTGGGTCCGAGAGCTCATCCCTCATGGTGTGCGCGACGCCGCGGCGCGTACCTCACCTGGGAGGGCGTTCTTGGGTGCCGCACGCCGAGAGCCGTCGCCTCGCACGTGCTGTGGGGTCCCCCGGACCGGCGTCGTTCTGTCAGGCAGGCGACCAGGTCGCGCGACCGCGCGCCGGCGCCGCGGCCGGCCGTGCCGCCGCCCTCGTGGGGGGTGAGGGCGGAGGCGGCGGCACCTGCGGCAGCGGCGCCGGGACGGGCAGCCGGTGGAGCCGCGCCTCGTCCGACCTGGCCCTGGCGCCGGCGACCGCCGCGCCGGTCGCGCTCGGGCGTTGGGGACGCACCCGGTCGGTGACCGAGAGCAACGTCGACGACGAACAGCGGGAGCCACGCGGGGGCGGTCATCGCACCCACCATCGGGACCATCACGCGCAGGAGATCGGACACGGCATTCCTTCGGGTCGGCGAGGCGGCTGCGCCCCGGTGACCCGACCATGGGCGGCAACCTCACCCCGCCGCCCAGTGACGGGAGGACGACGCTGCGGGGTCCGGTTGTGACCGATGTCCAACGGCCCCGCGTGCGCGTCCGGACGCCGTCGGTCCGGCTCCGTCAGGAGGAGGGGTGGCAGAGGTACCGGGGCAGGCACCGCAGGGCGAGGCCGACCTCGGTGCGCCGTTCGGTCAACGGGTGGCCGAGGAGCTGCTCGGCCTGCGCCAACCGGTAGCGGATCGTGTTCTTGTGCACGAAGAGCCGCGCCGCGGCCTGCTCGACGCTCGCTCCGAGGTCGAGGTAGGCCGCGAGGGTCTCGCGGACGCGGTCGAGGGACGGGTCGGGGTCGGCGAGGTCGCCCAGCTCGCGGGCAACGAGGGCGCGGGTGCCCGCCTCGTCGCCGGCGACCAGGCACGCGAGCTCGACGTCGCCGTAGTAGGTGCATCGCCCCGATCCCGCCGTGGATGCCGCCAGCCGTTGGGCCGCCCGCGCCTCGCGGTGGCTGTCGCGGAACCCCGCGAGCCCGCTGCCCGTCGTCCCCACCGCGACCCGCGCGTCGGGGAACCGCTTCGACTCGCTCAGGGCGCCCGTGAGGGTGCCGATGTCGGGGGCCTGGCCCGTCGAGAGCCAGCACCAGATCTCGGCCCTGCCCGCCGGCACGGTCAGCAGGGTGGCGTCGACCGTCGAGGCGGCGAGCGACGCCACCTTGGTGAGGCCCACCAGGACGTCGCGCGAGGACTCCGTCGGCGACCAGACGACCAGAGCGGTCTGCCGGGTGCGGAGCGGGTGGTCGAGGAGCGTGGTCGCGTCGTCGACCGGGACAGGGTCGCCCCGCAGCAGGGCGTGGACGGCCTCGGTACGGCGGGCGAGGTTGCCGTGCATGCGTCGCCTCGCGCTCGGCGTAGAAGACGGCGATCGAGCTGCTCGATCGCCTCGTTGATCCACGCGCCGCCGTGGTCCCAGAGGTAGACGAGCACGTCGGCACGGTCCGGCCCACCGCGGGGACGCTGGCCGCGACCTGGGTGAAGTACTCCCACACCGCCCCCGCGGCGATCCGGTAGACCTTGAGCAGGATGCCCAGCTCGAGCTGCCGGCGGGCGATCGACAGGGCGAGGTCGACAGCCTGCGGGGGCAGGAGCAGCTCCTGACGCGTCCGCAGGAGGAGGCTGAGGAAGACCTGGAACTGCGCGCGGGTGCTCGCGTGCAGGTCGGCCACGAGGAGGGGGTCGCCGGCGAGCTCGGGGATCTCACGCAGGATCTCCCCGTCGATGCGCATGACGAAGGCATCGACGTTCTCGTCCCGGACGGCGTCCGCGGAGTACGTGCGCAGCCAGGCGGTCAGCAGCTCCTCGCTGGTGCTGTCCATCTCGGTCAGTCCTTCCGGGCGGCTTCCGCGGACTGTGCAGAAGTCCAGTCGGCGGGGCGGATCCTGGGGTTTGGCGTCAAGATCGACCCGAGCTCGCTGTGCTGGGATCTCAACACCGCGACGACCTGTGTCTGCGGTCACAGACCTTAGACCAGTTCCAGCGGAGGTTGCCGTGGCAGAGCGAGAGTCCTACGACTACGTGGTGGTGGGGGCCGGCAGCGCCGGCAGCGGCTCGCCGGCCGGCTGACCGAGGACCCGGGCACGACGGTGCTGCTGCTGGAGGCGGGCCCGCCGCCGAGGCGCTGGAGATCTCGATGCCGGCGGCGTTCCCGAACCTGTTCAAGACCAAGTGGGACTGGAACTACACCACCGAGCCGCAGAAGGGCCTGGCCGACCAGTGGCGCCTACTGGCCGCGGATGAAGGCGCTCGGCGGCTGTTCCTCGATGAACGCGATGATCTACATCCGCGGCAACCGGGCCGACTTCGACGGCTGGCAGCGGGACTTCGGGGCGGTCGGCTGGTCGTACGCCGACGTGCTGCCGTACTTCCGCGCGCCGTGAGGGCAACACCCGGCGCGCCGGCGAGTTCCACGGCACCGACGGCCCGCTGCACGTCGAGGACCGCCGCTGGACACCACGAGCTCGTCGACGCCTGGGTCGACTCGGCGGTCGAGACGGGCATCCCGCGCACCGACGACTTCAACGGCGCCACGCCAGCACGGTGCCGGCCGTTACCAGGTGACCTGCAAGAACGGTCGCCGCTGGTCGACGGTCCAGGCCTACCTGGAGCCGGCGATGGACCGGCCCAACCTGACGATCCGCAGCGGCGCCCACGTCACGCGGGTGTGCTCGCTGCGGCGGCAGTGACGGCAGCGGGGAGCCCCGGGCCACCGGGGTCGCCTACCTGCTCGGTGGGGTCGAGCACGGCTGGGCCGACGCCGAGGTGCTGCTCAGCGGGGGCGCGATCAACTCCCCGCAGCTGCTGATGCTCTCCGGGATCGGCCCGGCCGACCACCTGCGCGAGGTCGGCGTCGACGTGGTGGTCGACCTGGCCGGCGTCGGGGCCAACCTGCACGACCACCCGGTCACCCCGTTGCTGTGGCGCACCCACGACACCCACGACCTGGCCGTCGACCACAACAACGTCCGCCGCCTCGTCCAGTGGCAGGCCACCGGCCGCGGTCCGCTCTCCTCCAACGTCGGCGAGGGCGGCGGGTTCGTCGACACCCGACCGGGGCTGGAGGGGCCGGACATGCAGTTCCACGTGGCCGGGTCCGGCTTCTACGACAACGGGTTCAAGGAGCCGCTGGAGCGGCTGCTCACCGTCGGTCCCACCCTGGTCGAGGTGGCCAGCCGCGGCAGCCTCCGGCTCCGGGGCGCCGACCCCCGCTGGAAGGCGGTGATCGACCCGGCGTACTTCGCCGAACGGGTCGACCTCGAGGCGATGAAGGCCGGCTGCCGGACCGCGATCGAGACCGTCCGGACCGGCCCGGTGGCCCGGTTCGTCGGCACGCCGTACCTGCACGAGTCCGACACGCTCGACGACCTCGCCCTGGAGAAGCACATCGCCGAGTGGTCCCAGACGCTCTACCACCCGGTCGGCACCTGCGCGATGGGCTCCGGCGAGGGGTCCGTGGTCGACCCCGAGCTCCGGGTCCGCGGCGTCGGACGGCCTGCGGGTCGTGGACGCCTCGGTGATGCCGCGGGTGGTCCGCGGCAACACCAACGCCGCCAGCATCATGATCGGCGAGAAGGCCGCCGACATCATCCGGGGCCGGCAGGCCCGCACCGACGGGTCGGCGACGACCCGGGAGGAGGTCACCCGATGACCACCACACGCACCGACGCCCCGATCGACGCCGCCCGCACCGACCGGCGCACCTTCGAGGTCCGCCGCCCGCCACCGGCGACCTGGTCGGCACCTACCCGGTGCACACCGAGGAGGACGTCGCGCACGCCGTCGCGCGAGCCCGGGAGGCGGCTGCCTGGTGGGCGGACCTGGGGTACGCCGAGCGCCGGCGCCGTCTGGACGCCTTCCGCGGCGTCCTGGCCCGACGCATCCAGCAGATCGGCGGGCTGATCAGCGAGGAGACCGGCAAGCCCGCCTCGGACTCCGTCCTCGAGGTCGCCCTGGTCCTCGACCACCTCGCCTACGCCGGCAAGCACGCGAGCAAGGTGCTCGGCCGGCGGCGGGTCCGCTCCGGGCCGCTGAACGGCCCACCTGGCCGGTGAGGTGGAGTACAAGCCGCTCGGCGTGGTCGGGGTGATCGGGCCCTGGAACTTCCCGGTCTTCACCCCGCTCGGCTCGATCGTCTTCGCGCTCGCGGCCGGGAACGCCGTGGTCTTCAAGCCCTCGGAGTTCACCCCCGGGGTCGGTGCGTGGCTGGTCGACGCCTTCGCCCAGGTGGTGCCCGAGCACCCGGTCTTCCAGCTGGTCACCGGCGACGGGTCGACCGGCGCCGCCCTGGCCCGGTCGGGGTCGACAAGCTGGCGTTCACCGGCTCGACCGCGACCGCGAAGAAGGTGATGGCCACCTGCGCGGAGTCGCTGACCCCGATGGTCGCCGAGTGCGGCGGCAAGGACGTCTTCATCGTCGACGAGGACGCCGACCTGGACGCAGCCGTCGACGCCGCCCTGTGGGGCGGGATGTTCAACGCCGGCCAGGCCTGCATCGGCACCGAGCGGGTGCTGGTCCACGAGCGGGTCTACGACGAGTTCCTCGCCCGGCTGACCGAGAAGGTCCGCGACCTGCGCGCCGGCGCCGACGCCGAGGCCAAGATCGGGCCGATCACGATGCCCTCGCAGGTCGAGGTGATCGAGTCGCACATCGCCGACGCCCTGGCCCGCGGCGGCCGCTCTCGCCGGTCGGCGGTGGCGAGCGGCACGGTCAGGTGCGTCCAGCCGCACCTGCTGGTCGACGTACCCGACGACGCCCTGGCCAACACCGAGGAGACGTTCGGGCCCACCCTGACCATCGGCAAGGTCGCGCGACATGGAGGAGGCGGTACGCCGCGCCAACGCCACCGCCTACGGTCTGGCGGGCACCGTCTACGGGAGGCGTGGCCGGGAGATCGGCCGCCGGCTGCGCTCCGGGATGGTCTCGGTCAACACGGTCTTCGGCACCGCCCAGCTGGCCACCGTGCCCTTCGGCGGGGTCGGCGACTCGGGGTTCGGGCGGATCCACGGCGCGGACGGGCTGCGCGAGTTCACCAGCCCCCAGGCGGTGGTGCGGCAGCGGTTCACCCCGCCGATGGCGCTCACCACGTTCGGGCGCAGCGCCAAGACGGAGGAGACCCTCGGCAAGATCATCGCCCTGGTGCACGGCCGCGCGTAGGGGGCGCGACCGGCGGTCGAGGTTCGTTTCCGGTGGTCGAGGTGCTGCGAGGGAGGAACGACCGAGCAGCCTCGAGACCCGGTGAGGTCAGGGGCCAAGGCGCGACGCGTCAGTAGTACCAGGGGAACGGCGACCAGTCGGGCTCACGCTTCTCGAGGAACTGGTCGCGCCCCTCGGCGGCCTCGTCGGTCATGTACGCCAGCCGCGTGGTCTCGCCGGCGAAGAGCTGCTGGCCGACCAGGCCGTCGTCGATGAGGTTGAACGAGTACTTCAGCATCCGCTGCGCGGTCGGTGACTTGCCGTTGATCAGCCGTCCCCACTCGAGCGCGGTGGCCTCGAGCTCGGCGTGCGGGACGGCGCGGTTGACCGCCCCCATCCGGACGCCGTCCTCGGCGGAGTACTCCTGGCCGAGGAAGAAGATCTCGCGGGCGAACTTCTGGCCCACCTGGCGGGCGAGGTAGGCGGAGCCGAAGCCGCCGTCGAAGGAGCCGACGTCGGCGTCGGTCTGCTTGAACCGCGCCTCCTCGGCCGAGGCGAGGGTGAGGTCGCAGACGACGTGGAGGCTGTGGCCGCCGCCGGCGGTCCAGCCCGGCACCACGCAGAGCACGATCTTCGGCATGAAGCGGATCAGCCGCTGGCACTCCAGGATGTGCAGCCGGCCCAGCTTGGCCTTGTCGACGGTCTCGGCGGTCTCGCCGTCGGCGTACTGGTAGCCGGTGCGGCCGCGGATCCGCTGGTCACCGCCGGTGCAGAACGCCCACTTGCCGTTCTTCGCGCTCGGGCCGTTGCCGGTGAGGATCACGCAGCCCACGTCGGACGACGTCCGCGCGTGCTCGAGGACCCGCAGCAGCTCGTCGACGGTGTGCGGGCGGAAGGCGTTGAGCACGTCGGGCCGGTCGAAGGCGATGCGCACCGTGCCGTGGGCCCTGGCGCGGTGGTAGGTCAGGTCGGTCAGGTCGTCGAAGCCGGGGACGACGTCCCAGGCGTCGGCGTCGAACGTCGCGGACACACCCTCGATGGCACTCATGGCGGCGACGCTATCGGCTGCTGCGCAGTGCCCGGCGCATGACCCGATCGGGCCTGTCGGAGCAGGTGGCGGCGTCCTAGCGTGAGCGCATGCGCCGACTCCTCGTGCTGGTCGTGCGGTCGCTGGTCCCGCTGCTCGTGGTGGCCGCGCCGGCCGACGCCGGCACGCGCACCCTGGTCGACGACAACCAGCTCGATCCGGAGATCCACTCGCACATCGACATCGACAGGGTCACCGTCACCTACAGGCGGGCCTCGGTGCGCGCGGTGGTGCGGTTCTTCGACCTCGAGAAGGTACGTCGCCTGCGGTTCTTCGTCGAGCTCGCGACCTATGAGGACCCGAGCGACTCGTTCTCGCCCAAGTACGGGCAGCTCGTCGAGATGCGGCTGGCTCCGAGCGGCGCCAGGTCGGTGGTCAACTGGCTGATCGACCCGGACCTCGACGGCTACACCAAGCGCCAGTGCCGGGGCATCAGCGCGACCCCCGACTACCGCCACGACACGATCACCTACGTGGTGCCGCGCCGGTGCATGCACTTCATCACGTCCCAGCGGCTGGTGCGGGCCTACGTGTCGGCGCGCAAGTACAGCGCGGCCCACTGGCACGGGGGCGACCCCGCGCTCAGCACGGGCGACAAGTTCGACACGACCTACGACGTGGTGACGCCGCGCTAGCGGGTGAGGAATCCTCGACCGCGGGCGTGCTGTTGTGGAGGGCATGACACTCCTCGAAGGTGAGTACGAAGCCAGCCCCAGCGAGTGGGTCCGCAACCAGGTCGAGGCCTACGAGGCCAGCGGCGGCCGCGAGGCGAACACCCTGCAGGGTCACCCCGAGTGGCCGATCGTGGTCATCACGTCGAAGGGCGCGAGCTCGGGCAAGCTGCGCAAGAACCCGGTGATGCGGGTCGAGAAGGACGGCGTCTACGCGGCCGTCGCGTCGAAGGGCGGCGACCCCGAGCACCCCGTCTGGTACCACAACTTCGTCGCCCACCCGGAGGTCGAGCTGCAGGACGGCCCCGAGCCGCACCTCTACCGGGCCCGGGTCGCCGAGGGCGAGGAGCGGGCGGAGTGGTGGGAGCGCGCGGTCGCGCAGTACGCGCCGTACGCCGAGTACCAGGAGAAGACCGACCGCGAGATCCCGGTGTTCCTGCTCGAGCGGGTCTGATCGGCCGGGTGACCACCGTCACCTGAGGCGCGCGCCCTCGTTGAGAGGGCGTGCGCCTCCTCCTCGCCACCCTCACCGCCGCGACGCTCGTCGCCGTGGGACCGGTCGCCGTCTCCCCCGCCTCCGCCGGTGCCGGCGCTCCCGGCTCCGCCTACGCTGCCGGCCCGGCGCCGAGCGACCCGGCGTACACCGTGCGGGACACGCAGAACATCGCCGACGCCTACGGCCGCGTCACCGGCCCGGGCGGCCAGCTGCGGAACCCGGCGTACCTGCCGGCGCTGGTCGAGCAGACGAACCGCACGACGGTCGCGCAGCTGCTGGCGCAGGCGGCGACGCCGACGCGGCCCGCCCTCACGCCCGGGCTGCTGGTCCCGGGGTGGAACGTCGGCAACCCGCTGCGGGCGGGCTGGGAGCGCACCCGCGGCCGGGTCACCCCGGTCGCCTTCACCAACCGCTTCGGCGCGCTGCTGCGCGGCCACGTCTACCGGCCCGCGCCGGGCGCACGCGACCCCTACACCGGCGCCGTGCTGCGCGGGCCCTTCCCGGGCGTCGTGATCACCACCGGCTCGGTGGGCGGCTCGCAGGGCATGTACGAGTGGCTCGCCCAGGACCTCGCCGAGCGCGGGTACGTCGTGCTCACCTACGACGTCCAGGGCCAGGGCACGAGCGAGACGCTGCCGCACGAGACGGGCAGCACCTTCCCGTTCTGCGACCCCATCGCCACCCCGCCGGACGGCGAGACGACCGGCTGCCCCGGCGTCCCGTTCCAGCAGCTCTCGAACTTCGTCGTCGGCACCCAGGACGCGCTGTCGTTCTTCACCTCGACGCCCGCGAAGCCGTACCGCAACCCGCGCTCCGCCGGCGCCGACGTCACGGCGTTCAACCCGTCCTGGCGGCTGTTCGACCGCTCCCCCGACCCGCGCCCGGCCACGCCCGGTCGCACCACGCGGATCGCGATCATCGGGCACTCCCTCGGGCGCCGGCGCCGTGTCGCAGGTGCAGGCGACCGACGAGCGCGTCGCCGCCGTGGTGGCCCTCGACAAGCTCCAGGGTGGCGAGAACGAGCCGGCGGTGCCGGCGCTGGCCGTGCAGTCGGAGTACGGCTTCACGGTCTCGCCGTGGTGGCTCTCGGGCGGGTCGTCGCTGATGCCGCAGCCCTCGCCCGACGGCCCCGACCCGCTGCGCGAGCGGGCGACCGGCTTCGACGCCTGGGCGCCGGCCGGCGTCGACTCGATGCTCGTCGTGCCGCGCGCCTCGACCCACCTCGACTACACCGACATCCCGCTCGTGCTGCCGGCCAGCCGCCACGGCCAGGCGCTCACCAGCGTCTACGTGCAGCGCTGGCTCGACCGCTACCTCAAGCACCGCGGCACGTCGTCGACGCTGCTCGCCGACGCGGTTCCGCTACCTCGAGCCCGCCGGCCACGGCCGCTGGACGCCGGTCACCCTGCGCCGCGACCCGCTGCTGTCGTTCTACTACTGCTCGGCGTACGCCGTCGGCGACCGGCGCGACACCGACGTCACCGGCGTCGGCGCTGCTGACCTGTCGCTGGTAACGGGACAGGTCGGCGTCAGTCGCGGGAGATGGAGGCGGCGAGGCCGGCGAGGTGGCCGAGCCGGGCGACCTCGGAGTCGAGGAACTCGGGGCCGCCGCGGCGGGCGACGATGACGATCTCGTTGCCGTCGATGCGGGCGCCGGCGTAGAGGGTCTCGCCGTCGGTGCCGTCGTCGATCTCGAGGCGCACCGCCTGCTCGATCTCGACGAACCCCAGCTCGGACGGCGCCGCGCCGGTGGCGTGGACGACCCCGTCGGAGCGGTGCACGCGGGCGGCCCAGTCGACGCGGAACGTGCGTGGGCAGCAGGTCGACGAGCCGGTCGAGTCGCCTCGGTCGGCTCGGCGGTCATCGCCTCGACGGCCTCGAGGTCGAGCACCAGGCCGCCGGAGACGTAGCGGCTGATCCACACGACCTGGACGCCGTCGAGCGCGTTGCAGGCCGAGACGATCGAGTCGGGCATGATGCCCGGCTCGATGTCGAGCAGGACGTCGTCGAGCGCGGTGCCGTCGAGGCGCTTCTCGACGATCTCGATGGCCTCGATGTCGCCGCCCGCCACACCGATCGCGCTCGCCAGGCGCCCCAGCGAACCGGGGACGTCGGGCAGCTCCACGCGCAGCAGGAAGGGCATCGCCCGACCCTAGCCGCCGCGCGTTTCCGGCCTGTTGCGGTCGTCTCGCGACGAGGGACGGGGTGCCGCGGGCCGCGACCTGGGCCGGCTCAGGGGTCGAGCACGCCCTCCGGGGCCGCGGAGTCCGGGGAGGCCGCGGGATCCGGGGAAGCCGCTGCCCGCAGGCGCTCCCGCAGGCCGGTCGCCCGGGTGGCGCGCCTCCGGACCGCCTCGCGCACCGCGGCCTCGGAGCCGACGACCCTCACGTGCTGCTGGGCGCGGGTCACGGCGGTGTAGAACAGCTCGCGCGTCAGCAGCCGCGAGTCCTGGTCGGGCAGCAGCACCGTGACCCGTTCGGCCTGGCTGCCCTGGCTCTTGTGGATGGTCATCGCGTGCATGGTCTCGACGGCGTCGAGGCGGCCGGGCGCGTAGTCGCGCAGCTGCTCGGAGCCCGAGACCCACGCGCGCAGCCGGCCGTCGTCGCCGAGCACCGCGGCGCCGGTCTCGCCGTTGTAGACCTCGAGGGCGTAGTCGTTGGTCGTCACCAGGATCGGGCGGCCGACGTACCACTCGCCGTAGATGGGGACGCCGGTCCGCTCGGTGAGCCAGCTCTCGACCTGCCGGTTCCAGTGGCGCACGCCGTAGGGACCCTCGCGGTGGGCGCAGAGCAGCCGGTGCCGGTCGAGCGCCCTCAGCGCCGTCGCGGCGTCGCCGACCTCGCTCGCCGCGCGCACGGCCATCGCGGTGTCGACCAGGTCGTCGCGGAGCGCGGCGGCGGGGTCGTCGGTCTCGACGAACTCGACCTCGGGTGCCACCGCGCCGCAGCACCGCGAGCACCTCGTCGGGGTCGCCGAGCCGCAGCGCCTCGGCGAGCGCCTTGATGTCCCTCTGGAGCGGTGGTTCTCGGCCAGCGAGGCGACCGGCGAGGCGGGGTCGCCCTCGAAGCCGCCGACGACGTCGCCGAGCACGGCGCCGGCCCCGACCGGGGTCAGCTGGTGGGGGTCGCCGACCAGCACCAGCCGCGCCTGCGGCCGGACCGCCTCGAGCAGCCGGCCCATCATCGTGAGCTCGACCATCGAGCACTCGTCGACGACGACGACGTCGTACTTGAGCCGGTTGGTGCGGTCGTGCGCGGAACCGCGTGGTGTTGTCGCGCCTCCAGCCGAGGAGCCGGTGCAGCGTCAGGGGGTCGGGCCGCCCGACGCGGTCGCGGTCGGCCTGGTCGAACTCGGGACGGGCGAGCTCCTCGAGCACGGCCTCGTGCAGCCGGGTGGCGGCCTTGCCGGTGGGCGCGGCCAGGGCCACGGAGAACCGCTCGCCGAGTGCGTCGGCCTGGGCGGCGAGCAGCACCAGGAGCCGGGCGACCGTGGTGGTCTTGCCGGTGCCGGGGCCGCCGGTGAGCACCGTGGTCGACTGCCGCACGGCCCGGACGGCGGCGGCGCGCTGCTCGGCGCTGAACCGGCCGCCGGCCACCCGCTCGAGCGCGGCGGCGAGGGCGGGCTCGTCGACCGTCGGGCGGCGTCGCGCCGGAGCCGCGTGAGCAGGTCGTCGCAGACCTGGGTCTCGAGCCGGTGGTAGCGGTCGAGGTAGAGCAGCGTGCCCTCGAGGTGGACGACGCCCGCCGCGACCAGCGGCGACGCGGCGACGGCGTCGAGCCAGGCAGCACTGTCGGGCCACGCGTGCGACTCCGCGAGCGAGGGCACGGCGAGCAGGTCGACGCAGACCGACCCGGAGCGCACGCCGCGCACCGCGAGCGCGACGGCGAGCAGCACCCGCTCGTCGGTCTCGCCGCCGAGGTCGCCGACCCGCGTGGCCACGTGGACGTCGGCGGCCTCGAGCACGCCGGCGGCGTTGAAGGCCGCCAGCAGCCCGGTCGCCCCGGCGGCCAGGCGGCGGTCGTCGTCGGCCCAGGGCTCGATGCGTCATGGTGGTCACCGGCCGATGCCTCCTTCGGTCTCAGGACCCGTCGAGCCCGAGCCGACCGAGGCGCCGTCGAGCAGGGCCGAGACGGCCTCGAGCAGGGCGACCGGCGGGCGCCACACGAAGACGCCGCACGGCTGGCCGTCGACCGACGGCGTGTCGGGGCCGCACAGGCCGCGCAGGTAGAGGTAGAGCACGCCGCCGAGGTGGCGCTCGGGGTCGTAGCCGGGCTGGCGCCACCGCAGGAACCGGTGCAGCACCACGGCGTAGAGCAGCGCCTGCAGCGGGTAGTCGGAGTGGCCCATCGCGGCGTCGAGCGCCTCGGGCCGGTAGGACCAGGACGTGAGCGGCTCCTCGCGCGGGCCGAGCCAGTTGGTCTTGTAGTCGACGATCAGGTAGCGCGGCTCGTCGCCGTCGTGCGGCCGCAGCCGCAGCACCACGTCGACGGACCCGGTGAGGTAGCCGCGCAGGCTCTGGCCGCCGAGGGCCGGCACCTCGAGGCTGTCGGCGTAGCCGCGGACCGGGTCGCCCTCGGGCAGGTGCTCGCGCAGCAGCGGCGCGAGGTCGCCCAGGACGACGCCGCCCGCCCGGGCCGGACGACGGGTCGACCGCCAGGTCGCCCCCCGAGAGCGGCAGCTCGAAGTCGAGCTCGCGCAGCCGGTCGCGCAACGGGATCGCGGCCAGGCTGAGGCCTCCGGCCTCGGGCCCGAGCGGGGTCCGGCACACGGCGACCAGGGCGTCGGCCAGCAGCTCGCGGTCGAGGTCGACCGGCCACCGCTCGAGCTGCTCCTCGACGTGGCCGAGCAGCTCGGCCCGCAGGTCGGGCGCGTCGGGGTCGGCGTGCTCGAGCACCGCGTGCACCAGGGAGCCGAAGGTCGCACCCACCGGCAGGTCGGCCATCGGCGAGGCGACCGCGACGCTCGGTGCCGGGCGGCGTCGCGGCGGACACCGCGGCGGCGACGGCCTCGTCGTCCCGGGGCACCTCCTCGGGCTCGCTGCCCACCGACGCCGCCGCCACGACCTCGACGTTGCTGAGCGCGGAGTACGAGGTCCGGCGCCAGGTCGTGTCGACCTCGCGGTCGAAGCGGCGGACGTCGAGCCCGACGACGGCGGGGAGCGGGACGTCGGTCCCGGGGTCGGGCAGCAGCGACGCCTCGGGCACCGGACCGCCACGGTCGCGCCACGACGCGAAGAGCCCGACGACGTCGTCGTCGGAGGGCACCGGCGGCAGCTCGGGCACCGCGCTCTCGCCCTCGGCGCGCATGAGCAGCCGGTGCAGCGGCGAGGCGACGGCGTTCTTGGTGGGAGCCCACCAGCACACCACCTGCGACTGCGCGCGGGTGATCGCGACGTAGAGGAGCCGCAGCCACTCGCCGGCCTCCTCGTCGGTCCAGCGCCGCACGTGGTCGCCCCACTCGGGGCCCCCGCCGCCGACGTCGAGGCAGCGCCGGCCCTCGGCGTCGTGGTAGCGCGGTCGCGTCGGCTTGGGCACGAACCGGTCGGCGAGGGCGGGCAGGTAGACGACGGGGTACTCGAGGCCCTTGCTGGCGTGGATCGTCACGAGCTGCACGGCGGCGGCGTCGGAGTCGAGGCGGCGGGTGCGCTCGGCGCCGCGGCCGGCGCGCCCCTCGGCGACCTGGCCGCGCAGCCACGCGAGCAGCGAGACGAGCCCGAGCCGCTCGGTCTGCGCGACCTCGTGCAGCGCCTCGCCGATGTGGCGCAGGTCGGTGAGCCGCCGGTCGCCGCCGACCTCGGCCAGCACGCGCGCGGGCAGGCCGCCGACCGACGCCGCCTCGACGACCGCCGGCGACGCCGCCGCGCTCGACGACCTCGACCCAGTGGCGCAGCGTCTCGGCGACCTCGTCGGTGAGCCCGTCGCCGCCCTCGGCGAGGTCGCGGGCGGTGTGGCCGACGAAGCAGGTGAGCGCCGCGGCCCGCACGCGCGCGCTGCGGTGCGGCTGCTCGAGGGCCTCGAGCAGCGTGAGCCACTCGACCGCCGCGGGGGTGGCGAAGACGCTGCCGCCGCCCGCGATGACCGCCGGCACCCCCACCTCGAGCAGCGCCTTCTGCGCCGCGGCGAGGTCGGCGTGGCGGTAGCAGATGACGGCGACGTGCTTGGGCTCGAGCGGCTCGCCGTCGAACGTCGCACCCGCGTTGAGCAGCCGGCGGACGTCGAGGGCGAGGTCGCGCGCGATGTGCGGGCGCACGTCGTTGACGGTCAGCGAGGACCGCGGGCCCTTGCCGAAGGCGTCGCGCCGCACGGCCCGCAGCCGCAGCGGCGTGCTCACCGGGGCGCCGACCAGCCGGCCGTCGCCGTGGTGGGCCTCGACCGGACGGACCACGATGCGCTCGGACCCGAGCTCGGCGCCGGAGAGCAGCTCCTGGAAGGCCGCCAGCAGGCCGGCGTCGCTGCGCCAGTTGACCGCCAGGGTCTGGCTGGTCGTGGCGGTGGCGGCTGCCTCGAGGTACGTGGTGACGTCGCCGCCGCGGAAGGCGTAGATGGCCTGCTTGGGGTCGCCGATGAGCACCATCGTGGCGACCCCGCTGAAGGCGCGGTCGAGGACCTGCCACTGCACGGGGTCGGTGTCCTGGAACTCGTCGACGAGCACGATCGACCAGCGCTCGCGCATCCGCACCCGGGCGGGCGAGTCCTCGTCCTCGAGCGCGTCGGCGAGCTGGCACAGCAGGTCGTCGTAAGACAGGATCCCGAGCCGGCGCTTGCGCGCCTCGAGCTCGGTGCGCACGGCCTCGGCGAAGCCGACGCGGCGGCCGACGGAGGTGGTGCGGTCCTCGGCGTGGGGCTCGAGGTGGGCCTGCGGGTCGTTCACCGCGGCCCTCGCGATGGCGAGCGCGTCGGCGTGGCTGAAGCTCGGCGGACCCTCGGAGAACGCGAACGCGCGCAGGTAGAGGTCGTCGACCACCTCGCGCACCAGGTCGTCGAGGTCCTCGACCAGCCGGGCGCGGGCGTCGGTGTCGCCGGCGACGCCGAGCGAGGCGAGCACCATCGAGCAGAACTGGTGGGTGGTCGCGATCGTGGCGGCGTCGAAGCCGGCGAGGGCCTCGACGACGCGGCGGTGGCGTGCCGCGAGCTCGGTCTCGTCACCGTCGACGAGGAGGGTGAGCAGCTCGGAGCCGTCCGCGCTCACGCCGGGGTCGCCGCCGAGGAGCCGCTCGGCCTCGACGAGCTGGGCGCGCACCCGCTCCCGCAGCTCCTGGCTCGCGGCGCGGCCGAAGGTGACGACGAGCATCTCGTCGAGCCGGGCCACCCCCTCGGCGACGTAGCGGGTCACGAGGGCGCCGATGGTCCAGGTCTTGCCGGTGCCGGCGCTGGCCTCGAGCAGCGTGGTGCCGACGCCCGGGAGCGGGGCCGTGACGTCGAAGGCGGTGAGGTCGGTCGACGGCTGCGGTGCGGTGCTCACAGCGGCCCCAGCTTCTCGCTGCGGAGCAGGGGCTCCCAGACCTGCCAGGCGTACGTCGTCAGCCCGGCGTCGAGGAGCACCTCGAGCGGCGCGTCGTCGCCGTACGCGCGCCGGTGGTAGCCGTCGGCGTCCTCGCCCTCGATGCCGAAGTCGTTGTAGGGGTCGGTCACCCACGCGCGCCGGGCCAGGGCGACGGCGGAGACGTCCTCGCCCATCTGCTCGCGGACGTGACCCTCGGCCCAGGCCGCCGAGGTGGCCAGGGGCAGCGGCAGCGGCGCGCACAAGCCGGCGTCGCGGAGCCCGACGAGCGTGCGCAGCCACTCGGCGGCCCGGTGGTCGAGCGGGCCGGCGAGGGCCCGGCGCGGTCCGGCGCGCTCCTTGCCGACCGCGTGCGAGGTGAAGCTCTCGTCGGGCAGCGAGGCGGTGAGCGCCAGCAGGTCGATCCAGGCGAGCAGCCGCTGCTTCGGCTTGAGCCGCGAGTAGCCCAGGGTGACGAGCTTCGAGCCGTAGACGCCGGGCACGGTGCCCGACAGCCGTCGTCCGCCGCCCAGGTCGACGTCGACGTCGAGGGTGCGCGGCTCGCCCTCGCGCAGCTCGGCGGTGCGGGTGAACAGCTTCTGCGCCTCGTCGACCACGCCGTGCAGGGCAGCCGACCCGAGGACGCCGGGCGGCAGGGTGCCGCGCAGCTGCTCGGCCAGCATCACCGCGGCGGAGTCCTGCCCCGCCAGCACCTCGCGCAGCAGGTGGTCGCCGACCTGCCACACCTCGAGCGCGTCGAGCTGCACGGGGATCGCGTCGCTGAGCTCGTCGGGCGCCAGCGGCGTCGAGACGTCGAGCCGTTGGCGCAGGAACGAGCGCACGGGGTGGGTGAAGAACGCCTTGAGGTCGGCGAGCGAGACGTCGGCGGGGGCCGGGGCGTCGAGCGGTCCGTCGACCAGCGGGGGCGGTGCGACGCGCTCGGCGACCGCCGCCCTCGCCCCGGCGAGCGACGCGCCGTCGAAGCTGAACGGGCGGTCGTCGCCTGCGAGCAGCTCGCCGGGCAGCAGGTTGCGTGCGTCGTAGGGCTGCAGGGGGTGGCGGACCAGCACCTGCTCGCGGACCGGGGCGGACGCCGTCCGGTCGAGGGCGTCGAGGATCTCGCCCAGGGGGACGGCGGGTGGCCGTTCGGCGCCGGAGTGCTCGTTGGCGCCGGTGTAGGTGATGACGAGCTTCTCGGTGGCCGCGAGGAGCGCGTCGAGCAGGAGCTGCCTGTCCTCGCTGCGGATGTCGCGCTCGCCGGTGAGGGGCTCACGGGCCAGGACGTCGTCGCCGTCGACCGTGACCAGCCGCGGGAACACGCCGTCGTCGAGGCCGACGAGGCAGACCACGCGGTGCGGGACCGAGCGCATCGGCACCAGCGTGGCGACGGTCAGGCTGCCGGTGCGGAAGTTCGAGCGGGTGGGGCGGCCTCCGAGCCGGGAGGCGAGCATCGCCCGGACGTCGGCCAGCCGGAGCGGGACGCCCGGACCCGACGCCGCGCCGTCACCGGCGGCCCGGAGGAGCTCGCGCTCGAGCTGCGGCACCTGCCAGGCGTCGTCGCGCTCGACGTCGGTCAGGCCGCGGACCCCCTCGGTGAGCACGCGCATCCAGTCGGCGACGTCGGCGGCGCGCGGCGAGCCCGTCGAGGCAGCGCGCCACGCGGTCGACCAGCTCGGCAAGCCTGCCGGCGAGGTCGACGTCGCCGCTGCCGACGTCGTCGAGCGGCAGCCCGCGCCCGAGGGTGCGGTGGTCGTCGCCGCTCATCGCGACGCCGAGCAGCACCCGGTCGAGCCCGGTGCGCCAGGTGTTGTGCGGGAACTTCTGCATCGCGAACCGCTCGCGGTGCGCCGCGTCGAGGCCCCAGCTGATGCCGGCCTGGCCGACCCAGCGCGTGACGCGGTCGAGGTCGTCGTCGGAGAAGCCGAAGCGCAGCCGGACCGCCGGCGTGCTCGCGAGGTCGAGCAGGTCGGAGGCCGTGACCCGGCCGCCGGCCAGCCCCACCAGCGTCACGGCCACCGCGAGCAGCGGGTTGGTGCTGGTGAGGGCACGGTCGGCGAGGCGGACCCGGAGCCGGTGCGCCGGGTGGCCCTGCCCGCCCGGGACGACGTCGGCGAGGCCGAACCCCGCCGAGATCAGCGGGGCGTACGCCTCGATGTCGGGGCACATCACGAGGATGTCGCGCGGCTGCAGCGTCGGGTCGTCGTCGAGCAGCCCGACCAGCACCTCGCGCAGCACGTCGACCTGGCGGGCCTGGCCGTGGCACGCGTGCACCTGGACGCTGCGGTCGGCCTGCCGGTGGACGCGGGTCGCCCGCTCGTCGGGAGCGGGGGCGTGGTTGGCGCGCAGGTCGTGCTGGAGCCAGCCGAGCAGGGTGTCGGGCGGCGCCTCGGCGGGGGCCACGGCGTCGTCGACCACGGGGACGTCGAGCGCGCGCCGCAGCTCACGGGAGTCGCGTCCCAGCGAGGCGAGCAGCGGGTGACCCACCAGCGCGGCCGACGTGTCGACGTCCCGCGGGACGACCCCGCCGAGGCCGGCCAGCGCGTCCCAGAGCGGCGGCGAGGGCTGGGGCAGCCAGAGGTGCACGTCGCGCTCGAGGGCCAGCGCCTCGAGCAGCTGCACCTCGGTGACGGGCAGCCGCGTGTGGCCGAAGAGCGAGAGGCGGGCGGGCAGGTCGAGCCCCGCGCCCCCGGCCCGGAGCGCGGCGAGCGTGGCGGCGTGGCGCTCGTCGGGGGCCGGCACGCCGACGCGGGCGACCAGGCGTCGCCAGAGCTCGGCCTGCCACGCGAGGTCGGCGGGCAGCGCGCCGCCCGCGCCGTCGGTGTCGCGCCCCTCGCGCCAGTCGGTGACGAGCTGGGGCCGTTGCACGGCGTAGGAGGCGAACAGTCCGGCGATCCGCCGCGCGACGGAGTAGCGGCGGTCGCGGCGCAGGTCGGCGTCGGCGCCGGTGAGCCCGCGGCCCAGGTGGCGGGCGAGCGTGGCGCACCACGCCTCGTCCATCGAGGCGTCGATGGTCGCGAGCAGCGGCCAGACCAGCCGGTCGGGGCTCCACACGTCGTCGCGCTCGCGCCCGAGCAGCAGCGTGACGAGCGAGCTGGGCGTGAGGAACCGGACGCCCGCACAGACGCCGTCGCCGCCGCGCGCCCCGACCCCGAGCCGGTGGGAGAGCCGTTGGGTGACCCAGCGCTCGACGCCCTTCGCCGGCACCACCACGACCTCCTCGGCGAACGGGTCGGCGAGCGGCGTCGCGAGCAGCTCGCCGAGCGCGTCGGCGAGCTGGTCGGTGCGCGGCGCGCGGTGGAGGTGGAGGGTCATCGGCGACGACTGTATTGGCAGCCACCGACAGGTCCGCCGGGGCCGCCGGGAGGGATAGTCCCGGGACTTTGGGTTGCCGATCGGCCCGATCGGCAACCCGAAGTCCCGGGACTATCCCCTCGGGCACGGGTGGCATCATCGCGCCATGGCGCTCGAGCTCTCCCGCGGCGACGCCCGGCGGCTCGCGGTGCGCGCCCAGCTGCTGACGGCCGACCGGCCCGCCGGCGTCCTGGACTGCGTGCGGGGGCTGCCGTTCGTGCAGCACGACCCCGTCAGCGCCGTCGCCCCCAGCGCCGACCTGGTGCTGTGGAGCCGCCTGGGCTCCTCCTACGACCCCGCCGACCTGCGCGACGCCCTCGACGCGCTCGAGCTGGTCGACCTGCTCGGCCTCCTCCGGCCCGCCGAGGACGTGCGGCTCCACCGCGCCGAGATGGCCCGCTGGCCCGGTGCCGAGCCGTGGCGGCCGTGGCAGCACGAGCTGGTCGAGTGGGTCGAGGCCAACGACGGCTGCCGCCGGGAGATCCTCGACCTCCTGCGCAGCGACGGCCCGCTCCCCGAGAGCGCCTTCGAGGACACCTGCGAGGTGCCGTGGCGCTCGAGCGGGTGGAACAACGACAAGAACGTGAAGATGCTGCTCGGCCAGCTGGTGCAGCGCGGCGAGGTCGCGACCGCGGGCCGGGACGGCCGCGAGAAGCTCTACGACCTGGCGTCCCGGGTCTACCCCGACGACGACGTCCCGCCCGCCGACGAGGCGGTCGCGCTGCTCGACGAGCAGCGGCTGCGCTCGCTCGGCATCGCGCGGGCCAAGGCGACCAAGGTGCCCGGCGAGCCGAATCACGTGGGTGCCGCCGGCACCGAGGCCGTGGTCGACGGGGTGAAGGGCTCGTGGCGGGTCGACCCGTCGCTCCTCGACCTCCCCTTCGCCGGACGCACCGCGCTGCTCTCACCCCTGGACCGCCTCGTCTTCGACCGCAAGCGGCTGCTCGAGATCTTCGAGGTCGAGTACACCCTGGAGATGTACAAGCCGGCGTCCGCGCGCCGGTGGGGGTACTACGCGCTGCCCGTCCTCCACGGCGACCGCTTCGTCGGCAAGCTCGACTGCACCTCCGAGCACGAGGAGGGCGTGCTGCGCGTCGACGCCGCTCCACTGGGACGTCGAGGTGACGCCGGGCCTCGAGGACGCCGTCCGGGCCGAGGTCGACGACCTGGCGCGCTGGCTCGGGCTCGAGGCGTTCTGGGTCGCTGGTTGAGGTGCTCCGAGCGAGGTACGAGGGAGGACCTCGGAACGCAGCTCGAGCCGGCGCTGCTGACGATGGCGAAGCCACGTGACCTCGCGGAGGCGCTCGAGGCTCGTCGCTCGCATCCTCGCTCCTCGGACCTCGGCCACCGTCGGCCCACCTAGGGTGGTGAGGTGACAGCCGACGTCGAGGTGCCCACCCGGGCCGAGCGACGGGCGCTGTTCCTCTTCCCGGTCGTGCTGGCGTGCCTGTCGATGCTGGGCCCGTTCACCATCGACACCCCGTTCCCGGCGTTCGAGCAGATGGCACGCGACTTCGCGGTCGACTCGGTCGAGCTGCAGCTGGTGGTCAGCGCCTACCTGCTGGCGTTCGCGGTGATGAGCCCGTTCCACGGCCCCATCTCCGACGCGGTCGGACGACGTCCGGTGATGGTGGCGGGGGTGCTCGTCTTCGCGCTGGCCTCGGTCGGGTGCGCCCTCTCGCCCGACCTGCCCACGCTCCTGGTGTTCCGCGTGCTGCAGGGGCTGAGCGCCGGCGGCGGCGTGATCGTCAGCCGCACCGTCGTCCGCGACCTCTACGACGGCGACGAGGCGCAGCAGCTGATGAGCAGGATCATGATGATCTTCGGCGTCGCGCCGGCGGTCGCGCCGATCGTGGGCGGGCTGCTGCTGCAGGTGGGGCCGTGGGAGCTGATCTTCTGGTTCCTCGCCGGGCTCGGCGTGCTGCTCGCCGGCTTCGTCGTGGTGGCGCTGCCCGAGTCGCACCCGCCGGAGCGGCGCATCGCGTTCCGCCCGGCGTCCCTCGTCGCCTCGCTGGCCGGACCGTGCCCGCCACCGGCAGTACCACCTGGTCGCCTGGGCGGCGGCGTTCGCCTTCGCCGGGCAGTTCCTCTACATCGGCGCCGCGCCGATCTTCGTGGTCGACCTGCTGGGGCTGGGCGAGCTCGACTTCTGGGTGTTCTTCGTCCCGATGATCGCCGGCCTCACCACGGGTGCGTTCATCAGCGGACGCGCGGCCGGCCGCGTCTCGCGCGAACGGCTCGTGACTGGGCGATCGTCGGCGCGCTGGCCGGGGCCGGGGTCAACGTCCTGCTCGCGGCCATCCCCGCCACCAGCGCCGAGCTGCCCTGGGCGGTCGTCGGGCCGGCTCTCATCGCCGTCGGCACCGGCACCGCGTACCCGTCGCAGCAGCTGATCCTGATGGACCTCTTCCCCGAGTCGCGCGGCGCCGCGGTCTCGCTGTTCACGTTCTTCACCCTGGTGCTCAACGCCGTCATCGCGAGCACGCTGGCGCCGGTGGTCACCGACACGGTGCTGCACATGGCGATCGCCTCGATGGCGCTCGTGGCGGTCGGCCTGGTCTCGTGGCGGTTCGCCGTGACCGGGGGGACCGGGGCACTGCCACCGGTCACCGCCGAGGCGGGCGGGGCGAGCGCCGTCGGCGAGGACGTCGCTCCCCCCGCCGGCTGACCTAATCCGGTCGACAACCCCGCGCGGGCGGGGCCAGGCTGCGAGGGTCATGACCGAGCGCACCGAGCACCTGGGCCAGGGCGACATCTGGGACGCCGACGCCGCGGCCCGCTACGACACGGCCGGCTCCGGCATGTTCGACCCCGACCTGCTGCGGCAGACCACCGACCGACTCGTCGCCCTCGCCGCGGGAGGACGCGTGCTCGAGCTGGCCGTCGGCACCGGCCGCGTCGCCGTCCCGCTGCTCGGGCGCGGGGTCGAGGTGGTCGGCATCGAGCTGTCGCAGCCGATGGTCGACGTGCTCCGCACCAAGGTCGACGAGGCGACGCTCCCGGTCGTCATGGGCGACATGGCGACCGCGCGGGCGCCCGGCGAGTTCTCGCTGGTCTACCTGGTCTACAACACGATCTCGAACCTGCTCACCCAGGACGAGCAGGTCGAGTGCTTCCGCAACGCCGCCCGCCACCTCCGGCCCGGCGGCGGCGTTCGTCGTCGAGCTCTGGGTGCCCGACCTGCGCCGGCTGCCGCCCGACCGCACCGCCACCGTGTGGCACGACGAGCCGGGCTACCTCGCGCTCGACACGTTCGACGTCCTGCGCCAGCACGTGGTGAGCCACCACGTCCGCTACGACCTCGACCCCGGCGACCACCGCGCGGCGCGGCTCTCCCGCAGCCCGCACCGCTACGTCTGGCCGGCCGAGCTCGACCTCATGGGCCGGCTCGCCGGGTTCGGCCTCGAGAGCCGGGACGCGGACTGGGTGGGGTCGCCGTTCACCGGGGAGAGCGCGTCGCACGTGTCGGTGTACCGGCTGCGGGGGTCTCGAGACGGTCCCTAGCGGGACCTCCTCGACCACCACGGGCGCGCCGGTCCCTAGCGGGACCTCCTCGACCACCACACACACCGGCTGCGGGGGTCTCGACGGTCCCTAGCGGACTGACCACCACGGGTGCCGGTCCCTAGCGGGACCTCCTCGACCACCACGTCGGATCAGTGGTCCCGCAGCTCCCGGTACTCGCGGTCGGCCTCCTCCATGTCCTCCTCGAGCGCCGCGACCGCGTCGGGCTTGCCGTGGAACCGCACGTAGGCGTAGACGACCAGGCCGGCGGCGATGAGGGCCGAGAGGATGAGGGTGACCCCGGTCCAGGGGCCGCCGACGAGCCACCACCGGTCGTCGACCGGCCACCAGCCGGGGGCGGCGGGGTCCTTGATCCAGAGCAGGCCGCAGGCCACGAGGAAGAGCACACCGGCGATCGAGACGACGATCCGCAGCGGCGACTCCACCGACTCCGCAGCGCCCTTGAGCGCGCGGTACTTGATGGGGTCCACGCGCTTCGCCGCCCACTCGTACTGCTGCGAGAGCACAGCCAGCCCGGCGAACACCATGAGCAGGCCGGGGCCCGGCAGGATCAGGGCGGCGATCCCGGCGACGAGCAGCACCCACCCGACGATCTCGAGTCCCACGCGCTTGGCCGCCTTCACGACCGAAGCATCCCATCCCGGGCCAACTCCCGGATCCGGCTGCTGTGGAGTCGTGTGCCCGGTGCCGGGTCCTGGCACGGTAGGAGGCACACGACCCGAGCAGCGCCGGACGCCGACAGCGACGTCAGGCCATGCCGCCGAACTGGGCGACGTAGGCGCGGCCCTCGTCGGTCAGGTTGCCGTGGGCCTCGGCGACCTTCGCCCAGCGCAGCGACATCCGCATGAAGCGCAGCGGGTTGTAGACGTCCTCCTCGCGGGAGAACAGCCCGTCGCCGGCGTAGGTCATGATCGTGAGGTTGGACTGCTCGTGCACCGAGCCGTCGCCGGGGTCGGGCATCAGGTTGCGCACCTCGCAGATCAGCCGCGAGGTCGACTCGTCGACGGTCTGCCAGGCCAGCGGGAAGCCGGTCATCACCGAGCCCGGGAACGACGTCATCGTCGCCACCGACCAGGCGCGGATCTCGTCGCGGCCGTGGAAGGTGCCGAAGGCGTGCTCGACGTAGTCGGCGTCCTCGGTGAAGTTGAGCGCGAAGTCGTCCCAGTCGCCGCGTGGTCGGCGTGCTGCTGCACGCGCGGCGTGCATGGCGGCGTAGGCCTCGGTGATCTCGGCGGCGCTGAAGCGGCTCATCGTGCGGCGGCTCAGCAGAGGATCGGGAGCGGGCAGCTCGGGCCGCCGGGGCCTCCGGGCTCGGTGCCCGGCGGCGGGTCGACGGCGTCGACGGTCGTCGCTCGAAGTAGCCGTCGAGCGGTGCCCGACATCGTGGCGCTGAGGTGCAGGTCGTCGAACCAGGTGCGGACCGAGCCGACCGTGCCCTTGCAGACCTTGGCGGTGCAGAAGCGGCGTTGACGTCGATCGTGCGCGCGCGAGCCGAGCACCGGGCGCAGCGCCGTGGCGACGTAGCGTGCGGGTCTCGGCGGCCTCGGGCAGCGCCTTGCCGCGCGGGAGCTGGCAGGCGTAGGGCTCGTTGCCCTTCGCGCAGCGGCGCGTGCCGCTCGGGGACGGTCGCGACCTGGCCGATCACGTCGACCGTCGGAGCCGATGGCCTTGAGGGTGCGCGCCAGGCGCGGGGTGCCCTGGCGCATCGCCTGCGCCATCTGGCCGACGTACGACGCGCGGTCGCCGACCTTGCGGGCGTGGACGTAGCGCTGCCAGCTGCCGGCGAGCACGATCCGGTAGGGCTTGCCGCTGGCCTCGAGCTTGCGGGCGACGTCGATGCCGAGGGCGTTGGAGCGGAAGCAGGCCGGCGCCGCGGTCGTGCGGGCTGACCTGGTTGTCCATGGGCGGGCAGGAGCCCATCATCACCGCGACCAGGTTGACGCTCGCGGCCCGCGACGGCCGCCTTGAGCGCCGGGATGAACATCCACGAGTGCGAGTCGCCCCACAGCACGATCGTCGGCCGGCTGCGGTCTGAAGCGGTTGAGCCGCACACGACCGGCTTGCGACGGGATCTTCTCCTTCGGCGTCGCGCACCGCCGCGGCATGTGCGGGAAGTCCTGGCCGGGCGTGCGGGCCCGGGCGTCGGACGGCGAGGACCGACCCGGACTCCGGGACGGTGCGGGCGGTGGCGGTCGCGGGGGCCAGCAGGCTCGCGAGGAGCGAGCCGAGGGCCGCGAGGACCAGCAGGGAGAAGAGGGAGCGCATCTTCATGGTGCAGCCATGGTCGCACCGGGTGGCGCCGGGCGCAGGCAGACGTCTCAGCCGGTGCGGTCGGCGTACGCCGTCGCGGCGGCGTGCACGGCCGTCGACGTAGATCTGGGCGTGGTTGTAGGACAGCACGCCCGCCGGTCCAGCCCTCGCCGGTCGTCGAGGTCGCGGTCGCCGGCGCACAGGTAGTCGCCGCGGCCGCGAGCGCGGCGTCGTCGAGGTCGTTGGGGTCGCTGGCGCCGTCGCCGTCGCCGTCGGTCCCCCAGGTCTCCCAGGTGCTGGGGATGAACTGCATCGGGCCGACGGCGTGGTCCCACTCGGGGTCGCCGTGGTACGACGTCGTCGCGCGGCGTCGCGCGGATCGCGGCGACGGGCCCGTCGCCGTCGAGGGCGGGGCCCGAGGATCCGGCGGGACGGAGTGGCCGTCGGCGCCGAGGGTGCGCCCGCCGAGGGTGCCGTGCTGCGACTCGACCCAGCCGATGCCGGCGAGGGTCGTCCACCCCAGGCCGCAGCGAGCGCGGCGCCGACAGCTCGGCGCGGGCGTAGGCGCCGAGCGCGGTCTCGGGCAGGCCCGAGCCGGCGCGCGGTGCGCCGCAGCCAGGCCGGGTCGACCTGCGGGACGCCGCGCGGCGGCGGGCGCTGCGTCGGCGGTCGGCGCGCGGGCGGGCGACGGGCGCGGACGACGAGCGCGCCGCGTCGCCGTCGGGCGTCAGGTCGCGGACCGGCGGGCGCACGTAGAGCGTCTGCTGCACGCAGGAAGGCGGCACGCCGGAGAGCGCGACGAGCGCGAGCGACGAACAGCGGCGACCGCCCGCAGGGGGCGGTCGGTCACTGCGGTGTCGCTCTGGGCGTCGACGACGTCGCGGATGCTGGGCAGGAAGTACTTCTTCAGCGTGGCGCGACATGGTGGCGCTGATGTGGTTGTCGTCGAAGTAGTAGGTGATGCCGTCGGCCTCGGCGAAGCAGGTGGTGGCGTTGCACAGCGCCGTCGTCGGGTCGATCAGGCGCGGCGCGGAGGGCCCGCCGACGGCGTCGCGGTCGGCGTCGGGACCGCGCCGGCCGCCCTTGGCGTCGTCGGTGGTGACCAGGACGCGGGTCCGCCGGTCTCGGGGTCGCCGGGCCGGGCAGGCCCGCCATGCAGCTCCTCGAGCCAGGCACCGGTTGTCGGCCTCGTCCTTGATGGCCTGCGTCGCGCGGGACGTCGCAGGAGTAGGGACGCGAGATCGCCTCGCAGAGCGGGGCGTTGCGCGGGATGATCGGCGTCGGGCCCGACGACGTCGACGTCGGCGTCGATCTCGGCGAGCCGCTCGAACAGCGCGGGGGTGCCGACGCTGGCTGTAGGACGCCATCTTCTCGACGTAGTCGTCGTTGCGTTGTCGAGGTCGCGCTCGGCGCCAGGCCGATGCCGGGCGTGCCGCGGTAGGTCTCGTAGGCCTGGCTGATGATGACCTTGAGCGGCGCGCGCGTCGTCGACGTGGCGCTCGGCGAAGGCCAGGGCGGCGCGGTTGGACCGGGCGCAGGCGCCGGCCGCGGTCTCGGTCGGGATGAACACCGGGCAGGCGCCCATCACGAACGCGACGAGGTTGACGTCCTTGTCGCGGGCGGCGGCCTCGATGGCCGGGATGTACATCCAGGCGTGCGAGTCGCCCCACAGCATGACCGTCGGGCGGCCGGGCTCGAACGGCACCAGGTCGCACTTGCCGGGCTGGTCGGGGATGAAGTTGCTCGCCGAGGCACTCGTCGGGGATCGGCGGGACGTCGGCCGAGCTGCTCGGTGACGGACTCCCAGTGCGGCGAGGTCTTGGCCTGGCGTCGGCCAGGGCGAGGGCCCCGCCGCTGAGGCCGGCGACGCACGACATGGCCAGGACGCCGCTGATCATCACGCGGCGCGAGCCCCAGGTGCGGCACTTCGAGACGGTGCCGGAGCGCTTGTAGAAGAGGCCCTCGATGTAGCGGTAGCTCAGCCAGGCCACGAACAGCGCGGCCAGCACGAGCGCGACGCGCGCGTAGCAGCGGCGGCGGGGCCAGGTTGAGCGACTCGCCGAGCACGAGGAACGGCCAGTGCCAGAGGTACCAGCCGTAGGACACCAGGCCGAGGCCGACGAGGAACTTGATCGACAGGAACCGGGTGACGACGGTCGGGCCGCCGACACCGGCCCAGACGAGCAGGGCCGCGGCGGCGCAGGGCAGCAGCGCCCAGTAGCTGGGGTAGCCGTCGACGGGCATCGGCTTCCACAGGACGAAGCGCGATGATGGCGACGCCGGCCAGGCCCATGACCTCGCGGAGGTCCTCGGCCGGCCTGCATGCTTGCGCGCGACCAGCGCGAGCGCGACCCCGATGAGGAACTCGAAGGCCCGGGTGATCGGCAGGTAGTAGGCGGCGTCGGGGTCGGTGGTCGGCCAGCGCGATCGCCAGCCACGAGCGAGGCGAGCGCGAGGCCAGGACCGTGACGACGAGCAGGGCGCGGACCAGCGGCATCCGGAGCAGCTTGGAGAGCCAGCCAGGCGAGCAGGATCGCGATCGGGAGGGCGAGGTAGAACTGCTCCTCGACCGAGAGCGACCAGGTGTGCAGCAGCACGCCGGTGCCGGGCTGGTGGGTGAAGTAGTCGACGTCGCCGGCCTGGCTGGCGCCGAGGAAGAAGAAGTTGGAGACGAAGCCCGCGGCGGCCGCCGCCGAGCTGGGCCGTCTGCTGCTGCGGCGCCGTCGCCGCCCACCGAGGTGGGCGTGAGGATGAAGTAGCTGAGCGACCAGGACGCCGATGAGCATCGTCGCCTTGGCCGGGATCAGCCGGCGCGCGCGGCGGGCGTAGAACGCGCCCCACTTGATCGCTGCCGGTCTTGGTGAACTCGTACATCAGCAGGCCGGTGATGACGTAGCCGGAGACGACGAAGAACAGGTCGAGGCCGATGTAGGCGCCCTCGAAGCCGGGCACCTTGGCGTGGAAGCCCATCACCATGATCGCGGCGGCGCCGCGGATGCCGTCGATGTCGGGGCGGTACTCGCCGCGGCTGGCCGGCGCTCGTGGCGTTGCGCGGCGCTCTTGACCGGCAGCGTCCGGCGGTGCGACCTCGGGCTGCGGCTCGGGCTCTGCCCCGGGACGCGTCGGGGCAAGGGTCGAGCTGCTCAACAGGCCGCACCCCTTCTCGCTCGTCATGCCCCGGTCCCGTGGCGAGGCGGCGTCCATCAGCGCCACCAGTATGCGACGTGACTGCGTTCGATGTGAACCACCGACCGGATTGGACCAGTGGCCGCCCGTCTCGCGCCCTACGGTGGTGCCCGTGAGCGACGGCCGGCGCAACCCGTTCGGGTCCCGGCTGCTCGGGCCCGGCCGACCAGTCCGTGCGCTCCCTGCGCGTCCGGGTGCAGCTGCTGCTGACCCTGCTGCTCGTGACGACCAACGTGGTCGGCGCCGGCGTCGTCGTCGTGATCTCCAGCGTCGTCATCCCCGCGCCCGACGCCAACCGCGGCACCGATCCTGTCGCTGGCCATCGCCGTACCCGTCTACGTCGCGGTGGCGGTGGTCGTCGGCGCCGTGCGTCGGTACGACGACCACCCTGCGCGCGATGCGCTGGGCCCTGCTGAGCGCCGAGCCCGACGACCGGCGACCGGCGCCGCGCGCTGCGGGTGCCGCTGCGCCTGACCCAGCTGCAGGGCGTCGCTGTGGGGCGGGGCGGTCGCCCTGTTCACGCGGCCTGGCGCTGCTGCTGCAGCCCGAGCGGGCGCTGACCACGTTCGCGACGGTCTCGATCGCCGCCGTGGTGGTGTGCGCGGTGGCCTTCCTGTTCACCCAGTTCGTGATGCGCCCGCTCTCGGCGCGGGCCCTGGCCGCGAGGCCGCTCGACTCGACCGTCCGCGCGGCGTCGGGGTGGGCGACCGGCATGGTCATCTTCTGGTGCCTGGGCACCGGCGTCGCCGGTGCTCGGGCTGGTGCTCACCGCCATCCTGGCCCTGCGTCGGCGACGACGACCTCGCTGACCCAGCTCGCGGTGACGCGCTGGTCATCGGCGGCGTCGTGCTCTGGTCTTCGGGCTGCTCGTGACCGTGCTCAACGCCCGCTCGGTGGTCGCGCCGGTGCTGTCGGTGCGCGACGCCCTGCTCGACGTCGAGCGCGGCGACCTCGAGCGCGAGGTGCCGGTCTACGACGGCACCGAGCTGGGGCTGCTGCAGTCGGGCTTCAACCAGATGGTCCACGGGCTGCGCGAGCGCGAGCACCTGCGCGACCTGTTCGGCCGCCACGTCGGCCAGGAGGTCGCCGCCGCGGCCGCCACCGGCGACGTCGAGCTCGGCGGCGAGACCCGGGTCGCCTCGGTGCTGTTCGTCGACCTGGTCGGCTCCACCACGTACGCGACCGAGCACTCGCCGGCCGAGGTCGTGGAGATGCTCAACCGGTTCTTCGCGGTCGTCGTCGACGAGGTCGACCGCCACCACGGCCTGGTCAACAAGTTCATCGGCGACGCCGTCCTCGCCATCTTCGGAGCCCCGGTCGAGCTGCCCGACCACGCGGCCCAGGCGCTCGCCGCCGCCCGGGCGATGGCGGCCGGCTCGCCGACGAGGTGCCCGAGGTCGGCGCCGGCATCGGCGTGGCCACCGGCGAGGTCGTCGCCGGCAACGTCGGGCACCGGAGCCGGTTCGAGTACACCGTGATCGGCGACGCCGTGAACTCCGCCGTCCCGCCTCACCGACCTCGCCAAGGACGTCCCGGGCTGGGTCCTGGTCGCCTGGACCTCGGTCGAGGCCGCCGACGACGAGGCGGGGCACTGGACGCCGCACGACAGCGTGACGCTGCGGGGCCGGTCCGAGCCGACCGAGGTCGGCGTCCTGGCCTGACCCCGTGGGGGTCGAGGAGGTCGGCCACGACCGTCACGAGACCAGGCGAGTCACTTCTCTTCTCTCACCACACCCCGGACCTGTGCGTGGTCTCGTGACGTCTCAGCCAGGGCGGCTCCTCCCTCCACCCCCACCGTGGAGGTCGAGGAGGTCGGCCACGACCGTCACGAGACCACCCGCAAGCCTCAGACCAACCCCACCCGTGGAGGTCGAGGAGGTCGGCCACGACCGTCACGAGACCAGGCGAGTCAGCTGCCTTCTCTCACCACACCCCGGACCTGTGGGTGGTCTCGTGACGCTCGCCAGGGCGAGCCCTCGACCCCCACTGCTGCCGCCGTCAGGACCGGCGAGTCACCTGCTCTCACCACCCCGACCTGTGGGTGGTCTCGTGACGCTCGCCGGCGGCTCCTCGACCCCCACCGCTACCGCCAGGGCCGCCCACCGCTACCGCCAGGGCGAGCTCCTCGACCCCCCGCTCAGCGCAGCGACCCGTCGCACACCCCGCGCACCGTGCCCGCCGCCACCACGACGAAGGCGACCACCAGGACGCCGGTCAGGCCGGCCGACACGACGCCCCACCCCAGGCCGGCGGTCGCGGTGACCAGGGTGGCCACCGGGAACGTGAACGACCACCAGGTGAGGCCGAACCGCGGGCGGGCGCGCAGCACGACGACCGTCGCGACCACGGCCCACGCGAGGGCGGCCACCACCACCGGTGGGCCGACCCACCCGACCGGCCCGCCGAGGTGGTGGACGGCGGTGACCGACTGGCCCAGGGGCCCGAGCACGATGAACCAGGCGGGCGCCGTCGCGGGGTCGCCGAAGCCGTGGGCGCGGACCCGGCGCGCCAGCAGCGCCAGGACGCGCAGCGTCCCGGCCACGCTGAGCAGCAACAACGTCCAGCAGAGGGCGGCGAACGCCGTCCGCAGCGCGCCGTCGGGCACGTGCGGCAGGAGCAGGGCACCGGTGGTCGCGCTCACCGTGGGCGGCACGACCGGCATCAGCCACCACGGCCCGACGCTGCCCAGCGGCGCGCCCGCCGTGGCCCGTGGCACGCCGATCGCCGTGACGACGCCCAGCGTCGTCCCGGCCAGCCAGAGGGCGCCGGCCGCCCCAGCACCGGGGCGGTCGGCCCCAGCGTGGCGATCGCCCCGGAGCCGACGGTCATCAGCGCCATGGCGGGGGCGCCGTAGAAGTGGCGCTGCACGGGGTCCTCGACGTAGGAGCGGTCCTGCCGCACCATCACCACGGCGAGGAGCAGGAGCAGCGACGCCGCCACGAGCCAGAGCGCCAGGGCCACCGGCGCGGCGTGCGGGGCGAGGACGACGGCGAGGATGCCCGTGCCCATCACCGACGCGAACCAGTTGGGGCCGATGCCGGCGGCGCCGGCCGCCCCGACCCCGACGCGCACGCGCACCCGGGCCGGTCGTGGGGCGGCGAGGTCGACGGGCGGCGGGGTCGTGAGCACGGCTCCACCCTCGCTGCCGACGTCCACGGCCGGTAGCGGCCGGCTCGTTGTCACCTCACAGGACTACCCTGTGACGCATGCTCCCCGACCTGCCGTCCCTGCGCCTGCTGGCGGACGTCGCCCGGCTGGGCAGCATCGGGGCGGCGGGGCGGGAGGCGGGGATCTCCCAGCAGTCGGCGTCCGAGCGGCTGCGGTCGATGGAGGCGCAGGCCGGGCTCGCGCTCGTGCAGCGGACGCCGAGCGGCTCGACGGTCACGGCAGCCGGGCGGCTGCTGGTGGAGTGGAGCGCCGACCTGCTGGAGCGGGCCGACGAGGTCGAGGCGTCGCTGCGCACCCTGCGCGAGGACCGGTCCCGCGAGCTGCACGTGCACGCCTCGATGACGGTCGCCGAGCACCTGCTGCCCCGCTGGCTCGTGCGGCTGCGCCGCGAGCGCTCGGTGGCGGCGACCCTGCGCGCCACCAACACCGACGCCGTCCTGGAGGCCGTGCGCTCGGGCGAGGCCGACGTCGGGTTCGTGGAGGGCCCGGGCGACCTGGCCGGGCTCACCTCGAGGGTCGTCGGCGCCGACGAGCTCGTGCTGGTGGCCGCCCTCGACGACGCGTGGGCGAGGCGTCGGACGCCGGTGACGCCCGCCGTCGTGGCCGCCCGGCCGCTCACCACGCGCGAGCGGGGCTCGGGCACCCGGCGGGTGTGGGAGCAGGCGCTCGCCGCCGCTGGTGTCGACCCGGTCGAGCCGGAGGTCGAGCTCACCACGACCGCCGCGGTGGTGGCCTCGGTCGGGGCCGGCAGCCCGCCCGCCTTCGTCAGCCGGCGCGCGGCCGAGCGCGACGTCGCCATGGGGCTCCTGGCCGAGGTGCGCACCAGCGGGCTCGACCTGACGCGGTCGTTCACCGCCGTCTGGGTCGGCGGACGCCGTCCCCCTGCCGGTCCGCTGCGCGACCTGCTCGCCATCGCCGCCCGCGGTTGAGCAGACTGGGGCCATGGCTCCCGCTGCGACCCTGACCCCGACCGAGACCGTGCGCACGTTCCTGGAGGCCCTCCAGGACGGCGACAGCGCGGCCGCCCTCACCCTGGTCGACCCCGGCCTCGAGTGGCGCAACACCGGCCTGCCCACCCTGCGCGGACGCCGTGCCACCGGCTCGCTGAAGGCGATGGAGAAGCGCGGCATCGGCTTCGCGGTCGCCATCCACCAGATCGCCGCCGACGGCCCGGTGGTGCTGACCGACCGCACCGACGTCATCCGCTACGGGCCGGTGAGCACCGCGTTCTGGGTGTGCGGCACGTTCGAGGTCCACGACGGGCTCATCACCGTCTGGGACGACCACTTCAGCATGGGCAGCTTCGTGGGGGGCTTCCGGCTGGGGCGCGGGTCGCGCCTCTAGGCATTGCCCCGACCCACCCGCCCGGCGGACCCGAAAAGACTCAGCCGAGCGCGGCGATGGCCGCGTCGTAGTCCGGCTCCTGGGCGATCTCGGGCACGAGCTCGGTGTGGATCACCGAGCCGTCGGCGTCGACCACGACGACCGAGCGGGCGTTGAGGGTCACGAACTTGCCGTCGACCAGCCGGACGCCGTAGTCGTCGCCGAAGCTGGAGTTGTAGTTCGACGCCGCCGTGACGTTCTCGATGCCCTCGGCGCCGCAGAAGCGCGCCAGGGCGAACGGCAGGTCGCGGGAGACGCAGATGACGGTCGTGTCGTCGAGGCCGGCGGCGAGCTCGTTGAACTTCCGGACGCTGGCCGAGCAGACGCCGGTGTCGACGCTCGGGAAGATGTTGAGCACGGTGCGCGTGCCCGAGGGCAGCGTCACCTCGCTGAAGTCGGAGGAGGTCAGGGTGAACGCCGGGGCGGGCGAGCCGACCGCGGGCAGCTCACCGACGGTCTGACAGGGGGTGCCGCCGAGGGCAGTAGTGGCCATGCCCCATTCCTAGCAGGGCCGTGCACGAGGCGGCTGGTCAGTCCCGACCGGTGGTCGCCGCGTGACGCAGCGGCAGGTCCTGGGGTGCCGGGGCCGCGGGGGCGCCACGGCCGGAGGACTCGGCGACGCACAGGTCGTACTCGTCGGCGTCGTCGGCCGGGTCGTTCTCGAACCCCTCGGCGGCGCAGTACTCCGCGGCCTCCTCGGGAGTCATCGAACCGGGCTGGGGGCCGACCTCGTCGGCCGGCGGGTCGTTCTCGGGCGTCGTCCCGTCGGCCGGCGGCTCGTCGCCGGGCACCGGGGCCTCGCCGCCGTCGCCCGGGCCTGCGGGGTCGGTGCCGTCGCCGGGAGGCGTCTCGTCACCGGGGGCCGGCTCGTCGCCGGGCACGGGCTCGTCACCGGGCGTCGGCTCGTCGCCGGGGGTGGGCTCGTCGCCCTGGTCGCCCTCGTCGCCGGGCTCGGCCGGGGTGGACGGGTCCGTGGGCTCCGCCGGCGTGCTGGGCTCCTCGGTGCCGGCCTCGACGGGCTCGTCACCGGGCACCACGGCGGAGTCGTCGCCGCCGATCTCGATGGGCGGCACGACCACGGGCACGGCCGACTCGGTGGCACCGCCCACGGGGAGGGCGTCGCCGGGCTCGTCGCGGTCGGCGTCGGGGTCCGGGCCCCACGCGACGACGCCGGGCTCGAGGTCCTCGGCGAGCACCTCGGCGGGCTTCACCGCGGCGTCCCCGGTGTCGACCGTGGGGTAGGCGCCACCGGTGAACGGGGCGACGTAGCCGGCCGAGAGGAGGGGTCCGGTGGTGGTGTCGAAGCTGCCGTCGAGGTAGCTGTCCATGATGCCGAGCACCAGCTCGACGTAGGCGTCGCTGTGGTTGTAGCGGTAGACGGCCGGACGACGGCCCGTCGCGGAGGCGAGGTCCTCGTCGCCGGAGCAGAGGTAGACGGCGGTCGCGAGCGCCGCGTCGTCGATGTCCTGCGGGTCGCGGACGCCGTCGTTGTCGGCGTCGACCCCGACGACGGCCCAGGTCGACGGGATGAACTGCATCGGGCCGACGGCACGGTCGTAGGTCACGTCGCCGTCGTACTGGCCGGCGTCGGTGTCGCGGATCAGCGCGGTGCCGTTGCGGCCGTTGAGCGGGAGTCCGACGATCGCGGGGCTGACGCGACCGCTGGGGCCGATGGTCGACGCCGCCGAAGCGCCCGTGGTCGGACTCGACGCGGCCGATGGCGGCGACGAGCTGCCACTGCAGCCCGCAGCCGGGGTCGGCGGCGTTGATGATCGCCTCGGCCCGCTGGTAGGCCGCGAGGGCGCCGGAGGGCAGGTCACCGGCGTCCGGGCGGACGGCGACCTGGGCGAACCGCTCGTCGCCGGCCTCGAGCACGGTGGTCGGGTCCGACAGGCTCGCGGGGCTGCCGATGGCCAGCGGCGGCACCGTGGTGCCGTCGGGGAGCGACGGCGCCTTGCGCGCGGTCGGGGCGGCCGGGGCGGCGACGTCGGTGAAGGTCGTCCCGGTCAGGTTCGAGGTCCACGCGGCAGCGACGATGCGCGAGGGGGACCGCGGTAGCGGCCCGGATGCGGCGCGTGGTGCGTGGAGTCATGGGGGTGGTCCCTCGGCGGTCGGGAGCAGCCAGTCTTCCCTGCGCTTGCTGCTCTGTCATTAGACCATCGGCAGACGGAACCGTCTGCTGAAGGCCGATCTTTCGGTCGTACGTCGCGAACGATCGCAGATTAGTGGAGTTTCTCTGCAATCGTGGTCGACTTACAAGATCTACAGGACAGGGTCGAAGCGCACGGTCCCGGGAGTCAGCCGCAGGCCCGGGATGCCCGAGTGGCGCTGGGCGAAGGCCAGCTCGTGGCGCAGGTCGCCGATGTTGTTCGAGAGCGGCAGCGGCGCGACGGCCACCGTCGAGAGCGTGCCGACGGCGCGGCCCCCGGCGGTCATGAAGCCGGAGCCCGAGTCGCCGGGGATGCCCGGGCGTCACGGTGTAGAGCGGGTGCGACCAGCCGCGGTCGGCCGGCGTCGTCGCCGAAGGCGTAGCCGGTCTTCGGCGACAGCACGGAGACGCCGCCGCGCAGGCTGGAGTTGCCGTAGCTGTACAGGCGGGCGCCGGCGGCGACCCGGCTGCTGCGGGCCACGCCCGTCGGGCCGCCCCAGAAGGGGACCGACGGGTTGACCTTGCGGACGTCGCGGGCGTCGACCTTCACCAGCGCGAGGTCGTTGTAGGCGCAGGTCGCCGGGTCGGTGGTGCCGAGCTCGCGCTCGGTGACCCACGAGGAGTACGCGAGCCGGCCCCGGCCGAGCAGGGTGCCGCCGCTGACCAGGCTGCCCCCGCGCACGAAGTCGACCCTCGTCCCGATCGGCACCGACTCCGTGGTGCACCCGTTGGTGTCGGTGGCCGCGCCGAGGCCCGCGCAGTGGGCCGCGTAGCCCACGTAGACCCCGCCGCGGTCGTCGGTGTACACGAAGTTCGCGGTGCACTGGGCGCCGTCGGTGTACATCATGACCCCGGGCGTGATCGTGGCCCGGGCGGGCGCCGTCCAGCTGCTGTGGCGCTGCGGCGAGGCCGCCGTCGTCCCGGTGGCGGGGGCGCTCGCCGGCGCCAGGAGGACGGTGGCGGCCGCGAGCGCGACGAGCGCGGTGAGGGTGCGGCGATACGGGCGGGGCATACCGGGACAACGACGCCGGACGGCGCAGGTGACGGTCCGGCGGGCGGACGTCGTCCGGCTCGGGTCGCACCAGGGCCTTACGAAAGCATGACCTGTCCCCCTCCGGGGGTCGACGGGCTGTCGGTGGTCTGGTGTTCGCTGGACGGCATGACCGGTTCAGCGGCCCCCTGCCGCCCCGACCGACTGGGACCCGACGACCCTCGTGCAGCGCTACGACGAGGTCCGCGCCCACACCGAGAGCCTCGCCGCACCCCTCTCCCCCGAGGACCAGACGGTGCAGTCGATGGCCGACGTCTCCCCCACCAAGTGGCACCGCGCCCACGTGACGTGGTTCTTCGAGACCTTCCTGCTGGCCGACCACGAGCCCGGCTTCGCGCCGTTCCAGCAGCAGTACTGGTTCCTCTTCAACAGCTACTACGAGACCCTCGGCCCGCGGTACTCCCGCGCCCGACCGCGGGCTCGATCACCCGGCCCGGGGTCCACGAGGTCGCCGACTACCGCGCCAACGTCGACGACCGGGTGCGCGACCTGGTCGCCCGGCTCGACCACGGCACCCTCGACAAGCTCGGCGGCCACGATCGAGCTCGGCTTCCACCACGAGCAGCAGCACCAGGAGCTGCTCCTCATGGACATCAAGCACGTGCTCTCGCGCAACCCGATGCGCCCGGTCTACGCCGGGACGCCGTCGCGCCGCCGGCGCGAGCCCGACCAGCTCGGCTGGGTCGACGTCGAGGGCGGCCTGGTCGAGATCGGCCACGAGGGGCCGTCACCCGGGTCCGAGCGGGTTCTGCTTCGACAACGAGCTCCCCCGCCACCGGCAGTGGCTCGAGCCCTACCGGCTCGCCGACCGGCTCGTCACCAACGGCGAGTGGCTGGAGTTCATGGCCGACGGCGGCTACCGGCGCCACGAGCTGTGGCTCTCCGACGGCTGGGCGCGCGTCAACGCGGAGGGCTGGGACGCGCCCCTCTACTGGACCGAGCACGACGGCGTCTGGCTCGAGCACACCCTGCACGGCACCTGGCCGGTCGACCCCGGCCTGCCGGTCGCCACGTCAGCTTCTACGAGGCCGAGGCCTTCGCCACCTGGGCCGGCAAGCGGCTGCCCACCGAGGCCGAGTGGGAGCACGCCGTCGTCAGCGACGGCCTCGCCGGTCGCGGGCAACCTGGCCGACGGCGAGACGTTCCACCCGCGCGCGGCCGGGCCCGCCGACCGGCGGGCTGCGCCAGGTCTTCGGCGACTGCTGGGAGTGGACGTCGTCGGCCTACCACCCCTACCCGGGCTTCCACCCGCCCGCGGGCGCGATCGGCGAGTACAACGGCAAGTTCATGTCCAACCAGATGGTGCTGCGCGGCGGCTGCGCCCTCACGCCCGCCGGCCACGCCCGCGCGACCTACCGCAACTTCTTCCCGCACGCCGCCCGCTGGGCGCTGTCCGGGGTGCGGCTGGCCGACGGGGGCGTGCCGCGATGAGCCGGAGCGTGCCAAGGTGATCGTCGCCGTCGGAGCGACTGGGCCTCCGGCTCGCTGGTCGACGACGTCCGCCGCGGCCTGGGCGGCCGCCCGCTGCGGCTGCCGCCCAAGTGGCTCTACGACGACGAGGGCTCGCGCCTCTTCGACGAGATCACCCGGCTGCCGGAGTACTACCCGACCGAGGCCGAGCGCGCGATCCTCCTCGACGCACGCCGCCGACATCGTCGCCGCTCAGCGACGCGACGACCGTCGTCGAGCTCGGCTCGGGCACCAGCGACAAGACCCGCGCCCTGCTCGACGCGTTCTCCGCCGCGGGCCGGCTGCAGCGCTTCGTGCCGGTCGACGTCTCCGAGCGGACCCTGCGCGACGCCGCCGAGATGCTGGCCGAGCGCTACCCCGGACTGGCCGTCGAGGCCGTCGTCGGCGACTTCACCCTGCACCTGCTCCCACCTGCCGCAGCGGCGGCCGGCGCCTCGTCGCCTTCCTCGGCGGCACCATCGGCAACCTCTACGTCGAGGAGCGTGGCGCGTTCCTCGGCGCGCTCGCCGACTCCCTCGAACCCGGCGACTGGCTGCTGCTCGGCACCGACCTGGTCAAGCCCGTCGACCGGCTGGTCGGCGGCCTACCACGACGCCGCCGGGCGTCACCGACCGGTTCGTGCGCAACAGCCTGGCGGTGCTCAACCGCGAGCTGGGCGCCGACTTCGACCCCGGCGCGTTCAGCTACGTCCCGTTCTGGGACGGGCACATGGAGCGGATGGACCTGCGTCTGCGCGCCGAGACCCCCCAGCACGTCTCGATCCCGGCGCCGACCTCGAGCTCGACCTGCCGTCGGGGAGGAGATCCACGTCGAGATCTCCACGAAGTTCCGCCCCGAGGGCATCCGCGACGAGCTCGGCGCCGCCGGCTTCGAGGTGGTCGAGATCTTCACCGACCCGGGCGACGACTTCGCGCTCACGCTGGCCCGCCTGACCTGACGGCCGTCACGTCAGGGGACGTCGGCCAACGCCTCCAGCAACCGGTCGACGTCGTCCTCGCTCGTGTAGGCGGCGATCCCGACGCGGACGCCGCCCGCGTCGCCCAGCCCGGCGTGCCGCGACGCCTCGATCGCGTAGAAGCTGCCGTTCGGTGCGATGACGCCGCGCCCGGCGAGGTGCTCGCGCACGGCCGTGTCGTCGGCACCGTCGACGTGCAGCAGCACGGTCGGCGTCCGCCGGACCGGAGCGCCGAACGAACGCACGCGGGGCAGGTCGGCGAGGCCCGCGAGCAGCCGCTCGAGCAGCTGCGACTCGTGGGCCTCGATCGCGGTCATGCCGCCGATGGACCCGATGAAGTCGACGGCCGCGGTGACGCCGGCCAGCTGCTCGTAGGGCAGCGTGCCGAGCTCGAACCGCTCCGGCACGTCGTCGGCCGAGGGCAGCAGCTTGTCGGGGTGGAGCGTCTCGAGCAGCGCCGGGTCGGCGGCGAGGACGCCGAGGTGCGGGCCGAGGAACTTGTACGGCGAGCACGAGACGACGTCGGCGCCGAGGTCGGCCATCGACACCGGCGCGTGGGCGGCGAGGTGGACGGCGTCCACGTGCACCAGCGCGCCGACCGCGTGGGCGGCGTCCGCGACGGCCCGGACGTCGGGGCGGGTGCCGAAGAGGTTCGAGGAGCCGGTCACCGCGACGAGCCGGGTGCGGTCGGAGAGCACGGTGGCGACGTCGTCGAGCTCGGTGGTGGCCGGGTCGAACCCGAGCCAGCGGACGGTCGCACCGGCGCGCTCGGCCGCGATCACCCACGGCCTCACGTCGGCGTCGTGGTCGAGCCGGGTGACGACGACCTCGTCGCCCGGCCCCCACGACTGCGCCAGCGTGCGGGCGAGGTCGAAGGTGTTGGCGGTCATCGACCGGCCGAACACGATGCCGGCGGGGTCGGCGTCCAGGAACCGCGCCATGGCCTCGCGCGCCCCGACCGTGACGGCCTCGGCGGCGCGCTCGGGAGCGGTCAGCGTGCCCCGCTGGCACATGCCGAGCGTCATCGCCGCCGCCACCGCGTCGGCCACCTCGCGCGGCACGAGCGAGCCGCCGGGTCCGTCGAAGCGGGCGAGGCCGTCGGCCAGGGCGGGGAACGAGGCGCGGACGCGCTCGACGTCGTAGTCGGTCACCTCGCCATCGTGCCAGCGCCGGCCCGGCGCCCCGCGGGGCCTCCCTGAGCGGACGTGCCTCTCAGCCGGCGTGCGGCCCGACGGACGCGTCGGGAGCGGGCTATCGGAGAGGGCTGGCCGGACCGCGCTCGGGCCGCGCGAGGCCGAGGGCGAGGGTGCGGGTTCCGTGGCGGGCGACGGCGACGTCGACGAGGAGGGCGGCGACGACGTCCCACGCCTCGGCGGGGTGGTCGGGAGCAGGGAGGCCGACGCTGGCTGCGAGGTCGTCGCCGTGCACGAGCAGCTCGAGCAGGCGGGTCGCCAGGTACTGCTCGAGGGTGAGCGCGAGGCCGCCGAGCACGCTCACCCGGCGCGCGGGGTCGAGGCCGGCGGAGGCCACGACGGCCAGGCCCCGCTCGAGCTCGGCCGCCACGGCAGCCGGCCCCTCGGCGGCGGCCTCCGCCCCGCGCTCGCGGACGGCGCGGTGGAAGTCGCTCTCGCGGGGGTCGTGGTCGCCGAGCGCCCGGGCGAAGTACACAGCTGCTGTGACCAGCGCGCTGTCGTCAGGCTCGGGTGCGGCGAGGTACGTCTCGACCGTCAGCACGGCGCGCACGAGGTGGGCGGCGAGTCCGCCGACCGTGTAGCCCGGCAGCACCGACTCGCCGTCCCACGCCGCCGCCACCTGCGGCTCGCGCACGAACGTGACGGTGCGGTGGGCGGCGTCGAGGAACAGCTGCGCCAGCGGCCGGCTCACAGTCCCGTCCCGACCAGCTCGATCAGGTCGGCGACCGAGTCGACGACCAGCGTCGGCCGGTAGGGGAAGGTCCCGACCTGGTCGGGTCGGGTGGAGCCGGTGGTGACGAGGACCGTGCGCAGGCCGGCCTCGAGACCGCTGATGATGTCGGTGTCCATGCGGTCGCCGACCATCACCGTCGACTCCGAGTGGGCGTCGAGGCGGTTGAGGGCGCTGCGCATCATCAACGGGTTCGGCTTGCCGACGAAGTAGGGCTGCCGGCCCGTGGCGGTGCTGATCAGGGCCGCCACCGAGCCGGTCGCCGGCAGCAGGCCCTGGTGGCTGGGGCCGCTCGGGTCGGGGTTGGTGGCGATGAACCGGGCGCCGGCGGCGATCAGCCGGATCGCCTTGGTGATCGACTCGAAGGAGTAGGTGCGGGTCTCGCCGAGGACGACGTAGTCGGGGTCGCGGTCGGTCATCACGTAGCCGATGTCGTGCAGCGCGTTCGTCAGCCCGGCCTCGCCGACGACGTAGGCGGACCCGTGGGGGCGCTGGTCGGCGAGGAACTGGGCCGTCGCGAGCGCGGAGGTCCAGATCGACTCCTCGGGGACGTCGATCCCGCTGCCGAGCAGCCGGGCCCGCAGGTCGCGCGGGGTGAAGATCGAGTTGTTGGTGAGCACGAGGAACGGGATGCCCGAGCCCTTGAGGGTCTCGATGAACTCCTGCGCCCCCGGGATGGGCACCTCCTCGTGCACGAGGACGCCGTCCATGTCGGTCAGCCAGGTGGTCACAGGACGCGCGGTCATGCCTCCAGTCTGTCCGACGCGCAGCCGGCCGGCCGGGTCAGGTGACGCGCAGGGTCCTGGTGGCGGCGCCGTAGGACGCCTTGGTCGCGCGCGCCGTGAGCCGGCCGGCGCGGGTCGTGGCCGGGAACGTGATCCGGCACGTGCCCGCGGCGCCCGTGGTGCACCGCCTGCTGCCGACCGTGACCAGCGAGCCGCCCACCTTCTCCCCGGCGTCGGTGACGGTGAACGTCACCCGCTTGCTCTGGCCGTGCCGCCAGCTGGTCGGCGACGCCTTGAGGGTCAGCCCGGCGATCACCTGGCTGTGCCAGAACCCGTCGCCGACGTTGATGACGACGTCGCCCCGCCCCGTGCCGCCGTCGATGCCGACGAAGAACACGGCGTCCTTGCCGGGCGGCATGCCCACCTTGCGGATGGCGCCGAGCTTCGTGGCCGCCTTGTTCGTGCGCACCGCCTGGATCGTCGGGATGTTGTTGGCCCAGGTGAGCCAGAGCCTGCCGCTCGGGGCGGCGGAGAGCCCGATGCGGGTGGCGTACCTCGTCGACGGGACGTCGGTGGTCCTGTCCGTGCCGACCTTCCACAGCTTGATCTTGGAGCAGGTGGGGTAGCCGCCGCAGTACGCCAGGTAGACCCCGCCGCCGGCGCGGGCCGCGAGGGCGACGCGCTCGGTCGGCACCGACGAGGCGCCGACGCTCGAGCCCGGTGCCTTGAGGATCGGGCCCAGGCTCGGGGCGATCCGCCGGACGAACGTGCCCTGGGTCGAGGACGTGCCGCCGTTGGCGTACCAGGCGAGCCAGACCTCGCTGCCCGAGCGGACCATCGCCGTGTCGTAGACGCAGCAGGCCGCCACGGCGAAGGACTGGTCGGGATCGCCGGACGTGCCGGTGTGCCAGGTGAGGTCGCTGTTCAGCGGGAAGGCCGCGACCGGCGTCCCGTCACTGAGCGTCGTCGCGCTGGTGCCGTAGCTGCCGTACGCCGAGGTGCTCTGGCCGACGGACTCGGCCGGCAGCGTCCAGGAGGCACCGCTCGCCGCCGCCGTGAGCGTGTACATCTTGCCGAAGGACCAGAACCCGGGCGAGGTCGACTGCTGGCCGCCGAAGACCACCCGCAGCCCGCCGGCGCCGTCCCCGATCACCGTCGGGGTGGACTCCACGATCGACCACGGCGACGGCAGCACGTCGTTCTGCAGGGCGGTCGTGCCGTTGGCCCTGACCGCCGTGTGCCCGATCTGCTCCCCGGACGCGCCGAGGCTGCGGGGGTACACGACGTGGAGGACCTGGTCGGCCGTGCGGTACAGGCTCGCGGAGAAGGTCGTGCTGCCCGTGCTGGCCGGCCCGGCCGAGATCTTGGTCCAGCTCCCCGGGGTGCCGCGTGGCGCTGCCGGGGCCGGGACTGGTGCTGGGGCCGGGGCCGGGGCCGCCGTGGTGGTGGTGGGGACGGCGCCGGGCAGGGCGCCGGGCAGCGCCGCCTGCCCCGGAGGTCCGGCCAGCACCCCTGCCGTGAGCAGGGGAAGGAGCAGTGACGCGAGGCGGGTCCGGCGCATCCCCCGAGCCTCCTCCCCTCGGGACCCCCCCGGACAGGCCCGGAGTGACTAGTGACCTCCGCCCGTGCGGTGCGATAACCGGGGCCGTTCCGGGATAGCTGGATACCAGGTCAGGCTAAGACGGCGCTGCGGGCCTGACCAGGTATCCAGGTATCCCCGGCAGGCATCATGGCCCGGTGCCGTCACGGATCACCGACTTCGTCGAGCTGGTGGCGCAGCTGCCGTCCGTCGTGCGCACCGACCACAGCCGGTACAGCAAGCTCGAGGTCGCGGGGCGCACGTTCGGCTACCTGTGGGAGCCGACGCGGACGGTGGGGCTGAAGCAGCTGCTGTCCGAGCAGCTCGCGCTGGTGTCGGAGCGGCCCGAGGTGTTCGAGGTGCAGTTCACCGCCGGCGGGTACGGCTGGGTGGTGGTGCACCTGGACGGCGTCGAGCGCGACGAGCTCGCCGAGCTCACCTTCGAGGCGTGGCGGCTCTCGGCGCCTGCCTCACTCCTCGAGGAGCGTGCCGACCGCCTCCCGACCTGAGCCGGTCGGCTCCGCCTCGACACCGTGGTCGTCCGCGGGGTCGGCGGGTGGCGACACCGGCGTGAACACCTCCATCGGTTCGGACTTGCCCTTCATCGCCACGGCCCCCCGCGACACGAGCGGCTGCGGCCTGGTGAGCAGGTCGCGGGTGGCGGCGGTGATGAGGACGTCGTCCCCGGTCTCGCGGGTGGCGGCCTCGACGCGCGCCGCGACGTTGACGGCGTCCCCGATCACGCTGAAGTTGAAGCGGCCGGCGCCGCCGAGCGGTCCGGCGACGACGCGGCCGGAGTTCACCCCCGCGGCGATCCGCAGGCCGCTGCGGCCGAGGGCGACGGCGTCCACGATCATCCGCGCGGCGTCGACCGCGCGGTCGGCGTGGTCGGCGTGCGCCTCGGGCGCGCCGAACACGGCCATGAGCCCGTCGCCCATGAACTTGTCGACGTGGCCGCCGTACGCCTCGACCACCGGCACCATCTCGGAGAACAGCGCGTTGAGGCTCGCGATCACCTCGGTGGCGTCGGCCTGCTCGGCGTAGGCGGTGAACCCGCGGACGTCGACGAAGAGGATCGACACGTCGACCTCGACGCCCTCCTGGGGGAACTGCCCGGACAGGATGACCTGCACGACGGACTTGTCGACGTAGGTGCCGAAGGCCTCGCGCATCTGCTCCCGCTCGGCCAGCCCGCTGGCCATCAGGTTGAAGTCGTGGGCGAGCTCGCCGAGCTCGTCGCTGCTGCGCACGAGCGCGCGTGCGTCGAAGTCCTCGGCCCGCACCCGCCGCAGCTGCTGCCGCACCTCGCCGATCGGGCGGGTGATGCTGGCGGTGAGGATGTTCGTCAGCTCGAGGGAGAGCGCCAGGCCGACGCCGAGCGAGACGACGACGGCGAGCGCCAGGTCGCCCGAGCCCCGCTGACCGCCGAGCAGCGCGGCGGTCGTCACCCCGGTCGCCGTCGTGTAGGCCGGCACCGAGATCCGCAGCCGCTTGGTGAGCGGCAGGCCGCGTGCGGTGAAGGCGAAGTCGTCGGGCAGCTGGTGAGCGATCTCGTCGATCAGCGGCGCCGCCAGGATCTCGCCGACCGAGAAGCTGACGACCGTGGCGTACAGCGCCGGGATCACCGCGGCGAGCAGCACCGTGGCGACTCCCGTCCAGCCGATGTCCCAGGCCACGCCCGCGACCGCGGCGGTCGGCAGCACGGCGAACGCGTTGACCAGGCCCGAGCTGCGCCGGTACTGCCGCAGGGTGAAGGTGCTCGCGACCTCCCAGGCCGCGACGGTCTCGCGCGGGGTCGGCATCGGGGTGCTGCGCCACCGGTCGATCGTGCGCAGCGCCGGCGAGGCCCGCCACGACGAGAAGGCCACCGCCAGGGACGTCGTCACCACCGCCGTCGCGACGACGGCGAGGAGGCGACCGGCCGGCGGGTCGTAGAAGGTCGACATGAGCAGGATCGCCAGCACCGCGATCGCGACCGAGGCGCCGGCCTCGCCGACCAGCACGGCGTAGCGGTAACGACGCCCGAGCGCGGCGTAGAGCCGGGAGACCGCGCGCTCGATCACGGGACCGCGGTCGTGCTCGTCACCGGCGTGCTGCCGCTGCTCGACGTCGTGATCGGCACGCGGCCGGCGACGACGAGGGGGCCGACGACCGTCGACCGGGCGCGGGAGCGTGGCACAGCGCGGACGCTACTCCTGCGCGGGCGTCTCCGTCGGCGTCGCGGCGGGCTGGTCCGCCGGGGTCTCGGCGCGAGGCTGCGGCTCCACCACGGGCTCCGTCGCACGTTCCGTGACCGGCTGCATCACCGGCGCCGTCACCTCCGCCGCCGGCTGGGCCTGGGGCGGGGTGTCGGGCCGGGCCTCGGGCGGCGTCGAGGACGCCGGTCCGGGCGGCGCCGCGACCTGCTCGCCCGGGAGCTTCCCCGGCCGCTGCTCGGGTTTCTGGTCCTGCTGGCCGGGCTGCCGCTCGGGGCGCTTCTCGGGCCGCTTCTCGCCACGCTTGTCCGGACGCTTCTCGGCCCGTCCGCCCGGCCGCGGACCCGACCGGCCGCGCCCGCCCGGCTGGTCCCCGCGCTGCGGCTGACCGCCACCGCGCGGAGCCGGACCGCCGCGCTGCGGCTGGCCGCCCGGGCCACCCCGCTGCGGCTGCGCTCGCTCGACCGATCCGAGGAACAGGTCGGCGGCACCGCTCACGAGCGGGCCGCCGAGGGCGACGTCGGAGAGCCAGAGCTGGGCGAACAGGTCGTCGTCGAGCACCGGCACCACGACCCGCACGTCGGAGACGCCCACCTGGTGCCCGAACATCTCGAGCGCGAACTCGCCGACGTCGCGCAACGAGGCCACGACCTCGGCCGCGGGCAGGTCCTTGACCGCCACCAGCCGCTGCGCGACGGCGTCGGCCAGCGGCGAGACGCGGCCGCGCGGGCGGCCGCCGAGGTCGATCTGGTGCATGGCCACGCTGAGGGCGTCGAGCGCCGCGTCGAAGACCTCCGACCAGCCCTCGGGACGCAGCCCGATCTCGGACGCCGACGCCCTGCGGTCGTCGTGGCCCGGCGTCCGGTGACGGCGCGCGAGGCTCACGGGCACCTGCAGCCAGGAGCTGCCCTCGCGCGGCTTGGAACCGGGCGTGGCCAGGTTGATCGCCGTCGTCCGGCCCCCGGCGAGCACCAGGGCGTCGGCCCGGGCGAGCTGGCTGCGGTCGAGCCCGGTGAGGTCGCGCGACCCCGAGGACAGCGACGCCACGACGGAGGTCAGCGTGGCCGACGTCCGCTCGGCCGACCAGAACTGCGGAGCCGCCCGGTCGGGCAGCCGGTCGAGGCCGAGGGCGACGACGCGCACGGGCTCCCTCCCGGTGACCCCGACCCGGCGCAGGCTCTCGCGCAGCGGGTCGACCACGGCAGGCACGCCGGCGTTGAGCGCCTCGACCACCGCGACCCGGAACGCCTGGCCCGACAGGTCGAGGTGCGGACGGAACAACCCGGCGGCGTCGGCGAGCGTGGCGACCTCGTGACCGTTGGCCGCGGCCCGGGCGAGCCGGTCGCCGAGGACGGCGGCGACGGCCAGCCGCACCACCTGGTGCGCCACCCAGTCGCGCGTCGACACGGTCCACGACTCGCGGCTCGCCTGGGCGGCTGCGGAGAGCTGTCGCTCGGAGGGACGCGGCGGCACCTCCAGCCGCAGCGACGGCAGGATGAGCTCGCGGGACACCGACTCGGCCATGGGGTGACGTTAGTCGGCGGTGTCGAGCGGTTTCGACGGCGGGCGAGGTGACGGTCGTCGAGGAGGCGCCAACGCTGGTTGAGGAGGCGCGCCAGCGCCGTCTCGAAACCCCCACGGTGGTTGAGGAGGCGCGCCAGCGCCGTCTCGAAACCCCCACGCTGGTTGAGGAGGCGCGCCAGCGCCGTCTCGAAACCACGCACGGTCGAGGGCTCGAGGAGGGAGATCTTCCGGCTCGGGGGTTTCGAGACGGTCGCTAGCGCGACCTCCTCAACCAGCGCCTCGCTAGCGCGACCTCCTCAACCACCGTGGTGCGGTCGCGCCTCGTGGCCGACCTCCTCAACCAGCGTGGGTGCCGCGTCAGTCGGTGCCCGAGACGATCGAGACCGCCAGCAGCAGGTCGATCAGCTCCTCGACCCGGCGCACGTCGCAGCCGGTGCGCTCGGCGATCCGCTCGAGCCGGTAGTAGACGGTGTTGGCGTGCACGTGCAGCTGCATCGCGGCGAGCTTGGCGTTGAGGTCGCAGGCGACGTAGGCGGCGCAGCGTCTCGACGAAGGTGCCGCCGGCGGCGAGGTCCTCCTGCACGAACGCCCGCACCTGCGGCCGCACCAGGCGGCGGGCGGTGCGGTCGTGGGTCTGCACGAGGTAGTCGAGGGTCGACATCGACGACAGCGACTGGACGCCGGGGCGGCCGCGCAGCGAGCGGCGCGCGAACTCGCGCCTCCTCGTAGGCCTCGGGGACGTCGAGGAACCCGGGGTGCACCGAGCTGACGCCGACGACGCGGGAAGACGCCGTGCCCGGCGAGCGACGCGACGCCGGCGCGGATCCGGCCGAGCATCCGGTCCTCGGCGTCACCGCTGCCGGACTCGACGGGCATCACGGCGACCACCTCGTCGTGGCGGACGACGACGAGCCCGCGGCCGGGGTTGGTGAGCGCCGAGCGCAGCAGCGCGTGGCTGGCCCGGTCGGTCGCGCCGTCGCCGCTGGAGAGGGCGAGCGAGCCGACGACCACGACCAGGGGCGAGCCCTCGTCGATGCCGACGTCGGCGAGCATCTCGAGGCGGGGCTGCACCGCCGGCGGACGCCCGTCGAGGAGGTCCTCGAGCAGGTCGCGCGCAGAGCCGGGCGGAGTCGGCGACCTGGAACTGCGGCGCCTCCAGGTAGGCCTCGGCGGCCGCGGTGCTGCCGACCTCGATCGTGCGCATCACCTGCCCGACGATCATGCAGCGCGGCGTCCTTGGTCGCGGGTCGCGGCTCGACGCCGCCCAGGACGCCGTCCCACAGCGACGATCTGGCCGATGCGGAAGGCCTTCATGAAGTCGGCCAGGGCGATGCCGAGGTCGACGCGGCGCATGGCGTGCCGCCCGGTCCACGGGAAGTCGGCCCGCGAGGGGTCCCGGCGCTCGGCCAGGGTCGAGATGAAGGCGCCGAAGACCTGGCGGCAGTGCGACTCGCACCTCGGCGCGCAGGCTCTCGTCGTCGCAGCGCGGCGTAGGGCTCGATCTCGCTCCCAGATGCTCGCCGTGGCCGTGTGGGCGATCTCGTCGGCGCGCTGCCTGACGTACTCGGTGAGCAGGTCGACGCCGTCGGCGACGTCGTACGGCTGCCTGGCCGGTCCCCCGAAGGACATTGAGCACCACTCCCTGGATGAGGGTCACCTGATCGTGCCTGAGTGACCGCGGTCACACCAGGGTTCGGAGCCGGATACCCCGGCGGTTTGTGATCGGACCACGAATCGCCCGGTCGCGATCCTGTGGAGCAGCCCAAAGACAACTCGACTTATGCACCGGCAGTCTGTAACCGGCGTCACACCCCCCGTGGCGCACCCCGGTGACGCACCCCCTGTCACCACCTCGGACGCTCCACCGATCCCCTGAGGGAGGACCGTGCTCGCCGCCCGCAACCTCGAGGTCGTCTACGACGACGCCGTGCTCGCCCTGCGCGGCGTCAGCCTCGAGGTCCCCGACAAGCGCGTCGTCGCCCTGCTCGGCGCCAACGGCGCCGGCAAGACCACGCTGCTGCGGGCGCTGACCGGGCTGCTCGGCGTCCACGACGCCGAGGTCACCAAGGGCACGGTGAGCCTCGACGGCGACGACCTGCGCCGGGTGCGCCCGGAGAAGATCGTCAGGCGCGGCGTGCGGCAGGTCATGGAGGGCCGCCGCGTGTTCGTCGAGCTGTCAGCGTCGAGGAGAACCTCCGCGTCGGCGCCCACACCGCCCGGGCCGCGATGGCCGCGAACCTCGAGCGGGTCTACGGCCTGTTCCCCGTGCTCGCCGACCGGCGCGCCAAGACGGCCGGCTACCTCTCGGGCGGCGAGCAGCAGATGCTCGCCATGGGCCGCGCCCTGATGTCGGACCCCCGCTACCTGCTCCTCGACGAGCCCAGCCTGGGCCTCGCCCCGCTGATGGTCGAGGCGATCCGCGACGTCGATCCTCGAGATCAACGGGCGGGCACGGCGATCCTCCTGGTCGAGCAGAACGCGGCGATGGCGCTCTCGGTCGCCCACCACGGCTACGTCATGGAGACCGGGCGGGTCGTGCTCGACAAGCCGGCGGCCGCACTGCTGGCCGACGACGACGTCCGCGAGTTCTACCTCGGCCTGCACCCCGGCGAGGACGGCGCAGCGCAAGTCGCTTCCGCGACACCAAGCACTACCGGCGCAAGAAGAGGTGGTCGGCATGAGCACGCTCGACAAGCAGCCCGGCACGACCGGCAGCGCAGACCGCCAGCCCGGTCCTCGAGCTCGACGACGTCCAGCTCTCCTTCGCCGGCGTCAAGGCCGTCAACGGCGTCAGCCTGCACGTCAACCCGGGCGAGCTGTTCGCGATCATCGGCCCGAACGGCGCCGGCAAGACGTCGCTGTTCAACGTGATCTCGGGCGTGTACCGCCCGCAGCAGGGCAGCGTCCGGTTCCTCGGCGAGGACATCCTCGGCCTGAAGCCGTCGCGGATCGCCGGCCGCGGCGTGGCGCGCACCTTCCAGAACATCGCGCTCTTCGAGCACCTGACGGTGATCGACAACCTGATGCTCGGGCGTCACCAGCACATCAAGTACGGCCCGGCCGCCGCCATCGCGTGGCTCGGCCGGGCGCGCAACCAGGAGATCGAGCACCGGCGGCCACTGCGAGGAGATCGTCGACTTCCTCGAGCTCGAGGCCTGGCGCCGATGCTGCCGGTCGGGCTGCTGCCCTACGGCGTCCAGAAGCGCGTCGAGCTCGGCCGCGCGCTGGCGATGGAGCCCAAGCTGCTGCTGCTCGACGAGCCCGTCGCCGGCATGAACCTCGAGGAGACCGAGGACATGGCCCGGTTCGTCCTCGACATCCGCGACGAGCTCGACGTCCCGATGGTGATGGTCGAGCACGACATGGGCCTGGTCATGGACCTCGCCGACCGGATCCTCGTCGTCGACTTCGGCACGCCGGTCACCACCGGCACGCCCGACGAGGTGCAGCGGCACCCCGAGGTCGTCCGCGCCTACCTGGGGGACTCGGCATGACGCGCACCCACGTCGAGGAGGGCACCACGACCGCCACCAGGACGCCGGTCACCCGCATCCGCGAGCACGCCCGGACCCGGCCCGACGCGGTCGCGCTGCGCGACAAGCACCTCGGCGTGTGGCGCCCGTGGACCTGGGCAGCACTACTGGGACCAGGTCGAGCTCGCCGGCCACGCCCTGCTGGCGCTGGGCGTCGAGCCCGGCGACCGGGTCGCCATCCACTCCGAGAACCGGCCCGAGTGGCTGGTCGCCGACATGGGCGCCCTGGCCGTGCGCGCCGCGTCGGTCGGGCTCTACCCGACGAACCCGGCGGCCGAGGTCGGCTACCTGCTGGCCGACTCGGGCGCGAAGGTGCTCGTCGCCGAGGACCAGGAGCAGGTCGACAAGGCCCTCGAGGTGCTCGACCAGTGCCCCGACCTGCGCACCATCGTCTACGTCGAGCCGCGCGGGATCCGGCGCGGTACGCTACCACGTCGACCCGGACGGGCCGGTCGCGCTGGTCTCCTGGGACGACTTCCTCGCCGCGGGCGCCCAGCACCGCGAGGCCCACCCGGGCGCGGTCGACGCGCCGTCGCCGACGCGGCGCAGCCCGACGACCTCGCGACGCTGATCTACACCTCCGGCACGACCGGTCCGCCGAAGGGCGCGATGCTCACGGTCGCCAACGTCGAGTTCGCGATCAAGGTCCTGTGCGAGGAGGGCGCGTTCACGGACCCGCCGCCCGGGCCCGACCGACCTCCTGCTCTCCTACCTGCCGCTGTCGCCACGTGGCCGAGCGCATCTTCACCACCTGGTTCAACGCCGCGGCCGCGACGCAGGTGAGCTTCGCCGAGTCGATCGACACCGTGCCCCAGAACCTGCGCGAGGTGCAGCCGACGATCCTGTTCGGCGTACCCCGCATCTGGGAGAAGCTGCTCGCCGGCGTCGAGACCCGGCTGCTCGGGCGCCTCGCGGTTCAAGCGCACGGTCACGAAGTTCTGGCTCAGGCGGGCCGCGGCGATCGGCGCGACCGCTGGCGGCCAACGGCGGCAGGCACACCGCCTCGACCCGCGTGCTGCAGCACGCGCTGGGCTGGGTCTTCTGCTACCGCGCGCTGACCGAGCGGCTCGGCATGCGCCGGGTGCGGCACGCGACCGTCGGGCGCGGCCCCGATCGCGCCCGAGGTGCTGCAGTTCTTCATGGGCATCGGCGTCCCGATGCACGAGGCGTACGGCATGACCGAGAACACCGCGGTCGCCACCGCCGCCAAGCCCGGGCGGATCAAGCTCGGCACGGTCGGCGAGGCGCACGCCGGCATCGAGGTCAGCATCGACGAGGCCACCGGCGAGATCCTCACCCGGCACCCGGCGGTCTTCGCCGGCTACTGGGGCCGGCCCGAGGCGACCGCCGAGGTGCTCGAGCGCCGACGGCTGGCTGCACACCGGCGACGTCGGCGAGTGGGTCGACGGCACGCTACCTCAAGATCACCGACCGGATGAAGGACATCATCATCACCGCCGGCGGCAAGAACGTCTCGCCCGTCGCAGATCGAGAACGAGCTCAAGGCCTCGCCGTACGTCAAGGAGGCCTCGTCATCGGCGACGGCCGCAAGTTCCTCACCGCGCTGATCGGCATCGAGCTCGACACCGTCGGCGACTGGGCGCAGCGCCAGCGACTCGGCTACAGCACGCTACCGCGACCTGACCGGCGAAGCAGGAGGTCGTCGACCTGGTCAAGGGCGGTCGTCGACGACGTCAACAGCCGCTTCGCCTCCGTCGAGCAGATCAAGGCGTTCCGGCTGCTGCCCAAGGAGCTCGACCACGAGGACGGCGAGCTGACCGCGACCCAGAAGGTCAAGCGGGCCGCGGTCGTCGCGGCGTTCGACGACCTGGTCGAGTCGATGTACGACGGAGGCCGCGCGATGACCGACCTTCCTCGAGTAGCCTCGTCCGGGGGCTGGGCTTCGGGTCGGTCTACGCCCTGCTGGCCCTCGGCTTCGTCATCATCTTCAAGGCGACGCGGGTGATCAGCTTCGCCCAGCCCGCGTTCATGCTCACCGGCGCGGTCGTGACCTCCTACGTCGTGCCCGGCGATGGGCGTCGTGCTCTTCACCGGGCTCTCGTTCTTCCTGTCCGTGGGCGTGGCCGCGCTGGCGACGGCCGTCCTGGCCCTGGTCGTCGAGCGGCTCGCGGTGCGGCCGATGGTCGGCAAGGCGGTGTTCGTCGTCGCGATCATCACCCTCGGCATCGACATCGCCGTGCGGGTCGTCGTCAACGGCTACATCGGTCTCGGCGCCCGCCCGATCGGCTTCCCCTGGGGGATCGACATCCATCGACGTCCTCGGGCTGCGCGTGCAGATCCGGCACCTGGTGATGATGGGCACCGTCCTCGTCGTGGTCGCCGCCCTCTACTGGTTCTTCCAGAAGACGCCGTTCGGCCTGGCGATGCGCGCCGCCGCCTTCGACCAGGAGGCGGCGATGACGCAGGGCGTCAGCGTCGGCGCCGTGTTCGCCACCTCGTGGGCGATGGCCGGCGGGCTCGCCGCGATCGCCGGCTCGCTGCTCGCCACGGGCGCCGGCGTCGACCGGCAGCTGTGGGTCGATCGCGCTGATCGCCCTGCCCGCGATCATCCTCGGCGGCCTCGACTCGCTGGAGGGCGCGGTGATCGGCGGCCTCGCCGTCGGCGTCGTCGAGGCGCTCGTCGGCACCTACCAGCGCCAGCACGCCCCGTGGCTGGGCGACAACGTCGCCAGCCGTGTCGCCGTACGTCCTGATGCTGCTGGTGCTCCTCGCGCGGCCCTACGGACTGTTCGGCACTCCCGAAGTCAGGCGGGTCTGAGGCATGAGCACCACCGTCAGCGGCGAGACCGCCAGCGCCCCCGGGACCAGGCGAGCGGCAAGCCGACCGAGCGGGTCCGGTCGCGGGTGCGCGGCCGGCCCGGCTTCTTCGAGAGCCACGCCCAGCAGCTCGCGCTGTTCAACACCCGGCCCAAGCAGGTCGGCGTCGCGCGTCGTCGTCCTGGTCGCGCTGTACCTGGCCCGTTCTTCCTACCCGGACGCGATCCTGCGGACGCTCGCACTGGGCTTCGTCTTCGCCATCGGCGCGCTCGGGCCTCAACATCGTCACCGGCCTCGCCGGCCAGGTCTCGCTCGGGCCACGCGTTCTTCGTCGGCATCGGCGCCTACACGGCCGCGGCGATCTCGGGCGACCCCGACGGCCGCACCATCGGCTTCGGCATCGAGGAGATGTGGGTGTGGCTGCCGGCGGCCGGCATCGTGGCCGCGGTCTTCGGCGTCATCGTCGCGCCGATCGCCACCCGGCTGCGCGGCCTCTACCTGGCGATCGTGACCCTCGGCCTGGTGTTCCTGGGCGAGCACGTCTTCCGCGAGTGGAGCGCGCTGACCGGCGGCGCCGGCGTCGGCCGCAGCGCGGCCGAGCCCGTGCTCTTCGGCTTCGACTTCAGCCGAGGCCATCCGACTCCTACTTCACCGGCGACGCAGCAGCTGTACCTGCTGATGCTCGTCCTGCTCCTGGTCTTCGCCCTCGCGCGCCCGCAACATCGGGCGCTCCAAGGTCGGCCGGGCGTTCGCCGCCGTCCGCGACCGCGACATGGCCGCCGAGATGATGGGCATCGACCTGCCCCGCGCCAAGACGCTGGCCTTCGCGCTGTCGTCGTTCTACGCCGGCTGCGCCGGGGCGCTGCTCTACACGATCTCCGGGTTCTTCGACCCGGGCTCGTTCAGCCTGCTGCTGTCGGTGCAGTTCATCGCCATGGTGCTCATCGGCGGCGCCGGCACCGTCGGCGGCACCATCGCCGGCGCCATGTTCATCTCGCTGCTGCCGACGCTGTCGCGCGAGCTGCCCGGGCTCCTGCCGTTCATCAGCGACAAGGTCACCGAGACGCCCAACGTCTTCCAGGTCGAGTCAGATCGCCTACGGCCTGCTGATCGTCGATGTTCCTGCTGTTCGAGCCTCGGGGCCTGTTCGGCATCTGGGTGCGGATCCGCACCTACTGGAAGAGCTGGCCGTTCAGCTACTGAGCGCGTTGACGGACCGGCCGGCAACCGAAAGAGAGAGATCCAGATGAAGGTGCGAAAGACAGGGGTGCTGCTCGCGGTCCTCGCCCTCGTGGCGACCGGCTGCGGCGGACGCGACGACGGTGACGGCGGCAGCGGGGGTGGCGGGGACGACGCCATCGACGCTCCGGGTGTCTCCAGCGACGCCTGCCCGAAGGCGGTCAACAAGGACAACGGGTGCATCTACCTCGGCACGATCTCCGACCTGCGGCCGGGCCCGTTCGCGCGCCCTCGGCGTCCCGATCACCGCGGCGCAGGAGGCGTTCTGGAAGCGGGTGAACGAGGACGGCGGCATCGGCGGCTACGACATCGACGTCACCAAGTACGTCAAGCGACAACCTCTACAACCCCGAGACCCACGCGCAGGTCTACGCCGAGATGGAGCCCAACGTCCTCGCGCTGGCCCAGACCCTCGGCTCGCCGACCACGCTGGCGATCCTCGAGCAGATGAAGGGCCAGGACGGTCATCGGCGCCCCGGCCTCGTGGACCTCGCTGTGGGGGTTCGAGGACAACATCCTCGAGTCCGGCTCGTCCTACTGCGTCGAGGCGATGAACGTCGTCGACTACGCGGTCGAGGAGGCCGACATCGACCTCGGTCATGGCCGTCGGGTTCCCCGGCGACTACGGCGGTGACGGCGCCGCCGGCGCCGAAGATCGCGGCCGAGGCCGAACGGCATCGAGCTTCCAGTTCGTCGAGACCGCCCCGGGCGAGAGGCCCAGGACGACGCGATCAGCGCCGATCGTGCGCGAGGGCCCGACGTCGTCATCCTCGGCGTCGGCCCGACCGAGACCGGCGTCATCGTCGGCCAGGCCGTCGGCCCAGGGCTTCAAGGGCAAGTTCGTCGGCCTGTCCCCGACCTGGAACCCGGCCCTGCTCGCCAGCCCCGCGGCGCCCGCCCTCGAGGCCGCTACTTCACACAGTCGGCCCGTGGGGCAGCTTCGGCACCGACACCCCCGGCCACGAGGCGATGCGCGAGGCGCTCGGCGACGTCGAGCAGCCCAACGACGGCTACACCTCCGGCTGGGCCTGGAGCTACCCGCTCAAGGCCGCGCTCGAGGAGTGGCTCGACGGCGACTACGACAAGACCCGCGAGGGCCTGTTCGAGGCCGTCGGCGCGCTCGAGTCGGTCGACTTCGAGGGCATGCTGCCCGAGGAGGCCGGCGACCGCACCGGTGACAACGACATCTTCCTCCAGAGCGTCATCAGCAAGGTCGACCCCGAGGCCCCCGCCGGCCTGACGACGATCCAGGACTTCACCGCCGGCCCGACGGCGTCCGAGCTACGACGTTCGACGGGCGCGTGCTTCGAGGGCTGACCTCCATGACGGTGGTTGAGGAGGTCGCGCTGGCGCCCGTCTCGAAACCCAACGGTGGTCGAGGTGCGAAGCCCGAGGGACGAGGGCTGAGCCTCGAGCCACAACGGTGGTTGAGGAGGTCGCGCTAGCGACCGTCTCGAAACCCGGTGAGGTCCATGGCCTCCCTCCCGAGTGGCACTAGCGGCTCGGAGGTTTCGAGACGGTCGTGACCGACCTCCTCAACCACCGTGGGGTCGTGACCGACCTCCTCGACCACCGTGGGGTCGTGACCGACCTCCTCAACCACCGTGGCGGCGCCTCGACCACCGTCAGCCGTCGTGGTCGCGGAGCGCCTCGCACGACCGCGACACCATCGTCGCGAACATCGCGTCACCCCGCTCGGTGCGCGTGCCGTAGGCGCAGCCGAAGACCGTGAGCAGCACGCCCTGCGTGAGGGCGAGCACGTAGTCGTCCCAGCACTGCTGCAGCGGGTAGTGGTCGCGCACCGGGCCGAGGGCCTCGTGGTAGGCGCCCACCAGGTCGCGCTCGTGCTCGCGCCGCAGCGCCGGGTCGAGGCTGGTCTCGACGAAGTAGGCCAGGTCGCGCGCGGGCAGCCCGAGGCTGAGGGTCTGCCAGTCGACGGCGACGACGCCGGGCCCGCCGTCGTCGGGGAAGAGCAGGTTGTCGAGCCGGTAGTCGCCGTGCACCAGGCCGAAGCACTCGGCACGGGCGAGCGACCAGGCCTCGATGCCCGGCACGGTGGCGCGCAGCGTCTCGTGGTCGGCGTCCGGGAGCAGCTCGCCGACCTGGGTGAGGAACAGCTCGACCGTCGGGCCGTAGAGCTCGGCGAGGGTGGCGGCGTCCTCGGGGCCGTTGACGTGCAGCCCCTCGACGTCGAGCAGGGTCGGGTCGCACCAGCGGGGCCGGTGCAGGCCGGCGAGGTTGACGACGCCGTCGAGCACCTCGGCCACGGTGCCGCCGCCGACCTGGTCGCCCTGGTGGGAGTCGGCGACGTCGTCGAGCAGGAGCACCGCGTCGTAGCCGTTGTCGGCGACGCCGGCGTAGTGGCAACCCGGCACGCGGACGTCGACCGTCGGCGCGATCTGGTCGTAGAAGCGCGCCTCGGTGCGGTAGACGCCGCCCAGCAGCTCGCGCGTCGCCCGGTCGCGGGCCCCGAGCTTGGCGACCAGGCGCTCCGGGACGCCGTCACCCTCGAGCGCGAGCCGGTAGCAGGTGCCGATCTGGCCGGTACCCACCTGGGTCGCGGTGAACGAGTCGACGCGGCCCCCCAGCGCGGCACCGAGCCACTCCGCGGTCAGGTCCTCGACGAGCGCGGGGAAGTCGGTCACGGCGCCACCGTACTCCCGCGGCTGGACACCTGACCAGACGAGTGTCCGACCACGGTCACCGTCCGACCGGTCGGTCGGCCCTAGGATGCGGGCCATGCCCGAGACCGACCCCGCCCCCGTGCGTCGCGGCCGGCCGGGCTACGACCAGGAGACGGTGCTGCGGCGCGCGATCGACCTGTTCAACCGGCAGGGCTACGACGGCACCAGCATGGGCGACCTCGCACGCGAGCTCGGCATCACCAAGTCGGCGATCTACCACCACGTCCCGAGCAAGGAGCACCTCCTCTCGGCCGCGCTCGACGAGGCGCTCGGCGAGCTGACCGCCGCCGTCGACGCCGCGGTCGACGCGTCCGCGGCCGGCACCGCCCACGAGCGGCTGCGGGCCGTCGTCCACGAGTCGGTGCGGATCCTGGTCGCCCACCTGCCCGCGGTGACGCTGCTGCTGCGGGTGCACGGCAACAGCGAGGTCGAGCTCGCCGCCCTGCGGCGCCGACGGGAGCTCGACGAGAAGCTCGCCGGCCTCGTCGCGGCGGCCGCGGCCGAGGGCTCGGTGCGCGACGACCTGCCTCCCGAGCTGGTCAGCCGGCTGCTGTTCGGCGTCGTGAACTCGCTCATCGAGTGGTACGACCCGGCGGGCCAGGTCGACGCCGCCGAGGTCGCCGACGCGGTGGCGACCATGGCGTTCGACGGGATCGCGGCGCGGCACGGGTGACCTAGACCACTCGTGACCGATCGGTCATTTTGTCCCGAAGGGTGACTACGACCGCGTTCCGTACCCTCAGTATGGAGGGAGTGACCCAGACGACGTCCCCGCTCACCGGAACCCCGATCGGCCCCCTGTGGCCCGGCGTGGTCGACGGATTCCTCGACGTCGGGGGCCGCCCCGTGCGGGTGCTGTCGGCACCCTCGCGCGCCGGCCGGGACGCCGAGCCCCAGCTGCTGGTCCACGGCCTCGGCGGATCGTCGGTCACCTGGGCCGAGGTGATCTCCGGCCTGAGCGAGACCGGCCCGGTCGCCGCGGTGGACCTCCCGGGCTTCGGCCGGACCCGCGCGGACGACGACCCGGTCACCATCGACGGCTACGTCGACTTCGTCATCGAGGTGGCCGACGCCCTGGGCTGGTCGACCTTCGCCCTGCACGGCAACTCCATGGGCGGCCTGATCGCCACCCTCCTCGCCGCCAAGCACCCCGAGCGCGTGAGCTCGCTCGTGCTGGTCTCGCCGGCCCTGCCGCCCGCGAACCCCCTGTGCTTCCTGGTGCCCTCGGTCCCCACCCTCGAGTTCCTGGTGCCGATGACCCTCACGTCGGTCTCCGCCGCCGCGCTCGGCGCGGTGCGGGCACCGACGTCCGGACTGGTCGAGCAAGCGCAACCGCGCGATGCTCGGCCTCATCTTCGGCGACCCCGACGGCGTCCACCCCGAGCTGCTGGCCCTGATGGCGAAGGACTTCGGAGACCTCGACCCGCACGAGTCCGCCGGACGCCGGCGCTCGCTGAACCGCGCGACCCGCTCGATCGCCGTCCTGTGGGCCGACCCGCGCCGGGTGTGGCAGGCGATCTACGACGTCCAGGCCCCCACCATCGTCCTCGGCGGCACGGCCGACGCCCTCGTCGCCGCCCGCACCCTGCGCTCGGTGCTCTCCCGCCGCCGCGACTGGACCGGCCACGTCCTGCCGGGCCGCCACCACGCGCTGATGCTCGAGGCGCCGGCCGAGTACCTCGACCTGGTCGAGGCCTGGCGCTCGGCGTCGATGGCCGCCTGAGCGACCAGCCGGTCAGGAGCCGGCGATCAGCACCACCGCGGCGAGCAGCACGCTGAGGAGCAGCACCACCGCCAGCACGGTCGGCCCCACGATGTCGCCGGCCGACGGCGCCCGGCCGACGTTGAGCTCGGCCGCGAGCCGGCGGTAGCGCCAGGTGCCGTAGGCGATGGTCGCCGAGCCGGCGAGCACGAGCCCCAGGCCCGCGACGATGGACGACGCGGTGACCTCGCCCGCGTCGCCGAACCGGGCGATGGCGAGGCCCACGACCATCACCGTCGCCCCCGTCCGCAGCCAGGCGAGCTGGGTGCGCTCGTTGGCGAGGTGGTCGCGGACTCCGCCCACAGCATCTTCCGGCACGGCACGGAGTCTGCCCCACGCCGACCTGTCCCGTTCTAGGGACAGGTCAGCGTGATCCGCGGTGACCTGTCCCTAGAACGGGACAGGTCAGCGTTCAGGCGGCCCAGAGGACGGCGTCGACGAGCAGGTCGGCCATCGGGACGACGCCGCGCAGCTCGTCGCGCCGGCTGATGAGCTCGCCGACGGCGGAGGTGTGGCGCAGGGCGAGCGAGCGGGCACGCTCGGCTGCCGCGATGGTGGGGTCGTCGACGTCCACGACGTCCTCCTGATCCGTAGTAACTAGAGCGATTGACACTACATCAGTGGGTGAACGCGCTCCCCGTCAAGACGCGTCTCAGGGCATGCTGTGCCCGTGAACAGGCTCGAGGGCAGGACCGTCATCGTCACCGGAGCGGGCTCCGGCATCGGCCGCGGCACCGCGTTGCGGCTCGCGGCGGAGGGCGCCCACGTGGCCGCCCTCGACGTCGTGCCCGACGGGCTCGAGGGCCTGGCCGACGAGGTGGACGCCGGCGCGACCGGCTCGATCACGACCGGTCACGTCGACATCGCCGACGAGGCGTCGGTGAAGGCGGCCGTCGGCGGCGTCGTCGAGGCGCGGGGCGGGCTCGACGCGATCGTCAACGCCGCCGCCGTGCACTACGGCGACCACACGCACGAGCTGAGCCTCGAGCGCTGGAACCGGATGCTCGCGATCAACCTCACCGGCACCTTCCTCATGACCCGCGAGGCGCTCCCCGCGCTGCTGGCGTGCGAGCGGGGCGGCGTCGTCGTCAACTTCAGCTCGACCTCGGCCTTCTTCGCCCACCCCTACATGGCCGCCTACTCGGCGACCAAGGGCGCGATCATGTCGTTCACGCACTCGATCGCGCTGGAGTACGCCGACCGCGGGCTGCGCGCCGTGAGCGTGGTGCCGGGCGGCATCGAGACCGCCATCACCGGCAACACCCCCGCCAACCTGCCCGCCGACATCGACTGGAACAAGTTCACCAAGCTGATGCCGACCCTCGGCCGCGGCGGCTTCGGCGGCCCCGCCGACATCGCCGGCGTGGTCGCGATGCTCGTGAGCGACGACGGGCGCTACATCACCGGGACCGAGATCCGCGTCGACGGCGGCACCCACATGTGAACCCGCAGCCGGGAGCGGGAACGAGCTCCCGGCGTGACGAGCTTGCGGCCTCGCCCTAGGCCCGCCCGCCCCGGCCCATCACCCGCAGGTGCGCGTCGGTCTCGGCCTGCCGGACGCCGTCGGCGTCGAGGTCGCTCCACAGGATCTGCTTGCTCTCCCGGACCGACGCCGGGTCGCAGTGCGCGGCCACGTCGTGCGCGACGGCGAGCGCGGCCGGGAGCACCTGGTCGGCAGGGACCGCGCGGTTCACCACCCCCATCGCCGCCGCCTCGTCACCGGTGACGGCGCGACCGGTGAGCAGGAGGTCGGCGGCGTGCGCGAGGCCGACCGTGCGGCGCAGCGTCCAGTGGACCTGGGCGTCGCCGAGCACCCCGAACCTGACCTGCGGGACCGACAGCCGGGCCTCGGACGCCGCGATGCGCACGTCGCACTGCAGCGCCAGCGTCAGCCCGATGCCGATCGCGTGACCGTTGACGGCGGCGACCACGAAGGTGCCGAGCCGGAACGCCGGCGGGTCGACCGGGGAGGACGAGAACCCCGGCTGCGGACTGGCGAACGGGTCGGTCGACAGGTCGGCCCCGGAGCAGAAGGCGCGGCCGGCGCCGGTGAGCACGATCGCGCGGACGGCCTCGTCGTCGTCCAGCTCGCGGTAGGCGGCTCCGAGCTCGCGCCCGGTGGCGCTCGTGAAGGAGTTGAGCGTCTCGGGTCCGTCGAGGGTGACGACGGCGACGCCCCGGTCGACCTCGACGCGCACCCGGGTCGGCATGGCCCCAGCATGTCAGCCCGACCCACGGTGGGACGCCGCTCGGGCGCCTGACGACAACCTCCGCCACCCCTCGCACCCGTCAAGCAGACGTGAGGACGACGGTGGCGGCGCTGGCCCTGCTGGCCGCGGTGTCGACGGGGTGCACCGCGAGCGCGACCTCCGTGGGCACACCGCGCGCGGTCGAACCGCCGCTCCCGACCGGCGCGGCGAGCACCGTCGCGCCCGGTGCGACGACCACCCACGAGCAGGCGACGCCCCCACCGTTCGACACGGGCCGCCACTCGACGACCGACCCGGCGAGCCCGTGGGTGGTGGTGAACAAGACCCACCCGATCTCGCCGGACTTCAGGCCGCAGGTCGCGCTGGTGCGCGGCTACCAGGTCGCTCGCACGGGCCGCCGGCCCGTTGACCCGGCTGCTCGCCGCCGGCGACCGCCGGGGGCTCGGCCTCAAGATCGCGAGCGCCTTCCGCTCGTTCGGGTACCAGGCCTCCGTCTACTCGGCCACGGTCGCGAGCCGCGGTGCGGCCGCCGCGGACCGGGTCTCGGCCCGGGCCGGGTACAGCGAGCACCAGACCGGCCTCGCGGTCGACCTCGTCACGCCCGCCAGCCCGGCCTGCGACTTCGAGCCGTGCTTCGCCCACACCCCCGCGGGCAGGTGGCTGGCGCGGCACGCCTGGCGCCACGGCTTCGTCGTCCGGTACCGGCGTGCCGACACGGCGACCACCGGGTACGACCCCGAGCCGTGGCACCTGCGGTACGTGGGCCGCGCCCTGGCCGGTGAGCTGCGGCGGACCGGCGTCACCACGCTCGAGGAGCTGTTCGGCGTCAGCGGTGGTGGGTACCGGCGCTGACCTGGTCGCTCACCCGTCGAGGGCGAAGGCGCACCAGACGGCCTTGCCGGCCTCGGCGCGGCGGGTGCCCCAGGAGGTGGCGAGGACCTGGACGATGTTGAGCCCGCGGCCGTGCTCGTCGTCGTCGTCCGGGCGCTGCCGACGCGGGCGCAGGAGGGTGCGGTCGGTGACCTCGACGAGCACCTCCTTGTCGGAGCAGGCGGCCCGCAGGTGGAACGGCGGGCGGGCGTGCAGCACCGCGTTGGTGACCAGCTCGCTGACGGCCAGCACGACGTCGTCACGGACGGAGTCGGGGACGCCGCACTCGGTCAGGTGCGAACCGACCGAGGCACGCGCGTGCGCCGGGGCGGTGCCGCCGTGCTCGAGCCGGAGCCGGAGCACGTGCCCGACCTCGGGGTCCTTCACCTCGGCGACGAGCAGCGCGACGTCGTCGTCGATCACGCCGCCCCGTCGCGCCCGTGCCGCCAGCACGGCGTCGGCCTGCTCGGCGACGGGCGCGCCGTGCACCCTGCGGAGCTCGGCGGCGAGGTTGTCGATGTCGTCGAGCAGGTCGCTGCCCCGCCGCTCGACGAGCCCGTCGGTGTAGAGGGCGATCACGTCGCCCGGCTCGATGGTGACCTCGGTGTCCTCGGCACCGAAGAACCCGGCACCCAGGGGCGGTCCGCTGCAGTCGAGCAGCCGGCTCGACTCGCGCCCCGTCAGCACGAGCGGTGGGTGCCCGGCGCTGGCGTAGCGGAACGTGAGGCCGGTGGCCTCCACGACGCCGATCGCGCACGTGACGATCTGCTCCTCGGCGAGGTCGTCGACGATCCCGTCGAGCTGCTCGAGCACCTCGGCGGGGCCGAGGTCGAGCCGCACCAGGGCGCGCACCGCCGAGCGCAGCTGGCCGGTGACCGCGGCGGCCCGGACCCCCCGGCCCATGACGTCGCCGATGACCAGCGCGACACCTCCGGCGCCGAGGTCGATGACGTCGAACCAGTCGCCGCCGACGCGCGCCCCGGCCGCACCCGCCCGGTAGTAGGTCGCGACGTCGAGCAGCTCGACGTCGATCTTCTCCTCGGGCAGCAACGCGCGCTGCAGGGCGTCGGCGATCTCGCGCTCCCGCACCGCCGCCTCGTGCGCCGCCTCCGCGGCGATCAGGCGTTCCTGGGTGAGGCGTTGCTCGGTGATGTCCTGGAACGACCCCCGCAGCACCCGCGCGCCCAGGGGCGCGTGCGGCGCGTACTCGCCGCGGGCCGCGAACAGCCGCTCCCGGCCGGACGGCAGCCGGATGCGGGTCTCGAAGGCGATCTCCTCGCCCGCGGGCGCCGACTCGAGCGTCTCGGTCACCCGGTCGAGGTCGTCGGCGTGCACCCGCGAGGCGATCACGTGCGACGCACCCAGCCGGACGACGTCCTCGTGCGTCAGCTCGAGCATCTCGAGGAAGGCGTCGGAGGCGACGAGCGTGTCGCGGTCGAGGTCGACCTCCCAGCTGCCGACGCCGGCGAGGCGCTGCGCCTGGTCGAGGAGCTCCTTGCCGCGCTCCAGGACCTCCTGCACGCGCCCGGCCCGGTCGAGCGCCAGGTTGGTGCGGACCCGGGCCACGAGCTCGCGGCTCGAGAACGGCTTCACGAGGTAGTCGTCGGCCCCGGCGCCCAGCCCCTCGAGGGTGCCCTCCTCGCCGGCCCGGGCGGACATCATGACCACGGGGAGCATCACCGTGACCGGGTTCGCGCGGAGCGCCGAGAGCAGCCCGAAGCCGTCGAGGCGCGGCATCATCACGTCGGTCAGCACGAGGTCGGCCCCGGCGCGTCCGAGGTGCTCGAGGGCCTCCACCCCGTCGCCCGCGGTCGCGACCTCGTACCCGTCGGCACGCAGCAGCCCTGCCACGTAGGCCCGCATGTCGGCGTTGTCGTCGACCACGAGCACCCGGGCCCCGGCCGGCGTCACGCCACTCGGGACGGGCCCGACGGGGGCCGCGACCGACCACGCGGTGTCGGTCGCCACCCGCTCGACGCGTCGCGCCTGCATCCCGGCGACGTCGGCCGGCACGTCGACCACGCGGTCGCTCGGGAGGTGGTCGCGGCCGAGGGGCAGCGTCACGGTGAAGGTCGTCCCGACGCCCGGCGCCGACGTCACGGTGACCTCGCCGCCGTGCAGCCGGGCGAGCTGGTCGACGAGCGCCAGGCCGATGCCCGACCCCTCGTGCGAGCGCGACCGCACACCGCGCACCCGGTGGAAGCGGTCGAAGAGCTTCGGCAGCTCGCTGCTGTCGATGCCCTCGCCGGTGTCGCTCACGCGCAGCCGGGCGCGACCGTCGTGCTGGTCGACGACCACGGTGACGCTGCCCGCGAAGGTGAACTTGAAGGCGTTGGAGAGCAGGTTGACCACGATCTTCGACCAGTGGTCCTGGTCGACGTAGACCGGCACCGGCTCGACGCGGACGTCGAGGGCCAGCGCCTGCCCGCGACGCGGCGGACTCGAAGAGGGCGGCCAGCTCGGCCGTCAGCCGGCCGAGGTCGGTCGGCGCGAACGACGAGTCGTCCTCGCCCGCCTCGAGCCGGGAGAACTCCAGGAGCGAGTTGACGAGCTGCAGCATCCTGCGGCCGTTGCGCACGACGAGGTCGAGGCGACCGCGCTGCACCTCGCCCAGGGCGTGCGCCTCGTCGAGGACGGCGTCCTCGGCCGGACCGAGGAGCAGCGTGAGGGGCGTCCGCAGCTCGTGGCTGACGTTGGCGAGGAAGTCGGACTTGGCCTCGTCGAGCGCGGCCAGCCGTTCGGCCCGCTGCCGCTCGCCGTCGATCGCCCGGGCGTCGGTGATGGCGCCCGCGAGGTGGGCCGCCACCAGGTCGACGAAGCCGCGGTAGCTGTCGTCGATGAGGCAGTAGGGGTTGGCGCCGACCACGAGGAAGCCGTACGGGTGCTCGTCGTCGGGGCGCAGCACCGGCACGACCAGCCCCTGGTGGGCCGGCCTGTCCCACGCCCCGGTCGGCAGGTCGGGGTAGCGCTGGTCGAGGCGGTCGACGTCCACGCTGCTGCTCTGCCACATCAGCGACACCGGCCACACCGTGTCGTCGTGCAGGGCGAGCGGGACGGCCGGGTGAGCGGGGTCGATGCCGGCGGTGCCGGCGCGCGTCGCCCCGCCGCTGCCCGAGTCGTCGTCGAAGAGGTAGACCGCGGCGAAGGGGATCGACATCGCGTTCGACGCGAGGTGGTCGCACGCCCGGGCCACCGCCTCGACGTCGTTGCGTGCCGTCCGGACGCCGACGCCGAGGTCGCGCAGGGTGCGCATGCGGCGGTCGGCGATCACCTCCTCGGTGACCTCGGCGACCACGCAGAGCATGCCGGTGACGCTGCCGTCGTCGTCGGCGAGCGGGCTGTAGGAGAAGGTGTGGTAGGTCTCCTCGACGTACCCGCTGCGCTCGAGGAAGAGCAGCAGGGACTCGTCCCAGGTGGCCTCGCCGTCGGCCAGGACCCGGCCGATGCGGGGCTCGATGTCGTCCCAGATCTCCGACCACACCTCGCTCGCCGGCCGTCCGAGGGCCCACGGGTACTTGGTGCCGAGGGTGTCGCGGCGGTAGGCGTCGTTGCAGAAGAAGGTGAGCTCGGGCCCCCACGCCATCCACATGGCGAACTTCGACGTCAGCAGGATCCGGACGGCCGTCCGCAGGCTCAGCGACCAGGTGTCGGGCGCGCCGAGCGGCGTGGCCGCCCAGTCGACCGACAGCAGGTCGTGCCCGACGTCGCCGGTGCCGACGAGCACGTCGGCCATCGACGGCGAGGAGAGGCCGAGCCGTGGCGCGCTCACGCCTCGACGTGGCCGGGACGGACGTCGAAGACCCGGTCGAGCCCGGTCAGGCTCAGCAGCCGGGACACCGGCGGGCTGGGCGCGACGAGGACCAGCGAGCCCCGGAACACGCGGGCCTGGCGGTGCACGGAGACCAGCGCCCCGAGCCCGGAGGAGTCCATGAAGCTGACACCGTCGAGCTCGACGACCAGCTCGGTGTGACCGTCGACCACGAGCTCGTGGAGCCGGGTGCGTATCGCCGTCACCATCCCGAGGTCGACCTCGCCGAGCAGCCGCACCCGAGCCGAGCCGGGGGCCACCACGACCTCCAGCGAGCCCGCCGACGCGGTCTCGCCCATCACGACGTCCTGACCCATCAGGACCCCTTTCCCGCCCCGAGTCGCGGGCATCCGCCGACCCCGTGACGGAGTCGTGTTGCCCGACTCTCTCAGACCAGGGGGCCGGTTCGGGCCGCTCGGGGCACCAGTCACCCCTGTGGGTGGATCAGCAGGCGCCGCGACCACGGTGCCGACGACGCTCGGGGAACCTGACGCCCTCCTCGTGTTGTCTAGGGGGTGATGGGCACTCGTGCGGACGACGACTTCGCCGCCTACGCAGCAGGACGCTGGACGTCGCTGGTGCGCTCGGCGGTGCTGCTCGGCTGCTCGCACTCCGATGCCGAGGACGCCGCACAGGCGGCACTCGTCCGCACCTGGTCGGGCTGGGGCAGGGTCTCGCGCGCGGCCGAGCCGGACGCCTACGTCTACCGGATCCTCGTCAACACGCTGGCGACGAGCAGGCGCCGGAAGTGGTGGGGCGAGCAGCCGACGTCCGCGGTCCCCGAGGTCCGGACGACCGGCGCGACCGGCGCGACCGGCGACGTCGAGCTGCGGGACGTCGTCGTCTCGGCCCTGCGCGGGTTGCCGGTCGAGCAGCGGCAGGTGCTGGTGCTGCGGTACGTCGCCGACCTGAGCGAACGCGCCACGGCGGAGGCGCTGGGCATCGCGCTCGGCACGGTCAAGAGCAGAGCCGCACGGGGGCTGGCGGCGCTGGAGGCCACCGACCTCGCGGCGCAGGTGGAGGGGATCGAGACATGAGTGAGCACGAGGGCGAGCTGCTGACGCGGGCCTCGGCGACCATCGCGGTCGCTCCGCTCGACACCGAGGTCGTGGTCCGGACGGCCAGGGCACGGCGCCGGAAGCGACGCGCCTCGGTGGTGGCGTCGCTCGCTGCCGCTGCAGTGGTGGCGACGACGGCCGGGGTCGTCGCGAGCCGGGACGACCGCGCCGCACCACCCCCGAGCGACACCGTCACGACGGCCCCGGGCGTGCCCGTGCCACCCGTCGGCACCAAGTGGGTCGGACGCGGCGGTGTCGTCGTCGCGGTTCCGACGTGGTGGTCCGGTGAGTGGTCGGGGCTGCGGGACCGGGGCGCCGTCCCAGGTGGTCTACCGGGGGGACCCGTCGGCGGAGGTCCTGTGCGAGGAGTCTCCCGACCAGGTCGCCCTGGTCACCATCTCGCAGCTCACCGGGGAGTCCGACGGTCGGGGCAACAGCGTCAGTTGCGAGCAGCCATCCATCCCCACGTGCGGAGGCAGGATCGCGTTTCCCGACCAGGGAGTTGCCTTCGACGTCTCGGTCACGGCCCTGGACGCGGCCGAGAGGGCGCAGACCATCCTCGACAGCGCCACCCTGCTGCCCGAGGGGTTCACGACGGTGCCGTTCGACGACGGCGGTGTCGACGCCCGCGTCGACGCCCTCGAGGACGCCGGCCTCGAGCCCGAGGTGATCAACCGCGAGTTCATCGAGGACGGCCTCGTCGCCGTGCTGCCCGACCTCGGGACGCCGGTCGCGGTCGGCTCGACCGTGAGGCTGTTCCCGTTCGGCGAGGGCTCCCTCATCCCGCAGGCTCGGTACTCGACGACCGAGCTGCAGAGGGCGGCGCTCGACGTGACGGCGGCCTCGGAGAGCGGCGCCCTTCCGATGGTGTACTCGGTCGAGGCCAACGACCTGCTGACGGCCCTGGAGGTGTCGATGGACCGGCCCACCGTCCGCGATGAAGGAGTCACGGCGCTGACGGAGGCTGTCGAGGACGTGGCCGGCGTCGACGTCGATCTCCGGCTCGGCGACGACGAGCTGGTCGGGGGGTTGATCAGTGCCGCCAGCGAGCGCCTCGACGTGGGCGAGACGGCGTCGATCACGATCTACGTCCACTGTGGCCTCCGCACCGCCTCCATCGACGGCGTCCAGTGGGAGATCGAGGACCGGGAGCATCAGCCGCGGCTGCACGGGTTCACCGACAACTTCCTCGAGGGCACCGTCACCCGCACGGCCGACGACCGGGCCGTGCTCTGGTCACCGAACCTGCTCCGAGCGGTCGTGCTGCACCCGCAGCTCGCACCGAACGTGAATGACGGCTGCTTCTGAGCCAGTGGTCTCGAGACGGCCGCGACCGGCCTCCTCGACCACCACCGGGTCAGCGGAGCACGGCGCCCGGGTTGAGGATGCCGTCGGGGTCGAGCGCGCGCTTCACCCGCCACGACAGCGCCATGACGTCGGCGCCGAGCTGGTCGGGCAGGGCGCCGGCCTTGGCGCGGCCGACGCCGTGCTCGCCGGTGATGGTGCCGCCGAGGGCGATCGCGGCGTGCATCACCTCGTCGAACGCCGCGCGCGCGCGGGCCTCGGAGTCGGGCGAGTACACGATGATCGGGTGGGTGTTGCCGTCGCCCGCGTGGGCGACGACCGGGATCTCGATGTCGTGCTTCGCGGCGACCTCGGCGATCGCCGCGAGCAGGTCGGGCAGCAGTGGCACGGGGACGCCGACGTCCTCGAGCAGCAGCGAGCCACGGGCCTGGATGGCGGGGAACGCCATCCGCCGTGCCTCGACGAACATCTCGCCCTCCTCGGGGTCGTCGGTCACGAACACCTCGGTGGCGCCGGCGGCGCGGCAGGCCGCCTCCATCACGGCGACCTCCTCGGCGCACGCGGCTCCCGGGGCGTCGGACTGCGCCACCAGCAGCGCCTCGGTCGCACGGTCGAGCCCCATGGGCTTGAAGTCCTCGACGGCGTTGATCGACGCCCGGTCCATCAGCTCCATCATCGAGGGGCGCATCGTGCGACCGACCTCGACCACGGCGGCGGCCGCCGCGGCCACGGAGCCGAACGACGCGACGAGGGTGGAGCGCACCGGCTGTGCGGGCACGAGGCGGAGGATCGCCCGGGTGACGATCCCGAGCGTGCCCTCGCTGCCGACGAAGAGCTTGAGCAGCGAGAGCCCGGCGACGTCCTTGATCCGCTTGCCGCCGAGGGTGACGAGCGTGCCGTCGGCCAGGACGACGTCGAGGCCGAGGACGTAGTCGGTGGTCACGCCGTACTTCACGCAGCACAGGCCGCCGGCGTTGGTCGCGACGTTGCCGCCGATCGAGCAGATCTCGTAGGACGACGGGTCGGGCGGGTACCACAGGCCGTGCTCGGCTGCCGCCTGCTTCACCTCGATGTTGAAGGCACCGGGCTCGACGACGGCCACCCGGCAGTCGGTGTCGATCTCGATCGCCCGCATCCGCTCGAGGCTGATGACGATGCCGCCGTCGACGGCCGACGAGCCGCCCGACAGCCCGCTGCCCGCGCCGCGCGGCACCACCGGCACCCGGTGCTCGGCCGCCCACCGGACCGCCGTGCTCACCTGGCCGGCGTCGCTCGCGCGGACCACGGCGAGCGGCGTCCCCGCGGCGACGTCGTGGGACCAGTCCCAGCGGTAGGGCTCGACGACGTCGGGGTCGGTGAGCACCACGCCGTCGGGCAGGGCTGCGACCAGGGCGTCCAGGGCGTCGTCGCCAGGGGTGGGTGCCACGCCCCAAATAAAGCACGACCCCGACCTTGCGGTCGGGGCCGTGCCGTTCGGGTGAGGTCAGGGACCATCAGCCCTGGCTCACCCAGTCGGTGAAGGAGTGCGCCTTGCCGAGCCAGTCGACGAGGCCGGCGCTGGAGCCGTCGGTGCGGGTGCCCGAGACGCGGACCGCGACGCGGACCTGCTCGGGGTCGCCGATGGCGGCCCGGGCGACGCGGAAGCGGACGCGGTCGTTGCGGTAGTCGACCTTCATCGACCAGCGGCCGTCGACGACGTCGCCCATCTTCTCGGCGCCGAAGCCCTCGGTCTCGAGGAGGCTGTAGTCGGTGCCGGCGAAGTAGCCGCCGACGAAGACGTACTCGGGGCCGCGGTCGCTCGGGTCGGTGTCGAGGTAGACCAGGCCGCCGGAGCCCGAGGCCGGGTCGCGACGCAGGTTCACGTGGTTGGTGACGACGACGACGGCGCGGTCCTGGTGGCGCACCTGGACGGCGCGGAGGTCGGAGCCGTGCGAGGTGTCGCGGGGGTCCTTGGCGCCGATGCTCTCGGCGTGGGCGGGGGCCGTCGCGATGGTGGCGGCGAGGGCGGTGGTGGCCAGTCCGGCAGCGATGGCGGAGAGGGCGGCGGTGGTGCGCATGATGGTGAATCTCTTTCTGTGGTGGGGTTTCTGTGTCGTTGACAGCACCAAGACGCACGCCGCGCACGGATGGTTGCAATGCCGCCGGAGGACGATTGCGGGCGGTGGTCCTGGACGCGCGACGGGTGATCGCCCATGGTGGTCCGATGCCCACGAACCCACGCCGCCAACTCGCGTCCGCCACCCTCCTCGCCGCCGGCCTGCTCGTCGGTTCCACCGCCGGCGCCGTCGCCGGCGGCATGGTCACCGGCGCGCAGATCAAGAACGGCACCGTCACCGGCGCCGACGTCAAGGACGGGTCGCTGGCCGGCAAGGAGCTCGACGGCCGGCGCTGCCAAGACCTACAGCACCATCCAGGGCTACGCGCGCGTCCGCCGGACGGTGGGCGTGGACCCCAGCGAGGACAGCCAGCGTCCACGCCGACTGTCCCGACGGCACCGCAGCCATCGGCGGCGGCAGCTTCTTCTCCGGCAGCTCCCTCGGGGCCCAGTTCGCCATCTCGCTCGACAGCCGCGGGGCGACGGCCTACGGCTACAACGCCACCGGCGACGCCGACCTGCTCACGGTCGACCTGATCTGCGCGAAGGTCGGCAAGGTCGACGTCCTGGACTAGGCGGGTGCCGGCCGGGCCCTGGCTCGTACGCTGCGCGCGTGCTGTGCCACGGGTGCTACGACGAGCCGGACGCGGTCGCCGACTGCCCCGACTGCCGCGGCACCGGCCGCGCGACCCGGATGCCCCTGTGCGCCGACCCCTGGAACGAGGTCGTGCCCGGTCTCTGGCAGGGCGGCCACGACGTCCGGTCCCAGTCGGCGTCCGCCTGCGTGGTCGACGACCGGTTCGACCTCGTCGTCAGCCTGACGACGCGGCCCGGCTACGGCCCGCCGGACGGCGTCGAGCACCACGTCGCGCGGATGGCGGACGCCGGCATCGACCCGGCCACGGCCGCCCGCCTCGACGAGCTCGCCGCCACCGTGGCGGACGCCGTCGCCGAGGGTCGCCGGGTGCTGGTGCGGTGCTCGGGCGGCCTCAACCGCTCGGGCCTGGTCGTCGCCCTCGCCCTGCTGCGCACGGGCCTCGACGTCGGCACCGCCATGTCGCTCGTCCGGGCGGCGCGCGGCCCCTGGGCCCTGACCAACCCCGGCTTCGTCGCGCACCTGAAGACCCGCTGACCGCTCCGGGCCGACCGACCCCGTGGAGGTCGAGGAGGCCGGCCACGGCCGGTGGAGGTCGAGGAGGCCGGCCACGCCGGTGAAGGTCGAGGAGGCCGGCCACGGCCGTCACGAGACCACCGCAGCCGACACGACCGACCCACCCCGTGAAGGTCGAGGAGGCCGGCCACGGCCGTCACGAGACCACCCCAACCCGGTCACCCAACCCAACCCCATGAAGGTCGAGGAGGCCGGCCACGGCCGTCCACGAGACCACCCCAACCCGGTCACCCAACCCCAACCCCGTGAAGGTCGAGGAGGCCGGCCACGGCCGTCACGCGACCCCCGCAGCCGATCGACCGACCCCACCCCGTGAACGCCAGGAGCGGGACCGTCACGAGACCCCCGACTCGTCGCCGTCCTCGACGGCGACGTCCTTGCGCCGCACGGCCCACGGGTCGTCCGGATCGTCGGCCGGTTCCACCTCGTCCCAATCGAACGACTCGCCGCACGCCTTCGCGCCAAGCGGCGCTTCTGGCGGAAGCCGGTCCCCCTCCTTGATCTCCTCCTTGAGCCGGACCGCCGACCACGACCGGCTCGCCAGCCGCGGAAGCAGGTCTTCACGGCCCTCGATCAGCGCCTCGCGCTTGGCGCGGCTCCAGTTCTGGATCCGCTTCTCGAACATGAAGCCGTCGAGGTACTCGGAGAACTCCGCGGTGTAGACGACCTCGACAGGACGACGACGCGCGGGCTTGGTGTGCTTGGCCCCGATGCCGACCTGGTGCTGACCGAGTCGTCGGTCGAGGTCGACGGTGCTGCCGACGTAGTAGGAGTCGTCGGCGCAGCGGAGGATGTAGACGGTGAGCATGCGTCGACCCTGGCGGCGACTGCGGCGCCGTGGTGGTGGGGCCGACGTGGGCTGTGGATCGGGGTGTTACGACCGTCCCTGTGGATCGTTCGTGGTCTCGTGACGGCCGTGACCGGCCTCCTCGACCCTCACACCGACGGTCTCGTGACGGCCGTGACCGGCCTCCTCGACCCCCACCGAGCCGGCCTGGGTGATCCCGCTGCGGTGGTCTCGTGACGGCCGTGGCCGGCCTCCTCGACCCCCACGTGAGCCGATGGCTCAGCGCGTGACCGAGCGCTCCTCGGTCCAGCGGCGCTCGAGGGCGCGGCGGGCGAAGAACCAGCGGCCCTCGAGCTTGCGGTAGCCGTCGCGGTAGACGACGTGCCACACGTGGTCGGTGCCGCCGTCGACGTGGTGGGCCTCGGTCACCACGCGGCCGGTCGCGTGGGTCTCGTCGAGGACGTCGAAGGTCTCGCCGGCGACGAGGTGCAGCGTGAGCTCGACGGAGTCGAGCATCGCGAGGTGGGCGCGGATGGCGTCGCGGCCCTCGAAGGTGCCGGCGAGGGTGACGAGGACGCCGTTGTCGGCGAACAGGCTGGCGAGGTCGTCGAGGCGGCGGTCGTCGGCGTACGCGCCATAGCGGTGCACGAGGTCGTTCAGGGCGACGAGGTCGTCGGGGTCGGGGATCACTGGTCTCTCCTCAGCTGACGAAGTTCAGGCCGCCGTTGACGTTGATCGTGCACCCGGTGACGTAGGCGGCGTCCGGGCCGGCGAGGTAGACGGCCGCGCGGCCGACGTCGGCCTCGGCGTCGCCGTAGCGTGGCACGGCCAGCCGGTCGAGGAACTCCTGCTCGGCCTCCGGGTGGGCGTCGAGGTAGGTGCGCGTGGGCGGGCTGACGACGAACGGGCACAGGGCGTTGACGGTGATGCCGTGGCGGCCCCACTCCTTCGCCGCCACGCGGGTGAGGCCGCTGACCGCCGCCTTCGCGGCGATGTAGGACCCGAACCCGGCGAGGCCCTGCACCTCCGAGCCGGACCGGAGGTTGATCACCCGGCCGCCGAACGCGCTGTCGCGCAGGTGGGGGAACGCGGCGCGCATGAAGGCGATGGTCGCGCGCGGACCCGACGAGAACGCCTCGTCGACCTGCGCGTCGGTGATGTCCTCGAACGCGACGTCGACGGTGGCCGAGATCGCGTTGTTGACGAGGACGTCGATCGCGCCGAGACGCTCCACGACCGCAGTCACGCACGCCTCGACCTGGCCGGTGTCACGCAGGTCGCAGACGAAGGCCGCGGCCCTGCCCCCGGCCGCCTCGATCGACGCCACCACCTCACCCGCCTGCCGCTGGCGCAGGTCGACGACCGCGACGGCCGCACCCTCCGCCGCGAGCGCCCGGGCGATGCCCTCGCCCACACCACGCGCGGCGCCGGTGACCACCGCGACCCGGCCCGTGAGCACGCTCACGGTGCGTCCACCGCGCCGGTCGAGGGGGTCGAGGTGGCCGAGAGGGCGTCCGTCCCGGGACCAGCTGCCGCCAGCCGCTCGGCCAGGGTGGGCGCCCACACCGTCCGCCCGAGGTACCGCCGCCGCTCGTCGTCCGGCCCGTGGAGCAGCCACGCCACCACCCGTCCGACCGCAGCGGGGTCGGCCTCGGGCACCCCGGCGTCGCTCACCTGCTCCCGGCCGCCCCGCAGCGCGCCCGCCTCGGTCAGCACGAAGCCCGGGTCGACGTTGAACCCGAGGAGCCCGTCGCCGCCGGGGGCGCCAGGTGCTCGGCGTTGATCGCGCCGGCGATCCGACCGAAGGCCGCCTTGGACGCCGAGTAGGCGAGCCCCCAGCCGCCCTCGCCGGGCGGACCGGGCGGGTCGTGGGTGGCGCTCGCCGAGACGACGCCGACGACCAGCCGGACGCCGCCGGCGGCGAGCATCGCCGGCACCAGGCTGCGGTGAGCTGCCACTGGTGGAGGAAGTTGCCCGTCCAGGTGGCCTGCAGCGTCGGCAGCGTCGTGGTCGAGGAAGCGCCGGTGCGGCACGTGCACGAGCGCGTTGTTGACGAGCAGCGTCGGCGCACCCCAGGCGTCCAGCACCTGCTCGACCGCGCGGGCGACCGAGGCGCTGGAGCCGAGGTCGAGCTCGACCTGGAGGCACCGGCGCCCGCGCTCCTCGACCTCGCGCGCCGTCGTGTCGAGGCTGCCCGGAACGGCGACGTCGGCGCCCCCGGCGGTCCTGGCCGCGGCCGCCCCTCGCCCTCGCGGCGGGTGCGGCCGGTGATGGCGACGTCGAGGCCGGCGTCCGCGAGGGCCAGCGCGGTGTGACGCCCGATGCCACGGGTGGCGCCGGTGACCAGCGCGAAGCGCGGTGGTGCGTCCATGCATGCGCATCCTGCCCCAGGCCCGCGGCCGGTGCCCTACGTTCACCGCATGGAGTACGACGTCGTCGCGCCCGTCGGGGCAGGCACCACGGCCGACCCCGGCGTGGATGACCGCACTGGCCCAGCACGTCGAGGCGCTCGGGTTCGCCTCCCTCGTGGTGGTCGAGCACGCGCTGCTCTTCACCCGCTACGAGTCGAGGTACCCCTACTCCCCCGACGGCCGGGTCGAGCTCGCCCCCGACTGCGACCTCCCCGACCCGCTCGAGCTGCTGGCGTTCCTCGCCGGCCGGACGACGACGCTCGGCCTCGCGACCGGCGTCCTGGTGCTGCCCGACCACCACCCCGTCGTCCTCGCGAAGCGGCTCGCGACGCTGGACCGCCTCAGCGGCGGGCGGCTGCGGCTCTGCGTCGGCATGGGCTGGCTGCGCGAGGAGATCGAGGCCTGCGGCACCGACTTCGCCACCCGCGGACGCCGTGCCGACGAGCAGCTCGCCGTGATGCGCGCCCTGTGGTCGGGCGAGGCGACGACCCACGCCGGCGAGTTCTTCTCCTTCGCCGACGCCGTGTCGCGTCCGACTCCCGTGCGAGGCAGCGTGCCGGTGCTCGTCGGCGGCCACAGCCTCGCCGCCGCCCGCCGCGCTGGCCGGCTCGGCGACGGGCTGCAGCCGCTGGGGGTCGCGGGCGACCGGCTCGGCGAGCTGCGGGACGAGATGGCGCGAGCGGCCGAGAGCGCGGGCCGCGACCCCGGATCCCTCGAGCTCGCCCTCGGGCACGCCGTCACCGCCGTCGACGGCGCCCGGGCCGACAAGCTCGCCTCCCTCGGCGCCACCCGCATCGTGCTCGCCATGCCCGACACCGCCGACCTCGACGAGGCGCGTGCCGCGCTGACCGACTGCGCAGCGCGCCTCGGCCTCTGAGGCCGCGTGGTGGTCGAAGAGGCCGCGCGGTGGGCGAGGAGGCCGGTCACGGCCGTCACGAGACCACCGCAGCTTCAAGCCAGGGCGAACCAAGCCATACCGGTGCGGCGGGTCTCGAGACGCTCCCTAGCGGGAACTCCTCGACCTCCACAGGGCGGGTCGAGGAGAGCCGGTGAGCGACCCGTGGGGGTCGAGGAGGCCGGTCACGGCCGTCACGAGACCACCGCAGCTTCAATCCATCGCGAGTGAAGCCATCCCGGCTCGGCGGGTCTCGAGACGCTCCCTAGCGGGAGCTCCTCGACCTCCACGGGGCGGCTCGAGGAGTCGGTAAGCGACCCGTGAGGGTCGAGGAGGCCGGTCACGGCCGTCACGAGATCAACCCAGCTACAGGGCGTGACGAGATAAGCCATACCGGCTCGGCGGGTCTCGAGACGCTCCCTAGGGGAGCTCCTCGACCACCACAGAGCTCCTCGACCTCCACACGGTGCGTCAGGCGTCGTCGAGCGCCTGGGCGACCCGGCGGTGGGCCTCCCAGATCTCCTCGGGGAGGCCGCTCGAACTGCTTGAGGTGCTCCTCGCGGAAGCCCATCTCCTGGCGCCAGCGCTCGAGGTCGATGGTCGAGGATCCGCTCGAGGTCCTCGGCCGGCAGGTCGAGGCCGGTCCAGGTCGAGCTCCTCCTCGGTGGGGATGACGCCGACCGGCGGTCTGCCGGCCGGTCGACCTCGCCGGCCTTGTAGCTGCACCAGCCACAGCAGGGGGCGCAGGTTCTCGCGGTAGCCGGGCCACAGGAAGTGGCCGTCCTCGGCGTCCTTCTGGAACCAGTTGACGTGGGCGAAGATCGGCTGCTCGGTGGCGGCGCCGATGATCTTGAGCCAGTGGGCGGCGTAGTCGCCCTCGCCGTAGGCCATGAACGGCCGCATCGACATCGGGTCGTAGCGCAGCTGGCCGTCGAGGCCGTCGGCGGCGAAGGTCGCCTCGGCGCCCAGGGTCAGGCCGTCGTAGACGCCCTCGGCGAGGTCGTTGATCGCGCGCACCAGCGGCTCGCGGTCGCGGGTGCGGCCGCCGAAGATGATCGCGTCGATCGGCACGCCGGCGGGGTCCTCGAAGTCGGCGGCCACGTTGGGCACGTTGGCCAGCGTCGTGGTGAACCGGCTGTTGGGGTGCGCCCACGGCGACGTCGTCGCCGGCCTCGCGGTCGGCGATCTTCTCGCCCTTCCAGTCCTCCCAGCCCGGTGACGTCGGCCGGGCGGCTCGGGGTCTTGCCCTCCCACCAGACCTCCTGGGTGTCGGGGTTGTAGGCGACGTTGGTGAAGATCGCGCCGCTGCCCTCGGCTGATGGAGTCGAGCGCGGTCGGGTTGGTGAGCTCGTTGGTGTCCTTGGCGACGCCGAAGACGCCGAACTCGGGGTTCATGCCGTAGACCGTGCCGTCGTCGCCCGACCCACAGCCAGGCGATGTCGTCGCCGTAGAACTCGACGTGGTAGCGGTCGCCCATGGCGTCGGGCGCCAGCGTCATCGCCAGGTTGGTCTTGCCCGAGGCGCTCGGGAAGCCGCCGCAGACGTGGTACTTCTTGCCGGTCTGCTTGTCGGTGATGCCCAGGAGCATGAACTGCTCGGCCAGGAACCTGCCCGACGCGCGGCCGTCGTAGCAGGCCTGGCGCAGGCCGTGGGCGATCTTGCCGAGCAGCGCGTTGCCGCCGTAGGACGAGCCGAAGTGCAGGATCGTGCGCTGGTCGGCGACGGTGACGAAGTAGCGCTGGTCCTCGGGCGTGCCCTGGCCGAGGTTCGCCAGGTCGCCGGTGACGTGGACGGCGCGCACGAACGTGGCCGGGTCGGCGAGGTTGTCGAGGTGCTCCGTGCCGACGCGGGCCATCCGGATCATGTGGAGCACGACCGGGCGGTTGTCGGTCAGCTCGACGCCGGCGGCGTAGGCCTCGAGCGGCGAGCCGGGAGGCGCCATCAGGTAGGGGACGACGTACATCGTCTTGCCGCGCGACTGCCCGCGCATCCGCTCGAGCTGGCGCGGCGGTCATCTCCTCGGCGTCGCGCCAGTTGTTGTAGACGCCCTTGTCGTCGGGGTTGCTGGTCGCGACGATCGTGCGCTCCTCGGAGCGCGCGGTGTCCTTGAAGTAGCTGCGCGAGTAGTAGCGCCCCTCGCCGGCCGGCATCAGCTCGCCGGCCTCGAGCGCCTCGGCCACCAGCCGGGCGTCGTCGGAGGCGTTGACGACCTCGATCGCGTCGGGCTCGGTGATCGCCGCCCAGTAGCGCGACGTACTCGCGCACGTGGGGGTTCTTCAGCCCCGCCTCGTCCAGGACCTGCTCCACATCGACCATGCTCATCGCCTTCCAGACCGGCACCGGTGTGCGCCGCACGGTACCGACCACGTGGCACGGCGTCATCGCCCAGGTCCGTTGGATCGATCCAGTCCGGGCGTCCGGTCCGACACGAAACTGGTCCAGCCCAGAGGTAACGATGTCGGCACGTCACGGGATGAGGTGGTGGAATCGACCTTGCACCCCCTGCAACACGGAACGGACGGCGATCCAGCCGATGCCCATCAGCCCACGCGACCTCCGCCTCGACGTCCCCGACCTCGAGCCACCTGACGACCTCGTGCACCGCCTCGCGGCGCTGGCTCGCTCGAGCGTGCCGACCGTGACTGCTGCTCGACGCCGCGTGAGCACGTTCGTGGCGGCCCTGCTCGGCACCCTGCTGCTCTCGGCCAGCGCCGCCTGGGCGACGGGCGCGATCTCGGTGCCCCTGCTGCCCGACCCTCCGCTCGACCTGATCCACGACAACGACCAGGACATCCCGGCTGCCCCGCTGCCGGTGCAGTCGGTGCCCCCGGTGCCGTCGCCGTCGACGAGCGGTCCCGGCGCGGCCGGAGACCCCGGTCGGGGACGCCCCGCCCATCCCGGCCGGCCCGGGCGAGGGCACCACACCGGCCAGTCGCAGGGCCACCACCCCGGCAAGCCGAACAAGCCCGGTAAACCGAACAAGCCGAACAAGCCGAACAAGCCGAACAAGCCGGCCAAGCCGGCCAAGCCGAACCCGGGCAAGGGCAAGCCCGACTCGCACAAGCCCACGCCGGACAAGCCGGACAAGCCCGCGAAGGACAAGAAGCAAAAGCCCAAGAAGGCCAAGCACAAGCCGGAGAAGCACAAGCCGAAGCCGGACAAGCCCAAGAAGCCGAAGAAACCGAAGAAGGCCAAGAAGCACGGCCACCACCCCTCCCGTCACCTGGGCGTGCATGGCTGAGTCATTCCCTGACGACGACGTCGTCCACCGCGCGAAGAACGGTGATCCCGACGCCTGGCGAGAGCTCTATCGAGCACACGCTGGGCGTCTCGTCGCGTGGTTGAGGCTCCGCCCGACCGGCGACAGCGCCCTCTCCGCCGACGACGTCGCCGCCGACGCCTGGGCCGTCGCCGCCTCGAAGATCGCCGACTTCAACGGCTCGTCGTCGGACTTCGCGGGGTGGCTGTTCGGCATCGCCCGCAAGATCAGCTACCGCACCAAGGAGCGCTCGGACCGGCGGCAGACCCACCCCGGCGAGGTCGCCGACCACCTCGACGCGCTTCCGGACCCGACGCTCCTCATCGACCAGCAGCACTGGGTGCGCGACCTGCTCGCGACCCTGCCACCGCGCGAGCGCGACGTCCTCGGACTGGTCGAGGGACTCGGTCTCGACACCGAGGCGGCGGCGGAGGCGCTCGGCATCAGCCAGGTCGCCGTCCGGGTCGCACGCCACCGCGGACTGCGCCGGCTGGGCCGCGCGGGCAGCGCCCGCGAGAGCCGGTCTGACGAGGACGTAACGCACGGGGCACCCCGTGGGAGGTAGGCGCCGTAGGTCCCCCCAGGATCTCGGGTCCCCCCACCACGAAGGAGCACCACATGCGTTCCACCACCAGCACCCGCGTCGCCGGCATCGTCGCCGGCCTGGCCCTCTCGGTCGGCGCCCTCGGCGCGCCCGCCCTGGCGTCGGCGGGCGAGCCCGCCGGCAACGAGCCGGCCGCCTGCGCCAAGGAGCAGTCGCACCTCGACAAGGCCGAGGCCGCCCTCGCCCGGCTGACCGCCGTCTTCGAGCACCAGCAGGAGAAGGTCAAGAAGGCCAAGAAGCACGCCGCGCAGGCCGACACGGCCCAGGAGCGCAACCGGGCCCGCAAGGCACTCCGCGAGGCGAAGGCCGCACGCGACGACGCCAAGGAGACCAAGCGCGCCCAGCAGCAGCGGGTCGCGAAGGCACAGGAGCGCCTCGAGGCGTGCCAGGCCGAGCAGCCGCCGGTCGACGCCTGATCGACCGTCCGACCGACAGCAGGCGACCCTGGGGCGCGGTGGTCGCCTGCTTGTCTTTTTCCACCCGGCGGCGCGACGCCGTCAGCGGGCCTCGCCGCGGACGACGAGCTCGTCCTCGGGTGACGAGGTGCCCCGACGCGCAGCGCGTCTCGACGTGCACCGGGGCGCCGCAGTCGTCGTGGGTCACCGTGAGCTCGGCCGCGCCCGCCGGTGGGGAGCGGCGCGTGCGCCTGGCCCCACTGGACCAGGGCGAGCAGCACCGGCAGGAAGTCGTGCCCGGCCGGCGTGAGCACGTAGGCGTGCCGCGTGCGCTGGCCCTGCCTCCCGGTAGGGCTCCCGCTCGAGGAGCCCGGCCTCGACCAGGCCCTGAGCCGCTGGGACGCCGCCGCCTCGGTCATGCCGGTGCGCTTGACGAGCGCGTCGAACCGGCTCGCGCCGTAGAAGACCTCGCGCATCAGGAGCATCGAGGTGCGGTGGCCGACGACCGGACATGGTGCGGTCGATCGGGCAGCGGTCGCCGACGGGGACGTCGCCGCGGGTCGGCGAGCTGGCCGGCGAGCTGGAGGGGTGCCATGGAGCCGAGCATACGCACCTGGCTTGCCATTTCCATAGCCAGACCTCCAGGATGCTGACTATGGAGTCATCAAGCCAGCCCGTCGTCACCGACGCCCGTCGTGCCCTCGTGACGCTCGTGCTCGTCGGGTCGGCGTTCCTCTCCGGCATCGACCTGTTCATCGTCAACGTCGCCTTCGACGACATCGGCCGCGACTTCGCGGCACGCGGCCACGCCCCGTCGCTCTCCCAGCTCAGCTGGGTCCTCAGCGCCTACGCCGTGGTCTTCGCGGCGTTGCTGGTGCCGATGGGACGGCTCACCGACCGCTACGGGCGCAAGTCCGGGTTCGTCGCAGGGTTGGCGCTGTTCACCATCGCGAGCGCTGCCTGCGGCCTGAGCACCGGCGTGTGGGAGCTCGTCGGGTTCCGCGCGCTGCAGGCCGTCGGCGCCGCGGCGATGACGCCGGCCAGCCTGGGCCTGCTGCTCGCCGCCCTGCCGCCCGAGCGACGCGCTCCCGCCGCCCGCACGTGGGCGCTCACCGGGGCCCTCGCCGCCGCGCTCGGCCCGGCCGTCGGCGGCGGGCTCGTCCAGCTGTCGTGGCACTGGGCCTTCTGGATCAACCTGCCGGTCGGCGTCGCGCTCGTGGTCGCCGCGCTGCGCTACGTGCCCGACGTCCGCCACAACCAGGACGCCCCGCGCCCCGACCTCGCCGGCGCCGCGCTGCTCGCGCTCACCGTCGGCGCCCTCGTGCTCGGCCTGGTGCAGGGCAACGAGTGGGGCTGGGCGAGCGCGGGCGTGCTCGGGTCGCTCGCCGTCGCCGTCGCCGGTCTGGCCGTCTTCGCCTGGCGCACGACGCACCACCCGTCGCCGGTGATCGACCCCGCGCTGCTGCGCGTGCGCTCGTTCGCGTGGGCCGGGGTGAGCACCGTCGTCTTCAACGTGGCCTTCGGCGCCGCGCTGCTCGGCGGGATCCTCTGGATGCAGCAGGCGTGGGACTACTCCGCCCTGCGCACCGGCTTCGCCGTCGCCCTCGGCCCGCTCTTCGTGCCGATCACCTCGATCCTCGCGCACCGCGCGTTCCCCTCGGCCCGAGCCGGCACGATGGTCACCGTCGGCTCCGCTCTCGCCGCCGTCGGAGCCGTGGTCATGGCGCTGTCCCTCAGCGACACCCCGGCGTACTGGACGACGTTCGCCCCCGGCTGGGTGCTCACCGGCATCGCCGTCGGCCTCGCGATGCCCAACCTGGTCGCCTCCGCCACGTCGTCCCTGCGACCCGAGCAGACCTCGACCGGCAGCGGCGTCGTCACGATGGCGCGGCAGGTCGGGCTCGTGCTGGGCGTCAGCGTGCTGGTCGCCATCGTCGGCTCCGGCGCCACCGTCGGCGCCTTCCGTGCCGCCTGGTTCGTCGTGGCCGGGGCCGCCCTCCTGGCCGCGGTGGCGGCGTCCGCCATCGAGCGGCGTCCGGTCGTGGTGGCGTTGGACGAGGTCGCGCTGCCGGCGTGAGCGCATGAATCCCCGGTCGACCGGGGATTCATGCACTGGGCGGCCGTTGCAACCCCCGCCCAGCGCCGGTTTCCCCGGTCGACCGGGGATTCATGCAGCGCTCAGCCCGTGTACGCCGCGAACGGAGCCGCAGCCCCGTACAGCTTGTACAGCGCGAACGGCCCGGCCTCGAACGTGCTGCAGCGCCCGTTGAACAGCTTCATCGCGCGGGTGTCGGAGAGGCCGGCGCCGTAGCCGTAGCTCGCGTTGCCCTGGACGGGACCGGTCGCGTAGTGCCGGATCCGCTGCACCATGCCGACGCGGTCGGTGCGGTCGGCCCCGCGCCACCAGCTGCAGGTGAACGAGCTGAGGGGCGTCCGGCTGGTCTCCTCGTCGAGCGAGACCGCGGGCAGGTCGTGGTCGCCGAGCACCCAGGAGAACTGGGCGAGCGGCGAGGGGGCGGTGGCGTAGGCGCTGCAGAGCCGGGGTGAGAGCCCGGCGCCGCAGAGGCCGGCGAGCTGGGCCAGCTGCGCGGCGACGTCGTCCAACGGCTGGGACCTGCCGAGCGAACGGCCGTCGGGACGGTCGGGGGTGATGGCCCAGGTGCAGGTGGTCTCGCTGCCGTCGGGGTAGCCCTCGACCTCGAACCCGGCGAGGCACCCGACGAGCTCACCCTCGTTGGCGGCGTCGCCGGTGCCGACGCTCAACGACGGCTGGGTCCCGCCGAGGCAGCTCGGCAGCAGCAGCGGCGAGGTCGTGATGCTCGCCCCCGGCGCGGCCCGGTTGCCGTACCAGCAGTTGCCGGTGTTCCCCGGGAAGCTGTCCCACCAGAAGTCGAGCCCGTTCGGCTGCACCTTGCCCTTCGGGCTGACGCCCATCGTGTTCTTGGAGAAGTGGTTGCCGTAGGACGTCGTGAAGCCGGCCGGGTCGCAGCCGGGCACCGGGGCGTCGCTGCCGACGGGAGGCGGTCCGCAGACCGTGGCGTCGGGGACGGCGAAGAGCATCACGCCGCGTCGCCAGTTGTCGTAGAACCGGTTGCCCTTGACGACGTTGTTGTTGCCTCCGGCCAGCCACAGGCCGGTGCCCACGGGTGCCGGGATGAACGGGTCGACGTCGGACCCCTCGGCGTAGGGGTTGAAGTTGTTGTCGTAGAAGTTGTTCCGCACGATCACGTTGCCGTGCTGCGGGAAGCCCGGGTGCCCGGCAGCGGTGAACACGTCGGTGGTGTAGCCGAGGGCGTTGTCGTAGAAGTTGTTGCGCGTGATCTTCGTGCCGTGGCTGTTGGTGCCGGAGAAGCCGCCGGTGTTGTGGTGGCTGTCGCAGAACCGCAGCGTCTGGCTGATGCGCCACTTCGGGTAGAACTTCTTGTACCGGTCGTCGGTGGAGTCCGCGCCGGAGCCGGGGTACAGGCCCGAGTCGCCGTGGCCGGCCGCGTCGCAGTTCTGGATCAGGCCGTGGTCGCCGGTGAACGTGAGCACGCCGTAGCCGCCCGCGTAGTAGACCTTGAACCGGTCGAGCAGGTAGCCGTCGGTCTCGAGCACGTAGATGTCGTGCTCGCGCGCGTGGCGCACCGTCAGGCCGCGCAGCACGAAGCCGTCGGCGCGGTCGACGAAGATGCCGACGTCCTTCTTGTGCCCCGCCGCCGACGGACCGCCGTTGCCCTTGCGGGCGTTGCCGGCCTCGACGACGACGTCGTCGGCACCGACGCCCGAGCCCTCGAGCTGGAAGTTGCAGCGGATGCACGAGCCGACGTGCGGGATGCCGTGCCGCTGGGTGCGCGGCGGCGACGGCGGCGGCGCCTTGTCCGGACCGCGTCCGATCACGGCGATCAGGTTCGCGTCGTTGGGGCAGTGGAGCTGGAAGTCGTGCGAGAGCGCCCCGGGGTCACCGCTGTCGGACTCGGTGCGCCACCGCGCGCACGCGGGGTCGTGCGTCGGCTGCTTGCGCGAGTGCGGCTCGCGGTACAGCCCCGGCATCACGACCACGCGGTCGTTGTTGCCGGACGCCGTCACGGCCTCCTGGATCTGGTCGTACGCGCACCGCGCGAAGAGGGCCTTGTTGACGCGGAGCAGCATCGCGGCCCGGGCTGGCGCTCAGCGTGCGGCGGACCGTCGGCCGCTCGAGGTAGCCGTGCCTGCGCGCCCTGGCGACCGACGCCCTCAGCCGCGCCATCGAGTCGGCGTGGCACACCACGCGCGTCGTGCCGCGTGCCTTGTCGTCGAGCGCCGACGCCAGCGACCTGGCCCCGGGCACCTTGCCGCCCGCGCACGGCTTCACCGCGCAGTCGGCCTTGGGGTTGGGCCAGTACGACGGACGCTCGACGTGGGCCTGCGCCGGCACGGCGGCCGGCACGAGCACCACCAGGAGCGACGCGACGAGGGCGACGAGGGTGGAGAGGAGGACACGACGCACGGCAGGACCCGCCCTTCGGTGCTCACGACCGGGGAGCACCGGACGCGGCCGCCCCTGCACCGGGGCGGTACCGGGTGAAGGTACGCCCCTCGCCGCCCGTCGTAAAGACGTCTCTCTGCCCCGTCGGCGCCGGGTCGGCGTCGCCCGCTCGGGCCGGACGACGCTCAGGCGGTCTGGGTGGGGCCGACCCGGCCGCCGTCCGCACCGGCAGCGGGGCCGCCGCCGATGAGGTCGGTGACCGCCGCGTCGAACGAGGCGATGCCGCCGTCGTAGGCGGCCTCGAGGACCCGGCCGTCGCGCTCGGTGCGACCGGCGGTGGCCGACCCCTCGGCCGGCCAGACGGTCGACACGAACGCCTCGCCGCGAGGCGTGACCATCCGGCCCTCCTCGAGGACGGCGCGGTCGAGGGCGGCCCGGCGCGCACGGGAGCCGAGCGACTCGGCCACGGCGGGCTGGTGTCCCGTCAGCCAGAGCGAGCGCTCCATGAAGGTGCGGCGCCAGCCGACCGGGTCGGGGTCGGACTCGTAGGAGCGGTAGCGCGTCCGCAGCACCATCACGTGCGTCGCGCCGTCGGACACCGCCTTGGCGAACGGCACGGACTCCGCGAGCCCGGCGTCGCAGTACAGGCCGTCGCCGAGCCGGACGGGTCGTCCGGCCGCGATCGGCAGGGTGCAGCTGGCGCGCAGGGCCGTGCGCAGCTCGACCTCGTCGTGGATCAGCGGCCGCAGGTCGACGGCCAGGCCGGTGCGCGCGTCGGTGGCCATCGGGTGCAGGGGCACGGGGCTCGCGAGCACCGAGGCGAAGTCCATCGGGAAGTGGTGCACGTAGACCTGGTCGATGAGGCCCTCGAGGTAGATGTAGGGACGGCGCCGCACCAGGTTGCGCCCGCGGATCAGCTGGATCGCCCAGCGCGGGTCGACCCAGCCGCGCAGCCGCTCGGGTTGCGAGGAGACCAGCCACGCCCCGGTCACCGAGCCCGCCGACGAGCCGTAGACCGCGTCGAACGCGGGCAGCAGCCCGGCCCGCCACAGCGCCTCGGCCATCCCGGCCGCGACCGTGCCGCGCATGCCGCCACCCTCGATGCCCAGGACCACGCGGTGCCCGTCGGTGCGCCCGCCCGGCCGGCTCCCGGCGCGACGTCGCTCCGCGAGCACTGCCAGCACCGGGTCCACGCGTCACGCTCCCCATGGTCGAGATGGTCGAGATGGTCGGGACGGCCGAGGTGATCGGTCGTCCTCCTCGGATGGTAGGGCGTCCGGCGCGCCGCGGGCGGCGAACCCGGACGCCGGCCCGGGCTCAGGCGCCCACGAGCTCCCGCACGGCGGGACGGGACGAGCGCCGCGGCCGGCCGCGGCCACGCTTGGTCGCGACGACCCGACCGTCGACGAGGATGCGCCCGCCCCAGACGCCCCAGGGCTCGCGCCGTTCGAGCGCGCCCGCGAGGCACCCGTCGCGCAGCGGGCACCGCGCGCACCGGGCCTGCGCGACGGCGAGCGGCTCGGGGTGCTCGGCGAACCAGAGGTCGGAGTCGGTGCTGCAAGGGATGCTGTCCATGAGGAGCACGCTGCGACCCCCCGCTTGCGACTCCCTTGCATTCCGCTGGGAAGCACCGCGACGGGGCGGGAATTCTCTTTACTATGCGGCGGTGACGGTGGTGGAGGTCTCGGTGCTGGGGCCGGTCGAGGTGCGCACCGACGCCGGCGAGCCCGAGCTGATGCCGGCGCTGCGCGCGCTGCTGGCCGCGCTGGTGGTCGACGCGCCACGCGTGGTGTCGACCGACGCGCTGCTCTCCCGGCTCTGGGACGACGAGAGCGAGGGGTCGACGGCGACGCTCCACAGCTACGTCTCGCGGCTGCGGCGCCACCTCGGCGCCGACGTGCTCCTCACCCAGGCCCCGGGCTACCGGCTGGCGCTCGACCCGGCACGCGGTGGACGCCGTCCGCTTCGCCTCGTTCCTCCGCGCCGCCCGCGAGGAGCCCGACCCGGCCGCCGCCCGGCCGCTGGTCGCCGAGGCCCTCGCGCTGTGGCGCGGCGACGCCTACGCCGACGTGCCGCAGCGGTTCGCGCGGGTGGAGGCGGCGCGGCTCACCGAGCAGCTGCACGAGGCCCACGAGCTCGCCGCCGACCTCGACCTGGAGCTGGGCCGGCACCGGCAGGTCGTCGAGAGCTGGCGCCGCTGGTGGAGCGGGAGCCCCTGCGCGAGGGCCTGCGCGGCGCGCTGATGGTGGCGCTCTACCGCAGCGGACGCCAGGCGGCAGCGCTGGAGGTGTACGAGGACGGGCGCCACCGGCTGGCCGACGAGCTCGGGGTCGACCCGGGTCCCGCCCTGCGCCGGCTGCACGAGCAGGTGCTGCGGCAGGACCCGGCCCTCGACCTCGCCGCCACGAGCACCGTTGCGGCCGCACCGGTCACGGCCGCCGCGCCGACGACCACCTCGACCACCGCGCACCGGCACCGCGACCGGCACCGCGACCGCCGTCCCGCTGCCGACGGCGACGCTGGCCGAGCCGGCCAACGCCCTCATCGGGCGCGAGCAGCAGATCGAGGACGTGGCGGCGACGCTCGCCGACGGCGCCCGCCTGGTGACGCTCACGGGCGCGGGAGGCGTCGGCAAGACCCGCCTCGCGGTGGCCACCGCGGCCCGGGTGCGGCAGCAGTACCCCGACGGGGCGGTGGCCGTGCCGCTCGCGACGCTGCGCGACCCGCGGCTCGTGCTGCCCACCGTGGCGCACGCCGTCGGTCGGGTGGTCCCGGACCCGGCGAGCCCCGCGCCGACGTGCGCGAGGACCTCGCCGCGCGGCTCGGTGAGCGCCGGGTGCTGATCGTGCTCGACAACGCCGAGCACCTGCTCGACGCCGCGCCCGACGTCTCGTGGCTGGTCGCCACCTGCCCGCGGGTGAGCGTGCTGGTCACCAGCCGCGCTCCGTTGCGCGTGGCCGGCGAGGAGGAGCGGCTCGTCGAGCCGCTCGCGCTGCCGGCCGCCACCCCCACCGGGCCGCGCGCGCTACCGCTGACGGCCGAGGAGGCCGGCCGCTCCCCCGCCGTCTCCCTGTTCGTGACCCGGGCGCGCTCGGTCTCGCGCGGGTTCGTGCTCGGGGACCACAACGCGGCGGCGGTCGCCGAGCTCTGCCGCCGGCTCGGCGGCATCCCGCTCGCGATCGAGCTGGCCGCCGCACGGATCCGGGTCCTCGACCCCGACCGCATGCTCGAGCGGCTCGACGAGGCCCTGGCCACCGGGCCGCGCGACCTGCCGCCCAGGCAACGCACGATGCAGGCCACCCTCGACTGGAGCTACCAGCTGCTCAGCGAGCCGGCGCAGGCCCTGTTCCGCTCGCTCTCGGTGTTCACGGGCGGCTGGACCCTCGAGCTGCTCGAGGACACGCTGGGGCCGGCGTCCCTCGGCCCGCTGGAGGAGCTCGTGGAGCACTCGCTGGTCAGCGTGGAGAGGTCGTTCGAGGGGCGCCCCCGGTACGCGATGCTCGAGCCGATCCTCCAGCACGCGCGCCGGCTCGCCACCGCGGAGGAGGGCGACCGCGCGGCCCGTGCCCACCTCGCGGCCTGCGTCAGGCTCGCGGAGCGCGCGGCCCACGGCTACCTCGACGCCGAGCAGGTGCGGTGGCTGCGGGTCGTCGACGACGAGCACGCCAACCTGCTCGCGGCGGTCGAGCACTCGACCACCTCGGGCGAGCACGACGGCGCGGCCCGCATCGTGTGGGCGCTGTGGCTGTACTGGTGGTTCCGCGGCCTCTCGGTGCTGGGTCGCCGCGCCGCCACGACGGCGTCCTCCCTGCCGCACGCCTCGCCGCGGACCCGCGCCCGCGCCACCATCGCCCTGGCCGCGATGGCCTTCGCCCAGGGCGACCACGCTGCCGCGCGGGACGCCTGGCAGCAGGCCCGGGACGCGACCGCCGAGCTGGGGGACGTCGAGGCGGAGGCCCACAGCGAGGCCGGGCTCGGCATCGTGCGATCACCGCGGGCGACCTGGCCACGGCCGAGGCGCACCAGCGACGGGCGATCGGCTTGGCCGAGGGCCTGGGCGCTGACACCGACGGCCCGTGGATCCTCGCCATCAACCACGTGTGGCTCGGCACGTCGCTCCTCGAGACCGGCCACCGCGAGGACGCGCTGGCCCACTTCCACCGCGGCCACCGGCTCGCCGAGGAGCGCGGTGACCGGCTCGGGGCGTTCGTCGCCCTGTGGGGGCTCGCGCGGGCCGAGGCCGGCACGGACGACGAGGAGGCCCTGCGCCACCTGCGCGAGGGCATCCGCCTCTCGCGGGAGGTCGGCGACCTCGCCAACCTCTCGTTCTTCCTCGACGCACTCGTGGTCATCGAGCTGCGCCGGAGCGACGGTGCTGCCCACGACGTCGAGCGCCTGGTGACGCTGCTCGGGGCGGCCGAGGGCTTCCGCGAGCTCGGCAGCGCCCAGGGCTACGGCGGCTACTACCTGCCGGACGACGAGGGGCGCGACGCCGCGGCCGCCACGCTCGCGGCCCGCCTGGGTGAGGCGGCCCACCTCGACCTGCTGCGCGCCGGGCGGGTCCTGGGCCTCGACGGCGCGGTGGCCCTCGCGCTGGGCGGTCCCGACGGGAACGACGGCCAGGGCACCGACCACGACTGAGGGTCAGTCGGCCTCGATCCGCCGGCTGGTGAACGGCCACGCCCGGTCGAGCCAGCCGGGCAGGTGCTCGTGGAGCACCGGCGCGAGGTTCGGGCGGCCAGGCACCGACCAGCGCACGACGACGTCGCACGGCGGGTCCTCCCTGTGGCCCCGCAGCAGCCGGACGATCCCGAGCACGGTGCGCTCCTCGTCGTCGAAGACCCCGTAGTGGTAGGAGTCCGCGTCGCCGCCGGCCACCGACGCGGCGTCGAGGTCGAGGGCGGCGGGCAGGCCGGGCAGGCCGGCGTCCGCAGGCCGGAGCGGCCGCAGGTGGTGGCCGGTGAGGAGCTCGGAGCGGGCCGGGTGCTGGAACCACGGGGCGAGCCAGGGGCCCGCCCCGCGGTCAGCGGGGTCGTCGGGAGTCACCGGCACAGCGTGCCCTCCGTGGCCGTCGCCGTCCTTGCACTCGGCTGGCAGCGCGGACGGCGGCCGGGGCTGGGCAGCAGGCGGCTCGCGCCGCTCACCCCTCGCGCACCCAGCGGGTCCAGTCGTGGCTGCCGCGGAGGTGGTCGACGAAGGGCTCGTCGTACTCGCGGAACGGCTCCTTCTCGCCCTCGTTGACGGTCGTCACAGCGACCCGCACGGCGCCGGCCTCGAAGCAGCCCTCGGATTTCTCGACCCGGTACTCGACCCAGCGCAGCCTCAGTGTCGGGTCGACCCGCACGCCGGCGGTCGCCACGCACCGGCCCTCGGGCGAGTGTGCCCACGGCCGCGTCGGGTGCTCCTTCCAGCCCCGGGTCTCGGCGAACCGGTAGTCGCTCCAGAACTGCATGAAGTGGCCGTACTCGGGGCCGCGCTCGGACCGGTCGGTGTCGAGCCACACCGAGACGTAGCCCAGCGGGTAGGTCAGCTTCCGACGCGTCCCGGGCAGCGCGAGGCGGATGGTGAGGGCCTCGGCGGTGTTGCGCACCACGACCGTGCGGAGGTCGAGCTTCGGCTTGCCGACGTCGCCCTCGCGGTCGGCCACCACGAGCCGTCCTGCGGCCGGGACCGGTTCGGCCGGGACTGCCGCGGCCGGACCCACCGCCGGCGCCAGCGGCGACAGCTGGGTCAAAGGGGCAGCCAGCGCCGCGGCGACCACGGCCCTGCGCCAGCTCGCACACCGGTTCTTCATGGGGTCCTCCTCCTGCGCCTCGCGGCGTCGTCGTCACCGCTCGGTGCGGGTGCCCCGAACCCTGGACGCCGGCGCTTGCGGCGCGCTTGCCGTCGCCTTGCTCGTCGACCCGTCCCGCGCGGGTCGGGACACTCCCGCCCTCGAGACGGGGTGCGTCGTCCCTGCCGTCCGGGACACCGGGCTTCCTAGCGTCGCGGTCGTCCGAACCCACCGACCGGAGGAACCCATGACCAGCCGCCCCACCCTCGCCGCCCTGACCGGGCTCACCGCCCTCGTCGCCCCGCTGGCGACCGCCCTCGTCCCGGCCGAGGCCGCACCCGGCGACGACGCAGCCGTCGTCGCGGGCCGCGCCGTCCCGGGGGAGGGTGCCCCCGCCGCGCGCCGCCCGGCCACGAACCCGACGCTCGGCAGCCTCGTGTTCGTCCGCGACCACGACGTGTGGATCTCGCGGGCCGACGGGACGGGCGCCCGCGCCGTCACCACCGACGGCGACGTCCGCCACGCCTACGGCTCGCCGACGCAGGCCCGCAACGGCACGATCGCCGCCCAGCTCGGGACTCGGATCGTGCGGCTGTCGCCGGCCGGCACCGTGCTGAGCTCGATCGACCCGCTGCCCCTGTACAACTCGCTGAGCCACCCGATGGACGGCACCCCGACCGACGTCGCGATCTCGCCCGACGGCACGCACGTCGCCTACTCCTTCACGGGGTTCGAGTGCGACGGCGTGGCCGGGTGCGCGACCCGCACCGCCACCGGCGTCACGCGGGCGGACGTCGCCACCGACCCCGAGCAGGACGCGGTCAGCTACCGCAACGCCGCGGAGTGGATCACCGACAGCCGGCTGCTCCTCGGCGGCGGCGGCGGCATCGACGTCCACCTGCAGACCCTGGGCCAGGCCGAGAAGCAGTGGTTCGGCGACGTCGACACCGGCGCCGGCGGCTGGGACTTCGAGGACCTCGCCCAGCCGACGCTGTCGCCCGACGGGACGCTGCTCGCGGCCGTCCGCGGCTACGGCGAGGGCACCCACATCTTCTGGTACGACGTGCCGGAGGACCCGCGCTCGGACGCCGACCCGGCGACGCCGGTGCGCAAGTGCACGACCACCACGCTCGAGTCGCTGGCGGCGCCGACGTTCTCGGCGGGCGGCGTGCTCGCGTTCGCGGCCGAGGGAGACGTCTACGCGACGCAGGACCCGCAGGACTGCACCGCCCCGATCGACGTGCTCGTCGAGGACGCCGACGAGCCGTCGTTCTCCGCCTGGACCTACCGGGTGCCGGCCCCCGAGAACACCGGGCGCCCCGCGGTGTCCGGCAGCGCCCGGGTCGGCCGGACGCTGACCGCGAAGCCCGGCTCGTGGACGCCGAGGCCGACAGCTCTCGGCTACCAGTGGCTGCGCAACGGCAAGGCCGTCCGCGGCGCGACCAAGGCCTCCTACGTCGTCAGCCGCGCCGACGTCGGCAGGAAGCTCGCCGTCCGCGTCACCGCGAGGAGCTCCGGCGGCTCCACCACCGCCACCTCGGCCGCCGTCACGGCGCGCCGCTGACCCCGGCCCGCCTCAGCCGCGGCCGCCCCGCCGGGAGGCGACGAACGCCTCCGCGACGGCCCGGTCGAGGTCGGCCGGCACCGGCTGGACGCCGTCCGCGAGACCACCCGCGGCGACCGCGGCGAGCGAGCGCGCCTGCAGGGTGAGGCCGAGGTCCATCGCCTCGACCGGGTTGCCGAGGCCCGCCACCAGGTTGATCATCCGCGTGCCGGCGAGCACCGAGGTGCGCGTGCCGTCGGCGCGCCGGTGGACCCGGTGGTAGGCCGCCGACGACTCCACCGGACCGAGCAGCGCGAGGTCGACCTCCCACGCCCGGTGCCCGACGCCGGCGACCACCACGCCGTCGGGGAGCAGGTCGACCTCGTCGGGCCCGAGGACGTCGGGGGCCCCGGTCGCCAGGAACAGGAGCTGGGTGCCGGGCAGGGCCTCGGCCAGGGACGCGACGGCGAACCCTTCCATGAGTGCCTCGAGGGCCCGGTAGGGGTCGGTGTCGACCACGGTCACGCGCGCCCCGAGCGCGCCGAGGGTCTGGGCGACGCCGCGGCCGCACGGCCCGTAGCCCACGACGGTCGCCACGGCGCTCGGGACCATCAGGTTGGTGGCGTTCATGAACCCCTGCACGACCGACTGGCCGACCCCGAACCGGTTCTCGACCATGAGCTTGAGCTCGCTGTCGTTGATGACGACGACCGGGAAGTCGGGCTGCACGCTCGTGCGCGCGCAGCAGGACGGCGCCGGTGGTCGTCTCCTCGGTGCCCCCGAGGAAGCCGTCCGGGCGCGGGCGGCCCAGCAGGCCGAGGGTGAGGTCGGCCCCGTTGTCGAGCAGCAGGTGCGGCTCGACCGCGAGGACGTCGTCCACACGGGGTGCGTCGTCGTCCGCCGCCGCGTGCACGAGCACGCCCTCGGCCAGGAGGGCCTCGACGGTCTCGGGGCGCGTCGTCCCCGGCGAGCCGGTCAGCGCGACCGTCGCGCCGTGGCGGACGAGGAGCCGGGCGAGCACGGCGGTCTTCGGCTCGATGTGCAGGCACATCGCGATCCGGAGGCCGTCGAAGACGTGGCCGACGTCGGCGAAGGCGTCGCGCAGCAGCGGCATGTGGTCCGCCGCCCAGTCGATGCCGGGCGCGGGGAGGGTGGGGTGGTCCAGGGCAGGGTTCATCGTGGTTCCGATCGGTGTGGAGGCGTACGAGCAGGGGGTCACGGCGGTCGAGGTGCGAGCGAGGCGCGCCTCGAGACCCGTGGCCTACTGGTAGAGGTCCGACCGGTACGAGTGGTCACCGAAGAGGTAGGCCGGTCGGCCGGTGCCGACGCCGCAGGTGATCACCCGACGAGACTACCCACACCCACGCGGTTCGTAGGCTCCTCGCATGCCCGACCCGTCGCGCCCGCTGCGCAAGCTGGGGTTCCTCACCATCGGCCTGTTCGACGGGGCCGACCCGGGGCCGGGCCACGAGTCGACGCTGCGGGTGATCGAGCTGGGCGAGCAGCTCGGCTTCGACAGCGCCTGGCTGCGCCACCGCCACCTGCAGTACGGCATCTCCTCCCCCGTCGCCGTCCTCGCGGCGGCGTCGCAGCGCACCCGGCGGATCGAGCTCGGCACCGCGGTCACGCCGCTCGCCTGGGAGAACCCGCTGCGGCTGGCCGAGGACCTCGCGACCGTCGACCTGCTGAGCCACGGCCGCCTCAACCCCGGCCTCAGCGTGGGACCGCCGATGCGGTGGGACGACGTCAAGGAGGCGCTCTACCCCGGCACCGCCGATCACGAGGACTTCGGCTACGCGCGTCTCGAGCGGCTGCTCGGCATGCTCCGCGGCGAGCCGGTCAGCGGCTTCGCGGGCACCGAGGGCATCGAGGAGTTCTCACGACGCGTCGAGCCGCACTCGCCCGGCCTGGCGGCCCGCACCTGGTACGGCGGGGGCAGCCTGCGCTCGGCCCGGTGGGCCGGCGCGCAGGGGCTCAACTTCCTGACCAGCAGCGTCGTCAAGGCCGAGGAGTCCGAGGACTTCGCCGAGGTCCAGGTGAGCCAGGTGCGCGGCTTCCGCGAGGCTCATCCCGACGGCGACCGGGCGCGCGTCTCGCAGGGGCTGGTCGTCATCCCCACCGACACCGCCTCGCCGGACCAGCGCGCCCGGTACGAGGCGTACGTGGAGTCGCGGACGGCGCGCACCCACGCGCCCCAGGGACCGGCCCGGCTGCTCTTCGCCCGCGACCTGGTCGGCACCTCGGAGGAGGTGGCCGAGCAGCTCTACGCCCACGCCGGGTTCCGCGAGGTCGACGAGGTCGCCTTCGCCCTGCCGTTCTCGTTCGAGCACGAGGACTACGTGCAGATCCTCACCGACCTGGCGACGCGGCTGGGCCCGGCGCTGGGCTGGCGACCGGCATCCGCGAGCGCGTAGTCCCGCGCGCCGCCGGGCGCTGTCGGCGGTAGCGCCTACGGTTGCTCAGGTGAGCCGACGATGAGCAAGAACGACCAGCTGCGCGCCATGCGCGAGGCCAAGTACGCGCGCGCCCAGACGGCGACCGCACCGTCACGGCCGGCGTCCTCGGCCGCCAAGGCGCCCGCCGCCCCGGTCCGGAGGCCGGCCGCTGCGCCCGTGGCGCCGGTGGCCGACGAGGTGGGCCCCGCCGAGCCGGCCGAGGAGCTGTGCGGGCACCGCAACATGAGCGGCCGCACCTGTACTCGCGAGAAGGGCCACTCGGCCAAGAGCCACCGCTACTCCTGAGGTCCCCTCAGTCGAGCCCCTCGGCCTTCGGGGCCTCGTCGGGGAAGCCCTCCCCCACCGGGTGGGCCGGGCCCGGTGAGCCCTGGGCGGGGTCGTACTCGCCCTCCGCTGCTGCGCCCTCCGTGGTGGAGGACGGCTGGGCGTCCTCCGCGGCGTCGTCGAGCCGGCCGGTTGCTTCCGGGGTGTCGTTGCTCATCCCTCCAACGTGCCACCGATGCCTGCCCGCCGCAGCGCACCTCCGGGTGAGTCGACGGAGGCGCCCACCGCCAGGACGGTTGCCGGGAACAACCATCGTGCCGCGGGTCTTGGGTCCTTCGTGACGACTCAGACACGGGTGCCCAGGTCGGCGGTCGGGCTGCGCAGCGAGCGCGGCCCGGTCCTGCTGGCGGTCATGCTCAGCATCGGCCTGGTCGCCATCGACGCCACGATCCTCGCGACCGCGGTGCCGGCGGTCGTCGACGACCTCGGCGGCTTCACCTCGTTCCCGTGGCTGTTCTCGATCTACCTGCTCGCGCAGGCCGTCTCGGTGCCGCTCTACGGCAAGCTCGCCGACCTCTACGGCCGCAAGCCGCTGATGCTCCTCGGCGTCGGCCTGTTCGTCCTCGGGTCGTTGCTGTGCGGTCTCGCGTGGAGCATGCCGGCCCTCATCGTGTTCCGCCTGGTGCAGGGGCTCGGCGCCGGGGCCGTCCAGCCGATCGGCATGACGATCCTGGGCGACATCTACTCGATGGAGGAGCGGGCGACGGTGCAGGGCTACGTCGCCAGCGTGTGGGCGGCCGCGTCGCTCATCGGCCCGACGCTCGGCGGCCTCTTCTCCGACTACCTCGACTGGCGCTGGATCTTCTTCGTCAACCTGCCCCTCGGCGTCGCCGCGGCCTGGGTGCTGTGGCACCGGTTCGAGGAGCGGCTCGTCCGGCGTCCGCACACGATCGACGTCGCGGGCGCCGTCCTGCTCGCCGCGGCCGGCACCGCCCTGCTGCTCGCCCTGCTCGAGGGCGGCGTCAGCTGGTCCTGGGGCTCGGCGCCCAGCGTCGGTCTGTTCGCCGGCGCCGGCCTGCTCGTCGTCCTCTTCGTGCTGGTCGAGCGGCGCGCACCCGACCCGGTCCTGCCGCTGTGGGTGTTCCGGAGCCGGGTGCTCAACGCCGCGAACGCGGGCTCGCTCGTCGTCGGCGTCCTGACCCTGGGGCTGTCGTCGTACGTGCCGCTCTACGCCCAGGGGGTGCTCGGCAGCGGCGCGCTCGTCGCGGGCCTGGCCCTGGCAGCCATGACGATCGGCTGGCCGATCGCGGCCACCACCGCCGGCCGGATCTACCTGCGCTTCGGCTTCCGCACGACGTTCTTCCTCGGCGCGTTCCTCTCGGTGGCCGGGGCCCTGCTCCTGCTCACCGTGGACGGCGACAGCTCCGTCGTGCACCTGGCGCTGCCCTGCTTCGTGATGGGCCTGGGCTTCGGCTACGTGGCCAGCCCGTCGGTCGTCGCTGCGCAGTCGGCCGTGGAGTGGGACCGTCGCGGCGTCGCCACCGGGGCCAACATGTTCGGCCGCTCGGTGGGGAGCGCGGTCGGCGTCGCCGTGTTCGGGGCCGTGGTCAACGGGGCGGTCGCCGCCCGCCTCGGCGCCGGCGTCCCCGACCTCGAGCACCTCTCGCCCGCCGTGCTCGAGCCCGCGATCCGGGGCGTGTTCGTCGCCGCCGTGTTCGTGGCTGCCGTGCTGGTGGCGGTGGCCGCCGTGATGCCGGCGCGCATCGCGGCTCCGGACGCTCCGGCGAAATAACCTTGCCCCGGACCGCGGCCACCGTGTGGGATCCCTGGTCGTGACCCGACCGACCTCGCGACGCCGCGCCGCCGCCCTCGCGACCACCGCCACGTTCGCCTGCCTCGCGTCGTCGCTGGTGGTCACGACGCCGTCCGTCGCCGCCACCTCGGCGCCCGACCTGGTCGTGGCCGGCCCGGCCGTCGACCGCGCCAAGGTCGTCGAGGGCAGCACGCTCACCCTCACCCACCGCGTGAGGAACACCGGCCGCGCCAAGGCCCGCGCCTCCGAGACGCGCTTCTACCTGACCCAGGACCCCGCGGCGAGCCTCGCCGCCCGCAAGGCGAGCCGGACGAACCCCCGCACGTCGACCACCGACGTCCTCCTCACCGGCGGCCGTGCCGCTCCCGGCCTCGCGCCGGGCCGGCAGACGTCCGTGCTGACCACCAAGGTCACCGTGCCGGTCGGCGTCCGGCCGGGTTCGTACCGGGTCCTCGTCTGCGCCGACGACCGCGGCGCCGTCCGGGAGAAGTCCGAGTCGAACAACTGCGCGGTCGCCGCCCGCCCGCTGGCCGTGACCGCCGCACCCGGGACCGGCGGGATGCGGCTCGAGCAGTTCGCCGACACCGCGTCGTGGCCCGAGGACGAGTCCGAGGCGTTGCAGTGGATGAAGATCTTCTGCGGCAGCACCTACCCCGTGAGGTCGTTCACCACCACCTCGGCGCTCGCGGGCATCGAGAAGTACCTCAAGGACACGGCCGGCGCCACGGTCCTGAGCGACCTCGCGTCGTCCGGCCTGGTCGACACCGCGGTCGAGGCCCAGACCACCGCGGCCGCGGCGATGACCCAGGGCAGCCCCGGCCTGGCGATGGCGGCGCTCCTGCGGGCTCGCGCGCTCGAGCCCCGGATCGGCACCCACCTGCTCAACCTCGCCGCGCTCGCGACGTCGGTCGGCCTGCCCAACGAGGCCCTGGCACTCCTCGACGGGGCCGCGGGGCTCGACTACCGCCACCAGCCGCTCGGCATCCGGCCGCAGGCCACCGCGAACGCCGTCCGCGGCCAGGCGCTCGTCATGACCGGACGACTCCCGGCCGCCCGGTCCGCGTTCTCGGCCGCCCGTGCTGCCGAGCCGCTGCTCAACGAGGCCGACGCCGGTCTCGCGGTCGTCGAGGCGTGCTCGGGCAACGACGCCAAGGCCCTGCGGTACGCGCGGTACGCGCGCCAGCGCACCACGACGCCCAAGCCTCCCGTCGAGGACCCGACGAAGCCGGAGCCGGTGCAGCCCGAACCGGTGCTCGACCTGAGCCAGGGCGTGGTCACGCCGATGCGCCAGCTGCCGATCGCGGAGACGCCGGCGCAGGGGGTCGCGATGCGCGACCAGTACGCCGCCATCGCGTCGGGGTTCCTCGACGAGATCTCGGCGGACAACGCCGAGTACGACGCCATCCAGGAGCGGCTCCGGGCCGTCGACCAGGTGAGCACGCGCGCCGAGCAGATGCGACGCGACGACATCACCTCGCTCGCCTACCTCGTCGGGACCAACGGCGACACGGGCGACCAGCTCCAGGACGCGTTGTTCGACAAGCTGGACGTCATCACCGAGCACCGGGAGAAGTTCTTCGGCGGTGGCACGGGCGAGGTGCAGTCGACCTACGGAGGCCTGGCCGAGGCAGCCAACTCCGCGTGCGTCGGGCGTCCGGACTACCAGCCCTGCTGGATCAAGATGATGAACGACACCTGCCGCCCGGCCCTCACCGCCGCCCACACGCAGTGGCGTGGGCTGACCGGCGAGGCCCAGAACCTCGCCGACGAGTACCTGGTCGAGGTCTCCTCGCGGATGAGCGCCTACGCCGCCAACCTGGGCGACCCCGACGCCCACCGCCGGATCCTGCTGCAGATCGAGCGCGTCGAGCAGACCACCTACGCCCTGCTGGTGCAGCAGGCACAGTTCTGGACCAACCTGGAGCGGATCTACGAGCCGGAGTGCGTGGCGCCGCTCGAGGTCGAGGCCCTGGCCAGCCCCGCCGACGTCGACGCCGCCTCGCCCGGCGAGTGCGGCGGACCCCTCGCCCACCTGACCCTGGTCGCCGGGTTCGGGCCCACGAAGGTCAAGGTCAGCTGCGAGCAGGTCAAGCAGGAGCTGTCGAGCGACGTGCTGCCCTTCCTGCAGGCGTTCGCCGAGGTGACCTACAACTTCAGGACCGGCAAGGTCACGGTGTTCGCCGGCTCGAAGTTCAAGGCCGGGCTCGGCCCCGCCGAGGTGCAGTTCAAGTCGGGTCTCTACCTCACCACCGACTCCCAGGGCGACCTCGAGGACACCGGCTGGCGGGTCGGGCCCGAGGTCAAGGGCGCGTCGGGGCCGTTCGAGGTCGGCGTCTACAAGGACTACCAGGACATCTCGTTCCTCGGAGGGCTCTCGACGAAGCCCTGACGCCCGTCGCGTCGCCATGACCTGGGAGGTAATCGTCCCGGGGCCCGGCGTCCCGCAGGCTCCTCACCACCGACCAGCACCCGCTGGCACCGGTTGGCACCGACACCGAGGAGCAGACATGGACATCCGCGACACCTACCTGGTCACCTGGAACGAGACCGACGGCGAGACGCGGGCGGCGCTCCTCGCGGAGAGCTGGGACGCCTCCGCGAGGTACGTCGACCCGCTGGCCGACGTGGAGGGCGCTACCGCGATCTCGGAGGTCATCGGCGCCGTCCACGCCCAGTTCCCGGGGTTCGTCTTCAGCCCGGTGGGAGGGGTCGACACCCACCACGACGTCACCCGGTTCCAGTGGGGGCTCGGCCTGCCGGGCGAGGAGCCCGCCGCCGTCGGCTTCGACGTCGTCACCACCACGCCGGAGGGCCGCATCCGGTCCGTGACGGGGTTCCTCGACAAGCTGCCCGGCTAGGTTGGCCGGCGTGACGGCGGCAGCTCCCGAAGGGGGATCGGCGGGAGCCCTGCTCCGGCTGTGGCGCGAGCGCAGGCGGCTGAGCCAGCTCGACCTGGCCGGCCTCGCCGGCGTCAGCACCCGCCACCTCAGCTTCGTCGAGACCGGCAGGTCGCGACCGACGGCCGAGATGATCCTGAGGCTCGCCGACCACCTCGACGTGCCGTTGCGGGAGCGGGACCGCCTGCTGCTCGCCGGCGGTTTCGCCCCCCGCTTCGGGCGTCAGGGGGTCGCCGCGGAGTCGCTGGAGGTGGTGATGAGCGGTCTGCGCGACCTGCTCGACGCCCACCTGCCCTACCCCGCGCTCCTGCTCGACAGCGGTTGGGACGTCGTCGACGCCAACGCCGCGGCGTCGCAGCTGCTCGTCGGCTGCGACCCGTCGCTGCTCGAGCCGCCGATGAACGCGTTGCGGCTGAGCCTGCACCCGGACGGGCTGGCGCCGCGGATCCGCAACCTCGACGCCTGGGCCGACCACCTGGTCCGTCAGGTCGAGAGCCGGGCGCAGCACACGCACGACCCGCGTCTCCACGAGCTCGTCGCCGAGCTGCGTTCCTACCTCGGCCCGGCGGTGACGCCCATCAGGGCGAGCACCGCGCCGGTGCTCGCCCTCGAGCTCGAGACGGCCCTGGGGGTGCTGCGGTTCTTCACCGTGGCCGCCCAGCTCGAGACGCCGCAGGACAGCCTGCTGGAGGGCCTGCACCTCGAGACGTTCGTGCCCGCCGACGACGCGACCCGAGCCGTGCTGCAACGGTCCTGACGCGTCCCCCGACCGCTCCCGCGGACGTCCGGGCTACAGGCCGAGGCGTCGCCGGATGCCGCTCGACTCCTCGCTGGCACGCTGCTGCTCGCCGGCGTAGGAGCTGACGACGACCAGGGCACCCGTCAGCGCGGGCACGGCCCACTGCAGCACGCGCAGCTGCTGCTGCGCCTTCGCCACCTCGGGCGGCGTGGTGGAGGCGGGGCTCGTGCCGGACTCGGCGGGGACGTGCGTCTGCGCCGAGACCCGTCGACCGAGGACGCGCGAGTAGGCGGTGACCCCGAGGGCGGCCACGGTCAGCGCGGTCTTCGCGCCCGCCATGGTGGCGACGCCCTCCTGGGCACCGACGCGTCCCTTGTTCGCCACGAGCTGGCCGACGGCTCCCGCGAGGTGGAGGCCGATCGCGCCGGCGTTGACCGGCGTCCAGCGGTCCCAGCCCACGTTGGCGACGGCTCCGCGGCTGTCGGGCGAGCCGGCCGCTGCGGCCGCCGGGTTGAGGGCCACCGCGTTGGCGGTGGTGCCACCGAACCAGGCGGCGAGGCCGAGGTCGTGGAGCGAGCGGGACAGGGTGTAGCGAGTCATGAGGGATCCTTTCCGGGAGGTCTTCCACCACCGTCGCCGGTGCGGCCCGAGCGTTCCGACACCCCTGCGGGTGGCAGGGGGTGTGACCTGCTGCACGGCCGCGACGGTGCATCCGTGGGGGACGGCCGCGGCCCGGCGCGGACCCCGTGCGCCGGCGGGCTTTGACCTGCAGCGCTGGAGGTTCCTACCGTCGTACGGGCGCGTCGTCCCGGGCGCGCGGCACAGCGCAGGCGCGCCAGCCCCTCGACCGCGGAAGCAGGACGACGAGCATGGACCTCACCCGATTCCTCGCCCTCGTGGCCGACGGCGCCGTCATCGAGGGCGGCTCGGAGGCGCACCGCTTCATGCACGCGGCTTCTCAGGAGGCCATCCGGCTGACCACCGAGCTCAACGCCGGGTACCACTCGCCGGAGGAGGTGCGCGCCCTGCTCGGGCGCCTCACGGGCGGTCCGGTCGACGAGACCGTGACCGTCTTCCCGCCGTTCTACAGCGAGTTCGGCAAGAACCTGCACCTCGGCAGGGACGTGTTCATCAACCTCGGCTGCCGCTTCCAGGACACCGGCGGCATCACCATCGGCGACGGCACCCTCATCGGCCACGGCAGCACCATCACGACCCTGAACCACGCGGTCGACCCGCACCGTCGCGCCGACATGCTGCCGGCCCCGGTCGTCATCGGCCGCAAGGTCTGGCTCGGGGCGAACGTGACCGTCGTCCCCGGCGTCACCATCGGCGACGGTGCCATCGTCGGAGCGGGCGCGGTCGTCACCAAGGACGTGCCCGCCGACATGATCGTCGCCGGCGTGCCTGCACGACCCGTCCGCCCGACCGGGTTCACCGCCGCGTCCGGGTGAGGCAGCGCGAGCGGAAGCCGCGCCGACTCGAGCTCAGTGCACGGGGCGGGCGAGGGCGGCGACGGCGGCGCCGAACACCCGGGGAAGAGCGGTGGCGGCGGGGACGACGGCCGAGCGCATCGGGCGCGGCGTCGTGGCGGCGACCAGGCCCGCGGTCAGCCAGCGGTAGCGGCGCGTGAGGCGGCGCCACTCCGCCTCGTAGCGGGCTGGGTCGGCCGAGGCGATCGCCGAGACGGCGGCTCCGGCCTGGCCGAGCGCCAGGGCGACGCCCTCGCCGGTGAGCGCGTCGACGTAGCCCGCCGCGTCGCCGACGAGCAGGACCCGGCCGGCCAGGCGCCGACGGGCCGAGACCCGCAGCGGTCCCGCTCCCCGCACGTCGCTGGCGTGCTCGGCCTCCGCGAGTCGCTCCCGCAGGGCGGGGAACGCGGTCAGGTGCTCGTCGTACGGGAGGCGCGTCGAGGACAGCACGGCGACCCCGACGAGGTCGGGCGCCACCGGGGTCACGTAGGCCTCGGCGTCACGCCCCCAGTGCACCTCGACCCGGTCGGTCCAGGGCGCGAGCGCGTAGTGGCGCCGCAACCCGTAGCGCGCCCGCCCCCGGTGCGCGACGTCGAGCCCGAGCGAGCGGCGCAGCGGTGAGTGCAGGCCGTCGGCCGCGACCAGGTAGCGGGCGCGGACGCCGTCGACCGTCACCCCGTCGTCGTCCTGGGTGACGCCGCGGACGACGGTCCGCTCGACCTCGACGCCGGCCGCGTCGACCGCGTCGCGCAGCGCCGTGTGCAGCACGGTCCGGCGCACCCCGCGGCCCTCGCCCGAGCCGAAGCCCGTCTCGACCCGCCGCACCCCGGCGCAGTAGGCGATGCCGGTGATCGCGTGGCCGAACGGGTCGACGCCGAGCCCCGCCAGGGCCGACACGGCGCCGGGCATCAGGCCCTCGCCGCAGGCCTTGTCGATCGCCGCGACCCGGGGCTCGAGCACCCGTACCGACATCCCGGCCCGGGTGGCGTGCAGCGCGGTGGCGAGGCCGGCGGGTCCCCCACCGGCGACGAGGAGGTCGATCACGCCGGCGCCGGGAGGCCGGCCAGGGCCTCGTTCTCGACGCGCAGCCGGGTGCGCAGCAGCACGGCGTTCGCGAGGGTGAACACGAGCGCGGTGATCCAGGCCCCGCCCACCAGGGGCAGGGCGACGCCCTCGACGACGACGGCGACGTAGTTGGGGTGGGTGAGGAGGCGGTACGGGCCGCCCGTGACCGGCGCGAGCCCGGGCACCACGATCACCCGGGTGTTCCAGCGCGGCCCGAGGGTGGTGATGCACCACCAGCGCAGCGCCTGGCTGGCCGCGGCCAGCACGAGCGCCGGCACCCACAGCCAGGCCGGTGGGTCGGGGCGACGCACCCACACCTCGACGAGCGCGCCGACCAAGAAGCCGGTGTGCAGCACCACCATCACCGGGAAGTGCGCCTGTCCGGTCTCGACACCGCCGCGCTCGAACGACCAGGCGGCGTTGCGCTTCGACACGACGAGCTCGGCCAGGCGCTCGACGCCGACGGCGAGCACCAGGACCGTGAACCAGACCTCGACCCCCACCTCAGGCCCGCATCAGCACGAGCTCGGAGCAGAAGCCCGGGCCCATCGCGAGGAGCAGCCCGTAGGACCCCTTCCGCGGCGGGTGGTCGCGCAGGGTGTCGGCCAGCACGTGCAGCACCGAGGCCGACGAGAGGTTGCCGATCGCGGCCAGGGAGTCCCACGTGACCTGCAGGGCCTCGCGGCCCACGCCGAGCGTCTCGGCCATGGCGTCGAGGACCTTGGGCCCGCCGGGGTGCGCGACGTAGAACTCGATGTCGGCGCGGCTCAGGCCGTGGTCGGCCAGGAAACCGTCGACGTCGTCGCCGAGGTAGCGGCGCACGAGGTCGGGCACGGCGCTGTCGAGGACGATCTTGAGACCGCCGGCGCCGACGTCCCAGCCCATCGTCCGCTCGGAGTCGGGGTAGAGGTGGCTGCGGCTGGCCAGCACCTCGGGCCGGACGCCGTCGCCGACGAGCTCACGGGCCCGGTCGGCGCCGGCCGCGACGACCGCCGCCGCCCCGTCGCCGAACAGCCCGCTGGCGACCAGGTTGGCCACCGAGACGTCGTCGCGCTGGAGCGTCAGCGAGCACAGCTCTACCGACATCAGCACCGCGACCTCGTCGGGGTGCCCGACCAGGTAGTCGTGCAACCGGGCGACCCCGGCGGCGCCCGCCACGCAGCCGAGCCCGACCAGGGGCACCCGCTTGACGTCGGGGCGCAGGCCGACGAGCGAGGCGACCCGGGCCTCGAGCGAGGGCACCGCGAGCCCGGTGACGGTGGCGCTGATGATCAGGTCGACGTCGGAGGGCGCCAGGTCGACCGCCTTGAGCGCGTCGACCACCGCCCGGGCCCCGAGGGCCACCCCGGCCTCGATGAACGCGTCGTTGGACTCGCCGAAGTCCCGCAGCCCGCCGTAGTCCTCGAGGGGGAGCGCGGTGTGCCGCGTCTCGACGCAGGCGTTGCGGTGGAAGCGCTCGACCACGCGCCGGTCCAGCCGCCCGCGGATCATCGTCGTCACGAACGACTCGGTGATCTCGGCCTGCGTGTAGCGGTGGTCGGGCAGGGTCCCGCGGACGCTGAGGATCCTCATGGCGTTCTCCTTGGTCTCCGTGGTCGGGGTCATCGGGCGGGGCTCAACAGGGACGTCGTCAGGGCGAGCGCCAGGGACGGGGTGACCCGACCCCGGGCCAGCCCCAGCTCGACGAGGTCGTCGAACGCGTGCTGGTAGCGGGCCGAGGCGCGCAGGCCGGCGTCGAGCACGCGGCCCGAGCGGCACAGCCGCGCGGCGAGGGCGGTGTGGCGCAGGTGGCCCGCGAGGAGCGGCCGGGTGGCGCGGGAGTAGCGCTCTCCGGCGCTCTCCGGGTCGCCGGCCGCGACGGCCTCGGCGGCGGCGCGACCCGCGGCGAGCCCGGTGGCGACGGCGTAGAAGATGCCCTCACCGGTCATCGGGTTGACCAGGCCCGCGGCGTCGCCCACCAGCAGCACGCGCCCGGGAGGCGGACGCCAGCGTGACGTGGACAGGGGCAGGTGGTGCCCGACCCAGTCGTGACCCGCGCCGGCGCTGCCGGGCAGCAGCTCGTCGAGCCGCTCGAGCAGCCGGGCCCGCGTCGGGGGACGTCGGCCCCCGCCCAGCAGCTCGCCGTAGCCGACGTTGGCGAGCCCGTCGCCACGGTCGAAGGACCAGGCGTACGCCGGTTGCACGGCGCCGGTGCCGAAGACGATCTGCTGCGTGCCGCGCTGTTCGAGCGGGGTCGGCGCGTAGCCCCGGATCGCCAGCGCCACCGGGCCCGGCCGTGCTCCGAGCGCACGGCGCACCACGGAGTGGGCGCCGTCGGCACCGACCACGACAGCGGCGTGGTCGAGCGCCGCGAGGTCGGGCACGCGTCGTCGCTCGAAGCGCGCCCCGGCGGCGCAGGCGGCCTCGACCAGGCGCGCGTCGAGCACGCGGCGCGGGACGACCCAGGCCGGGCGCGCCATCGTCCGCTCGGCGCCGTTGCTGCCACGCCGCAGGTTCAACCGGGTGACCGGCTCGCGGTCGTCGAGAAGACCGGTGACGCCGACCCGCTCGAGCAGGTCGAGCACGTGCGGGGCGACCCCGTCGCCGCAGGCCTTGTCCCGCGGGAAGTCGGACCGGTCGAGCAGGGTGACCTCGAGCGACGGGTCGGCGTGGAGGGCGCCGAGCGCCGCGGCCGAGCCCGCCGGCCCCGCGCCGACGATCGTCAGGGCGCTCATCGGACGCCCGCCGGCAGGAGCGCGACGACGTCGTCGACCAGGGCGATGACGACCATGACCCGACGATGACATGCCGACCGACGTCGTGCCTCCACCCGTCGGTGGGCGCTCTCACCCGCAGGGGTCGCCCGGTTGTCGCGTCAGGGGTGCCGGTGCCAGCCTCGGGGCATGACGTCGTCGCCCCGTCTGCTCGACCGCCTGCCCGCCCGCGTGTCCGCCCGGCTTCCCGACGCGGCGAGTGCGACGAGCGGCGCCGGCGCAGCCGTCGCCGGCGCCATCGGACTGCTCGCGCGGGTGCGGAGGGTGGACAAGCCGATGCACCCGCGCGGCGAGGTGCTGCTCGCCCGGCTGCACCGCGTCGGCGGCGCGACCACCGGTGCTGCCTTCATCGACGAGCCCGGCGACGACGAGGTGCTGGTGCGCTTCTCGCGCTCGATCGGCCTGCCCGCACCCTGGCCAGACGTCAACGGGCTCGCGCTGCGGGTGCCGGCCCCCGGGGCACCGGGCGGGCACGCCGACCTGCTGATGTCGGGCACGGGGAGCGGCCGCTGGCTCCGCTACGTCCTGGCGCCCAGCCTGCGCGAGCGCGGGTTCGTCGGCACGCTGCTGCGGTACGGGACGCCGACCGGACCGGTGCACCTCGCCGCCAGGCCGCTCGACGACGTCACCTGGGAGCTGGCCTTCGCGCGCCCCGGCGCCGGGTGGACGGCGTTCGGTCGGCTCGAGCTCGGTTCGATGCCCGCCCGCGACCTCGACCTGTCCTTCGACGCCACCGCCGGCGGGCCCGACGGGCTCACGGTGCCGGAGTGGCACCGCCGGCTACGGGGGCCCGCCTACGCCGCCGCGCGACGGGTGCGACGCCGCCGCCACCAGCGCTGACGAGGCTCCGGGAGGTGTCCCGACTCACCCTCCGGCTCGCCACCCGGGGTGTGACGAGGGTCGGGCGGCGTCCCTAGCGTCGAGGGAGAGCCACCACGCCGACCGTCCGAGGAGGACACCTGTGAACCCACCGCCGAGCATCCCGGCCGACGACCTCCCGCCCGGCGCGGTGCGCCGAGCCGGGACGTGGGCGGTGGGCAACCGCGACGGCGAGCTGTTCGCGGTCTCGCGCCGCTGCCGCCACCAGCTGGCCGACCTCTCGGAGGGCACCCTCGACGCCGACGGCTGCCTGGTCTGCCCCTGGCACCAGAGCAAGTACGACGTCCGCACCGGCGAGATGGTCGCCGGACCCGAGGGGTTCCTGGGCTACCACGGCCGCACCCCCGGCTACACGCAGCTGGTGCTGGCGTACGGCCGCAAGCTGCGGCTGCGCGTCGCCCGCGCGCGCCGTCGGGGCGCCGACGTCGTGGTCGACCACGGCTCCGGCCAGGACTGACCCGCCCCACCCCCCGCGCGCCGCTGCATCGCCGGTCGCCCGTCCGGGCGCCGGACCACACCACTGCCTTGGAGGTTCCCGTGCGCATCGTCGTCACCGGAGCGACCGGCAACGTCGGCACCGCCGTCGTGGCCCGGCTCGCAGGACAGCACGAGCTCGTCGGCGTCGTCCGACGTCCGCCCACCGACCCGACCGGCCCCCTCGCCGACGTGACCTGGGTCGCGGCCGACCTGGCCAGCGACGACTCCGCCCCGGCCCTCGCCGAGGCGTTCGCCGGTGCCGACGCCGTGGTCCACCTCGCCTGGCTCTTCCAGCCCTCGCACCGCCTCGGCCTGCTCGAGGAGACCGGCGTCGGCGGCACCCGGCGCGTGCTGGCCGCGGTGCAGGCCGCCGGCGTGCCGCACCTGGTGCACATGTCCTCGGTGGGTGCCTACTCCCCCCGCACCGACGAGGAGCCGGTCACCGAGGACTACCCCACCGACGGCGTCCCGGGCTCGCCGTACAGCCAGCACAAGTCGGCCGCCGAACGGCTGCTCGACGCGCACGAGCGGGAGTTCCCCTCGACCGTCATCGCCCGCCTGCGACCGGGCATCGTGGGCCAGGCCGACGCCGGCAGCGCCCTGCTGCGCTACGGCCTCCCGGCCTTCGTCCCCGCCTCGGTGCTGCGGATCATCCCGCTGCTGCCGCTCGACCGGTCGCTGGTGATCCCGATGGTCCACAGCGACGACGTCGCCGACGCCGTGGCGCGGGTGCTCGAACGGCAGGCGGCCGGCGCCTTCAACCTCTCCGCCGATCCGGTGATCACCGTCGAGCACATCGCGTCAGCCCTCGGCGCCCACCACGTGCACCTGCCGCTGCCCGCCGTCCGTGCCGCCGTGTCGGCGTCCTGGCACGCCCGGGTGCAGCCCCTCGACCCCGGCTGGATCGACCTGGCGGGCAGCGTGCCGCTGATGGACTGCAGCCGCGCCGAGCGCGAGCTCGGGTGGGTCCCCGCCACCGACGCCGTCACCACCCTGCAGCAGGTCGTCGACGGGATGGCGAGCAAGCAGCACCGCCCCACCCCCGTGCTCCGGCCGCGGACGCTCGTCGACTCGGTGAGCCGTTTGGTGACCGAGGGCCCGGTCAGCGTGCGCCGGCGTACCTGAGGACCTGCGCCTCGACGCGACGAGAGAGCCCCTGACCGGCGTCCGCTGGTCAGGGGCTGTTTCGCTCTGCGCGCCTGTAGGGATTCGAACCCCAAACCTTCTGATCCGTAGTCAGATGCTCTATCCGTTGAGCTACAGGCGCAGTGCCGCCGGAGCGACCCGCAGAGACTACCCGAGGGGTGCGGGTGGTGCCGAATCGGTTCTCCCGCCAGGGCCGTGGACGCGCGTGTGATCTGGCCCACGGGTGTTGGATCGGTCCAATAGGAGGGGCCGTCCGGTCGCGGTTAGCCTCGTCGAGTCCCGGCGCTGGCCAGCGGCCTGCGCACGGGATCCAGGACAGTCGCGAGCAACGACGCCAGCGATCCAACCACGACTCCACGACACACCGCCGACACGCTCGACGGGCGGCGCCCGGACGCTCCGCCCGGTCGCCGGAACGCGCGAGAGGACCGGCATGACCGCCACGCAGGAACGCACCACCCCGCACCGACCACCCACCAGGGCATCCTCGACTTCGTCGCCGAGGTGGCTGCCATGACGCAGCCCGACGCGATCCACTGGTGCACCGGCTCGGACGAGGAGTGGACCCAGCTGACCGACGCGCTCGTCGGCACGGGCACCTTCACCCGGCTCGACCCGGAGATCAAGCCCAACTCGTTCTACGCGGCGTCCGACCCGATCGACGTGGCGCGTGTCGAGGACCGCACCTACATCTGCTCGGTCGACGAGAAGGACTGCGGGCCCACCAACAACTGGATGGACCCGGAGAAGATGAAGGACCTCATGCGCGGGCTGTACGCCGGCTGCATGAAGGGCCGCACCATGTACGTCATCCCGTTCGTGATGGGTCACCTCGAGGCCGAGAGCCCGATGTTCGGCGTCGAGCTCACCGACTCCGCCTACGTCACCGCCTCGATGCGCGTGATGGCGCGCATGGGCAGCCACGTGCTCGACCGGATGACCGAGCTGGACGCCCCGTTCGTCCAGGCCATCCACTCGGTCGGCCACCCGCTGGCCGAGGGCCAGGCCGACGTGAAGTGGCCGTGCAACGACACCAAGTACATCGTGCAGTTCCCCGAGGAGCGCGCGATCTGGTCCTACGGCTCCGGCTACGGCGGCAACGCCCTGCTCGGCAAGAAGTGCTACGCCCTGCGCATCGCGAGCGTCATGGCGCGCGACGAGGGCTGGCTCGCCGAGCACATGCTCATCCTCAAGCTCACCAGCCCGCAGGGCGTCGTGAAGTACGTCGCCGCGGCGTTCCCGTCGGCGTGCGGCAAGACCAACCTCGCCATGCTCAAGCCGACCATCCCGGGCTGGAAGGTCGAGTCCATCGGCGACGACATCGCCTGGATGCGGATCGGCGAGGACGGCCGGCTGTGGGCCGTCAACCCCGAGTTCGGCTTCTTCGGCGTCGCCCCCGGCACCAACGAGCACACCAACCCGCACGCGATGGCCACCATCAACAAGGGCAACTCGGTCTTCACCAACGTCGCGCTCACCGAGGACGGCGACATCTGGTGGGAGGGCCTGGAGAACCCGCCGGCCAAGGCCACCACGTGGAAGGGCGAGGAGTGGACCCCCGAGCTCGGCGAGCAGGGCCTGCACTCGAGCCACCCCAACAGCCGCTACTGCACCCCCATCAAGCAGTGCGACATCCTCGCGCCCGAGTTCGACGACCCGCGCGGCGTCCCGATCGACGCGATCCTGTTCGGCGGCCGCCGCAAGACGACCGTCCCGCTGGTCTTCGAGGCCCGCGACTGGACCCACGGCACCTTCCTCGGCGCGACGCTGTCGTCGGAGACCACCGCCGCCGCGGTCGGCGCGGTCGGCATCGTGCGCCGCGACCCGATGGCGATGCTGCCGTTCATCGGCTACAACGCCGGCGACTACTTCAGCCACTGGATCAACGTCGGCAAGGACAACGACGCCTCCAAGCTGCCGAAGATCTTCTACGTCAACTGGTTCCGCCGCGACGACGAGGGCGGCTTCCTGTGGCCCGGCTTCGGCGAGAACAGCCGCGTCCTCAAGTGGGTCGTCGAGCGCATCGACGGCCAGGCCGCCGCGGTCGAGACCCCGATCGGCCACGTCCCGGCGCCGGGCTCGCTCGACGTCGACGGGCTCGACATGACCGCCCGAGGCCCTCGAGGCCGCGCTCGCGGTCGACGTCGAGGAGTGGAAGGCCGAGATCCCGCAGATCCAGGAGTGGTTCGAGAACTTCGGCGACGACCTGCCCGGCCGTGCTGTGGACCGAGCTCGACGGCGCTGAAGGCGCGCCTCGGGCGAGTAGCGCCGCGAGGGCTGGACGGATCGGCTGCGGAGGTCTCGAGGCTCTGCCCTCGTTCCCGGCCTCGCACCTCGACCACCGTACGAAGGCCCCGCCCGGATCCCGGAGCGGGGCCTTCGTCGTCGCTAGGATCGCCTCGGCGCTCGGGACGGCGTCCGAGACGCGGCGTGGGGAGGGAACCGGTGACGTACAGCCCCGACGAGCGCGCGCTGTTCAGGGACGCCGCCGCCGACGCTGTACGACGACATCGTCTCGGCCCAGGGCATCGCCGCCGGCGACCCCCGCATCGCCGAGGGCGGACCCGACCGGCCGCCGTTCGACCTGCTGGTCGAGATGGGGCTGGTGCTGCTCGCCAAGGACACCGACCGCTGGATGCCCGAGGACCCCAGCACGGTGCAGGGGCGGGTCGTCGCGCCGCTGAGCCAGCAGGCCACCCAGCTGCTCGAGGAGTCCTCGGAGTGGGCGCGCGCGTTCGGCGTCCTCGGCCAGTCGTGGCGCCGGGCCCCGATGTCGCAGGGCCGCGGCCCGTTCACCTACCTCCACGGCGGGGCGATCGACCCCTTCCTCACCGCCCTCGTCGCCGAGGCCGAGGAGGAGATGCTCACCGCCCAGCCGCAGTCGGGCCGCGACGCGCCCTCGGTGGCCGCGGCCGCGCTGCGCGACACCGCGATGCTCGAGCGCGGGACGAAGATGCGCACGCTCTACCAGCACAGCGCCCGGCGCAGCGCGTACACCGAACACGTACGTCGCGGCGGTCACCGAGCGCGGCGCCGAGGTGCGGACCCTCGACGAGTTCTTCAACCGGATGATCATCATCGACCGGCGCGTGGCGGTGATCCCCGACCGCGACGACCTCAGCACCGCGGTCGCCGTCCGCGAGCCCGCGGTCGTGGGCTTCCTGGTCGACACGTTCGAGCGCAGCTGGGAGCGGGCGCGGCCGTTCACCAACAAGGAGACGACGACCCTCAAGGACATCGCCGTCGAGCAGCGGGCGATGACGATCCGCATGCTCATCGAGGGTCACTCCGACCCCGTGAGCGCCAAGCGGCTGGGCGTCAGCCCGCGCACCTACGCCGGCTACGTCGCCGACCTCAAGACGGAGTACGAGGCCGAGACGCGCTTCCAGCTCGGCTACGCGATGGGCCAGGCAGGGCGTCTCGGGCAACGAGCCCGCCGACGACGGCGACTGAGGCGCGCGCTCAGGCGAGCGGGCGTCACGGCGTCCAGCGGACGGCAGCGGGGGCGCCTGGCGGCAGTTGCCGCCGCAGCCCCAGCCGGAGTCGAACCCGGCGTGGGCGCGGTGCGGCCGTCCCGGCGAGCAGGACACCGAGGGACAGCGAGGCCGTGGCTACAGCGAGCTTGCGGAGCGAACGTCATCGTGATTCACACCTTCTCGTCTACCCTGGGAGGTCTGCGAGCCCGAGTTCGCCGGCCCCATGCCTTCCCAGTGGACCCTCAGTGCTAAACCGAGCGTCGACCGGGTCACACGCGGATGATCTAGACCGGTGAACCGGCACAAACACCCCCAGGGGTGGCGAGGCGCGGAGACCGGCCCGGGGACTGGCCCCGGGCCGGCTCTGACTCACTGCGGAGGCGGCGAGATTTGAACTCGCGATGGGGTTGTAGCCCCAAACCCGCTTAGCAGGCGGGCGCCATAGACCGGACTAGGCGACGCCTCCATGCTGCGATCACGCGTGCAGCGCGGCTCAGGTTACAAGGCGGGTGGCGGGGTCGGCCAATCGGTTCGGAGGGTCGAGCACCACTACCGGCCGTGGGCGCGGTCGAGGCGCGCCTTCACCTCGTCGGCGAACCGGTCGCGGTCGACGGCGAGCATCTCGACCGGGATCGAGGTGGTCGACGCCGTCACGGTGCCGCAGCACCAGGCAGGGGACGTCGCGCGGGTGCGCGGCCACCGCCTCGCACGACGTCGTCCCAGCGGCCCGACGGCCACGCCGGCGCCGCGCACGAACTTCACGTCGTACCCGTCGTCGTCGACGCGGACGACGTACGCGCGGCTCCGCAGCCAGGCGCCGCCGGCGAACACGGCGAGCAGGCCCACGACGAGGACCACCACGATCACGTCGGCCGGCCACGACCACGCGAAGGCCGCCGCGGTCACGCCGAAGCTGACCACAGCGCAGGAGCACCAGCCCGAGCCCGACCAGGCGGGCGGCGAAGGCCGGGGCCAGGCGGTACTCGGTCGCCGTGTCGGGGAGGTCGCTCACCCGCTCATCCTCGCGCGCCTGGAGGCGCTGGTCCCAACCGGTGGACGGTGCATCTTGCCGACAGCGGGTACCGAGGGGGATGCTCGTGACCTACGTCACACCCGACCCGTGCCGGGAGGCGCCATGACCGTGGTCAGCACCGCGATGTCCACCGCCCTGCGCGGCCTCGCGCACGCCAACGAGGCGCCCCGGCGCGAGGGCCCGAGCCTGGGCAGCTGGCGCTGGACGATGCGGCAGCGGATGACCGCCGTCCGCGACGCGCTGCTCGAGGAGACCGGCGGCGCCGGCTCCGGCGACGGCTGGCTCGCGGCCCGCGGCGGCGTCCGCCTTCCGCGAGCGCAACGCGCTGCTGATGCGCCTGGGCACCCTGGGCACCCGCGTCCTCGAGGACGCCGACGTGGCCGCCGTGCGCGCCGAGGTGGCCCGGCTCGTCGCCGACGTGACGCGTCACGTGCAGCGGGTCAACGACCTCGCCTACGACGCGGTCGAGCTGGAGCTGGGCGGGTCGGAGTAGCGCCCCACGGTGGTCGAGGTGCGAGGCCCGAGGAACGAGGGCCGAGCCTCGAGACCTCCGCAGCTTCAGGCTCCGCAGCTCCAGAGTTCCTCGCGAGTCACCGACGAAGCCTCACCAGGTTTCGAGGCCGCGCCGCTCGTTCCTCGCGTCACGGCACCTCAACCACCGAGCAGAGGGGGCGGGATTCGAACCCGCGGTAGGTCTCCCTACGACCGCTTTCAAGGCGGTTCCGATCGGCCGCTCCGGCACCCCTCCTCGCCCGCTCGCGCGGACGCGGAAAGTCTAGGCGGTGCTCAGGCGGTCAGCGTGAGCAGCACGTCGCCCTCCTGGACGACGTCCCCGGGCGCGACCTTGACGGCCACCACGGTGCCGGCGTGCTCGGCGATGACCGGGATCTCCATCTTCATCGACTCCAGCAGCGCGACCTCGTCGCCCACCGCCACGGCGGTGCCCGGCTCGACGAGCACCTCGAGCACGTTGGCGACCATCTCGGCGGCGATCTCGACGACGGTGCGGGCGGGCCATGGCTGTGACGCTAGCCGTTACCTCTCGGTACCGGAACGGTGAGGCGGTCCGGATCTCGACGGCGGCGGTGACCCGTCGAAGACTACGGGCAGCGTCAGAGGAGGGCTTGCGTGCGGCGCGGCTCGGGACGCAGGGCGGTGGCCTGCTCGGCGTCGACGGCTGCGGCGTCCGCGCGAGCCGCGGGTCGAGCCGGTGAGGAGGAGGTCGAGGCGGACGACGACGTAGCCGACCACGAGGCCGACCACGAGCCCGTAGACCACCGACAGGGCGCTCTCGCTGCGGGCGATCGCGGGGTTGGCCAGGGAGTTGGCGACGGCCGAGGTGGCGGCGGCGCCGAAGGCGCACACCCACCAGCCCTGACGGCGGCGGGCGCGCATGTGGCAGCCGTAGGCGAGGGCCGGCACGCCGAGCACGGCCATGATCGGCCGCGGGAAGGCGCCGAGGTGGTCGCGGCTCCAGCGGACGCCGTCGAGCAGCGAGGAGACCAGGCCGGGCGTCCCGTACCGGCGGAGCAGCTCGGCGTAGAGCAGCGTCACGGCGAGCAGGGCGGCCCCGACCACGACGATGACGACGCCCCGGCGTCCCAGGCCGTGGAGCCCCGCGCCGAGGCGGTAGACGACGGCGAACGCGCCGGCGAGCGCCAGGCCGAACGTGGCGTACTCGAACCGGGTCACCGTGATCGTGGGCTCGAAGCCGATCGCGGCGAGGGCGCCCACGGCGGCCACGGCAGCGGCGACGACGCACTCGCGCGCCGCCCGCAGGTAGGTCACCGCGGGCACGGTGACCATGATGCCGAGCACGGCGGCGACGACGGCGGTCATCACCGCGGCGCCGGTGCGCAGGCTGTCCTGGTCGGTGACCAGCACCGCAACGCCGAGCACCAGCCCGAGCGCACCGAAGACGACCGGCCGACCGCCGGTGCGCGCGGCGAGCGCCCACGAGTACGCCGTGACGACGGCGACGGAGCCGGCGCCCCCGAGCCAGTCGGGCCCGACCGGCACCATCGCGCAGACCAGCGCGGCCACGGCGGCGAGGACGATCGCGACGACGGCGACCAGCGTCGCGCGGGAGTCGCCCCAGGCCGCGGCCCGGTCCTCCCACGAGGTCCGGGGGGTGCGTGGCGCCTGCGTGGCGGCCGGTCGGCGGGGCTTCCGCGGGGTCCGGACCGTCCCGTCACGACGTCGATCGGCAACCCTGGACACAGCGATCCAGGTTACAGACGCCGGTTGCGCAGCGAGGGGTTGGTCCGGCGCGCCTCCTCGAGCACCGCGCGGCTCACGTCGGCGCGCACCACCTCGGCGTCCGGACCCGCCTCGGCGAGCACCAGGCCCATGGGGTCGACCACCATCGAGTGCCCGGTGTAGCGCGGCGCGGGCTGGCCGGCCGCCGCGACGAACACGGTGTTCTCGATCGCGCGGGCCCGCAGCAGCGTGCGCCAGTGGTCGACCTTCAGCGGCCCCGCCACCCACGCCGCGGGGACGACGATCAGCTCGGCCCCGGCGTCGACCAGCAGCCGCGCCATCTCGGGGAAGCGCAGGTCGTAGCAGGTCATCAGGCCCACCGACCAGCCGCCGACGGTGACGACGACCGGGCCCGGCTCGCCGGCGAGGAGCCGGTCGGACTCGCAGTAGCCGAAGGAGTCGTACAGGTGCACCTTGCGGTACGACGCCGTCGCCGCGCCGCGGGCGACCAGCGTGTTGAAGGGTCGCGCGGGGTCGTGGCTGGTCTCGAACAGGCCGGCGACCAGGGTCGCGCCGAGGTCGTCGGCGACGCGCGCCACCTCGGTCGCGTACGGCCCGGTGACGGGCTCGGCGAAGGCGCTCAGGTCGGAGTCGGGGTCCCCGAAGTCGCGGGCCGACGCCTCGGGCCAGACCACGAGGTCGGCGTCCCGCGGGGTCAGCTCGGCGAGCCGCGCGCGGTTGGCCTCGGGCTCGAGGCCCGAGGCCTCCTGCACGAGGGCGATCCGGAGGACGTCGGTGGGGTTCACGGGGTCCAGCGTGCCACTCGGCTGCGGGTCCCGCCCCGCGCCGGCCGGGGCCCGCGCGGCTCGACCACCGTCGGTGCGAGGATCGACCGCGTGGACCTCACCAGCTTCTGTGCCGTGATCGTGGCCGGGGGCCAGGGGACGCGCCTCGGGGGGTTCGACAAGGGGTCGGTCGAGATCGGTGGCCGCACCCTGCTCGACCTCGCCCTCGACGCCGTCGTCGACGCCGCCGAGGTGGTCGTCGTCGGCGAGCAGGTGCCGACCGAGCGGCCGGTCACCTTCGTGCTCGAGGACCCGCGGCACGGCGGACCCGTCGCCGCGCTGCTGACCGGCGTCGACGCCCTGCTGCGGCGGACGCCGTCGGTGGTCGTCGTCGCCGTCGACATGCCGCTGCTGACCTCCGCCACCGTGCGCCGGCTGCAGGAGGCCGCCGCCGGTCGCGACGGCGCCGTGCTGGTGAGCCCCGACGGGCGCCGCCACCTCGCCATGAGCCTCGACCGCGACCGGCTCGACGCGGTGCGCCCCGACCTCGAGGGCCAGCACGGCTACCCGGTGCACCGCCTCGTGGCCGACCTCGACCTCGTCGAGGTCGCCGCCGCCGGCGACGAGCACCGCGACGTCGACACCTGGACCGACCTCGGCGAGCTGCGCGAGCTCGCCGCGAGTTCGGACCAGTTGCCCGGCGAGGGTTGCGGACACCCCCCGGGACTGGACAGATTGGACCCGTGAACCTGCACGACTGGATCGACGAGCTGAGCGACGTCCTCGATGTCGAGACCGAGGTCGACGAGGGACTGCTGCGTGACCTCGACAAGCTGGCCCACGAGAACGTCGACCACGGCGCGGGTCCGGTGACGGCGTACCTCCTCGGCTACGCCGCGGCCGCCCGCAACGCCGACCCTGCCGCCGTCGAGCGGCTCGCCGGCCGGGCCCAGCTGCTCGCCGAGTCGTGGGACCGGCCCGCGGGCGCCCCGGACCCGGACGACATCGACGACGACATCCCCGACGACGCCTCCGTCGACCACACCGCCGACCTCACCGAGATCCCTGAGGACGAGGACGCCGAGGCCAACGCGTGAGGGCGGTCGTCGCCGACGGCGGCGGTGGCCCGGAGGTCCTGTCCGTGCAGGAGCTGCCGGACGTCGAGCCGGGGCCGGGCGAGGTGGCCCTCGCGGTGGCGGCGACCGCGGTCAACCGCGCCGACACCCTGCAACGGCAGGGGTTCTACCCGCCCCCGCCGGGAGCGAGCGACGTGATCGGTCTCGAGTGCAGCGGCACGATCGCGGCCCTCGGCCCCGACGTCGAGGGCTGGGCGGTCGGCGACGAGGTGTGCGCCCTGCTCGCCGGTGGCGGCTACGCCTCGCGGGTCGTGGTGCCCGTCGGCCAGGTGATGCCCGTGCCCGACGGCATCGACCTCGTGACCGCGGCCGCCCTGCCCGAGGTGGCGTGCACGGTGTGGTCGAACGTGTTCATGGTCGCCGGGCTCAAGCCCGAGGAGACCCTCCTGGTGCACGGCGGCGCCGGCGGCATCGGCACGTTCGCGATCCAGCTCGCCTCGGCGCTCGGCGCCCGCGTGATGACCACCGGCGGGACCGCCGAGAAGCTCGCCTTCTGTGCCGACCTGGGCGCCGACGTCACGATCAACTACCGCGAGCAGGACTTCGTCGAGGTGGTCCGCGCCGAGACCGGCGGGACCGGCGTCGACGTCGTCCTCGACAACATGGGCGCCTCCTACCTCGGCCGCAACGTCGACGCGCTGGCCCCCGAGGGACGGCTCGTCATCATCGGCATGCAGGGCGGGGTGAAGGGCGAGCTGAACATCGCGACGCTGCTGGGCAAGCGCGGCGCCGTGGTGGCGACGTCGCTGCGCGGGCGGCCCGCGGCCGACAAGGCGCGCATCTGCGCCTCGGTGGTCGAGCACGTGTGGCCGCTCGTCGCCGACGGCTCGGTGCGGCCGATCGTCGACCGGGTGCTGACCCTGGACGACGTGGTGGCGGCGCACGAGCTGATGGACTCGGGCTCGCACACCGGCAAGATCGTCATGACCGTCTGAGGCACCCTCGCCGTCGGCCCTCGGGCTGCTGGGTACCGTGCAGGCATGACTGAGCAGCAGCCCGCCCAGCCGGACCCGACCGCCTCCGACCCCTCCGCCGACGGCGAGCAGGTCGTGGTCGTGGGCCCCGACGGCCAGCCCATCGGCACCATCCCGGCGTCCGCGCTCGTGGCGGCCGCCGAGGAGGGCGGCGACGGCGACGGCGGGGAGGACGGCCGCAGCCTCACCGACCTGGTCGAGCAGCCGGCCAAGGTGATGCGGATCGGGTCGATGATCCGGCAGCTGCTCGAGGAGGTGAAGGCCGCGCCCCTCGACGAGGCCAGCCGCGCCCGCCTCAAGGAGATCCACGCCTCCTCGATCAAGGAGCTCGAGCAGGGCCTCGCCCCCGAGCTCATCGAGGAGCTGCACCGGCTCTCGCTGCCCTTCGCCGACGGCGTCACCCCGTCGGAGGGCGAGCTCCGGATCGCCCAGGCGCAGCTCGTGGGTTGGCTCGAGGGCCTCTTCCACGGCATCCAGACCGCCATCTACGCCCAGCAGATGCAGGCCCGTGCGCAGTTCGAGCAGATCCGCCGCGCCTTGCCGCCCGGCATGGGCATGCCGGGCCAGGCCACCCCACCCGAGCAGCAGCCGCCCGCGGACGACGAGCGGCCCGGCTCGGGAGGCATGTACCTCTGACCCGTGGTGGTCGAGGAGCTCGCGCTAGCGAGTGCTCGAGACCCCGCAGCCGGGAGCACGCGCGAGACCCGTGTGGTGGTCGAGGAGCTCGCGCTAGCGAGCGTCTCGAGACCTCCGCAGCCGGGATGCCACGCGCGATGACACGGGTGTGGTGGTCGAGGAGCTCGCGCTAGCGAGCGTCTCGAGACCCCGCAGCCGGGATGCCACGCGCGTGCACGGGGTCGACCCGCGCCTACTGCGGTGGTCTCGTGACGGTTCCTAGCGGAACCTCCTCGACCCCCACTGGTCGGGTTGGTCTCCGGCTGCGGTGGTCTCGTGACGGTTCCTAGCGGAACCTCCTCGACCCCCACGGGCGGGTTGGTACGGGAGCCTGTGTCGAGGAGCTCCCTACACCATCCCTCCCCCCCCCTTACCTGCGGTGGTCTCGTGACGGTTCCTAGCGGAACCTCCTCGACCCCCACGGGGCGGGTTGGTACGGGAGCCGTGGTGGTCGAGGAGCTCGCGGGACGTTCGGCACGCGGTGATGGGTGCTTGGCCTTTGTGTGCGGTGTGGCCGCGGTGGTGATTGTAGTGGTGGAGCCAGGCGGGTACGCGGCGACGCGTTCGGCTTCTGAGGTGTAGGTGGTGGCGTAGGCCCATTCCTCGAGCAGGGTCCGGTTGAACCGTTGACCTTGCCGTTGGTCTGTGGTCGGTAGGGCCGGGTTCGACGGTGCTTGATCGTCGCCGCGGCGAGGGTCTTGGCCCAGAGCTTGGATCGGTAGCAGGACCCGTTGTCGGTCAGCACGGCCTTGATCGTGACGCCGTGGGCGGCGAAGAACGCGCGGGCGCGTTGGATGAACCCGACGGCTGTTTCCTTCTTCTCATCACCGTGGATCTCGGAGTAGGTCAGTCGGGAGTGGTCATCGACGGCGTGGTGGATGAAGGCGTATCCGGGTCGTTCGCGTTTGTTGTTGCGGGCTCCGATGACCTTGCCGGTCTTCTTCCACCCGCCGCCGGCCGGGATCCGGCCGAGCTTCTTGATGTCGACATGGATCAGGTCACCGGGTGCGTCGTGGACGTAGGAGCGTTTCTCGATGCTCTTGACCCTGGTGCCGGTCGCGGGGTCGATCCACTTCAGCCGCGGGCACTTGTAACGGGTCAGGACCTTGTGGACCGTGGAGGGGTTGATCCGCAGGTGGTAGGCGATGCGGGCTGGTCCCCAGCGGCGTGAGACTCGCAGCCCCAGGATGCGTCGCTCCAGGCGCTGGCTGGTCTGGTTCGGTGAGCGGCGCGGTCGTGAGGACCGGTCGCACATGCCCTCCGCGCCGTGGTCGCGGTAGCGCTGGGCCCACCGGCGCACAGTCGTGGTCCCGACCGAGAACCGCTCACCGGCACGGCGTAGGTCCAGCCCTCATCAACGACGAGCTGGGCCAGCATCAGCCGCCCGCGAGGAGTCAGGACAGCGTTGGCATGGGTAGCGTGGGACACGAAGGCTCCTGTGGTCAGAGGGGTCGCTGTGGTGGCTCCACACCTCACTACGGGAGCCTTCACCTACGTGTGCAGGACACGCCCTGGGTGCTCAACCTCCGTGGATAGAACA
>CAWHNR010000026.1:0-53481 GCA_963830575.1 uncultured Actinomycetota bacterium
ACCACCGTGGCGGTTGCTGTTGAGCCGCGCCGCCTGCTTGGTCAGGTGGTCGCGCTCGGCCCGTTGCGCCCGACGCAGCCTCGGCGTAGAGCCGTGCCGCCGTGACGAGGTCGCCGTCCGTTCGTGGAGGTAGGCGGCGACCGCGGCGTGCCGGGGCACGGACGCGTCGACCTCGGCCAGGGCCGCGAGCCCGGCGCGCGGCCCGTCGGCCTCGCCGACCGCGACGGCGCGGTTGAGCCGCACGACGGGGCTGTCGGTGAGCGCGAGCAGCTCGTCGTACCACTCGACGATCTGCACCCAGTCGGTCTCCTCGGCTGGGGCGTCGGCGTGCAGGGCGGCGATGGCCGCCTGGGCCTGGTACTCGCCGAGCCGGTCGCGGGCCAGCGCCGCCTGGAGCACGCGACGCCCTCGGCGATCAGGTCGGTGTCCCACAGGTCGCGGTCCTGGTCGGCGAGCGGGACGAGGCTGCCGTCCGGTCGCGTGCGTGCGCGGCGACGCGCGTGGTGCAGCAGCATCAGCGCGAGCAGCCCGGCACCTCCGGGTCGTCGGTCAGCGCCGCCAGCTGCCGCGTCAGCCGGATCGCCTCGGCGGCGAGGTCGACGTCGCCGGAGTAGCCCTCGTTGAACACCAGGTAGAGCACCCGCAGCACGGTGCGCGAGGTCGCCCGGCGCCGTCGAGCCGGACGTCGGCGACGGTGCGCTTGGCCCGGCTGATGCGCTGGGCCATCGTCGCCTCGGGCACCAGGTAGGCCGCGGCGATCTGGCGGGTCGTCAGGCCGCCGACGGCCCGCAGCGTCAGGGCCACCGCCGACGCAGGGGTCAGCGACGGGTGGGCGCAGAGGAAGTAGAGCCGCAGCGTGTCGTCGGCGCTCGGACGGCCCGGCCGCCGGCTCGCCTCGACCGCTCCTCGCGGCCCCGGCGGGCGGCCTCGGAGCGGGTGGGGTCGAGGAACGGCCGCCAGGCGACGGTGACCAGCCAGCCCTTCGGGTCGCGCGGCGGGTCGCGCCGGCCAGGCGCGCAGCGCCTCGAGAGCGCCTCCTGCACGGCGTCCTCGGCCGTCGCGAAGTCGGCGCCGCGGCGGACGAGGACGCCGAGCACGCCGGGGCGTCAGCTCGCGCAGCAGCGACCTCGTCCAGCCGGCCGTCACTCGGTGACGGTCGGGCGGCGCGGTCAGGAACGGCCGCACCTCGAGCCACTCGTGGATCGGCTCGCCGCCGGCGCCCGGGGCCGCCGACAGCTCGCCGGCGAGCTCGACGGCCCGCTCGTGGCTGTCGACGTCGATGACCATCCAGCCGGCGATCAGGTCCTTGGTCTCGGCGAACGGGCCGTCGGTGACCGGGGGCTTGCCCTCGCCGTCGTAGCGGACCCACGTGCCCTCGGGCGACAGCGCCTGGCCGTCGACGAACTCGCCGGTGCCCTCGAGCCGGTCGGCGAAGTCGTGCATGAACTGGATGTGGGCGTCGACCTCCTCGGGCGTCCACTGGTCCATCGGGCACGTCGTTGACGGATGCCGGGGCGCCCCGGTAGTGCTTGAGCAGCAGGTACTTGGCCATCGTGCATCTCCTCGGTTCGGTGCGGCCCATTTGGCCGCGCTCACCCCTGGGACGGAGCCGGTGCCGGGTTCTCGACATCAAGAGTCGTCAGTCGCCGGGAAAAACCCCGCGCAGGTCGGCGAGGGTCACGTTGCCGGTGACCTGGGTAGACGCCGTCCGGCGTGTGCTCCGGCGCGAGGCGGCCCGAGAGCAGCCGGACGGCCGCCTCGGCGTCCCCGACGAACGTCGCGGTGGGCGCCACCGGAGCCTCGGCGACGAGCGAGACCGACTCGCCGATGGCGAGTCCGTAACCCAACAGCGCCACGACGGCCGGCTCGGGAGCGGCCTCGGGCTTGCTCGACCAGGTCATCATCATCGACATCGGGCCGCTGAAGAGCTCGAACAGCACCTCGGCCGCCTCGGCGTCGACGGTCGCAGCCGGGTCGAACGCCACCTCGACGTCCCAGCTGTGAAGCGCGACCTCGTTGAGCCGCATGCCGGCGGCCATCGCGAGCGGGACGGGAGCGGGCGAGAAACCCAGGTCGACGGAGAGCGACCTCCCGCTCCTCGGCACTCAGCCCCTCGAGGGTCTCGACGATGCGGGCGTCGTGCTCGAGGAGGTTCACGGCCTGGTCGCGCGGGGTGCTGGCGTTCCAGCGGTCCCCGACCGACTGGTTGTCTGCCTCGGGGACAGGCGTGCCCGTGGCCGCCGCGGCGAGTGGTCGCAGCGTGATCTCGGCGCCGCTCCCGAGGTGCGAGAGCACGTCGCAGACCCGCCACTCCGCGGCGCCGCTCGGCGCGACGAGGGCGTCGTCGTCGAGGGTCGGCACGAGGGCGGCGAGCCGGTCGTGGTGGTGGCGCAGGGACGTGATGACGCGGTCGACGAGAGTCATGCCTCGACCCTACGGCGCGCTGCACAGGCTTCGGGAGAGGCCATCGACGGCACGACCTCAGCGGAGCTGCGACAACAGCTCGAACTTCACCACGGCGACGCCGAGCGGTCCGCCGAGGGCGACGCAGGCACCGACGAAGTTGCGGGCCGAGCGGAGGAACGACGCACCACGGGCGTCGCTGTAAGCGCGATGTCGTTGGTGACCCGGACGCCGACGACCGTCGGCACCGGCGCCGCGACCGGCGTCTCCTGGTGACCCGGCAGCAAGGCCTGGCCGAAGGACCCGTCGCCGCGCGCCACCATCGTCGTCCAGCCGTTTCCGTCCCAGAAGCGCTTCTCACCGTCGGGGTCGGTGAACCAACCCGACTCGCCGCGCGGCGGACGGACGGGTGCCGGCGGAAGGGCGGGCTCGGTGAACGGCGCCGCTGGGGCAGGCGCGTACGACGGGGATGTGTGGGGGGACACCCTCCGAGGTAAGCACATCCGCCTAGCCCTGTCCGCGGTTTCCGGTGCAACCACCCCGACGGGCCAGGGAGGACTAGTCAGTAGCCTTGCGGGGTGATCGAGCTGCGTACGCCCACCCAGATCGAGGAGATGAAGCCAGCTGGACGCTTCGTCGCCTCGGTGATCTCGGCGCTGGAGGCGAAGGTCGACGTCGGTGTCAACCTCCTCGAGCTCGACGAGCTCGCTCACCAGATGATCCGCGACGCGGGGGCCACGTCCTGCTACGTCGACTACCACCCGTCCTTCGGGGCCTCACCCTTCGGCAAGGTGTTGTGCACCTCGGTCAACGACGCCGTCCTGCACGGGCTCCCCCACGACTACGTGCTCCAGGACGGCGACCTCGTCTCGGTCGACTTCGCCGCCTCGGTCGACGGCTGGGTGTCGGACTCGGCGCTCTCGGTGGTCGTCGGTACCGCGCGCGAGGAGGACCTCCAGCTGATCGACATCACGGGCCGCGCGCTCGACGCCGCCATCACCTGGGCGCAGCCGGGCAACCGGATGGGTGACATCTCCTACGCGATCGGTCAGGTGGCCCGCTCGGCCGACCTCCGCATCAACCTGCAGTTCGGTGGCCACGGCGTCGGCCGCACCATGCACGGCGACCCGCACGTGCCCAACGACGGCCGTCCCGGCCGCGGCTTCCGGCTGAAGCCCGGCCTCGTCATCGCGATCGAGCCCTGGTTCATGCACACCACCGACCGGATCTACACCGACCCCGACGGCTGGACCCTCCGCAGCGAGGACGGGTCCCGGGGCGCGCACATGGAGCACACGGTCGCCATCACCGAGGACGGGCCGTACGTGCTGACGGCGCGCGACTGACTCAGCGTTGCGATACCCCATGGGGTGCCACCCGACGTGCAGTAGGCACCTCGACCGGGCGAGCCCACGCTCAGAGCGGGCGAGCCGGCCTTCTACTGCACGTCGAAGGCCGCCTCCCACGTTTCACGGCCTGTCCACGCTGTCTCGCAGCGCACGCGGACCTTCGTCGTCATCGGGTGATGCTCAAGATCCGCCACGGGTCCGCGGCGCTGTCGCGCACGACGACGAAGACCGCCGCCCCCTCAGGCGTCCGGGCGGGAATCCGCCACGCCTCGCCCCACCCGGCAGCGTCGGTCCGCGTGGCTCCCTCGAGGACCCAGTCGAGCTCGCCGTCCGGCAGCCACGGGCCGTCCACCCACATGGCGTCGGCGATCCGACCGATCTCGGTGGCGGTGGGCTCTGAGCTGACCGTCGCCTGGGCGTTCACCGCGTGCAGCCAGGCCAGCGCCAGGGTCCACGCCGTGGGAGCCTTCGATCCGTCGTCGACCCGCACGCCGGCGAGAGCAACAAGCCGGTCGACGGCCTCGCGTGCCGGCGCACCGAGCTCGACCAGCATCTCGCCGTCACTCGGCTGGTCGCACTCGGCCGTGATGCCGACCGGGTCGCCCCACGGGTCACCCCGGAGAGGATCCAGAGCGGCACCGTCGGGCCGCAGCCGGGACCCTTGACGCGGGGTGATCGCTCGCCGTCACGCCAGCCGTCGAGGATGGTGGTCAGGTCGGCGGCGGGCACCGCGACGCTGGTCGTCGACGGGCCGTCGTCGTAGGAGACGCAGAGCCGCGCCGCCACCATCTCGGCGGGCACCGCCATGTCGGCGTCGAGGTAGGGGTCGAGACAGGTCGGCTCCTGCGGCTCGGCGGCCGGCGTAGCGGTGCGGCGCTGGTCCCGCAGCAACGTCAGGAACTTCTGGTACGGCGTCCACGGATCGGCGTGGGCAACGGCGCCGACGACCACAGCCCCGCACGCCGAGAAGTTGAGATCGACCCGACGCACCTTGCCGTCGGGGTAGGCGAGGAACAGCTCGTAGTTCGGGCCCATCCCGCCGAGACACCCCTGGGGCGCATCTCTCTGCTGGGCGTTGATGCTACGGACCAGCTGGTCGACCTTCGTGTCGAGCTGGTCGACCGGTGTGAACGACTGACGGTCGCCGTCGCCGCACAGCCGGGCGGCCACCGCGCCGTCAGCCAGGGTCGGCGGACCTGGGTCGCGCTCGAGGCTCGGTTGTCGTGGGCAGGTGAGGACGGGTGCCGCAGCAATCGGCTCGTCAGCCGCAGGAGGACTGCTCGAGGGAGTGCTGGGAGTTGGCCCAGGGCCGTCACCCGACGGAGCCGATGCAGTGGGCCCGTCCCGGAGTGCCGTCGCTGTGACCGCGCCGCCGCCGATCACGAGCAGCACCGCGAAAACCGATGCCGCGACCCGCCAGCGCGCGCCTGGCCGGCGCGTTTGTGGCGAGGCGCCGATGTCGAGATGGGGCACCCGCAGAGTGTGCGCCTGGGTCGCCGCGTTGACCAGCGCCACGATCGAACCCTTGGGTCATCTGGTGACCCAAGGGATCGACCATGACGCTGCGGAGGTCTCGAGGCTCGCCGCTCGTACCTCGCTCCTCGCACCTCGACCACCGTCAGGGGGTGATGCGCTCCCCTGCGACCCAGGTCGCCGCCACGTCGGCCGGCCCAGCGAGCGCGAAGGCCTTGGCGAGCGCGTCCTCCTCGGACGTCGCGTGGCGCAGGGCGACGTCGAGGGTGCAGCCGGGCTCGGGGCGGAGCCAGAGGGCGTCGAACTCCTTGCCGACCTCGAAGTCGCCGATGACGTCGGCCAGCCCGAGGGCCTCGGCGCCGGACGCCGTGGCGAGGTGGAGCAGGTGGCGGGCGGCGAGGCGGTGGCCCTCGACGCCGAGCAGCTGCTGCATGAAGTAGGCCTGCAGGCCCTCCTTGAACAGCGAGAAGCCGGTGCCGGCGCCGACGTCGGAGCCGAGCGCGACCTTGACGCCGTAGGAGAGGTGCAGGCCGAGGGAGAACAGGCCGCTGCCGAGCGCCGCGTTGGACGTCGGGCAGTGGGCCACCGCGGTGCCCGTGGCCCCGAGCTGCTTCAGCTCGCTGACCGTGGGGTGCACGTTGTGCGCGAGCACGCTGCGGGGGCCGAGCAGACCGGCGCTGCTCGTAGGACGTCGTGTAGTCGCAGCCGAACAGCTGCCGGACGCCGGCGATCTCCTCGGCGTTCTCGTTGAGGTGCGAGGTGAACCAGAGCTCGGGCCCGTCGGCGAGCAGCGCGCCGGCCGACTCCATGAGCGGCGTCGTGCACGACAGCGAGAACCGCGGCGTCACGGCGTACCGCAGGTTGCCCTGGCCGTGCCACCGCTTCGCCAGCTCGAGGCCCTCGTCGTAGGCGCGCTCGGGAGTGGTGAACAGGTCGGGCCGCAGGATCCGGTCGCGACAGCACCAGCCCCGAGGTGACGCGGAGCCCGACGCGCGAGGCCTCGGTGAACAGCGCGTCGACGGCGCCGGCGAAGTGCGAGCCGAAGACGAGCGCGGTCGTCGTCCCGGCGCGGGCGAGGCCGGCCACGAAGTCCGTGGCGACCCCTGCGGCATAGACGTCGTCGGCGAGCCGTGCCTCCTCGGGCAGCGCGCACTTCTCGAGCCAGTCGAGCAGCGGCATGCCGAGCCCGCCGATGGCGCGGACCTGCGGGAAGTGCACGTGGGTGTCGACGAACCCCGGCAGCACGAGGCCCTCGGAGAGGTCGACGACCTCCTCGTCACGGTGGGCGGCCGACACCTCGGCGAACGGACCGCGCTCGAGGATGACGCCGTCGCGGACGAGCAGGCCGAGGTCGGTGCCGGTGCGCAGGGAGCCGCCGGTGAAGGGGCTGTCGGGGGTGTCGAGGAAGGTGCCGCGGAAGATCGTCACCGGGCGTCCGCGCTCTCGCGCTCGAACGCCGCGAGCAGGGCGGCGGCCACCGACACCGCGATGGCGGCGGGGTCCTTGCTCGAGGTGACGCCCGGCAGGCCGATGGGGGTCTCGACGGCGTCGACGACCTCGGGCGTCGATGCCGGCCGCGACCAGCTTGGCGCGGAACCGCACCCACTTGGCCGACGAGCCGATGACGCCGATCGGTCCGAGGTGGTCGCTGCGCAGCGCGGCGTCGAGGATCGCGAGGTCCTCGTGGTGGTCGTGGGTCATCACGAGCACGCGGGTGCCGCGCGGCAGGTCGGCGAGCACCAGCTCGGGCAGCACCGGGACGGCGTGGGCGTGCACGGCCGCGACGGCGTCGTCGAGCGGCGCGAGCACCGCGGGCGACAGCTGCTCGGGGCGCGAGTCGACCAGGTAGAGGTCGAGGTCGTGGCGGGCGAGGATGCGCGCGAGCTCGAGCCCGACGTGGCCCAGGCCGAACACAGCCACGGCCGGGACGACGGCGAGCGGCTCGAGCAGCACGCGTCACCTCTCCCCCGCAGCACTGGACGCCGTGCTGCAGCGGCGCCTTGTCGGAGAGCTGGGCCGTGAAGCTCTCCGGGGTCACGGCGCCGGAGGAGATCAGCTCGCGGCAGCGGCGGATCGCCTCCTCCTCGAGGTTGCCGCCCCCGATCGAGCACCAGGCCCCCGTCGCCGACACGACCATCTTGGCGCCGGCCTCCCGCGGGGCGTGGCCGCGCACCTCGGTGACCGTCACCAGGACGCCGGCCTCGCGCGCCTTCCGCAGGGCGGCGACGGCCGCGAACCAGGTGGTCATGAGCCGTCCCTGCCGAGTCGCGGGCCGCGGTGAGCGCCCAGTAGACGGCCTCGGGGGTCGCCGGTGAGGCCAGCTCGACGACGCCGTCGTGGCCGTCGGGACCGAACGCCGCGCACGCGGTCCGCAGCGCCTCGCGGACGCTGAAGGCCAGCATCAGCGGAGGCTCGCCGACGGCCTTCGAGCCGTAGATGGCGCCGTCCTCGTGGGCGCGCTCGAGCAGCGCCACGTTGAACTCGACCGGCATCTCGGAGAACGACGGCAGCTTGTAGGTCGACGCCGCCTGGGTGGTGAGCCGGCCGCGGCCGGGGCCGTCGGACTCGTCCCAGCGCAGGTCCTCGAGCGTCAGCCAGCCGGCGCCCTGCACGAACCCGCCCTCGACCTGGCCGAGGTCGACCAGCGGCGAGAGGCTGTCGCCGACGTCGTGCACGATGTCGACCCGCCGGGTCGTGTAGATGCCGGTGAAGCCGTCGACCTCCACCTCGGCCGCCGCGACGCCGTAGGCGAAGTACTTGAACGGCGTCCCGGTCATGGTGGTGACGTCCCAGCTGAGGCCCTCGGTCTTGTAGAAGCCGGCCGCCCAGAGCTGGATCCGCTGGTGGTACGCCGCGCGGACCAGCTCGTCCCAGGAGGCGTCGGGCATCGAGGCGCGCACCGGCACCAGCCGCGCGAGGATCTGGTCGCAGGCGTCCTTGATGGCCCCGCCGTTGAGGTCGGTGCCGGCCGACGCGGCCGTCGCGGAGGTGTTGGGCACCTTGTCGGTGCGCGTCGGCGCGAGCCGCACCCGCTCCAGCGGCAGCCCGAGCGCCGTCGCGGCGACCTGCAGCATCTTGGTGTGCAGGCCCTGGCCCATCTCGGTGCCGCCGTGGTTGATGAGCACCGAGCCGTCCTTGTAGACGTGCACGAGCGCGCCGGCCTGGTTGAACGTCGTGAAGTTGAAGGAGATGCCGAACTTCACCGGCGTGATCGCCAGGCCCCGCTTGCGGTGCGGCGACGAGGCGTTGAACGCCGCGATCTCCGCCTGCCGCTCGGCGTAGGACGCCGACTCGAGCACCTGGTCCCACGCCGCGACCATCCGCTCGGGGTGGCGCACCGGCCTGGCCGTACGGCGTCGACTGGCCGTCGACGTAGAAGTTGCGGCGCCGGACGTCGACGGGGTCGAGCCCCATCGCGGGCGCGCACCGGCCGATGACGTCCTCGATCACGAGCATCCCCTGCGGCCCGCCGAACCCGCGGAACGCGGTCTGCGAGGTCTTGTTGGTCTGCGCGATCCGGCCGTGCACCTCGACGTCGGGGATCCAGTAGGCGTTGTCGATGTGGCACAGCGCGCGCGAGAGCACCGGCATCGGAGAGGTCGAGGCTCCAGCCGCCGTCGGAGGTCAGCGTCGCCTCGAGCGCGGTGAACAGCCCGGTCTCGTCGAAGCCGACCTTCCACGTGGCGTGGAAGCCGTGCCGCTTGCCGGTCATCGTCATGTCCTGGTTGCGGCTCAGCCGCAGGCGGACGGGCCGGCCGGTCAGCGTGGCGCCGAGCGCGGCGACGGCGGCCAGGCCGTGCGGCTGCATCTCCTTGCCGCCGAACCCGCCGCCCATGCGCAGGCACTGCACCGTCACGTGGTGGCTCGAGAGCCCGAGCACGTGGGCGACGATCTCCTGCGTCTCGGTGGGGTGCTGCGTGCTCGACTGCACGAAGACCTGGCCGTTCTCGTCGAGCAGGGCCAGCGAGCAGTGCGTCTCGAGGTAGAAGTGCTCCTGGCCGGCGAACGAGGTGACGCCCTCGAACACGTGGGTCGCCCGTGCCATCCCGGTGCTCGACGTCGCCGCGGACGACGCTCGGTCGCGCGCCCTGGAAGCTCTCGGCCGCGATGGCCTCCTCGACGGTGATGATCGACGGCAGCGGCTCGTAGTCGACCTCGACCGCCAGCGGCACCCCGGCGGGCCGCCTCGAGCGTCTCGCCGAGCACCCAGCAGACCGCGTGGCCGACGTACATCACCTCGTCGGGGAACAGCGGCTCGTCGTGGTGGATCCCGGAGTCGTTGACCCCGGGCACGTCGGCCTTCGTCAGCACCCGCACCACGCCCGGCACGTCGTAGGCCGGCGCGACGTCGAGCCGCGTCACCCGGGCGTGGGCGTGCGGGGCCTGCACCGGGTGGGCGTGCAGCGCGTGGCTGGTGCGGTGCACCAGGTCGTCGGTGTACAGCGCGTGGCCGGTGACGTGCAGGCCGGCCGCCTCGTGGTGGAGCGGGAGCCCGACGACGACGTTCTCGTCGGGGAGCTGGCTCAGCCGGCTGGGCTGGCTGACCTGGGTGGGGGTGCTCATGCGTCGACCTCTCGGCTCCTGCGACTCGGCCCAGAGCCGGCGCAGCGCCTCGCCGAGCATCGCCGTCCGGTAGGCGGCGCTGGAGCGCTGGTCGGAGATCGGCGTGCCCTCGCCCGCCATCACCTGGGCGGCGGCGTCGACGGTGTCCGCGTTCCAGGGCCGGCCCTCGAGCGCGGCCTCGGTGGCGAGCGCCCGGATCGGGCGTGGCGGCGACTCCGCCGAGCCCGATCCTGGCCTTCACGACGACCCCGTCGGCGACGTCGAGCGCGAACGCCACGGCCACCGACGAGATGTCGTCGTAGCGCCGCTTCGCGATCTTGTGGAACGCGGTGAGGCCGGACGCCGGCAGCGGCACCACGACCTCGCGGATCAGCTCGCCGGGCTGCCGCACCGACTGGCGGTAGCCGGTGAAGTAGTCGGCCAGCGGCACGGTGCGGTCGCCGTCGAGGCTGGTGAGCACCACCGACGACTCCAGGGCGAGCAGCACCGGCGGGGCGTCGCCGATCGGCGAGCCCGTGCCGAGGTTGCCGCCCAGCGTCGCGCCGTTGCGGATCAGCGGCGAGGCGAACTGCGGCATCAGGTCGGCGAGCAGCGGCAGCAGCCCGCCGGCCACCTCGAGGCGGCGCTCGACCTCGGTCAGCGTCAGCGCGGCACCGATGCGCACCTCGTCGGCGGTCACCGAGAAGCCGCGCAGCTCGGGCAGCCGGTCGACCGCGACCACGTGCGGGGCCCGGCTCCCGCGGATGTTGACCTCGACGCCCCAGTCGGTGCTCCCGGCGACCACGACGGCGTCCGGGTGCTCGGCCAGGACGCCGAGCGCCTCGGCCAGGCCGGCGGGGCGCACGAACGTCGCCTCGCCGTCGTCGAGCCGCGTCGGCGGGACCGACGGGGCGGGCGCGCGAGCGGCGCACGGCGAGCGGGTCGCCGTCGGTCGGGCGCGCCGAGCGCGTGGGCGGCGTCCTTGATCGGGCGGTAGCCGGTGCAGCGGCACAGGTTGCCGCTGATCGCGTGCAGGTCGAACCCGCCGCGGCCGTCGCCACGTCGCGGTAGAACTCCGCGGCCATGCTGCAGACGAAGCCGGGCGTGCAGTAGCCGCACTGCGACCCGCCGCGCACGGCCATCTCGTGCTGCACGGGGTGCAGCGCGTCGGGCGAGCCGAGGCCCTCCGAGGTCACGACCTCCTGGCCGTCGAGCGAGGCGGCAGGCACCAGGCAGGAGTTCATCGCGGTCCACTGCGTGGCCTCGGAGCCGTCGGGCGCGGGGCGCGCGACCATCACCGAGCAGGCACCGCACTCACCCTCGGCGCAGCCCTCCTTCGCCCCGGTCAGCCCGCAGGCGCGCAGGAAGTCGAGCGCGTTGGTGTGCAGCGGCACGCCATCCAGGTCACGCGGTTCACCGTTGACCACGATCCCGGCCATCGGCCACCTCCCTCGGTTGGACGAAGGCATGGTTGTTGTCCCGGGCGGGAACGGCCTGCCGGTTGTCCATGCGAACAGCGGGCCGCCCGGTCACCCTACAAAACTCTCGATCCGCCCGCGATAATCAGAGCGTCAGGCCGACGTGGCGGTTGACGTCCTTGTAGAGCAGGTAGCGGAACACGCCCGGTCCCCCGGCGTAGCACGCCTGCGGGCAGAACGCGCGCAGCCACATGAAGTCGCCCGCCTCGACCTCGACCCAGTCGGTGTTGAGCAGGTACACGGCCTTGCCCTCGAGCACGTAGAGCCCGTGCTCCATCACGTGGGTCTCGGGGAACGGGATCGCGCCGCCGGGCTGGAAGTTGACGATGTTGACGTGCATGTCGTGCCGCAGGTCGGAGATCTCGACGAACCGCGTGGTCGACCAGGCGCCGCCGGTGCCCGGCATCTCCAGCGGCGTGACGTCGCGCTCGTGGGTCACGAACGCCTCGGGGACGTCGACGCCGGCGGCCACCACGTAGGCCTTGCGGATCCAGTGGAACGTCGCGGTCGCCTCCCGAGGTGTTGTGCAGGGTCCAGGCGGTGCCGGGCGGCAGGAACGCGTACGACCCCGGCGTCAGGTCGTGGTCGGGCCCGTCGAGGCCCAGCGCGAGCGCGCCGTCGACGACGAACAGCACGCCCTCGGCCGCCGGGTCGGACTCGGGGTCGTCGGAGCCGCCGCCGGGCGAGACCTCGACCACGTACTGGCTGAAGGTCTCGGCGAACCCGCTCAGCGGGCGGGCGATCACCCAGAGCCGGGTCGCGGCCCAGCCGGGCAGGTACGACGTCGTGATGTCGCTGAGCGTCCGCGCCGGGATGACGGCGTAGGCCTCGGTGAAGGTGGCCCGGTCGGTGGTGAGGGCGGTCTGCGGGGGCAGCCCGCCCCGGGGTACGTAGTAGCTCAGCTCGTTCCTCCTCAGGAGTCGTCCTCGCGGCGGGCCGTCGATGTCGATGGGGGTGCCGCGCAGCCAGGTCTCGCGGACCACGCCGCGCAGCCGTCGTCCGGCGTAGGCCGTGACCGGGTTGCTGTGGTGCAGGTGGGCCACGTCGACGGTGTGCTCCTCGTCGGGGGCGAACCGCACGAGGTCGGCGTCCGCGCCGACGGCGATCCGGCCCTTGCGGGTCAGCCCGACGCGGTCGGCGGGCGCGGTCGACGTCCAGCGGACGACGTCGGCGAGCGAGTAGCCGCGGGCCTGCGCGCCGGTCCAGGTGGCGGTGAGGCCGAGCTGGACCGACGCGATGCCGCCCCAGGCCTGGCCGAAGTCGCCGCCGCCGCGCTGCTTGAGGTCGACGGTGCACGGCGAGTGGTCGGAGACGACGAGGTCGATGTCGCCGGCGCCGAGCGCGGCCCACAGCGCCTCGCGGTTGTCGGCCTCGCGGATCGGCGGGCAGCACTTCAGCTCGGTCGCGCCGTCGGCGACGTGCTCGGCGTCGAAGGTCAGGTAGTGCGGGCAGGTCTCGATGCTGACGTCGACGCCGGCCGCACGCGCCGCGCGCAGGGCCGGGACGGCGTCCGCGTCGCTGAGGTGGACGATGTGCGCCCTGCCGCCGGTGACGCGGGCGTTCTCGATCACCAGCGCGATCGCGGCCTCCTCGGCGGCGCGCGGCCGCGAGGCGAGGAACCCGGCGTAGTGGACGCCGTCGAGCGCGGTGTCGTCGATGAGGTGGCCGTCCTCGGCGTGGGCGATCAGCAGCGCGCCGAGGCGGGCGGTCTCGGCCATCGCGCTCGGCGAGCTGCGTCGGGCTCGAGGTGGCCGAACTCCTCGACGCCCGAGTCGAGCAGGAAGCACTTGAAGCCGAAGACCCCGGCCTCGTGCAGCGGAGCGAGGTCGCCGACGTTGCCGGGCACGGCCCCGCCCCAGAAGCCGACGTCGACCCTGACCTGGCCCTCGGCGGTGGCGCGCTTGAGGTCGAGCGCCTCGAGCGTCGTGGTCGGCGGGATCGAGTTGAGCGGCATGTCGACGATGGTCGTGACGCCGCCGGCGGCCGCGGCGCGCGTCGCGGTGGCGAAGCCCTCCCACTCGGTGCGGCCCGGCTCGTTGACGTGCACGTGGGTGTCGACGACGCCCGGCAGCAGCACCTCGTCGTCGGCGAGGTCGATGGTGCGGGTCGGCCTCGGGCGGCTCGTCGTAGGCGTGACCGCGGTGATCCGCTCCCCGGTGACCGCGACGCAGACCGCCCGCTCCTCGCCGTCGACGATCGCGCGGCGGGCCGCGCGACCGGACGCGGGTCAGCTGCCACGGTAGGTGGAGTAGCCGTAGGGGCTGAGCAGCAGCGGCACGTGGTGGTGGCGCTCGTCGGAGACGGTGAAGACGATGACGACCTCGGGGAAGAACGGCGCCCTCGGTCGCGAACCGCAGCACGTAGTCGCCGGGCGTCGAGCTCGCCGCCGAGCGAGCCGATGCGGCCGTCGTGGTCGGTGAAGCCCTCGCCGAGCGGCGTCGCCCGACCGGGACTCGAGGCTGACCTTGACGCCGGTCGCCGGCAGCCCGGCGGCCTGGTCGAGGACGTGGGTCGACAGGGTGCTCATGCGATCGCCGCCTCGAGTCGGAGCAGGGCGATCTGGCGCAGGTTGTCGACGGTCTCGGCGCGCTCGGCCTCGTCGTCGTTGCCCAGCCGGCGGTCGAGCTCGGCCAGGATCTCCTCGGCGTCGCGGCCGGCGGCGCGGATCAGGAAGACCCGGTCGAAGCGCTCCTCGTAGGCGGCGTTGCCGGCGGCGAGCCGCGCGGCGGTGTCGCCGGCGCCGGGTCGACGCCCGACTGCTCCTGCTGCGACTGCGCCCCGCCGCGCTCACCGATCCGCGGGTGGCCCGAGAGCGCCTGGGCGAGCTCGTCGTCGGTCGAGCTCGCGTGCGGCCTCGTCGGCAGCGGCGAGCAGGTCGCCCCGGTCGGCGTACGGCTGACCGGCGAGGACGTCGTCCGCGAACCGCGGCACGGCCAGGCAGCCCAGCAGCACCTCGCGGGTCGTGCTCACGCCGGTCCGTCGGCGCGTCGGTCGCGTCGGTCATCAGCAGAACCCCGGCACGTGCAGCCAGGCGTCGCCGGCCGGCGGCGCGTCGTCACGGGTCACCTGCGCCTCGATGAGGCCGTAGGGACGGTCGGCGGCGATGAACACCTCGCCGTTGTTCTCGAGCGTCGACCTGGAAGCCGCTGAAGTCGACGAGGAAGTGGTGCTTGTTCGGTGCCGAGAACCGGATCTCGGCGAGACCGGGGTCGGCCTCGAGGACGGCCGTGCCCATCGCGTACAGCGACTCCTGCAGCGCGCGGGAGTAGGTGCCCGCGAAGGTGCTGAGCAGGCGCTCCATCACCGCGTCGTAGCTGGCGTTCCAGTCGACGTCGGTGCCCGGCGTGGCGCCACCTCGCGACCAGCGACGTCGCGAGGATCCGGTCGTCGGCCTCGGGCAGCGTCGTGAACTCGTCCTTCAGGAAGCCCTTGAACTCCGAGTCGGTGGAGTTGAGCACCACGAGGTCCTGCACGCCGCTGATCACGTGCTCCTCGTCGCGGCCGACGGTGATGACCGCGGTGCGCACGGCGCCGCCGCGCTTGACGAACGAGTGGTCGCCGATGCGGTCCCACGCGTACTGCTCGACGCGCACCTGCGCGTGCGTGGCGTTGGGCGTGACGCTGGAGGAGCCGGCGTCCGAGAGCGAGGCCGTAGTCCTCGGGCGACTCGACGCCGTGCAGCTTGGCGTAGGCGAACGCCGTGTTCTTCTGCGTGTCGGTCGGCAGCACCTGCGCCTGGTCGCCCGTGGTGTGCGCGTCGGCGAAGTCGCCGCGCAGCGACGACGACACGTTGAGGTCGCGGATCTCGTGCACGGGCGTGTCGCGGATGATCCGCACCACCCTGTTCTCCGCCTTGCCGTACTGGTTCGCTCCCAGGCTCACTCCCATGGCAGCGACCCTAGCCGCCGTCGACCCTCACGCCGGTCGAGGAGCCCCCGACACTGGTCGAGGAGCCCCGCGACGCTGGTCGAGGCGCCCCGACGCTGGTCGAGGAGCCCCGACGCTGGTCGAGGTGCGAGGAGCGAGGGACGAGCGACGAGCCTCGAGACCACCGCAGCCTGCACGGCGTCGCGAGAGCTCGGCACGCGAGGTCACCAGGTCTCGAGGCCGCTCGCTCGTCCCTCGCTCGCGGCACCTCGACCACCGTTCGGTCGCGCGGCACCTCGATCGCCGTGTGGTCAGCGAGGCTTCGCCAGCCGCCGCAGGTCGGCCTCGACCAGCCCGCACCCCGCCTCGACCTCGGCCGCGTCGACGGCGCCGCAGTCGAGCCCGCGCAGCAGGTAGGCCGCGAGGGCGCGCGCGGTCGCGGGCTCGTCGGCGACCGACCCGTCGAGCCTCTGCGCGGCGTAGGCCGCGAGCCGCTCGAGCGCCGAGGGCAGGCCCTCGCGGTAGAAGGCGTAGGTCGCGGCGTAGCGGGTGGGCAGCTGGGCCGGGTGGAGGTCCCAGCCCTGGTAGTAGCCGTGCTCGAGCGAGCGGCGCACGAGGCGGTGGTGGTTGGCCCACGCCGCGGCCACGGTGGCGGCGTCCCCGAGCGGCAGCACGTTGGTGGACCCGTCGGAGAGCCGGACGCCGGTGCCGGCGGCGGCGGCCTGCATGACGAGCTTGGCGTGGTCGGCGACCGCGTGCTCGAGCGACTGCTGGCCCGCGGCGATCCCGCAGAACGCCGAGTAGTCGTAGGTGCCGTAGTGCAGGCCGGTGATCCGGTCGCCACCCACGTGCACCATGCGCGCCACCAGCGCGGTGCCGTCGGGGCCGAGGATCGACTGCGGCGTCTCGACCTGCACCTCGAACCGCAGGTCGAGCGTCTCCGCGACGTGCACCATCGCCTCGACCTGGTCGACGCTCGTCACCTTCGGCAGCGTGACGACCCAGCCGTCGAGGTGGCCGCCGGCCTCGCGCAGCGTGGCGACGAAGGCGGTCAGCGTGCGCAGGGCACGGCTCCGGGTCGGGGCCTCGAAGCACTTCATCCGGATGCCGCCGAACGGGGCCGCCTCGCCCCGCTGCTGGCTCTCGGCCAGCGCGCGGGCCGTGCGGTCGACGTCCGCGGTCTCGTCGGCGTCGGCTCCGGCCGACGTAGCCGTCCTCGAAGTCGATGCGCAGGTCCTCGACCGGCTCCCGCTCGAGCTTGGCGCGCACGCGGGCCACCAGGTCGTCGTCCGCGACGAGCTCGGCGAACGCCGACGCGTGGTCGTCGACCGCCGCGAGCGCGGCGGCACCGTGGGCCGGGACGACGCCGGCGTCGTACCGGTCGGCGGGCACGTAGACGGTGTGCACCGGCTGCCGGCCCGGCCCGCTCGCCGGGGAACTCGCGCTCGAGCGCGGCGTCGGCGGCGGCGAGCCGCTCGTCGAGGTCGGTGATGAGCCTCTCGGCCAGGTCGCTGGGGGTGTCGGGCACCAGCCCATCCAACAGCACCGCCGACCCGCCCCACATGTGCGACAGGTCGCTGACCCGCCCCACATGTGGGGCGGGTCAGCGCGCCGGTGTCAGGAGTACTTGACCTGCAGGTCCTTGATGCCGTTGATCCAGGCGTGGCGGAGCCGGCGCGGCTCGGCGAGCTTGGTGATGTCGGGCGCGAGGTCGGCGAGGGCGTCGAAGATCACCCGGATCTCCTGGCGGGCCAGGTTGGCGCCGACGCAGTAGTGGGCGCCGTGGCCGCCGAACCCGACCTGCGGGTTGGGCGAGCGGGTGATGTCGAAGGTGAAGGGGTCGGTGAAGACCTCCTCGTCGAAGTTCGCGCTGCCGTAGAAGAGCGCCACGCGCTGGCCCTTCTTGACGGTGACCCCGCCGATCTCGACGTCGTTGAGGGCGGTGCGCTGGAACACCGAGACGGGCGTGGCCCAGCGCACGACCTCGTCGACCATCTCGGCCGGACGCTCCTTCTTCCACAGCTCCCACTGGTCGGGGTTCTCGAAGAAGGCGTTCATGCCGTGGGTGATGGCGTTGCGGGTGGTCTCGTTGCCGGCGACGGCGAGCAGGATCACGAAGAAGCCGAACTCGTCGTCGGTGAGGCCACGGCCGTCCTTGTCGGCGTTGACGAGCTTGGTGACGATGTCGTCGCGCGGGTTCGCCTTGCGGTCGGCGGCCAGCATCATCGAGTAGCCGAGGATCTCGGCGGCGGCGACGTCGGGCGAGCCCTCGATCTCGGGGTCGTCGGAGGCCAGCATCTGGTTCGACCAGTCGAACAGCTTGAAGCGGTCCTCCTGCTCGACGCCGATGAGCTCGGCGATGGCCTGCAGCGGGACCTCGGCGGCGACGTCCTCGACGAAGTTGCCCTGACCCTTCTCGAGCGCCGCCCGGACGACGGTCTGGGCGCGCTTGGTCATGACCTCCTCGAGGGCGTTGATCGCGCGCGGGGTGAACCCGCGGGAGACGATGCCGCGCGTGGCCGTGTGCTCGGGCGGGTCCTGGTTGATGAGGATGGCCCGCTGCAGCTCGACCTGCTCCCGCTCCATGCCCTCGGAGAAGCGGATGATCGCGCCGTTCTCGGCGGTCGACCAGTTCTTGCTGTCCTTGCTGATGGCCGAGACGTCGGCGTGCCGGGTGACGACCCAGTAGCCGTTGCCCGACTCCTCGGACATGCCGTCGAAGCTGCCGGGCGCCTGCTCGACCCAGTGGATCGTCCGCGACTCGCGCAGCGCCGCGAACTCGGCGTGCGGCATGGCGGCCTCGATGAGGTCGGGGTCGGTGAAGTCGAAGCCCTCGGGGAGGAGGTCGGTGGTGGTCACTGCTGGTGCGCTCCCTCGCGTCGTGGGGACACGTTCTGCAACGTGTTCTAGTCCGAGACTACATACTCTCGGTATCAAACGAAAGTGTTTCGTACCGGTGTCTTGAGACCGCCGTCACAGCGAGCGGTGGTCCCGGCCGCTTGTGGAGAACGAGAACACGTTCTAGTTTTGTCGCATGGGTAACCCTGTCATCGTCGACGCCGTCCGCACCCCGCTCGGCAAGCGCAACGGCTGGCTCGCCGGCCTCCACCCGGCCCAGATCCTCGGCCTCACGCAGCGCGAGGTGCTCGAGCGGGCGGGGGTCGACCCGAACCTCGTCGAGCAGGTCGTCGGCGGGATCGTGACCCAGGCGGGCGAGCAGTCCAACGGCACCATCCGCCGCGCCTGGCTGCACGCCGGCCTGCCGGAGCACACCGGCGGCACGGTCGTCGACGCCCAGTGCGGCTCGGGACAGCAGTCGGCGCACCTGGTGCACGACATGGTCGCCAGCGGCACCATCGACGCCGGCGTCGCCTGCGGCGTCGAGATGATGTCGCGCATCCCCCTCGGCGCCAACGTGCCGCCCGGGACCGGCGACCCGCGGCCCGACGACTGGTCGATCGACATGCCCAACCAGTTCGAGGCCGCCGACCGGATCGCGCACAACCGCGGCATCACCCGCGCCGACCTCGAGGCGTTCGGTCTCGCCTCGCAGCAGAAGGCGCGCGTCGCGCTCGACGAGGGCCGGTTCAAGCGCGAGATCTTCGCGCGTCACCGCGCCCGTGCTCGACGCCGAGGGCAAGCCCACCGGCGAGACCCGCCTCGTCGACACCGACCAGGGCCCGCGCGACACGACGCTCGAGGGACTCGCCGGGCTGCGCTCGGTGCTGCCCGACGGCCTCCACACCGCCGGCACGTCGTCGCAGATCACCGACGGTGCCGCCGCGATCCTGATCATGGACGAGGACAAGGCCCGCTCCCTCGGCCTCACCCCGCGTGCCCGCATCGTCAGCCAGTGCCTCGTCGGCTCCGACCCGTACTACCACCTCGACGGCCCGATCCAGGCGACCCAGCGGATCCTCGACCGCACCGGGATGTCGATCTCGGACTTCGACCTGTTCGAGGTCAACGAGGCCTTCGCCTCCGTCGTCCTCTCCTGGGCCGGCCAGCACCAGGTCGACCTCGACAAGGTGAACGTGAACGGCGGCGCGATCGCCCTCGGCCACCCCGTCGGCGCGACCGGCATCCGGCTCATCACCACCGCCCTGCACGAGCTCGAGCGTCGCGACGCCTCGACGGCCCTGATCTCGATGTGCGCCGGCGGAGCGATGGCGACCGGGACGGTCATCGAGCGCATCTGACGTCGGGGTTGTGCCCCGGTTCGCCGGGTGCGGTTTCATCACGGTATGCAGGCGAACCTGCACTTCCCCTGGTGAGCTCGGCCCGAGATGTGCGGTTTCATCACGGTATGCAGGCGAACCTGCACTTCCCCTGGTGAGCTCGGCCCGGGATGTGCGGCTTCATCACGGTATGCAGGCGAACCTGCACTCCCGTCGTGAGCCCGGCCCGGGAGGTGCGGCTTCATCACGGTACGCAGCCGACCGCACGGAGCCCACCGGCGCGCTACTCCCCCGAGGCCTTCGGGAACAGCTTGCGTCGGATCCGCTGCGCGGTGAGGTGCGGGCGGTCGTAGTCGGACCAGATCACGCGCACCACCCGACCACCGGTCACGTCACGGATCTCGTCCTCGCGCTGCTTCTCCGCGAACACGACGGAGCCGGCGTCCTGACCCGGCTTGAGCAGCCGGCCGTACTTCACGAAGCCGTCGAACTCGCCGAAGGTCTCGTGATCGGGCCACCCCCAGTCGACCGTGGCGACCAGGCGACCGGTCCCCGGCTCGCGGACCTCGTACTGCGGCTCCGGAGCCGGAAGCCGGTGCAGCCAGCACAGCCAGACACCGCGACCTTCGCCCACCGTGCTCACGCGACCGTCGGCCATCCTCACCGGGATGTGCATCCTGCGCATGAAGGGCCAGTGCTCCATCAGCTTGAACCGCTCGAACAGCTCGTCCTGCGTGCACAGCTTGCGGTGCAGCAGGTCGCACAGCGCGCAGTACGCGGCCTCGCCCGCTCCGTTGCGCGACCCGGCCTCGAGAGCGCACCGGACCGGGAGGAGCACGTTGCCGTAGGGCTTCTCGAGGACGTCGCTGTCGAGGCAGAGACCCTCGTGGTGGACGACGTCGCCCTCCACCCGGCCGGCCGCGCCGTCGAGACGGGTGACGTGCACGCGGCGGAGGTCCATCCCCCAGGTGGCGACCTCGGCGTCCACCAGGCCGGAGACGTGGCTGAGCGCGACATTGCGCCCGAGGGAGTGCAGCACCGCCCGCGACCGCACCCGGTGCTGCCCCACCTCGTCGAGCGCCAGCCAGGTGTCGAGGAACGTGTAGTAGCCACGCCTGATGCGGTGCCAGAGCCCGTGGCGCATCGCCGCCGAGACGGCTCGGTCGTCGTAGCCGAGGTCGGCGGCCTGGGCACGCGTGAAGAAGCACTGCAGCTCGACGAGGATGCGGAGGTCGTCCATGGCGGCAGGGTGCACCGGTTCGCCGGGTCCGTGCCGGCTCCGCCGTCAGCGGCTGTGGACGACGTCGCTCCCGAGCCCGTTGTGGACGGTTGGTGGGTAGCGGCTGGCGTGCGGGTTCGCCTGCATACCGTGATGAAGCCGCACTTCCTGGCGTCAGCTCGCACCGCGGGAGGTGCGGTTCGCCTGCATACCGTGATGAAGCCGCACTTCCCGGCCCAGCTCACCGCGGGAAGTGCAGGTTCGCCTGCATACCGTGATGAAACCTCAGGCGCCGTAGACCGGCTCCGGCACCGGGGCCTCACCGAGCAGCTCGCGCAGGGCGGGTCCGACGGCACCGGCGTCCCAGCGGGTGCCGTTGTCGCGGGAGGGGCCGTGGGACCAGCCCGTTCTCGACGGTGATGGTGCTGCCGTCGATCTCGATGACGCGACCGGTGACGTCGCCGGCCTCGACCGAGGCGAGCCACGCGACGACCGGCGAGTTGTCCTCGGGCAGCGCCATGGCCGAGGTGTCGAAGGCACCCTCGGTCATGCGGGTCTTGGCGACCGGGGCGATCGCGTTGACCGTGACGCCGTAGCGGCCCATCTCCTGCGCGGCGACGAGGGTCAGGCCGGCGATGCCGGCCTTGGCGGCCGAGTACGTCGCCTGGCCGACCGAGCCCTGCAGACCCGCACCCGAGGAGGTGTTGATGACGCGGCGCCTCGCGCTGCCGGCCCGCCTTGGCCTCGGCGCGCCAGTAGGCGCCGGCGTGGCGCAGCGGGGCGAAGTGGCCCTTGAGGTGGACGCGGATGACGGCGTCCCACTCCTCCTCGGCGGTGTTGACGAGCATCCGGTCGCGGACGAAGCCGGCGTTGTTGACGAGGACGTCGAGTCCGCCGAAGGTGTCGATCGCCTGCTGCACCATGGCCGCGGCCTGCTCGAAGTCGGCGACGTCGGCACCGTTGGTGACGGCCTGTCCGCCGGCCTCCTCGATGAGGGCGACGACCTCGTCGGCCGGCGACTCCCCCGTCCCCTCGCCGCGAGATCGAGACGCCGTAGTCGTTCACGACCACCTTGGCGCCGTGGCGTGCGAGCTCGAGGGCGTGGGCGCGGCCGATGCCGCGGCCCGCGCCGGTGACGATCGCGACGCGACCCTCCAAGAGTCCAGACATGTCGTGCTCCTCGTTGTGGGGTGGGGGTCAGGTGATGTGCAGGAAGACCGGGGGCTCGCCGCCGCCGTCGCAGCTGACGCGGGCGCCGGAGACGTAGGACGCGAGGTCGCTGGCCAGGAACACCGCCACGTTGCCGACCTCGACGGGGCGCGCCATGCGGCCGAGCGGGATGGTGCGCTCGATCGCGGCGACGCGCTCGTCGCCGCCGTAGTGGTCGTCGGTGTTCTCGGTGCGGCAGAGGCCGACGTCGATCGCGTTGACCCGCACCCGCGGGCCCCACTCCATGGCCAGGGACTGGGTCAGCGCGTCGAGCCCGGCCTTGGCGGCGCCGTAGGCGGCGATCGTCGGGGCGGCCCGATGGGCGGAGATCGAGGAGATGTTGACGATCGAGCCGCCGCCGTCCTGCTGCTGCATCACGGCGTTCGCCGCCTGCGAGACGAGCAGCGGGCTGAGCAGGTTGAGGCCGACGATCTTGTCGTGGAACCGCGGCGAGACCGTCGCGGCGTCGACCGACGGCGCCCCGCCGGCGTTGTTCACGAGGACGTCGAGCCGGCCGTGCGCCGCGACGATGCCGGCGACGAGCGCGCCCACCGCGTCGGGGTCGCGGACGTCGCACACGCGGTGCTCGGCGCCGTCGACGGTGGGCGACTCCGAGCGCGCGCAGGTGACCACCGTGGCCCCCGCGGCGAGGAACGCCTCGGTGATGCCGCGCCCGATCCCCTTGGCGCCCCCGGTGACCAGGACGACGCGACCGGACAGGTCGAGGGCGAGCGACATGCTGGTACCCTACCAAGCAAGTGCTTGGTTGGCCGAGAGGACCGTGGATGAGCATCACGTCAGAGCTGCGCGAGGACCACGTCCGCGTCGTCACGATGAACGCGCCGCCGGTGAACGCGCTGACCGTGCAGGGGTGGTTCGACGTCGCGGCCGCCCTCGACGAGGCGTCGGCCGACATGGACACCCACGTCGTGGTGCTGCGCGCCGAGGGCCGCGGCTTCAACGCGGGCGTCGACATCAAGGAGATGCAGAACACCACCGGGTTCGACGCGCTGATCGGCGCCAACAAGGGGTGCTTCGCGGCCTTCAAGGCCGTCTACGAGTGCGCGGTGCCGGTCGTCGCGGCGGTCAACGGCTTCTGCGTCGGCGGCGGCGTGGGGCTGGTGGGCAACGCCGACTGCATCGTGGCCAGCGACGACGCGTTCTTCGGCGTCCCCGAGGTGAAGCAGGGGGCGCTCGGCGCCGCCACCCACATGGCCCGGCTCGTGCCGCAGCACATGATGCGCACCCTCTACTTCACCTCGCGCACCATCAAGGCCGCCGACCTGGTCCAGTTCGGGTCGGTGCTCGAGGTGGTGCCCCGCGCCGAGCTCGACGAGGCCGCGATGCGCGTGGCCGCCGACATCGCCGTCCAGGACACGCGCGTGATCCGGGCGGCCAAGGAGTGCCTCAACGGCATCGACCCCATCGACGTCAACAAGAGCTACCGCTTCGAGCAGGGCTTCACGATGGAGCTCAACCTCATGGGGGTCAGCGACGAGCTGCGCGACGAGTTCGCGGGAACCGAGAAGGCCAAGAAGTGAGCAGATCCCCACGCGACAAGACGACCACGATCGACGACGTCGTCGCCTCCCTCGAGGACGGCATGACGATCGGCATCGGCGGCTGGGGCCCGCGGCGCAAGCCGATGGCCCTGGTGCGGGCGATCTACAACAGCGACCTGAAGGACCTGACGATCGTCAGCTGGGGCGGCGCGGACGTCGGTCTGCTCGCCCGGGCCGGCAAGATCCGCAGACTGGTCTACGCGTTCGTCTCCCTCGACACCGTGCCGCTCGAGCCCAACTTCCAGAAGGCGCGCCAGGAGGGCATCGATCGCGGAGGTCGTCGAGCTCGACGAAGGCATGTTCCAGACCGGCCTGAAGGCGGCGGCCGAGCGGCTGCCGTTCCTGCCGATGCGCGCCGGCCTCGGGTCCGACGTCCTGGTGAACAACCCCTGGATCAAGACGGTCACCTCGCCCTACGACGGACCAGGTGGCGGGCAGCCCGAGGAGCTGGTGGCGGTTCCCGCCCTGAACCTCGACGTCGCCCTCGTGCACCTCAACCGCTCCGACAGGCACGGCAACGCCACCTACCTCGGCCCCGACCCGTACTTCGACGACCTCTTCGCGATGGCCGCCGACCGGGTCTACCTCTCGGTGGAGGAGATCGTCGACACCGCCGGCCTCACCGTCGACACCCCGGTGCAGCGCCTGCTGCTCAGCCGGATGATGGTGACCGGTGTGGTCGAGACGCCCAACGGCGCGCACTTCAGCGACTGCCGCCCCGACTACGCCCGCGACGAGAAGTTCCAGCGCGCGTACGCCGCCGCGGCCGGTGGCACCGACGAGGAGTGGCAGGCCTTCCACGACCGGTTCCTGGCCGGCGACGAGGCGGCCTACCAGGCTGCTGTCGCGGCGTTCACCGAGGAGAGCAACGCATGACCGACTACACGCGGGCCGACGTCTGCGCCGCTGCCGTCGCCGACGCCTTCAAGGACGACGGCGAGATCTTCGCCAGCCCCATGGGCACGATGCCCATGGTCGGCGTCCGCCTGGCGAAGCTCACCTCGAACCCCGACCTGGTGATCAGCGACGGCGAGTCGCTGTTCCTCCACGGCACTCCCCCGATCTTCGCCAAGGCCGACGTCGTCGAGGGCTGGATCCCCTTCCGCAAGGTGTTCGACGTCGTCGCCTACGGCAAGCGCCACGTGATGATGGGCGCCACCCAGGTCGACCGCGACGGCAACCAGAACATCTCGGCGATCGGCCCGTTCGACCGGCCGAAGCGCCAGCTGCTCGGCTCCCGCGGCGCGCCCGGCAACACCGTCAACAACCGGACGTCGTACTGGGTGCCCAAGCACTCGACCCGCGTGTTCGTCGACGCGGTCGACATCGTGACTCGGGCGTCGGCCCGAAGCGGGCGGCCGCGGCCGGCCCGGCGGCCGAGCGGTTCAACGACATCCACCGCATCGTGACGAACCTCGCGGTGCTCGACGTGGGCGGACCCGACCACACGGTGCGACTGCTCTCGGTGCACCCCGGCGTCAGCGTCGAGGAGGTGCAGGAGGCCACCGGCTTCGACCTCGGCGACACCTCCGGCGTCGTCGAGACCCGGGAGCCCACCACCGAGGAGCTGGTGCTGATCGGCGAGGTGCTCGACCCCAAGGGCATCCGCTTCAAGGAGGTCCCCCGTGATTGAGCAGCTGATCAGGACGCCGTTCACCGAGCTGGTCGGCGTCAGGCACCCGGTCGTGCAGACCGGCATGGGCTGGGTCTCGGGCCCGCGCCTGGTCTCGGGCACCGCCAACGCCGGCGGCCTCGGCATCCTCGCCTCGGCGACGATGAGCTTCGAGGAGCTCGAGAGGGCGATCGTCGAGACCAAGGCCCGCACCGACAAGCCCTTCGGCGTCAACCTCCGCGCGGACGCCGGCGACGCGGGCGACCGCTGCGACCTGCTGATCAAGCACGGGGTCAAGGTGGCGTCGTTCGCCCTGGCCCCCAAGCAGGAGCTGATCGCCAAGCTCAAGGACCACGGGATCGTGGTGATGCCGTCGATCGGCGCCGCCAAGCACGCCGTCAAGGTCGCCTCGTGGGGCGCGGACGCCGTCATGGTGCAGGGCGGCGAGGGCGGCGGCCACACCGGCGCCGTCCCGACCACCCTGCTGCTGCCGACCGTCCTGGACGCCGTCGACATCCCCGTCATCGCCGCGGGCGGCTTCTTCGACGGCCGCGGCCTGGCCGCCGCCCTCTCCTACGGCGCCGCCGGCGTCGGCATGGGCACGCGGTTCCTGCTGACGCAGGACTCCGCCGTCCCGCAGGCGGTGAAGGAGCTCTACCTCGGCTACGGCCTCGACGGCACCGTCGTCACCGCCAAGGTCGACGGCATGCCGCACCGCATGCTCCGCACCGACCTCGTCGCCTCGCTCGACGAGACGTCGGCCGTCAAGCGCCTCGGCCCCACCATGAGGCGCACGGTGGGGTTCAAGAAGGACAGCGGCATGAGCTGGCTCCAGATCGCCAAGGACGGCCGGGCGATGAAGAAGACCCAGGGCCGCACCCTCGGCCAGATGGCCCTCGCCGCCAACACCCCCGTGATGCTCAAGGCCGGGCTCGTCGAGGGCGACACGTCGGCCGGCGTGCTCGCCTCGGGCCAGGTCGTCGGCGTCATCGACGACCTGCCGACCTGCGAGGAGCTGATCGACCGGATCGTCGTCCGCGCCGCCGACGAGCTGAAGCGCGGCGCGTCCTACGTCGTCTAGCTCCCGGTGGTTGAGGAGGTCGCCTGCCCACGGTGGTTGAGGAGGTCGCTCTGCCCCACGGTGGTTGAGGAGGTCGCTCTGCCCCACGGTGGTTGAGGAGGTCGCTCTGCCCCACGGTGGTTGAGGAGGTCGCTCTGCCCCACGGTGGTTGAGGAGGTCGCTCTGCGACCGTCTCGAAACCTCCGAGCCGGAACGCTTCCCTCGCGAAGCCATGGACCTCACCGGGTTTCGAGACGCTCGCTAGCGCGAGCTCCTCAACCACCGTGGAGGCCGGTCGCAGCGCGCGCCCCTCAACCACCGTGAGTCGCAGCTCGACCCCTTCAACCAACGTCACAGGGTCTTCTGGTGGTTCAGCCCGCGCCCCATCACCCGGTAGCCCAGGGCCTCGTTGACGCCGATCATGAACCCGTTCGACTCGGCGTTCCAGGTGTCGATCTCGCGCAGCTGCGGCTGCTCCTCGCGCAGCCACTGCACCATGCCCGTCTTGAGCAACGCCCCGAGCTTGTGACCACGGTGGGCGGCGACGACGGAGGTGTCGTGCTGGTCACCGAAGTACGGCCTCTCGAGGTCGACCGCGACGACGGTCTGGCCGGCGAGCTCGCCGGTGTCGCGGTGCCGGGCGACGAGTCGGTAGAGGGCGTAGCCGCGCGCGAGCTGGGCCTCCTCGTAGGCGCGGATGCGGGCGCCGTCGAAGACCTCGTCCTCGACGTCGAGGTCGTCGCGGGGCGCGTCGTTGATGGCGGAGGCCATCACGGCGAGCGCCTCGAGCTGGTCGTCGGGCGAGCGGTCGCGGTAGCGCACCAGCTCGTAGCCGGACGACGCGGCGAGCGCCTCGTCGTGCAGCCGGTCGACCGTCGCGTGGTCGATCTCGTCGAGGTGCTGACGGCGGTTCACGCCCACGCCCTTCTGCTCGTAGCCGTGGGCGGTCGCGAACCCGGCGAGGCCGTCGACGTCCCAGGCCGAGAGCCCGGTGACGGTGCGGCCGCGCGAGCGGGCGGCGTCCTCGAGGGCCGTCAGCAGGGCGCGCCCGTGGCCGCGCCCGCGGTGCTCGGGGTGCACCTCGACGGTGAGCCACGCCGAGTGCAGGTTGTCCCGCTCGCTGGCGTGGAGCTCGCCGGCGGCGACCGGCTCGCCGTCGACCGTGCCGAGGAACGGCGTCGCCGGCTCGCCGTCCCAGCCGTGGGCCACCATGCCGTGGGCGGACCTCTCGGTGAGGCGGTGCTCCCACGGTGAGTCGTGGTCCATCACGGCGTTGCGGACCGCCGCCCACGCCAGCAGGGAGTCACGGTCGTCGGGGGCAAACGTCTGGAGGTCCACGAATGACGAGGATCACGCACCCGCCGGTGCGGTGCCACCGAGTTTCGGTCCCTAGGCTGGCGGGGTGACCCAGGAGCCGGCTCCCCGCCGCGCCAAGCACCTCATCGACCCGAGCCAGCCGCGCAAGCAGACCTCGCCGGAGGACCTCGCGCGGCTCGAGCGCGTGCAGCGCACGGTGATGTCGGCGCTGGTCGGCACGACGATCTTCCACCTGTCCGTCGGCCTGGTGATCGCGGCGTGCCTCATCGACGCCGACGAGCAGGTCGCCCGGATCGGACTCTGCGTGCTCGGGGGCGCGTTCGGCATCGTCGCCGTCGCCGCCGCCCTCGCCATCCACCGCCGGCCGATGGGCAGCCCGTGGCTCGCCCTCGGGCTGGTGCCCACGGTGGTCGGGCTCGTCATCGTGCTCGGCTGACCTGTCCCGTTAACGGGACAGGTCGGCGTCAGGTGAGGCCCGCGGGACGGTACCCGCGAGGGGGCTGCCACTCCCCCGTGGCCGCGAGGTGGTCGACGACGTCGTACTCGGGCGCGAACCAGTCACGCAGCCGGGCCAGCAGGTCGTCGGGCAGGGCGGGTGCGGGCTCGGCCTCGGCCCGGTTGCGCCGCGGGACCCGCACCGGCGCACCGACCTTGGCCGTGAACCACGCCGTCCAGACGTCGGGCCGGTCGACGGCGAAGACGCGGTCGATCCGGATGTCGCGGGACGGGTCACCCGCCAGGAAGCGCGCGGGCCGGCCCTTGATGCCGGTCGCGTCCTTGTCGGTGAGGAAGCGCCGCACGAACTCCTCGAACGGGACGTCGCCGGTCCACCGGTCCGCACGCCTCATCTCGGACGTCGGCCGCTTGCGGTAGCGCCACCACGACTCGAGCCACGCGACCGGCTCCCGGAACAGGCACACGACCTCGTACTGCTCACGGGTGAACCCGAGCCTCTCGATCTTCGGCACCGTGTGGAGGTGGAACTTCACGAGGTTCTGGTGCTTCTCCGGAGCCTTGCCCGGCACCACCTCGTGGTACGGGGCCAGCGCCGCGTCGAGGGACGTCGAGGCCGACTTCGGCAGCGACAGCACGACGAACCCGTGCGACGGCGCGATGATCACGCGCCAACCCTAGGAGGAGAGCCCGGCCGGCCGGTCCCCGGCTCGTAGCCAGACGTACAGACATGCCGATGAGGCCGGCGGTTGCCGGTGGGGTGAGCGTGCCGGCCGGCCAGGACGCGCAGCTGTGTACGTCCGACTGCGCCGCAGGGTCAGGTGCGGTGCGCCGCGACGAGCTCGAGCAGGACCCGGTGGGCTGCCGGGTCGGAGGAGGCCACGATGCCCGGTCCGGTGTGCACCGGCTGCCCGTCGAAGTCGGTGACCACGCACCCGGCGGCCCGGCACAGCGCGAGGCCGGCCGTGAAGTGGACGCTGTCGCGGTGCGTCCCGTCGCTCACGTACCCGAGCCGCTGGCCCGAGGCCACCCAGGCGAGGGCGAGCGTCGTGGACTCCACCCGCGGGCTGAACCGGGCGCGGAACGCGGGGTCCGCCGCCAGCTGGGCGCCGACGAACGGTACGTCCAACGGACCGTCGGCGTTGATGTCGACGAGCGTGTTCACCGCGTCGGGCAGCGGCGACGTCCGCCCGAGGACCCCGAAGTCGTCGCCCGCGGCCCAGTACACCTCACCGCTCGGCGGGTGGGCCACGGCGGCGGTGACGGTGGTGCCGGCCTCGACGAGCGCGACGTTCACGGAGTACGTCGTCGTCCCCGCAGCGAAGTTGAGCGTCCCGCAGAGCGGGTCGACGAGCCACACGCGCGCACCCCGGGTGCCGACCGCCCCGAGCTCCTCGCCCACGAACCCGTCGTCGGGACGCGCCGACCGGATGACGCGCAGGACCGCCTCCTCGGAGGCGAGGTCGGCCGCCGTGGCGAAGTCCAACGACGACTTGGCGACTCGCGCGAGGTCGGTGCCGAACATCGACCGGAGGATGTCGGCGCCGGCCTGTGCAGCCGCGATCGCGACCGCGTGGTCGGGTGACCCCGCAGAGACGGCTTCTCGCTCTCGAGGTCCCGACGCCCCCCGGTCTTCCCGCCCTCGTGGCACCCCGACCACCGCAGGTCAGAGACGCTCGATGATCGTCACGTTGGCCTGCCCGCCGCCCTCGCACATGGTCTGCAGGCCGTAGCGGCCGCCGGTGCGCTCGAGCTCGTTGAGCAGCGTCGCCATGAGGCGGGTGCCGGTGGCGCCGATGGGGTGCCCGAGGGCGATGCCGCCGCCGTTGACGTTCACCTTCTCGTGCGGCGCCCCGGTCTCCTTCATCCAGGCGAGGACGACCGACGCGAACGCCTCGTTGCACTCGAACAGGTCGATGTCGTCGATCGAGAGCCCGGTCTTCTCCAGGGCGTGGTGGGTGGCGCGGATCGGACCCGTGAGCATCCAGACCGGGTCGTCGCCCCTCACCGAGAGGTGGTGGATCCGGGCGCGGGGAGTCAGGCCGTGCGTCGCGACCGCGGCCTCGGAGGCGATGAGGAGCGCGGACGACGCGTCGCAGATCTGCGAGGCGACGGCGGCGGTGATCCGCCCGCCCTCGGCGAGCGGCTGCAGGCCGGCCATCTTCTCCAGCGAGGTCTCGCGCGGGCACTGGTCGGTGGTGAAGCTCGTGCCGTCGGGCAGGGTCACCGGGACGATCTCGTTCTCGAACCTGCCCTCGGCGATGGCGGCACGGGCGCGGTCGTGCGAGGCGAGGGCGAAGGCCTCCATGTCCTCCCGCGAGATGTCCCACTTCTCCGCGATCATCTCGGCGCTGTTGAACTGCGAGACCTCGGTGTCGCCGAAGCGGGCGTTCCAGCCGGGCGACTCGGCGAAGGGGGTCGAGAAGCCGTACTGCTGGCCGACGAGCATGGCGGCCGAGATCGGGATCGCGCTCATGTTCTGGACGCCGCCGGCGACGACGAGGTCCTGCGTGCCGGACATGACGCCCTGCGCCGCGAAGTGCACCGACTGCTGGGAGGAACCGCACTGCCGGTCGATGGTCACGCCGGGCACGTGGTCGGGCAGGCCCGCGACGAGCCAGGCCGTGCGGGCGACGTCCCCGGCCTGCGAGCCGATGGTGTCGCAGCAGCCGAGGATGACGTCGTCCACGGCACCGGGGTCGACACCGGTCCGGTCGACCAGCGCCTTGATGGAGTGGGCGGCGAGGTCGGCGGAGTGCACGGCCGCGAGCGCGCCGCCCCGCTTGCCGACCGGCGTCCGGACGGCGTCGACGATGTAGGCCTCAGGCATGTTGGGTTCCTTTGCTTGCTGGGTTTCGAGACGCTCCCTAGCGGGAGCTCCTCAACCACCGTTGGTGTTTCGAGACGCTCCCTAGCGGAGCTCCTCAACCACCGTTGCGGGGCTCCTTAGCGGGACCTCCTCGACCTGGCCGTGGCGATTCCGTCGAGCAGGATGTGGAGGTACTGCTGGGCGATGCGGGTGTGCGTGAGCTTGCCGCCGGGCCGGTACCAGCCGACGGCGACCCACACGGTGTCGCGGATGAAGCGGTAGGTGAGCTCGACGTCGAGGTCGTCGCGCAGCGCGCCGGAGGTCACGCCGTCGTGCAGGAGGGTCAGCCACACCTCGCGCGACTCGGCGTTGCGGCGGGCGAGGTAGCCGAAGCGGTCGAAGGTGCCGAGGTAGGCGGCGTCGTTCTGGAAGATCGCCACCTCGCTGCGGTGCTTGTCGATCGCCTCGAAGGAGACCTCGACCGCGCGCTCGAGCCTGGTGCGGGCGTCGGCGTCCGAGCGCAGGATCTCGTCGTAGCGGCCGAACAGCTCGTCCTGGAAGGTCGACAGGATCTCGTCGACCATCGACTCCTTGGAGTCGAAGTGGTGGTAGAGGCTGCCCGAGAGGATGCCCGCGGCGTCGGCGATGTCGCGGACCGTGGTGTTGCGGAACCCGCGCTCGGCGAAGAGGCCGGCCGCGATGGACAGCAGCTCCTCGCGGCGCGAGGCCACCGGCTCGCCGGACGACTGGGCGGTCATGTCAGGCCTGCTGGCTGCTCACGGCGACGACCTCGCCGGTCATGTACGAGGCGTAGTCGCTGGCGAGCATGATCATCACGTTGGCGACCTCCCACGGCTCGGCCGCCCGCCCGAACGCCTCGCGCTGCTTGAGCTCGGCGAGCAGGTCGTCGCTGGTGACCTTGGCGAGGAACGGGTGCATGGCCAGGCTCGGGCTGACGGCGTTGACGCGGATGCCGTGCGGCGCCAGGTCGATCGCCGAGCAGCGGGTCAGCGCCATCACCCCGGCCTTGGCCGCGGCGTAGTGCGCCTGGCCCTCCTGGGCACGCCAGCCGATCACCGAGGCGTTGTTGACGATCACGCCCTTCTTGCCGGCCGCGACGAGGCGCTGGCCCGCGGCGCGCACGCAGCGGAACGTGCCGGTGAGGGTGATGTCGAGGACCTTGAGCCACTGCTCGTCGGTCATCTCGAGCACGGACGCCGTCCCGCCCAGCCCGGCGTTGTTGATCATGACGTCGACGCCCCCGAGCTCGTCGGCGACGTCGAGCAGGGCTGCCACCTGGGCCTCGTCGGTGACGTCGCAGACCAGCTGGCGCACGCGGTCGGCGCCGAACTCGGCGGCGAGCGCCTCCTCGGCCTCGGCGAGCCGGCGCGCGTGGGTGTCGGAGAACACGACGGCCTTGGCGCCCTCCTCGAGCGCGCGCCGCACGACGGCGGCGCCGATGCCGGCACCGGCCGCGGCGGTCACGACGACGACCTTGCCGACCAGGAGGTCGTGCCCGGGCACGTAGTCGGGGGCGGGCTGCTCGGGTCGGTGGGTGCTCATGGTCAGCCTCTCGGCTCGCGGGGAAGGCCGAGCACGCGCTCGGCCAGGATGTTCTTCTGGACCTCGTCGCTGCCGCCGTAGATGGTGTCGGCGCGGGAGAAGAGGAAGAGTCGCTGGTGCTCGTCGAGGTCGTAGCCCTCGCCCGTCAGCAGCCCGTCGGCGCCGGCGACCTGCATCGCCACCTCGCCGAGTCGCCGGTGCCAGTTGGCCCAGACCAGCTTGAAGATCGAGCCTGCTCCCCCACCAGCGGCGGAGTCGGACCCGCCCTCGACGGCGGAGAGACCGCGCAGGCCCTGCGAGCGGATGACGGACAGCTCGGCCTTGAGCCCGGCGATCCGGTCACGCAGCACGGGGTCGTCGAGGGCGCCGTTGGCGCGGGCCCGGGCCACGACCGACTCGAGCTCGCGGGCGTAGTCGACGGTCTGGGCGAGCGTCGAGACGCCCCGCTCGAAGCCGAGGAGTCCCATCGCGACGCCCCAGCCCTTGCCGACCTCGCCGACCACCAGGTCGGCCGCGGTGCGGGCGCCGGTGAAGAAGACCTCGTTGAACTCCGAGCCGCCGGTCAGCTGCTCGATCGGCCGCACCTCGACGCCGGGCTGGTCGAGCGGGACCAGCAGGAACGACAGCCCGTGGTGACGGGTCGAGCCGGGCTCGGTGCGCGCGATCACGAACACCCACTGGGAGAAGTGCGCGTTCGACGTCCACACCTTCTGGCCGTCGATCACCCACTCGTCGCCCTCGAGGCGCGCCTTGGTCTGCACGTTGGCGAGGTCGGAGCCGGCGTTCGGCTCGGAGTAGCCCTGCGCCCACAGCTCCTCGACCTTCACGATCGGCGGGAGGAAGCGCGCCTGCTGCTCGGGCGTGCCGAACGCGATCAGGGTCGGCCCGAGCAGCGTCTCGCCGAGGTGGTTGACGCCGTGCGGGGCGTGGGAGCGGGCGTACTCCTCGTGGAAGATGACCTGCTGCCACAGGCTGAGCCCGCGGCCGCCGTGCTCGGTCGGCCAGCCGACGCAGGTCCAGCCGTGAGCGGCGAGGTGGCGGTTCCACGCCAGGCGCTCCTCGACGGCCTCGTGGTCGCGCCCGGGACCGCCCAGGCCCTTGAGCCCGGACCAGTCCGCGGAGGCCAGGTGGTCGTCGAGCCACGCCCGGATCTCCGCCCGGAAGGCGACGTCGGCGTCGGAGTAGGCGAGGTCCACGGGTGCTACCCTACCAAGCACTTGCTTGGTTGGCCGAGGACGACGGGAGATCGACAGCTCGTGGACACGATCCCGGCGCTGGTGCGCTCGGCCGCCGAGCGTTGGCCCGACCACCCCGCCTACGTCGAGGGCGGCGTCGCCCTCACGTACGGCGAGCTGCTCGCCCGGGTCGAGTCCACCGCGCTCGACTACGCCGCCCGCGGCGTCGGGCCCGGCGACCACGTCGTGCTGTGGGGCCCGAACAGCACCGACTGGGCCGTCGCCGCGCTGGCCGTGTCGTACGCCGGCGGCGTCCTCGTGCCCGTCAACTCGCGCTACGTCGGGCCCGAGGTGGCCGACGTCGTGGCCCGGACCGAGGCCGCGCTGGTCGTCGTCCACGACGGGTTCCTGGGGCGTGACCAGCTCGCCGAGCTCGCGGACGCCGGGGTCACCGCGCCGGTCGCGCCGCTCGCCGAGGTCGCGCACCCGGTGCTGCGACCGCCGGCCGACCTCGAGCACCCCTCGCCCGACGACGTCGCCGACGTCCTCTTCACCTCCGGCACCACGGGTCGCAGCAAGGGCGCGATGAGCGCGCACCGCCAGACCGTCGGCGTGGCGCGGGCGTGGGCCGAGCTGGGCGGGGTGCGCGCCGACGACCGCTACCTCGTGGTCAACCCGTTCTTCCACTCCTTCGGCTACAAGATCGGCATCGTCGTCGGCCTCCTCACGGGCTGCACGCTCTACCCGCTGGCCACCTTCGACCTCGACGAGACGATGCGGCTGATCGAGCAGGAGCGGATCACCGTGCTGCCCGGCGCGCCCACGATCTACCAGTCCCTCCTCACCGCTCCTGGCCGTGCGGAGCGCGACCTGTCGAGCCTGCGGCTCGCGGTGACCGGTGCGGCCGTCGTCCCCGTGGTGCTCATCGAGCGGATGCGCGAGGACCTGCAGATCGACCAGGTCGTCACCGCCTTCGGCATGACCGAGGCCGTGGTGGTCACGATCTGCCGCGAGGGCGACTCGGCCGAGACGGTCGCGACGACCTGCGGCCGCGCGATCCCCGGCATGGAGACCCGCATCGACGGCGCGACGGGGCCCGGCGACGAGGGCGAGCTGCTGGTCCGGGGCGACTACGTGATGCTCGGCTACCTCGACGACCCCGAGGCCACCGCAGCCGCGATCGACGCCGACGGCTGGCTGCACACGGGTGACGTCGGCACCCTCGACGAGCACGGCAACCTGCGCATCACCGACCGGCTCAAGGACATGTACATCTCCGGCGGGTTCAACGTGTACCCCGCCGAGGTCGAGCAGGTGCTGCTGCGCCTCGACGGCGTGGACGACGTCGCCGTGGTCGGGGTGCCCGACGAGCGCATGGGCGAGGTCGGCAGGGCCTACGTGGTGGGGTCGGCCACGGCCGACGAGGTGGTGGCGCACGCCAAGGCCCACCTCGCGAACTTCAAGGTGCCGCGGCAGGTCGAGCACGTCGACGTCCTGCCGCGGAACCTGTCCGGCAAGGTGCTGAAGACAGAGCTGAGGTCGCCCCGTGGCTGACCCGACGTCGACGTTGCGTGGTCTCGAGACGGCCGTGGCCGGCCTCCTCGACCCTCACGCGGAGGAGAACCGATGGACCTGACCCTGTCCGAGAGCGAGCTGGCCTTCCAGGCCGAGGCGCGTGCGTGGCTGCGGGCGAACGTGCCGGCCGAGCCGCTGCCCTCGCTCGACACCGCCGAGGGCTGGGCCCTGCACCAGGAGTGGGAGGCGAAGCTCGCCGAGGCCCGGTGGTCGGTCGTCTCGTGGCCCGAGGCCTACCACGGTCGCGAGGCCTCGCTCGTCGAGTGGGTCGTCTTCGAGGAGGAGTACTACCGCGCCGGCGCCCCGCTGCGCGTCAGCCAGAACGGCATCTTCCTGCTGGCACCGATCATCTTCGACCACGGCACGCAGGAGCAGCAGGACCGCTTCCTGCCCTCGATGGCGACCGGCGAGAAGGTGTGGGCGCAGTGCTGGTCCGAGCCCGAGGCGGGCTCCGACCTCGCCTCGCTCCGCTCGACGGCCCGCCGGGACGACGAGCGCGGCGGCTGGGTGCTGAACGGCCAGAAGACCTGGTCCTCGCGCGCGGCCTTCGCCCACTGGGGGTTCGGTCTCTTCCGCTCCGACCCCGACCGCCGCCCGCCACCACGGGCTCACGTACTACCTCTTCCCGCTCGACGCCGAGGGCATCACCGTGCGGCCGATCGCCCAGCTCGACGGCGAGGCCGGCTTCGCCGAGATCTTCTTCGAGGAGGTCTTCGTGCCCGACGCCGACGTCCTCGGCGGCGTGGGTGACGGCTGGAGCGTCGCGATGTCGACGGCGGGCAACGAGCGCGGGCTGTCGCTGCGCTCCCCCGGCCGGTTCTGCGCCGCCGCCGACCGGCTCGTCGACCTGTGGCGCGACCAGCTCGGCTCCACCTCGAGCGCTGCGGCGCAGGGCGTCGTCGACGCCTGGATCAAGGCCCAGGCCTACCGTCTCTACACGTGGGGCACCGTCACCCGCCTCGCCGGCGGCGGCGACATGGGGGCGGCCGGCTCGGTGAACAAGGTGTTCTGGAGCGAGCTCGACATCGCGCTGCACGAGACGTCGCTCGACCTGCTCGGCCCCCGCGCCGAGCTCGACTCGCGCTGGATGGACGGCTACGTCTTCTCGTTGTCGGGCCCCATCTACGCCGGCACCAACGAGGTGCAGCGCAACATCGTGGCAGAGCGGATCCTCGGTCTGCCCCGCGAGCCCAGGGGCGAGTCCAAGGGGGCCCAGAAGTGAGGTTCGAGCTCGACGACGACCAGCGCGACCTCGCGGCCGCGCTCGAGAGCCTGCTCTCGGCCTCGGACGCCGTGGGCGCGGCCCGCGCGTGGGCGCAGGGTGACCACGAACCGGGTCTCGCGCTGTGGGCGCGCCTCGCCGAGCTCGGCGTCACGATGCTCGCCACCGAGGCCAGCCCGGTCGAGGTTGCGTGGCGTTCGAGGCGCTCGGCCGCCACGGCGTGCCCGGGCCCTGGGTCGAGTCGGCCGCCTACCTGCCGGTCGCGCTCGGGGCCGAGGTCCCGGGCATCGCGACGGTCGCACTGCCGCCGCACGTGCCGTTCGCCCTCGACGCCGACGTCGCCGACGAGGTCTACGTGGGCAGCACCCCGGGGGCCACGGTCGGCGCGATGCACACCTCCGTCGACCGCACCCGCCGGCTGTTCGAGGTCACCGGCGACGGCGAGGCCAGCGGCGAGGCGTTCGCGCTGGCCGTGCTGGCGACGTCCGCCCAGCTGCTGGGTGCGGGCGAGCGCGTGCTCGCCGACTCGGTCACCTACGTCAAGCAGCGCAAGCAGTTCGGTCGCGAGATCGGCAGCTACCAGGCGATCAAGCACGCCCTGGCCGACGTCCGCATCGCCCTCGACTTCGCCCGCCCGCTCGTCCACGGCGCCGCGCTCGGCGAGGTGCCGGTCTCGGCGGCCAAGGTCGCCACCGCGGACGCCGCCTACCTCGCCTCGCGCACCGGCCTGCAGGTGCACGGCGCGATCGGCTACACCGCCGAGTTCGACCTGAGCATCTGGATCACGAAGATCCGCGCGCTGGTGACCGCGTGGGGCACGCCCGCCTTCCACCGCAGCAAGCTGCTCGAGGGCCTGCGCCAGGGGCAGGGGCAGGGCTGATGGAGTTCGGGCTCTCCGAGGAGCAGCAGGAGCTGGCCGCGACCGTGCGGTCGCTGCTGGCCAAGCGCGCCGACTCCGCCGCCGTCCGCACGGCGATGACCGGCGGCTACGACGAGGCCCTGTGGCAGACGCTGGTCGAGCAGATCGGGGCCACGGCCCTCGGCATCCCCGAGGAGCTCGAGGGCGCCGGCTTCTCGTTGTTCGAGGGTCTGGTCGTGCTCGAGGAGGTCGGCCGCTCGCTCGCACCGACCCCGATGCTGTCGTCGCTCATCACCACCGAGGCGCTGCTGGCGGGGGCGGACGACGACGCGAAGGGGCGGCTGCTCCCGCGCATCGCTGCCGGGGAGGTCGCGGCGTTCCTCGACGGCAGCGGCAGGCCGGCGCTCGACGCCGACGCCGCGACGGTGCTGGTCGCGGCGACCGACGACGGCCTGGTCGAGGTCGACCCCGACTCGGTGTCGCGCGAGCACGTCGGCTCGATGGACCAGACCCTGCGCCTGGGCCGCGTCGACCTGGCCTCCGCGTCGACCACCTCGATCGGCGACGCCACCGCAGCCCGCGACCGCGCCGCGCTCGTCGGCACGGTCGGCGCCGCCGCGCTCCAGACGGGCCTCGCCGCTCGGGCCCTCGAGATGACCGTGGGCTACAGCAAGGACCGCGAGCAGTTCGGCCGCGCCATCGGGTCGTTCCAGGCCCTGAAGCACCGGATGGCCGACATGCTGGTGCTCGTCGAGATGTGCCGCTCGGCCTCGTGGGCGGCGTCCTACGCCGTCTCCTCGCACGCCGACAACGCGGCCGAGCTCGCGCACGTCGCCGGCTCGTACTGCTCCGACGCGCTCGCCCACCTCGCGAGCGAGACGGTCCAGCTGCACGGCGGCATCGCGATCACCTGGGAGCACGACGCGCACCTGGTGTTCAAGCGCGCCCACGCCCTCGGCCAGCTGTTCGGGCAGGCCCACGAGCACCGCGCGCTGATCGATCTCTGACGCCGCCTTCTGACGCCGGCTTCTGGTCCGGGTTCAGGGGGCGGTTCGGCTCCGCGTGGCGATCAGCCCCATCACCCAGCAGGTCGGGCAACCGCGCCACAGCACCGGCGTCAGCACGGCGAGCAGCAGCCACCACCCGCTCAGGTTCGCCAGCGCGATGCCGGCGACGAGCGCCACGAGCCCGAGCACTCCGCGGACGACGTGCACGCGCGTCGAGCGGCTCGCGAACATCAGGAACGTCGGGTCCACCTCGGGAGCGGGACGCACGGGGCACGCTGCTGACACATCGCAAGCCTACGGGCCACCCCGCTGCGAGGCGGTGTGATGGACACGACACCGGAATCACGGGCACGGATTAGAATCTCGACGTCAAGACAAATAGCCTGCTCCCATGACCGGAATCGACGAGGCCTACGCCAGCCACGACCACGCCGAGACCAGCGACAACGCCCTCGCGCAGGACGACGACTACCCCACCGGGATGCTCGCCAGCCCGACGCGGACGCGCATCTGACGCTGTCTCGCCCGACTCCTCGACCCTCGCTGTGACCGCAGCGGGGGTCGTCTGCATTTCTGGGACGGTGTCAACGCGACGGGGCCCTCGCGCGTTGTGGGGGTGTGAACCGTCTCTCCGCTCTCGGCTGCGCCGTCGGCCCTCGTCGTCATCGCCGTCCTGCCCACCCTGGCAGCGCCCTCCGCCTCAGCCACGCCGTCGTGCACGATCGTCGGCACCTCCGGTGACGACGAGCTCGTCGGGACCCGGGGCGCCGACGTCATCTGTGGGCTCGGGGGCAAGGACCATCTCTCCGGCGGCGACGGCCGCGACATCCTCCGGGGCGGCGAGGGGAACGACGTCCTCACCGGGTCGAAGGGCAACGACCGGCTGAGCGGCGGGCCCGGGAACGACGTGCTGCACGACGGCGAGGGCCGCAACGTGATGCGGGGCGGGCCGGGCAACGACGAGCTCGACAGCGGCTACTTCAACGACGTCCTCTACGGCGGGTCCGGGGACGACGACCTCGACGGCGGGTACGGCGAGGACCGGCTCTCCGGGGGCACCGGGCACAACATCTGCACGATCACCGCGCAGGTCACCGCGACCGGCTGCACACCGGACCAGGGCCCGCCCGTGGCCGACTCCTTCACGATCGGGCGACCACCTTCGACGTCACCGACTCCTCACCCCGCCGCACCCTGCGGGTGCACCTCACCGACGACACCGGGGTGCTCCCCTACCTGACCGTGCACCTCGTCCGCGACGACGGCGCCACCGAGTACGGCTACGGGTACGTCGAACGGGTCGAGGGGACGGACCTCGACGGCTGGTACGAGGGCTACTACCAGGCGCACGCCTTCGGCGACCCGGGCACCGGCCACGTCGAGCTGGAGGCCACCGACCGCGGCAACCGGACGGCCCACGTGCCCGGCGCCTCCGTCGAGGTCGTGAACAGCAACCCGGACCTCGCCGCGCCCACCGCCGAGCTCCTGGTGCCCGCCCCCGACGCCGAGGTCGTCGCGCCCGGCCGCGGGCACGACCTTCACCCTCAAGGCCGACATCCAGGACGACGCCTCGGGGCCCGACTACGTCGTCGCGAACCTGTACCGCCGCAAGGACGGCGTCTGGAAGTTCTACGACTCCCAGCACCTGCGCCGACCGAACGGTGGCGACGAGGGCAACGGACTCTGGGTCGGGACCATGTACCTCGGCGACGACGCACCCACCGGTACCTGGAACATCTCCATCGACACCGGCGACCTCCGCGACCGCAGTGCCACCTACGCCGGTCCGGGGATCTACGCCGACCGGGCCCCACAGCCAGGCCTCTTCCCGCTGCCGGGCGGTGCCGGCCGCTTCACGGTGGTCCGTCCCTGAGCGGCCGTGGTGGTCAGGAGGCCGGTCACGGCCGTGGTGGTCGAGGAGGCCGGTCACGGCCCTGGTGGTCGAGGAGGCCGGTCACGGCCGTGGTGGTCGAGGAGGCCGGTCACGGCCGTCTCGAGACCTCCGCAGCCCCACGGCTGCTCTCCCCATGCGCTGGGGAGCGGGTGGTCTCGTGACGGTCGCTAGCGCGACCTCCTCGACCTCCACGTCGCTAGCGCGACCTCCTCGACCTCCACGTCGCTAGCGCGACCTCCTCGACCTCCACGTCGCTAGCGCGACCTCCTCGACCTCCACCTCCACGTCGTCACAGCCGCTCGGCGAGCACCCTCTGCAGGAACCCCACCTGACGCTCGACGCTGTCGCCCACACCCTCGTAGAGCGCGAAGTGGGTGCAGTCGTAGGAGGCGACCTCGGCGCGCCCACCCATCAACCGGGCCGCCTCGTGCATCGCACCGGGCGGCGCCACCTCGTCGTGCTCGGCCACGACCAGCAGCGTGGGGCAGCGCACCTGTGCGGCGTACCTGACCGGGCGGTTGAGCCCGATCCGGGCGACACCGCGGGCGCACATCTCGTTGCGGAAGGTGGGGCCGGTCAGCCGCCGGAACGCCACCGCGCCCGGCCCGCTCATCAGGGCGCCTGAGCCGACGTCCCCGAGGAGCGGGATGGTGACCGGCTTGCCCCGGCGGACCGCCCGCACCAGGTCGGACGCCGTCGCGCGCACCACCCGGCCGGCCTTGCCCTTGTCCTTGCTCGTCTCGTCGCGCTCGCGACCCCGTCCCGTGAGGATCGCGAGCCCGTCCATCGCGGCGCCCTGGCTGATGACGGCGGCGATGCGGTGGTCCTGGGCGGCCACCACCACGACGTGGCCGCCGGAGTACGACGTCCCCCACAGCGCCACCCGGTCACCGTCGACGTCGTCCCGGCTACGGGCCCAGGCCACGGCGGCGTGGTAGTCCTCGCGGTGCCGCCGGTGGTCGACGTCCTGGCGTGGCAGACCCGCAGACCCGCCGAAGCCGCGGTAGTCGAAGACGAGCACGTGGCAGCCGGCGGCGGCGAAGCGCTCGGCGAACGGCAGCAGCCCGCTGTCGCGCGTCGTGCCGAACCCGTGCGCCATCACGACGCACGGCGCGCCTCGCGGCCCGGTCAGGGCGTCCGTCGTCGCCGGCACCCACCAGGCCTCGCAGCGGGTGCCGTGGCTGTCGAAGGTGATCGTCTGCACGAGGCTTGTTCGTCGCCACCGGCCGGTCCGGTTGGTCGAACGACCCCGGACGGCCAGGGTCGAGCCCGTGGGTCGTCAGGTGACGCGAGGACTCGACTCCGGCCGTTGTCCACAGGCCCCTGAAGGGCCGTTGCCCGCGCCCGTGCCGAGTCGGACGATCGACCCATGGCCCTCGACACCGAGCGGCTGGAGAAGCTCCGGTCCCAGCAGTCAGGCGTCGTCGCGCGCTGGCAGGTCGTCGCGCTCGGCGGAACTCCGAACGACTTCCGCCGCATGGCACGCAACGCAGGCACCTCCAAGCCGTACGAGGGGGTGCTCGTCGACCACAACGGCGAGCTCACCTGGGTGCAGCGAGCCTCTTCGGCCGTGCTGGCCGTCTGGCCCGCGGCGTTGGTCGGCCACTCGGCGCTGCGCGCCGAGGCCGGCCCGGGGTGGAGGGGGCGCGACGACAAGGCCGCGATCCAGGTCGCCGTCGACGTCAGCCGTACCGTCAACGACCAGACAGGGCTGACGGTGCGCCGGATCGCCGACCTCGCGGCGAAGACGCAGTGGCAGAAGTCGCCGCCCCGCATCCGCTTCGACGAGGCGACGATCGACGAGGCGTCGGCCTGCACCGAGGTGATGGACGCCCTGGAGTGCTTCGCGTCCGCCGTGCGCTCGCGTCGCACCAGCGCCCAGCGGCTGCTCGGCGCCCTCGAGGCGAGACGACGTGTGCGCGACCGTGAGCTCCTGGTCGGCCTCCTGACCGACATCCGCGACGGCACGTGCTCCGTCCTGGAGCACGGCTACCTCACCCTCGTCGAACGACCCCACGGACTCCCGTCCCCGCAGCGACAGTTCGTCGAACGGACAGGGCAAGGCACGGTGTACCGCGACGCGGAGTACACCGACTGGGGCCTCACCGTCGAGCTCGACGGCAAGACGTACCACGCCGTCCTCGACCAGCACGACCTCGACCTGGACCGCGACCTCGACCTGGCCGGGGACGGCCGGAGGTCCGTCCGCCTCGGCTGGGGCCAGGTCTACCGTCGCCCGTGCCACACGGCCGGTCGGGTCGCCCGCGTGCTGACCAGGTGCGGGTGGACCGGCACGATCCGGGCCTGTGGCCCCGGGTGTCCCGCGCCGATGATGGCCGCGGCGTGACCGTGCCGCCCCGCGGTCGAATCCGTGGGTCACCAGACGACCCACGGATTCGACCGTGGATCGCGCCGGCTACTCCGCGGTGGTCGAGTACTTCCCCTGGAAGAACAGCAGGGGGCCCTGGGCGTCGGCGCGCCACCAGGTCGAGCACCTTGCCGATGACGACGTAGTGGTCGCCGGCCTCGTGGACGGCGTGGATCTGGCAGTCGACGTGCCCGAGCGTCCCGCCGAGGACCGGCGAGCCGGTCGCCTCGGACGGCGTCCAGTCGACACCTGCGAACTTGTCCTCCCCACGGCTGGCCATCTGGTTGCTCAGCTCGGCCTGCCCGTCGGCGAGGAAGTTCACGCAGAACTTGCCCGAGCGCTGCATCAGGGGCCAGGCGCGCGAGGTCTTGGCGGGGACGAACAGCACGAGCGGCGGGTCGAGGGAGACGCTGGAGAACGACTGGCAGGTCATGCCGACGGGCTCGCCGCCGCTGACGGTGGTGACCACCGTGACGCCGGAGGCGAAGCGGCCGAGGACGTCGCGGAAGCGGCGGGCGGCGGCGACGGCCTCGGGGTCGTCGCCACGGATGGTCGTGCCCTCGCCCGGCGCGCCACTCGACGTCGAAGTCGACGTCGCCGAGCCACGAGCTGATCAGCTCGGCGCTGGGCCACGTCTCGCGGGCGTCGGGGCTGATGCCGTCGGGGATCTCGGACTTCGACACGGTGCTCACGGTAGTGACTACTGGCCGCCGCCGAAGTCGTGGCCCCAGTACGAGACGGCGGTCGACTCGCGCGCGACCCAGCGGGCGTCGTCGACGGTGAGGCCGTCGGTGCCGAACTCGACGTCGAACCGGCCGGGCGACTTGACGTAGAAGGAGACCATCTCGTCGTTCATGTGACGGCCGAGCGTGGCCGACAGCGGCGCCTTGTGCTTCTTGACGCGCTGCAGCGCGCGACCGACGTGGTCGAGCTCGTCGACCTCGAGCATGATGTGGACGCACTTGCTGGCGTTGGGCATCGGCAGGAACGCGAGCGAGTGGTGGCGCGGGTTGACGCCGAGGAAGCGCAGCCAGACCTTCGAGCCCGGCTCCTTGCCGACGAACTCGCCGGGCATGCTCATCGAGTCGCGCAGCCGGAAGCCGAGCACGTCGGAGTAGAAGTGCAGCGCCTCGACGTCGTCGAGCACCGGCAGCACGATGTGGCCCATGCCCTGGTCGCCGGTGACGAACGTCGCGGCGTACGGCGTCACGAGCGGGTGCGACTCGTAGGTGATGCCGTGGAACAGCTCGAAGACGTTGTCCCACGGGTCGCGGAAGCGGACGAGCTCCTGGACGCGGCGCTCGTCGAGCTCCTCGCGGGTGCCCTCCTCGAAGTCGACGCCGGCCTTCTGCAGGTGCTCGCGGGCCTCCTGCAGGGCGCGCGGGTCGGCGACCTCCCAGCCGACGCAGTCGAGCTGGTCGACGTCGGAGGGGAAGACCACGAGCCGGGCCGAGACCTGGTCGATGCGCCAGTACTGGTGGTCCGGGTTCGGGTCCGCGCCCGGCGGCGAGGCCGAGGACCTTGCCGGCGAACGTCGCCCACGCCGTCGAGGTCGGTGGAGGCGACGCGGACGTAGCCCATGCGACTTGATGTCGATCGTCATGCGCACTCCGGACTTCGCTCTCGACGTGGCGGGCCAGGAAGGCCGTCGTGATCTCGGCGAACTCGGCGGCCGCCTCGATCTGGGCCCAGTGCCCACAGTTCGGGAAGACGTGCAGCGACGCCTTCGGGATCAGCTTGAGGGCGACCATGGCGCCGTCGAGCGGGTTGACGCGGTCCTCGCGGCCCCAGGTGAGCAGGGTGTGCTTGCGCAGCCGGTGGGCCTCGCGCCAGAGCATGCCGTCCTCGGCGGTCTCGGGGTTCCAGAAGCTCATGCCCATCGAGCGCATCGCCTCCTGGGCGCCGGGCGCGGTGGCGTCGGCGAAGCGCTCCTCGACGAGCTCGTCGGTGACGAGCGACTGGTTGACGACCATGGTGGAGATGAACGCGCGCAGCTTCTCGCGGGTCGGGTCGGCGCCGAAGTCCATCGAGCCGCTGCACGCCCTCGGTGGGGTCGGCGTGGAACAGGTTGAGGCTCAGCCCGCCCGGGCCCATCAGCACCAGCCGGCCGACGCGGTCGGGGTGGGTCAGCGCGAGGCGCATCGCCGTGCCGCCGCCGAGGCTGTTGCCGAGCAGGTGGACCTTGTCGATGCCGAGCTCGTCGAGCAGGGCGACGACGTGGTCGGCGGCGTGGCGGTAGAAGTTGCCGACCACCGGCGGCTTGTCGGAGCCGCCGAAGCCGGGCTGGTCGACCAGCAGGGTGCGGAACGACGCCGCGAAGTGCGGCAGCGCCGGGCCGAAGTTGGTCCAGGCGCTGGCGCCCGGGCCACCGCCGTGCAGCATGACCAGCGGCAGCCCCGCGCCGACGTCGGTCGGCCTCGCCCGCCTCGTAGTAGTTGAGGGTGAGGCCCGGCCTCGCCGCGCGACGTGTCCTGGGCGGAGCGGCGCACGTCTTCCTTGGTGGGCGACAACTCAGTACATCCCGGGGTCGACCTTGTGGCCGAACTCGTGGGCGCCGAACATCTGCAGGGCGCGCTCGGGGTCGTTGGCGGCGTGGACGCGACCGGCGTGGGCGTCGCGCCAGGCGCGCTGCAGGTAGGTGCCGTTGGCCAGCGCGCGGCCGCCGGAGGCCTCGAACAGCGCGTCGATGGCGTCGATCGCGCGCTGGCTGCCGAGCACCTGGTCGCGGCGGACCTTCAGCCGCGAGCGGAGCGGGATCTTCTCGCCCTTGGCGACGTAGGACTGCTCCTCGCGGATGTTGTTGACCAGCAGCGCCCAGGCGGCGTCGATCTCGGAGGACGCCTTGGCGATGCGGACGGCGGCGAACGGGTCGAGCGAGGCCTTCTCGCCGAGGTAGGCGGCGCGCGAGCGCTTCTGCTGCATCTCGACGTGCTCGGCGTAGGCGCCCATCGCCATGCCGATGATCGGGGTGGTGATGGTGCCGGTGAAGATCGAGTGGAACGGCAGCTTGTAGAGGTCGGAGGGGTTCTGCTCCTGGCCCGGGCCACGGCACTGGCCGGTCTCGCCCATGCTGAGCGTGAACGCCTCGGGGATGAACACGTCGTCGACGACGATGTCGTTGGAGCCGGTGCCGGCCAGGCCGACCATGTGCCAGACGTCGACGATCGTGTACTTGTCGCGCGGCACCATGAACGTCTTGAAGTCGACGACCTGGCCCTCGGCGTTGAACACCAGTCCGCCGAGCAGCACCCACGAGCAGTGGTCGCAGCCGGAGGAGAAGCTCCACTTGCCCGACAGCTGGTAGCCGCCCTCGGCGACGGTCGCCTTGCCGGTCGGGGCGTACGACGAGCTCAGCCGGGTGTTGGTGTCCTCGCCCCACACCGCCTGCTGCGCCTCGTCGGAGAAGAGGGCGACCTGCCAGGGGTGCACGCCGACGACGCTGGAGACCCAGCCGGTCGAGCCGCACGCGCCGGCGATGTCGCGCACGGCGGTGTAGAAGTCGATGCGGGTCGGACTCGTAGCCGTCGAAGCGCTTGGGCTGCAGCAGCTTGAAGAAACCGGTCTCCTCGAGCTCCTTGATGGAGGACTCGGGGACGACGCGGAGTCGCTCGGTCTCGTCGGCGCGCTCCCGCAGGCCGGGGAGCAGATCACGAACGCCATCGAGAACGGCCTGGGACATGGTTCCTCCTGGTGCTGGGTCCCGACCAGACTAGAACACGTTCTAGAAATGGTCCAGCCGCCAGGTGTGCAAAGGGGTGAGGCGGGCGGGGAGGTGATTCCGGACCGCCCCACGCTGGTCGAGGAGGTCGCCCCGCGACCGTCACGAGACCACGCTCAACCGCTCATCACGGCTCCTCGACTCGGTGGCCGCGCGCCTATCGGACCGGGTCTCGGCGTCAAGGATCGCCTGCGGCGCCCGCTGCGCGGCCGCCTGCGGCGTCCTTGACCCCGAGCCTCTCCCGGCCCGATGAGCGGCGCTCGACGGCAGGCGCAGCCTCGTTCCTCGGCGCGCCGCCGCCGACTGCGCGGCCACCGCCTGACTTGTCCGGCTACTCCTCTACTTGTCCGGCGAGATGTTGCCGGACATGAGTAGGTCTTGCCCGACAGCAGGTGCTCGTGTGGCTGGAGGGACGGTCCCGGCCGGGCGGCGGTGACCTGGCGACCTTCGGTAGCGCAGCAACGGTCGCTCCCTCACCGCCGCCCGCCCCGAGCGACCACTTCGTATGACGCAGCACCAGACCCCGCCGATTGGTCACAAACGACACCGAAACCGGGGTCCGGAGCGTCGTTTGGGACCAGACGTGGGGGGGTGGCCGCGCATCCAGCGGCGGCGCGCCCGACGAAGGAGGGCTGCGACCGCCGCTGAGCGCCGCGCATCAGGCCGGGAGAGGCTCGGGGTCAAGGCCGCCGCAGGCGCCGCGAAGCGGGCGAGCGAAGCGAGCGCCTTGACGCCGAGACCCGGCCTGATACGCGCGCGGCCACCCGCAGTCTGAGGAGCCGTGACCTGCGAGCCGGAGTGGTCTCGTGACGGTCGCAGAGCGACCTCCTCGACCAGCGTAGCGGGTCAGGCGGTGTCGGCGTGCCGGGCGGCGAGCCGGGTGGGCGCGCACGTGCTCGAGGATCGTCTCGGCGACGAGGTCGGGGGCCTCGAACATCGGGATGTGGCCGATGCCGTCGAGCACGACGACGTCGGCAGCCCGGCATGGCCTCGGCGTAGGGCGTGCCGTAGCGCGTCGGGCGGGAGCAGCAGGTCCTTCTCGCACAGCACCAGCCGCACCGGCACCTGCTCGTCGAGGCCGGCGACGTCGAGCGGCGCCGGCGCCGCGCAGCTCGCGAGACGATGAACGGGAAGAACGACGGGCAGTGCGAGGCGGCGCGCACGAAGTTGTCGGCGCGCTCGCGGGCGACCCGGCCGCGGGTGGTGGCTGACGATCTTGAGCACGAGCGGACGCAGCGGGGCGACGCCGGGTGGCGTGCTCGCCGAGCAGCGTGGCCGAGCATCGCGACGGCGTAGAGGCCGAGGAACTTGGCGCCGACGACGATCTCCTCGCGCGACCAGCGGCGTCCAGCTGCCGGCCGGGGCGATCGCGGTGACGCTGCGGGCGCGGCCGCGGCGGGCGAGCTCGAGGGAGAGCCAGCCGCCGATCGAGTTGCCGGCGACGTGGGCAGGTGTCCCAGCCGAGCTCGTCGAGCAGGGCCTCGACCCCGTCGGCGTACGCCGCCAGCGAGACCTCGCGCCGCCGCAGCGGCGGGCCGCCCCAGTGGCCGGGCAGGGTCGCGGCGACGACGTCGTACTCCTGGGCGAGGGTCGGGATCACGTCGGCCCAGACGTCGTGCGAGGTGGTGAACGGGTGGATCAGCAGCAGCGGCTCGCCGCTGCCGGTGCGCACGGAGGGGGTCGGCACGGGCAGCTGCGGCCGGCGGGCGCGGATCAGCCGGCGGCGGGACTCGTTGTCTGCGACACCCTGTCACGCTAACGGAGGCGCGACGGTCCTGGCTAGGGTCCGGCGCATGGTGTGGTCACTGGCGCGGGCCGAGCACGAGCCGACCGGCGACCCCGTCGAGCTCGTGACGGTCGACGAGGCGGTGGTGACGCCGTTCGCGCACGGACCGCTGCGCGCCGAGGTCGGCCCGCAGCGCTGGATCCGCGGCGCCGTGCACGACGGCGAGGGCCGGCTGGTGCGCGCCTCGCAGCGGCGCTGGCACGGCGACCCGCTCAACCCGGTCGCCGCCGACCCCGACGAGGTCGCGCTCCCCGAGGACGCGCGCCGCCTCGACGGCACCTGGCTGTACGCCGGCCACTGGGCCGGCCACTTCGGCCACTTCCTGCTCGAGCACCTGCCCAACCTGTGGCCCGACCCGGCCGGGCTGCCACCGCTGGCCGGGGTCCTGGCCCACCGGCCCGCCCGCGGCGGTGCGGCGCCGCCGCCGGCGCCCGGCTGCAGACCCCGACGCTGGCGCCCTGGCAGCACGACCTCGTGCCGCTCGCCGGCCACGACCCGGCCGGGCTGCGCATCGTGCACGGCCGGGCGCTGCGGGTCGAGCGGCTGCTGGTGCCGGCGCGGCCGGTGCTGCTCAAGCGGTGGGCGCGGCCCGAGGCCGTGCACCTGTGGCGGCGGGTCTCGGCCGCGGTCGGGCGCCGGGCCCCGACCGCGCGTCTACCTCTCCCGCACCCGCTTCCACGCCGACGCCACCGGCCGGAGCGCGCCCGCACCGACGCCGAGCGCGACCTGCGCCTCGACGCGGCGTTCGCCGCGGCCGGGTTCGCGGTGGTGCACCCCGAGACGCTCGCGATCGCCGAGCAGGTGGCGGCGGTGCGCGGGGCCGAGGTGCTGGCCGGGCTGTCCGGGTCGGCGCTGCACCTCTCGGTCTTCGCCGAGCCGGGCACCCGGGTGCTACGCTGGGCGACGCCCGCTCCCCGCCGCGGCCGACGGGCCGCAGGTCATGGTCGACGCCGCCTGCGGCCACCGCACCGCGTTCGTCGCCGACGGCGACGAGGCCGGCGCTCGCCGGCGTCCTGGAGGACCTCGCATGAGCACCGCACCCGAGCGCCCCCCGGTCGCCCCCACCCCCGACGGGCGCGAGGTGGCCTACCTCGACGGCGGCGACCCCGCCGGCGTCCCCGTGATCGGGCTGCACGGCACCCCCGGCTGCCGGCTGTCGCGCTGGCCCGACGACGACGTCTACGCGCGCGCCGGGGTGCGCTACGTGACCACCGACCGGGCCGGCTACGGGTGGTCGACGCGACGCCGCGGCCGCTCGGTGGCCGCGGAGGCCGCCGACGTGCTCGCGGTCGCCGACCACCTCGGGCCTCGAGACGTTCGCGCGTGCTCGGCAGCGCCGGCGGCGGACCGCACGCCCTGGCCTGCGCGGCCCTGCTGCCCGGCCGCGTCGCGCGGGTGGCCGCCGAGGCCAGCCCGGCCCCGGTCGGCCCGGGCGGCATGCAGCGCCGCGACTGGGCCGCCGACCTGCCCGGGGGTGACGCCGAGCTGCGCTGGGTCGCCGAGGGCGAGATCCGCGTCGTACGCGAGCGCCAGGAGCAGCAGGACCTGATGGCCGCGGCCCTCACCGCCGACCCCGCGTCGGTGCGCGGCGACGCCGTCACCGACCGCGACCGCGCGTTCCTGGGGCGGCCCGACGTGGCCGAGCGGTTCCGGCTGATCGTGCGCGAGCAGGCGCTGCAGGGCGTCGCCGGCGCCGTCGACGACACGTTCGCGCTCGCGCGGCCGTGGGGCTTCAACCTGTCCTCCATCGCCGCGCCGGTGCTGCTGACCCACCGCTCGGGTGACCAGGCGCCGGTGGCCCACACCCGCTGGCTGGCCGCGCGCCTGCGGGGCGCCGAGGTGCGCCTCGACGACGGCACCGGCCCCGCCGCCGACCCCGAGGAGCAGCTGGCCACGACCCTGGCCTGGCTCCGCGCCTGACCCACCCCGGTAGACCGCCGCCGGTCGGGGCACCGGGCCTCGTGGACACCTCCGGACTCCAGGACCTCTACCAGCACCCCGGCCCCTTCGCGACCGCGCTCGTCGACGTCTCCCGCGACAGCGAGAACGGCGCGCACGAGCACGAGCTGCGCGTCCGCGACGCCGTCGACCGCCTCACCGAGCAGGGCGCCGACCCCGCGGTCGTGGAGGCGGTGCGCGAGCGCCTCGCCGAGCCGCTGTCGCACCCGAGCCCCGTCGCCCGCCTCGTCGTGGCCGGCGCCGAGGGCGTGCTCCTCGACGAGACCGCCGGCTTCCGCGCCGACCGCTCGACCGCGACCTGGGCGCCGCTGCCCGACCTGACCGCCTGGGTCGCCCACCGCGACAGCACCGTGCGGTTCGTCCTCGCGGTCGTCGACCACGTCGGCGGCGACGTGTCGCTGATGGACTCCGACGTGCCGGAGGCCGTCGAGTCCGAGAGCGCCGGCGGCGAGACGCAGTTCGTGCACCACACGCCGGTCGGGGGCTGGTCGGCGCTGCGCTACCAGCACGTCACCGAGAACGTCTGGGAGGAGAACGCCCGCGCCGTCGCCGAGCGGATCACCCACCACGTGCGCACCGGCCCCGGCCTGGTGCTGCTCGCCGGCGACCCGCAGAGCCGCCCCCGCGTCGTCGAGGCGCTCGGCGACCTGCCCGTGGAGCTCGTCGAGCTCGAGACCGGCACCCGCGCGGCCGACGGTGGCGACGAGGTGCTGCAGCAGGCGGTCCGCGAGGCCCTGCTCGGCGTCGTCGTACGCCGGCGCACGGCGCTCGTGCACGAGGTGCGGGAGCGCACCGGTCAGGGCCGCGCCGTGGCCACGGGTATGGACGAGGTCGCGGAGGCGTTCGTGCGCGGGCAGGTCGACACCCTCGTGCTCGACCCCGCCAGCGTCGAGGACGTCGAGCTCGACCCGCGCCGGCACCGCGGTCTCGTGCTCGGCGGCACCGGCGCGCAGGAGCCGCTGCGCGCCGACCTGGCCCTGGTCGCCGCAGCCGCCGCCACCGCCGCCCACGTCGCCGTGCTGCCGGCCGCCACCCTCGGCGGCCAGCCGGCCGTCGGCCTGCTGCGCTGGGACCAGGCGTCGTGAGCGGCGACGACCCCCGCACCCAGCACGAGCACCCGGACACCCAGGACGAGCAGCTCCCCCGCCCCGGGGACCCCGGCTCGGTGACCTCGCGGATGGGTGACGAGCCCGACCACGGCGAGGAGTCGTACGTCGGGCACGCCCGGCTCACCGACCGGGTCGCCCTCGTCACCGGTGGCGACTCCGGGATCGGCCGGGCGGTCGCGATCGCCTACGCCCGCGAGGGCGCCGACGTGGCCCTGGTCTACCTGCCCGACGAGCAGGAGGACGCCGAGCGCACCGCCGCCTGGGTCGAGGACGCCGGCCGGCGCGCCCTGCTCCTCCCCGGCGACGTGCGTGACGAGGACTTCTGCTCCGAGGTCGTCACCCGCACCGTGCAGGAGCTCGGCCGGCTCGACGTCCTCGTCAACAACGCGGCCCACCAGATGGCCCAGCCCGGCGGGCTCGCGGACATCACGACCGAGCAGCTCGACCGGGTGGTCCGCACCAACCTCTACGCGATGGTCTGGCTGTGCCAGCGGGCGCTGCCCCACCTGCAGCCCGGCGCCAGCATCATCAACACCTCCTCGGTGCAGGCGTCCTCGCCCTCGCCGCCGCTGCTCGACTACGCGATGACCAAGGCCGCGATCGTGAACTTCACCCGCGGCCTCGCCGAGGCGCTCGGGGGCGAGGGCATCCGCGTCAACGCGGTGGCGCCGGGGCCGATCTGGACCCCGCTCATCCCCGCGACCATGCCCGAGGACCAGGTCGAGTCGTTCGGCGAGTCGACGCCGCTGGGCCGCGCCGGCCAGCCGGCCGAGCTCGCGCCGGCGTACGTGTTCCTGGCCTCCGACGAGGCCGGCTACATCACCGGCGAGGTGCTCGCCGTGACCGGCGGCAAGCCCGTCTCCATCTGATCCATCACCGGAAGGACCCTCACGTGACCGACGTACCGCACCACGACGAGCTGCCCCTGCCCGACTACGACCACCTGCCCGTGGGCGGACTGGCGCACCGCGTCCGCAGCCTCGACGCGTCCGCGCTCGAGACGCTCCTGGCCTACGAGCGCGCCCACGGCGACCGGCTGCCGGTCGTGCAGGTGCTCGAGAAGCGCCTGGCCGACGTGCGCGACGGCGCCCCGCTCAGCGAGGGCGACCCGATGGCCCTGGCCTCGGAGGCGCCCGGCGGCGAGCAGAGCGGCTCGCTCGGCTCGGCGTCGCAGCAGGAGGGTCCGGCGACCAACCCGCCCTCGCAGGGCGACCCGACCAACCCGGCCCAGCCGCGCCGCTGACCGGCCCCGCCGGAGAGGTTCAGCCGGGCCGACGGGTGGGAAGGTCTCTCCCGGGCCCGTCACGAGGACGGCCGGGAAGGTGGTCGTCGTGGGGTTCTCGGTCCAGCCGGAGGTGCTCGACGCCGCAGGCGACGCGATGTACCGCATCGGCGCGACGGTGTCGGCGGCGGACGCCTACGTCGAGGCCTACGTGCGGGCCGGGGACGGCGGCTCGAGCTACCGGCTGATCGCCGCCGAGATCACCGGGATCCGGACCGACCTGCTCAACGGCTACAAGAACCTGGGCCCCGCCGTGACCCAGCTCTACGCCTGCGGCACCAGCCTGAAGGCGATCGCCTACGACTACCAGCAGAGCGACGAGGGCGCCGCGGCCGACGTCGACTCCCTGCTCAAGCAGGTCGACGTCGAGAGCTACTACTACTCCGGCGACGCCGACGTCTCGATCGACCAGGGAGCCCTCACCGACCTGGTGAGCGAGTCGCAGATGGACGGCAACTTCGCCGACTACAAGCAGTGGTCGGAGATCCAGGAGACCGCCGACAGCATCATCGGGTTCAAGTGGGTCGGCGCCGCGCTGGGCAAGGTCGGCATCGACAACCCGATCGAGAAGCTGATGGACGAGCTCGACGGCGACTGGACCTCGATCGGCTACGCGGTGGGCGCGCTCGACCAGTGCCGCAGCTACTGGTCGCGCGTCGCCTCCGACACCAGCGGCGTGCGCTACGCCCTCGCCGACGCCTGGCGGGGCAACGCCGCCGACGCCGCGGTCGACTGGTTCGTCTCCTACAAGGAGGCCGTGCTCGACCACTCGACCGCCCTGAACAAGACCTGTCAGCGGGTCCGTGCCGAGACCATGGCGGTCTCCGGGGTGGTCACCACGATCAAGGACGCCATCGACGAGGTCGCCGGGCTGCTGGCCAGCCCGGACAACCTGGGTGACGGCATCATGAGCGTGCTCGAGGGCGTCTCCGGCGCCCTGCTCTCCAAGCTGCTGGGCGTCGTCAAGCTGCTGTGGGCCCAGTTCAAGCTGATGCTCGCCGCGTGCCAGGCCGTGGTGGCCGGCTTCGCGCAGCTCACCCGCTTCTCCTCCCTGGACTGGCCCGAGCTGCCGACGCTCGACGTCGACGTCGACGGCCCGAAGGTCTGAGGGCGACGACGTGACGAGGGACGACTCCCCCGAGACCCGCGCGGCCTTCACCGCCTCGGTCGTGGCGATGCACGACCGCACCCGCGACGCCGAGCTGCGCTCGCGCATCTGGGACTACCGCGACGGCACCATCACGCGGCGCCAGCTGCAGGCCGATCCGGGCTACCAGCGCGAGCTGCTGGAGTGGTACGACGACGTCGTGCGCGAGCGCCGCATCGACCCCGAGCAGGTGCGCCGTCGGATCGCCGAGCTCGAGCCCGACCTCGACGGGTCCGACGGGTCCGACGGCTAGCCCTGGCTGTTGGCGGCGGCCTTGTCCTGCTCG
>CAWHNR010000027.1:0-276986 GCA_963830575.1 uncultured Actinomycetota bacterium
CGCTCAACCAGCAGGAGACCGACCGGATGTCGCGTCGTCCGAGGTCGGCGACCGCGCCCTGCGCGAGATCTACCTGCCGGCGATGGAGGCCGTGGTGAAGCGCGGCCACGTCGGCTCGGTGATGTGCTCCTACAACAAGATCGGTGGCACCTGGGCCTGCGAGAACGAGCGGTTCATGACGGAGATCCTCCGCCGGGACTGGGGTTTCAAGGGCTTCGTCGTCTCCGACTGGAACGCGACCCACAGCACCGCGAAAGCAGCCAACGCCGGGCTCGACCTCGAGATGGCCGCGACCTCGTTCGAGGGCAAGTACTTCGGCGACCCGATGCTCGCGGCCGTCGCCGACGGCGACGTGCCGAGGTGGCGGCTCGACCAGATGGTGCACCGCATCACCCGCACGATGTTCGCCCACGGGCTCTTCGACAACCCGGTCGCGACCCAGCCCGAGGCCTTCGCGACGGTGTCGACGTCGGACGCGCGCCGGGCCGTCGCGCGACGCGTCTCCGAGCAGGGCTCGGTGCTCCTGAAGAACACGCGGCGCGCTGCCGCTGCCGGGCGCCGGCGGCCACACGATCGCCGTCATCGGGACGCCGTCCACCCGGCCGGGGCGCAGGTCACCTACAACGGCGGCGGCTCCTCCAAGGTCAACATGCCCGGCACCGTTCAGGTGGTGGCCCGCTCGAGGGCATCACGGCGCGGGCGGCCGCCGCGGGTGACGTGGTCGTGCCGGCCGACGGGACGCTGACGGCGGACGCCGTCGCGGCGGCTGCGGCGTCCGACGTGGCGGTGGTCGTCGCGGCCGACTACAGCGTCGAGATGCGCGACAAGCCCGACCTGAGGCTGCGGTTCGGCATCTGCAACTCGATCCTCTTCTTCAGCTGCGGCGAGTCGCCGGTCGACCAGGACGCCCTGATCGCGGCCGTCGCCGCGGTGAACCCGAACACGGTCGTGGTGCTCAACACGGCCGGCCCGGTCGAGATGCCGTGGCTGAGCGAGGTCGACGCGGTGCTGGAGACCTGGTACCCCGGGCAGCAGAACGGCGAGGCGCTCGCCCGGCTGCTCTACGGCGACGTGAACCCGTCGGGCAAGCTGCCGCAGACCTTCCCGAAGAGGCTGAGGGACCTCCCCGTCCGCACCCCGGAGCAGTACCCGGGCGTCAAGCGCGTCGTGCGCTACACCGAGGGCCTGCTCGTCGGCTACCGCTGGTTCGACCAGCGCCGCATCACGCCGCTGTTCCCGTTCGGGCACGGGCTCTCGTACACCAAGTTCCGCTACTCCCGGCTGCGGGTCACGCCGCAGGGCACCGGCGCCACGGTCACGTTCACGCTCCGCAACGTCGGTCGGCGGGCCGGCGCCGAGGTGGCCCAGGTGTACGCCGGCGCCCCCGAGCGCGCGGGCGAGCCGCCGAAGCAGCTGAAGGGCTACCAACGCGTGTTCCTCGGCCAGGCGGGTCCAAGGTCGTCACCGTGCGGCTCGGCCAACGCGCGTTCTCGCAGTGGTCGACGCGGCGCGACGGCTGGGCGGTGACGCCGGGCCGGTACCCCGTGTGGGTGGGCGGTTCGTCGCGCTCGCTCCCGTTACGAGGTGGCATCCTCCGGTAGGTGCCCTTCGAGACGCTGGCGGACGTCGTCCGGTCGCGCGTCGGCGACGACCACCCCGGGCTGCTGTTCGGTGACAGCCGCTGGACGTGGGGCGAGGTCGTCCAGGAGGCCGCCGACCGCGCGTCGCTGCTCGGGTCCTCGTCCGCGGCCTGAGGGCCGGCAGGTGCACGTCGGCGTCCTGCTCGACAACGTGCCCGACTTCGTCTTCTGGATCGGCGGCGCGGCCCTCGCCGGCGCGACCGTCGTCGGCATCAACTCCAGCCGGACGGCGTCCGAGGTCGCCGACGACATGGCGCACGCCGACGTCGACCTGGTGGTCACCGAGTCGCGCTGGCGGCACCTGGTCGGGGCGGCCGACGTCCCGGTGCTCGACGTCGACGACCCCGCGTACGCCGACCTGCTCGCGCCCCACCGCGGCGCGGCCCTGCCCGCGCGGCACCGGCGTCCGACGACCTCGCGTTCCTGCTGTTCAGCTCGGGCTCGACCGGTCGCCGAAGGCGGTCATCGTCAGCCAGGGGCGGCTCGCGCGGCTCGCCGACGGTGCTCGCCGAGCGGGTACGGCTCACCCGCGCGAGCACGACCTACCTGTGCATGCCGCTGTTCCACGGGAACGCGGTGATGATGAACCTCGTGCCCGCCATGGCGACCGGCGCGACGATCGGGCTGGCGCGGCGGTTCTCGGCCAGCGGCTTCAGCGCCGACGTCCACCGGTTCGGCGCGACGTACGTGAACTACGTCGGCCGCGCCCTGTCCTACGTGCTCGCCACCGACGCGACCCGCGCGACGCGACCAGCACGCTCGAGCTGGCCTTCGGCACCGAGGCGTCCGACCGCCGACTGCGCGCGCTTCGCCGAGCGGTTCGGGTGCGGGGTGCACGAGGGCTACGGGCTCAGCGAGGGCGTCTTCCGGATCAAGCGGACCCCGGACAGCCCGCCCGGGTCGCTCGGCCTGCCGGCCGGCGGGCTCGACGTCCGCATCCTCGACGAGGACACCGGTGAGGAGTGCCGCGCCCGGCGCGGTCGGCCAGATCGTCGCGGTCGGGCTCGCGCACACCTTCGAGGGCTACTACGAGAACCCCGAGGCCATGGCCGAGCGCGTGCGCGGCGACGACTTCTGGTCCGGCGACCTCGGGTACCGCGACGAGGCCGGATTCTTCTGGTTCGCCGGCCGCTCCTCGGACTGGCTGCGGGTCGACTCCGAGAACTTCGCCGCCGCCCAGGTCGAGCGCGTGCTGCAGCGGCACCCGGACGTCGCCGCCGCCCCGGTCTACGCCGTGCCCGACCCCGTCACCGGCGACCGGGTGATGTGCGCGCTCGAGCCGCCGCCGGGCGACCTCGACGTGCCGGCGTTCGGGCGCTGGCTCGCCGACCAGCCCGACCTGGGCGCGAAGTGGTGGCCGTCGTTCCTGCGTCTCGTCGACGCGGTGCCGCTCACCGGCAGCGGCAAGGTCAACAAGGGCCCGCTGCGTCGCGCCGCCTGGCTCGCGGACGACGTCTGGGTGCGCGTCGGGCGGACGAGCGAGTACGCCGTCCTCGACGCGGCCGGCGTCGCGCGGCTCGCCGCCGAGCTGGAGCAGCACGGGCGCACCCGGCTCCTCGGCTGACCCGCACGGGGAGCGAGGAGCTCCCCCGCGCGTGGACGGTGGTGAGGAGCTCCCGCGCGAGGACGAGGTGGTGGAGGAGCCCCGCTAGGGAGCGTCTCGAAACCTGGTGAGGTCCATGGCTTCGGAAGAGAGGCCCTCCGGCTCGGCGGTTTCGAGACGGTCGCTAGCGCGACCTCCTCAACCACCGTGTGGTGAGGTCCATGGCTTCGCGAGAGAAGCCGTGCACCGTGCGTGGTTTCGAGACGGTCGCTAGCGCGACCTCCTCAACCAGCGTGTGGTGAGGTCCATGGCTTCGCGAGGGAAGGCGTACCGACCTGGCTGGGTGGAGGTCGGGGAGCTCCCGCGCGAGAACGGTGGTTGAGGAGCTCCCGCTAGGGAGCGTCTCGAAACCTGGTGAGGTCCATGGCTTCGCGAGGGAGGCCCCGGCTCGGCGGTTTCGAGACGGTCGCTAGCGCGACCTCCTCAACCACCGTGTGGTGAGGTCCAGGCGTCGCGAGGCAAGCCGTTAACCTTGACGGTGGGTCGAGGAGGCGTCGCTAGCGCGAGCGTCTCGAACACCTTGGTGAGGTCCATGGCTTCGCGAGGGAAGCGTTCCGGCTCGGGGGACGGTCCTATAGACGTCAAGTGGTCATGAGGTCGGTTCTCAGGGCGTGGTAGAGGCTGCGGGCGAGGTGTCGTTTGAGGCATCGGATGATCTCGGGGTTGGTGAGTCCTTCGGCTCGTCGTCGTGTGACGTAGGCCTGGGTCTGGGGGTGGTTCTTCATGCGTCCGACGATGATCATGTAGAGCGCTGAGTTGGCTTGGCGGTCCCCGCCGCGGTTGAGCCGGTGCCGGTGTTGGTCTTGCCTGAGGACGCGGGCAGGGGCGCGACTCCGGTGAGCTTGGCGAAGGTGGCCTCGGAGGTCATCCGGTCGATGTTCTCCCCGGCGGTGATCGCGAGCTGGGCTGCGGTCTGGGGGCCGACCTGCCGCATCGCGAGGAGGCTGGGGCAGGCCTGCTTGGTCAGGCGGGTGAGGATCTTGTCGGCCTCGGCGATCTCGGTGTCGAGGGCCTTGATCCGTCGGGCCAGGGCACGCAACGCGTGGCGGGTCGCGTGGGCGGGGTCGGCGAGGTGGGTGGGGTCGGGACGCATCGCCAGGGCTTTGGTGAGGCGTTGGCGGCTGGTCAGGGTGATCAGGTCGTCGTGGATGCTGCTCGGGGCGCTGGTGATCAGGTCACGCATCTGGCTGTAGGCCGCGGTGCGGTTCTTCACCGCGGCGTCGCGGGGGACCTTCACGGTCCGGATCGCCTCAACTATCCCGGTCTTGATCTTCGGGCGGCCGTTCGCGCGCCCGGTCAGGGTCTGCTCCGCGGCGCTGTAGGCATCGACGGGGTCGGACTTGCCTTCCTTGACCCGGGTGGCCTTCTCGGGGCGTTGCACGTCGTGGACATCGGCACCGACCGCGAGGAGGTAGCGGGTCAGCCCGGCCCCGTAGGACCCGGTGGACTCGACCCCGACCTTGGTGATCGTGGCGTGGGTGGTGGCCCACCCGAGGAGCTGCCGGTACCCGTCGGCGGTCGCGGGGAACTCCTGGTGGCCCAGCCGGCGGTGGTGGGTGTCGATCACCGCGGCGGTGTGGGTCAGCTGGTGGGTATCAACACCGAGCACCCCCACCGTTGGGTTGCTGGGCCCGCTGCCGGGGTGCGGGTGTTGTGGGATCGGTCGTGTGGTTGTCATCCTGGGTGCTGTCTCTTTCGCTTGGTTATGGGACGAAAGATGACCAACCAGGTCGGGCGGACAAAACAGTGATGAGAACACTGTTCAGGGTCCTATGAGGTCACACCCGCCCGGCCTGGACATCAAAGGGGGTCGAGCACCCAGCCCCGGGGCCGACAGGTCCACGTGAAAGACAGTCCACACACGACGTCAGTTTCGAGAGAGGTCAGACCCCGGGACTGGGTAGGTACATCCTCACTGTTTCGAGACGGTCGCTAGCGCGACCTCCTCAACCACCGTGTGGTGAGGTCCATGGCTTCGCGAGGGAAGCCGTTGGACGCTTGCGTGGTTTCGTGACGGTCGCTAGGGAAGCGCTGATTTTCTCGGGTGTGCGGGGTGGCGGCTCGGTGGTGTTCGTGAGCCCGCGAAATGATGGGTTCATGCGTGAGAGCCAGCCGTCGTTCACTGATGTCGAGTACGGGAACCGGCGGCGGGTCTCGCGCCGTGAGCAGTTCTTGGCCCAGATGGATGCCACGATCCCGTGGGCGGTGTGGGTGGCGGTGATCGAGCCGTTCTACTTCGACCAGAACAGGGCGGGGAAGAAGGGTCGCAAGCCGAAGCCGCTGGAAACGATGCTGCGGATGTATCTGCTCCAGGCATGGTTCTCGCTCTCTGATGAGGGCGTGGAGGATGCGATCTACGACTCCTATGCGATGCGGTCGTTCATGGGTCTGGACTTCGCCCTCGAGCAGGTCCCCGACGCGACCACGCTGCTCCACTTCCGCCACCTGCTGGAGAAGCACCAGCTCGGGGAGAAGCTGTTCGCGGCTCAGAACGAGATCTTCGAGGCTCAGGGATGGATCATGCGCGGCGGCAGCATCATCGACGCCACGATCATCGCGGCACCGACCTCGACGAAGAACGCCTCGGGGACCCGGGACCCGGAGATGCGTCAGACCCAGAAGGGGAACCAGTGGTACTTCGGGATGAAGGCCCACATCGGTGCCGACGCCGGGACCGGGTACGTCCACTCCCTGGCGGTGACCAGCGCGAACGTCGCTGACGTGACCCAGGTCTGGGCACTGGTCCGGCGTCCGGTGATGGGGCGGATCGGTGACGGTGTGGTCTATCTCGATGCCGGCTATCCCGGGGTCCACAAGCGACCCGAGGTCACCGGCGATGCCGACCTGTCCGGGGTGCAGTGGCGGATCGCCTCACGCAAGAAGACTCTCGCCGCGATGCCGCTGCACGACCAACGTGTGGAGTCACGCCAGGCCTCGGTCCGCGCGAAGGTCGAGCACCCGTTCTTGATCCTCAAACGCGACTTCGGGTTCACCAAGACCCGCTACCGCGGGATCGCGAAGAACCTCAACCACCTCTACGTCCTCTTCAGTTCCGCGAACTGGGTGATGCGGGGCCGTGCCGTCGCTCTGATGGGGTGACGGCCAGGCGACAGCCTGCCCAAAAGCCCTTCAACAGGGTCGGAAACGGCCCCAGAAGGGGCCCATCCCAGGGGTTCTCAGACGTTCACCGGCCCACCTGGGCGCCCACGTCCCTGACCCACGCACACAACTCCCCAAATCAGCGCTTCCCTAGCCGTCACACAAGGGTGGACCGAGACCGTAGACGGGTTGGGGCGGTCGATGGCGGGCTGGGCCGACAGTCACGGACTTGTCGACGCGCTACTCATGGTCGAGGACGCTTTTGCCCAGCAGGGGATGACTGTGTACACCGTCGTCCTCGCGACGGCTTTACTGCTCGTCCGCGCCCCACGCGAGGCCCTCCTTGTCGTTGCTTCGATGATCATTACTGCCCTGGCGACCGGTGCGCTGAAGAACGCGTTCGACCGTCCACGGCCGGGATGGCAAGAGGCACCCCACGCCCTTGGCACTGCATCGTTCCCCTCGGGTCACGCATCGTCGATCACCGCCCTGACCGCCGCGCTCCTCGTTGTTGCGCTCGCGCTGACCAGCGAGCGGCGCCAGCGGCCGCTCCTACCAGCGGTGACAGCAGGCCTCGGCGCATCGCTGGTCCTGGTGGTGGGTGCCGACCGGGTCCTGCTCGGACGTCACTTCCCGACCGACGTCCTCGGCGGACTGCTGCTCGGCCTCGTCGTCGTGCTCTCGCTGGCGACTGCGCTCGGACTGGAGCCCCGTGGTGGACGAGACCGATCCGTCACATCGCCGGCAGGGTGAGCCGCACGTGCGCTCCGCGGGCGGTGGGCACGATGACGACGTCCCCGTGCCAGCGCCGCGCCACAGACCTGGCGATCGGGTGCGGCACCCGCCCAGCACATGCTCCTCCATCAGTGAGCGGTCGACAACGACGCGCCCACCCCGCGATGGAGAGTTCACGTGCCGGCACCGTGCGGCGGGCAGAACGCGTCGACGACCTCAGCGCTAGTCGATCGCTTCCCCCACCAGTCCCCCAAGCACAGACAAAATCAAGCAAGGGGATAGACAGAAATCGGAAAAAACCGCAGGCTGACCTGCGGTTTCTCCTGGTGGAGCCTAGGGGACTCGAACCCCTAACCCCCTGCTTGCAAAGCAGGTGCGCTACCAATTGCGCCAAGGCCCCGGATGGGTGCTGCGTGCCGCGAGGCAGGTGCCTCAGTGCGAGGAGCGGACGGCGTCCGTGGCCTCGGCCCAGAGCGCCTGCTCGGCCTTGCCGTCGGCGAGCTTCTTGCGGGCGACGACGGCGCCGGCTGCGGCCAGGGCGAGCAGGACCAGCTTCTTCATGGGAACTCCGTGTCTTCGTCGTGAGTGGGCCTAACAGGACTTGAACCTGTGACCTCTTCCTTATCAGGGAAGCGCTCTAACCGTCTGAGCTATAGGCCCGTGTGCTGCGCTGCGACTGCGGAACTTTATCCCACACGCCGGTGGGCGCTCCCAATCGGTATCGCGCCGCTAGCGGGAGCGCGGCGTCCGGTCAGTGGTCCTCGGCGAGGGTGACCTCGATGCCGCCGAGCAGGGCGGCGGACATGTTGTACAGGAACGCGCCGAGCGTGGCGATCGCGGTCATCAGGACGACGTCGACGGCGGCCACCAGCATGGTGAAGCCGAGGACGCGGTCGGTGCCGACGTAGTCCTTGATGTCGAAGTCGGCCGTGCCGGGCTCGTCCACGACCTCCTTGACGGTGTCGTTGATCGAGTCCCACACGCCGGCGGCACCGATGACCTCCCAGATCATCGCGACGGCGACGACGGTGACGATGCCGAGCGCGATGGAGAGCAGGAACGCGGTCTTCATCACCGACCACGGGTCGACGCGGGTCAGCCGGAGCCGGGCCCGCCGCGGGCCGCGGGGGCGGCTCTTGGGTGCCGGCGTCGCCGTGGCAGGCGCGGTGGCGTCGCCGCGGTCGGTGGCCGAGGCCAGCTTGGCCTGGATCCGCTCGGCGAGGCCCGACCCGCTCCGCGGTCGTCGAGCTGTCGCCGGCGGGCACGGCCACGGTGTCCTCGGCCAGGCTCCGCGGGGCCTTCGGCTTCGGCGGCCGGGGGGCCTTCGGCGCCTTGGGCGTCCGGGTCTGGGTGGCGCCGGTGGGCGCGGACGACGGGGTCGACGACGGAGGTGCGGTCGGGGGACCGGGCCGGTCAGTCATCAGCCTTCATCCTCCGGGTCCGGGGCGTCGGTGTCGTTGTCGGAGTCGATTGTGTCATCCGCTACCACATTGTCAGAAACCTCGGTGGGAGCGACACCCGCCTCGACGTGCCGTCGACCGTGCCGTCGACCGTGCCGTCGACACCGTCGACCGCCACCGGCTCGGCCGCCGCGTCGGTGCCGTCGGCGACGGCGTCCTCCTCGACCTCGGCCACGACCTTCGCCTCGATCGAGCGGGCCACGACGGCGACGGCGTCGCCGGACTTCGGGCGTCACGAACTTCACGCCCTGGGTCGAGCGCCCGGTCGGCCGGAAGTTCTCGTTGATCGGGCTGCGCACGACCTGGCCGTTCTGCGGTGATCGACAGCACCTCGTCGCCGTCCTCGACGATGAAGGCGCCGACCAGCCCGCCGCGGTCCTCGTTGGTGAGGGTCATCGCGCGGACGCCCTTGGTGCCGCGGTTGGTGAGGCGGTACTCGTTGATCCGCGAGCGCTTGGCGTAGCCGCCGTCGGTCATGGTGAAGACGTACTGCACCTTGACCTCCTCGCTCTCCTCGGCGTCCTCGACCGCGGCCTGGGCGGCGCGGATCACCGACATCGAGAGCACCGAGTCGCCGGCGGCGGTGGCCATGCCGGTGACGCCGGACGTCGCCCGGCCCATCGGGCGCAGCTGGCTGTCCTCGGCCCGGAACCGCACGGCCTGGCCGCGGCGGGAGACGAGCAGGATCTCGTCGTCGGGGCTCACCAGCTCGGCGCCGATCAGCTCGTCGTCGTCCTCGCGGAAGTTGATCGCGATGACGCCGGCCTGGCGCGGGCTGTTGTAGTCGCCGAGGCGGGTCTTCTTGACGAGCCCGTTGCGGGTGGCGAGCACGAGGTACGGCATCTGGTCGTAGTCGCGGATCGCGAGCACCTGGGCGATCGACTCGTCGGGCTGGAAGCTGAGCAGCCCGGCGACGTGGCCGCCCTTGGCGTCGCGCTGGGCCTCGGGCAGGTTGTAGGCCTTGGTGCGGTAGACGCGGCCGGCCGTGGTGAAGAACAGCAGCCAGTGGTGGTTGGTGGTCGCGATGAAGTGCTCGACGACGTCGTCGCCGCGCAGCGTCGCGCCGCGCACGCCCTTGCCGCCGCGCTTCTGGCTGCGGTACTGGTCGGCCCGCGTCCGCTTGGCGTAGCCGCCGCGGGTGATCGAGACGACGAGCTCCTCGTCGGGGATGAGGTCCTCCATGGACATGTCGCCCATGGCCGCGATGATCTGGGTGCGCCGGTCGTTGCCGTACTTCTCGACGATCTCGCCGAGCTCGTCGGAGATGATCTGCCGCTGGCGGGTCAGGTTGGCCAGGATGTCCTCGAGGTCGGCGATCTCGAGCTCGATGGCCGCGAGGTCGTCGATGATCTTCTGGCGCTGCAGGGCCGCGAGCCGGCGCAGCTGCATGTCGAGGATCGCGGTGGCCTGGAGCTCGTCGACGTCGAGCAGCTCCATGAGGCCCCTCGCGCGCCTCGTCGACGTCGGGCGAGCGCCGGATCAGCGCGATCACCTCGTCGAGGGCGTCGAGCGCCTTGACCAGGCCGCGCAGGATGTGGGCGCGCTCCTCGGCCGCCTTGAGCCGGAACCGCGTCCGGCGCTGGATGACCTCGACCTGGTGCTCGACCCAGTTGCTGATGAACTGGTCGATCGACAGCGTGCGGGGGACGCCGTCGACGAGCGCCAGCATGTTGGCGCTGAAGTTGGTCTGCAGCTCGGTGTGCTTGAGCAGGTTGTTGAGCACCACCCGCGCGACGGCGTCGCGCTTGAGCACGACGACGAGCCGCTGGCCGGTGCGGTCGGAGGTGTCGTCGCGGACGTCGGCGATGCCCTGCACCTTGCCGGAGTCGGCGAGCTCGGCGATCTTCAGCGCCAGGTTGTCGGGGTTGACCATGTAGGGCAGCTCGGTGATCACCAGCATGGTGCGGCCGCGGTTGTCCTCGTCGACCTCGATCACCGCGCGCTGGGTGATCGAGCCGCGTCCGGTGCGGTAGGCCTGCTCGATGCCCTGGCGGCCCACGATGAGCGCGCCGTTGGGGAAGTCCGGGCCCTTGATCCGCTCGATGAGCGCGTCCTGCAGCTCCTCGCGGGTGGCGTCGGGGTGCTCGAGCGCCCACCGGGCGCCGTCGGCGACCTCGACGAGGTTGTGCGGCGGGATGCTGGTGGCCATGCCGACCGCGATGCCGGCCGAGCCGTTGACCAGCAGGTTGGGGTAGCGCGCCGGCAGCACGACGGGCTCCTGCGAGCGGCCGTCGTAGTTGGGCTGGAAGTCGACGGTGTCCTCGCCGATGTCGCGCACCATCTCGAGCGCGAGCGGCGCCATCCGGCACTCGGTGTACCGCATGGCGGCCGCGGAGTCGTTGCCCGGCGAGCCGAAGTTGCCCTGGCCGTGCACGAGCGGGGCCCGCATCACCCACGGCTGCGCCAGGCGCACGAGGGTGTCGTAGATCGCGGTGTCGCCGTGCGGGTGGTACTGACCCATGACGTCGCCGACGACGCGCGAGCACTTGGAGAACCCGCGGTCGGGGCGGTAGCCGCCGTCGAACATCGCGTAGAGCACGCGGCGGTGCACCGGCTTGAGGCCGTCGCGGACGTCGGGCAGCGCGCGCCCGACGATGACCGCCATCGCGTAGTCGATGTAGGCGCGCTGCATCGAGGTCTGCAGCTCGACCGGCTCGATGCGGCCGCCGAGCGGGGGGGTGGGCGTCTCAGTCACGTGGTCGCCTTCTTGGATTCTAGCGTGTCTATGTCCGAGTTAGAGAGGTTGAGAGGGTACAGACGCGCCCGCCGACACGTCGCAAGCCGGTGCTCGCTTCGCTCCGCTCCGTTTGCAACGGGTCGGCTACCCGGGCTCGCTCGCTTCGCTCGCCGCCCCGGCGTGCGCGTGCGCTGGTCCTAGATGTCAAGGAAGCGCACGTCTTTCGCGTTGCGCTGGATGAAGGACCGGCGCTGCTCGACGTCCTCGCCCATGAGGATCGAGAAGATCTCGTCGGCGTGGGCGGCGTCGTCGAGGGTGACCTGGAGCATGAGCCGCTGCTCGGGGTCCATCGTGGTCTCCCACAGCTCCTTGGCGTTCATCTCGCCGAGGCCCTTGTAGCGCTGGACCGGGTTCTCCTTGGGCAGCTTCTTGCCGGCGGCCAGGCCGTCGGCCATCAGGGCGTCGCGCTCGGCGTCGGAGTAGACGAACTCGTGCTCGTGCGGCTTGTTCCAGCGGAGCCGGTAGAGCGGCGGCTGGGCCATGTAGACGTAGCCGCCCTCGATGAGCGGGCGCATGAAGCGGAACAGCAGCGTCAGCAGCAGGGTGTTGATGTGGTGGCCGTCGACGTCGGCGTCGGCCATGAGCACCACCTTGTGGTACCTCAGCTTCTCGACGTTGTACTCCTCCTGGATGCCGGTGCCGAGGGCGGAGATGATCGACTGCACCTCGGTGTTGCCGAGCACCTTGTCGATGCGCGCCTTCTCGACGTTGAGGATCTTGCCGCGGATCGGGAGGATCGCCTGGATGCGCGGGTCGCGCCCCTGGCGCGCCGAGCCGCCGGCGGAGTCGCCCTCGACGATGAAGACCTCGCACTCCTCGGGGTTGTTGCTCTGGCAGTCGGAGAGCTTGCCGGGCAGGCCACCGCCGCCGAGCAGGCCCTTGCGCGAGCGGGCCAGGTCGCGCGCCTTGCGGGCGGCGATGCGCGCCTGGGCCGCGGCCTGGGCGCGGCGCACGATGTCCTTGCCCTCGGCCGGGTTCTGCTCGAGCCAGGCGCCGAGCTGGTCGTTGACGATGCGCTGGGTGAAGCCCTTGGCCTCGGTGTTGCCGAGCTTGGTCTTCGTCTGGCCCTCGAACTGCGGCTCGCCGAGCTTGATCGAGATGATCGCGGTCAGGCCCTCGCGGATGTCGTCGCCCGAGACGCGGTCCTCCTGCTTCTTCATCAGGCCCCAGTCGAACCCGGCGTTGTTGATGAGCGTGGTCAGCGCCGCCCGGAAGCCCTCCTCGTGGGTGCCGCCCTCGTGCGTGTTGATCGTGTTGGCGAACGTGTGCACCGACTCGGAGTAGGTGGTGTTCCACTGCATCGCGATCTCGAGGCTCATGTGGCTCTCGCTGCTCTCGGGCGTCTCGGCCTCGAAGCTGATGATGCTCGCGTTGGCCGGCTGCTTGGCGCGGTTGAGGTGCTCGACGTAGTCGACGAGCCCGCGCTCGTAGCAGAACACCTGCTCGAGGCCGCCCCCGTCGCCGTGGGCGATCGCGTCGGGAGCCGGCCTGGTCGATCGCGTTGTCGATGGTGCTGTCGGCGACGGCCTCGGCCACCGCGTCGGCGCCGTCCCGCTCGTCGCGGACCACGATCTCGAGACCCTTGTTGAGGAACGCCATCTCGCGGATCCGGCTGGTGATCGTCTCGAGCGAGTACGTCGTGGTCTCGAAGATGTCGGGCGAGGCGTAGTAGGTGATGGTCGTGCCGGTGCGCTCGCCCTCGGCCATGGGGCCCATGTCGTCGAGCGGGGTGACCGGGACGCCGATCTCGAACTCCTGCTTCCAGCGGCGGCCGCGGTTGCGCACCTCGGCGACGACCCGCGAGGACAGCGCGTTGACCACCGAGATGCCGACGCCGTGCAGGCCGCCGGAGACCTTGTAGCCACCGCCGCCGAACTTGCCGCCGGCGTGCAGCACCGTGAGCGCGAGCGTGAGCGCCGGGAGCTCCTGACCGGGAGCGGTGTCGGTGGGGATGCCGCGGCCGTTGTCCTCGACGCGGACGCCGCCGTCGGCGAGCAGCGTGAGGACGATGCGGTCGCAGTGACCGGCCAGCGCCTCGTCGACGGAGTTGTCGACCACCTCCCAGATGAGGTGGTGCAGGCCGCGCTCGCCCGTGGAGCCGATGTACATGCCGGGCCGCTTGCGGACGGCCTCGAGGCCCTCGAGGACCTGGATCGACTCGGCCCCGTACTCGGTGTCGACCGCGTGGCTCGTGCTGCCCGAGGTCACCGCTCCCGCGACCGCCTCGGCGGCGTCGGCGGGGATCTCGGCGGGGGCCTCGGTCGGGGGTGCTGTCGGGAACGCTCTGGTCGGGCACGCATGACCTCTCGTGACGGTGCTCGCCGGTGAGGAGCGAGCATGACGAAGGTCGCGGCTCTGGGGTCGCGACCTCGATCGCCATGATACCCCTGCACGGGCCGCATTTCACTGCCTCGTCCCGTGCCTGGGGACGAAACCTGCCGAAAAGGTGCCGTCAGAGGGTCATGGGGCGGGGCTGGGCGCCCTGGGAGGGGTCCGTCCTAGTCCCCGTACGTCGGTGACGCCCGCAGATCGGCTGTGAGGGCCTGCCGGGCGGTGGGCCCGTCCGCTCATCCGTACGTGTCGCGCGGGCCGCGGCCGTCCCGGGTCGAGCGGGGGCCCTTCTTCCACGTCGGCAGGTGCGGCCCCACGACCTCGATGAGGGTGACGGTGCCCTGACCGAGCTCGGCGTTGATCCGCCGCAGCAGGGTCGGCACGAGCAGCTTCAGCTGCGTCGCCCAGGCCGTGGAGTCGGTCCGCACCACCAGGGTGCCGTCGGTGAAGGACTCGGGCTCGCAGTGCGCCGAGACCTCCTCGCCCACGATCTCGGGCCACCGGGCGAACACGCCGCGCATGCGGAGCGAGAGCTCCCAGCCCTGCTGCCCGACGAGCTTGGCGACCTCGCCCTCCAGGAGCTGGGGGTCGCGGTCGTCGGGGTGCGCGCCGGAGAGCCGGCCACGACGCGCGGCCGCCGGGGAGTCGCGCCGGCGCAGCCGCCGGCGCGCGGCGGGGGTGGTGCCGGCGGTCGCCCGGGTGACCTGCCGCGCGAGGTCGAGCCCCTCGTCGAGGTGCGGTGCGTCGGACGGCGGACCGGCGTCGTCCGCTCCGACCCGGCCGGCGTCGGACGGTCAGGCGGTGGCGTCGTCACGGGTGACCTCCCCTCCGGCCACGGTGAAGCGCACGCCCGCGAGGGCCGCGGGGACGTCGTCCGGCACCGCCGCGGTGACCAGCACCTGCTCGGCGTCCGCGACCAGCGCCGCCGAGCTGGGCACGACGCTCGGTGTCGAGCTCGGCGAACACGTCGTCGAGGATCAGGATCGGGTCGTCGCCGTCGCTGCGCAGCAGGTCGAACGCCGCGAGCCGCAGCGCGAGCGCGAACGACCAGCTCTCGCCGTGCGAGGCGTAGCCCTTCACCGGCAGCCGGTGGCCGCCGCCGGCCCCGCCGATGGAGAGCAGCAGCTCGTCGCGGTGCGGTCCGACGAGGCAGACCCCGCGGTCGAGCTCGTCGTTGCGGCGCCGTCCGAGCTCGGCGAGCAGCAGCTCCTCGAGCGCCGCGGCCCCGAGGGTGTGCGGCTGGTCGGGCAGCTCGAGCGACGCCTTGTAGGCGATGTCGGCGTCGTCGCGCCCGGCCCCGCGGGCGACGGTCGCGTACGCGGCCCCCACGTACGGCCGCAGCAGCTCGACCAGGCGGAGCCGCTCGGCCAGCAGCTCGCCACCGACCCGGGCGAGGTGGGAGTCCCAGACGTCGAGGGTCGACAGCGCCGACTCCTGGCTCGAGGACCCGCGCCGCGCGGCACCGGCGGTCTTGAGCAGGGTGGCGCGCTGCTTGAGGACGCGGTCGTGGTCGGCGAGCGTGCCGGCGAGCCGCGGCGCACGGAGCACGAGCAGGTCGTCGAGGAACCGGCGCCGGTCGCCGGGATCGCCCTTGACCAGCGTCAGGTCCTCGGGGGAGAACACGACGGTGCGCACCAGGCCGACGATGTCGCGCACCCGCGGCAATGTCGACTTGTTGATTCGTCCCTTGTTCGACTTTCCGGGGTTCAGCTCGACCTCGAGCACCGCGGTCCGGCCGTCCTTGACCACCGCGGCGCGCACGATCGCCTGCGCCGCACCGGACTTGATGAGGGGCGCGTCGCTGGCGACGCGGTGCGAGGAGAGCCGCGAGAGGTAGTCGATCGCCTCGACGAGGTTGGTCTTGCCCTGGCCGTTGCGCCCGACGAACGCGGTCACCCCGGGGCCCAGCGGGACGTCGACGAGGTCGTAGGACCGGAAGTTGTGCAACGCCAGGTGGGAGACGTGCACGTGACGATCTCCTTAACGATGCCGCGCCCGGGACGATTGACTGGCGCCAGGAGAGCCTACGGCTCGTAGCATGCGGCCATGACCCACGACCCGTACGGCCAGCAGCCACCGCCCGAGAACAACAACCCCTACGGCCAGCAGCCGCCTCCGCCCCAGCAGGGCTACGGCGCACCGCAGCCGGCCTACGGGGCACCGGCCCCCGGGTACGGCGCACCCGCCGGTGCCTACTTCATCTCGGCCATGGGCCAGGAGCAGGGCCCGTTCGCCGTCGGGCAGCTCGCCCAGATGGCCACCGCCGGGCAGCTCAAGCCCGACGTGATGGTGCGCGCCGACAACGGCCAGCAGTGGTTCCCGGCCAAGGAGGTGCCCGGCCTGTACTCCGACAAGGAGCTCGTGACCACCGCGATCATCTCGTGGCTGGTCGGCATCTTCGGCGTCGACCGCTTCTACCTCGGGTACACCGGCCTCGGTGTCGCCAAGCTGCTCACCTGCGGTGGCTTCGGCATCTGGGCGATCATCGACCTCATCATGATCATCCTGCGCAAGGTCCCCGATGCCCAGGGCCGCCCCCTCCGCTGAGGTCGCGCTCCCCGGTCGCTCCCTGGTCGCCACCGAGTGGGTGGCGGCCACGGGAGCGGGCGGGCTCGTCCTCGCGTGCCTGCTGTCGCCCGACGGCATCGAGGACGGTCCGGTCATCTGCCCGTTCCGGCGCCTCACCGGCCTGCCGTGCCCCGGGTGCGGCCTGACCCGGTCGTGGGTCTACCTCGCGCACGGCTGGTGGCGCGAGTCGTGGGCGGCGCACCCGTTCGGGGCCGTCGCGGTGCTCGCGGTGCTGGCCCTGTGCGTCGCCGTGGTGGTGGCGCGCGTGCGCCGGGTGCCGCCGCCCGGCCTCGACGCGCTCGTCCGGCGTCCGGCCGTGGCCGCCGTGGTGGCCGCCTGGCTGCTGTACGCGGTGTGGCGGCTGGTCACGGTCGGTTGACGAGGTCGCGCCGGCGGCTGGCCGGCCGACGCTGGTTGAGGAGGTCGCGCTAGCGACCGTCTCGAAACCACGCAACGTCCACGGCTTCGCTCGCGATTCTTCCCGGCTCGGGGGTCTCGAGACGGTCGTGACCGACCTCCTCGACCACCGTCCTCGACCAGCGTCCTCAGGCGTCGTTGGCGTCCCCGCCGGCGGGCGGCGGCGTGTGGACGGCGTGCCCGCCGAACTGGTTGCGCATCGCGGCGATCGCCTTCATGGCCGGGCTGTCGTCCTGGCGCGAGGTGAAGCGCGCGAACAGCGAGGCGGCGATCACGTTCATCGGGACGGCGTGGTCGATGGCGGCCTGGACCGTCCAGCGCCCCTCGCCGGAGTCGTCGGCGTAGCCGCGCAGCGCGGTGAGGTGCGGGTCGGCCTTGAGGGCCTCGACCAGCAGGTCGAGGAGCCAGGACCGGATCACGGTGCCGGTGCGCCAGGAGTCGACCACCTCGGTCACGTTCTCGATGAGGTCGACGGCCTCCATCAGCTCCCAGCCCTCGGCGAAGGCCTGCATCACGGCGTACTCGATGCCGTTGTGCACCATCTTCGCGAAGTGGCCGGCTCCGGGCGCGCGGCCGGCGTGCACGAAGCCCCCGCCCTCCGGCTTGAGGGCGTCGAAGGCCGGCTGGGCCTTGGCGACGTCGGCGTCGCTGCCGCCGCACATGAGGGCGTAGCCGTTCTCCAGGCCCCAGACCCCGCCGGACACGCCGCAGTCGACGAACCCGACGCCGCGCTTCGGCCAGCTGCTCGGCGTTGGCCTGGTCGTCGGTGTACTTGGAGTTGCCCCCGTCGACGACCAGGTCGCCCTCGCCGAGCAGCTCCCCGAGCGCGGCGACGGTCGACCGGGTCGGGTCGCCGGCGGGCACCATCACCCACACCACGCGGGGCTCGCCGTCGGGGAGGGCCGCGACCAGCGCCTCGAGGCTCTCGACGTCGCTCAGCGCAGGGTCGCGGTCGTAGCCGATGACGGTGATGCCCGCCTCGCGCATCCGGGTGCGCATGTTGCCACCCATCTTGCCGAGTCCGACGAGTCCGATGTGCATGCGAACCTCCGAGCGTGGTGGAGCTGTCGTGGGTGGGCGATCGCCTCTAGGAAAGCAGGCGGCGCGGCATGAGCAGGTAGCGGAACCCCGGCTCGGGCTCCTCGGAGCCCTCCGGCGGCAGCCCGCTCAGGACGACGGGCTTCGAGGCCTGGGTGAACGCGAGCTCGACGACCTGCTGGTCGATCGCGCCCAGGCCGTCGAGGAGGAACTGCGGGTTGAAGCCGGTGGTGATGTCCTCGCCCTCGATGTCGGCCGGGATCGACTCCGAGGCCTGCGCCTCGTCGCCCGAGCCGGCGTCGAGGGTGAGGACGCCGTCGCTGAACTGCAGCTGCACCGCGGTGTTGCGCTCGGCGACCAGCGAGACGCGCTTGACCGACTCGATCAGCGCCGCCTTGTCGACCCGGGCGACCGTGAGCTTCTCGGCGGGGAAGAGGCTGCGGACCTTGGGGAACTCGCCGTCGAGCAGGCGCGTGGTGGTGCGGCGGACGCCGCCCGGCCCGACGCCCTCGAAGCCGATGAGTCCCTCGCCGGCGCCGCCGTTGGAGAGGGCGATGGTGACCTCGCTGCCCGAGGTGAGCGACTTGGCGGTGTCGCCGAGCACCCGGGCCGGCACCAGGGCGGCGAGGGTGTCGTCGGGGCTGCGGGGGTCCCAGCCGAGCTCGCGGTGGGAGAGGCGGAAGCGGTCGGTGGCCAGCAGCGAGATCGAGGAGCCGTCGATCTCGACCCGGACGCCGGTGAGGACGGGAAGCATGTCGTCGCGGCCGGCGGCGGTCACGGCCTGGGCCACCGCGTGGGCGAACACGTCGCTCTGCACGGTGCCGGTGGCGGCCGGCATGTCGGGGATCGTCGGGTAGTCCTCGACGGGCATCGTCTGCAGGCTGAACCGCGCGGACCCGCACGTCAGCGAGACGCGAGCCCCGTCGATCGCCATCTCGACCGGCTTGGCCGGCAGGCTGCGGCAGATGTCGGCCAGGAGCCGGCCGCTGACGAGGGCGCGGCCCTCGTCGTGGACCTCGGCGCTCAGCGTCGCGCGGGCCGAGGTCTCGTAGTCGAAGGTCGACAGCACGAGCCCGTCGTCGCTCGCCTCGATGAGGAGGCCCGCGAGGACGGGGGCGCTGGGACGGACCGGCAGGCTGCGCGCGGCCCAGGCGACGGCGTCCGCAAGGACGTCGCGCTCGACTCGGAACTTCACGAAGGTGTCCTTAGGGAGTGCTGGTGCTGGGTGTGTCGGAGCGGGGGCCGCAGGGGTTCGCATCCTGCCACGCAGGGGTGGTGGTCCACAGGGGACGGGCCGGATGGAGTTCCACCGATGATCGATACGTGGAGGTACTCGTCGTAGTCGTAGCAGCTGTGGGAACTGTGGACGAAGGACATCGGTGCAGGTCGCACGGAGCAATCGGCGTCCACAGGGGCTGTGGAGGAACCTGTGCGCCACGTGGCGGCCCTGTGGGCGGGCGCCGGCTCACAGCGATTGCCCACACGTTCGTCCACAGATCCTCCCCGTGTAGTTCGTACCTCGGCGACCGGTCCCTCCACAGGGTCGGCCTCAGGCCTGGCGGGCCTGGATCTTCACGCGGTTGGTGAGCTCGCTGACCTGGTTGAACACGGCGCGGCGCTCGCCGAGCAGCTGGTTGATCTTGCGCTCGGCGTACATGACCGTGGTGTGGTCGCGGTTGCCGAACTGGGCGCCGATCTTGGGGAGCGAGAGGTCGGTGAGCTCGCGGCACAGGTACATCGCGATCTGGCGGGCGATGACCAGGTGCCGGCCGCGGCTCGGGCCGGTGAGCTCCTCGATGCTGAGCCCGAAGTAGGCGGCGGTCTGGGCGATGATCAGCGGCGCGGTGATCTCGGGCTCCCCGCCCTCGGGGATCAGGTCCTTGAGCACGATCTCGGCCAGGGTCATGTCGACCTCCTGGCGGTTGAGGTTCGCGAAGGCGGTGACCCGGATCAGCGCGCCCTCGAGCTCGCGGATGTTGGTCTGGATCTTCGAGGCGATGAACTCCAGCACGTCGGGCGGCGCGGTGAGCCGGTCCATCGCGGCCTTCTTGCGCAGGATCGCGATCCGGGTCTCGAGGTCGGGCGGCTGGACGTCGGTGATGAGGCCCCACTCGAACCGGTTGCGCAACCGGTCCTCCAGCGCCTCGAGCCGCTTGGGCGCCCGGTCGGAGGTGAGCACGATCTGCTTGTTGGCGTTGTGGAGGGTGTTGAACGTGTGGAAGAACTCCTCCTGGGTCTGGGTCTTGCCCTCGAGGAACTGGATGTCGTCGATGAGCAGGACGTCGACCTCGCGGTAGCGGCGCTTGAACCGGTCCTGGCGGTCGTCGCGGATCGCGTTGATGAACTCGTTCGTGAACTCCTCGCTCGAGACGTAGCGCACCTTCGCCCCGGTGTAGAGGCTGCGCACGTAGTGACCGATGGCGTGGAGCAGGTGGGTCTTGCCCAGCCCCGAGTCGCCGTAGACGAGCAGCGGGTTGTAGGCCTTGCCCGGTGCCTCGGCGACCGCGACGGCCGCGGCGTGGGGGAACCGGTTCGAGGACCCGATGACGAAGGTCTCGAAGGTGTACTTGGGGTTCAGGCGGGTCTCGAGGGCCGAGGCCTTGGACGCGTCGGTGACCGCCTCCAGCCGCTCGCGCGGCGGGGTGGGGACGTCGTCCGGGCGGGTCGGTGTCGACATGTCGACAGGGAGACTTGTCGACTCGTCGACCTGCGGCAGGGGGGTCTCGTCGGTGGGTGCCTCCTGCTGGAGCTCGGCGTTGACCGTCACCAGGATGCGGATCTCCTGGCGGAAGCGCTCGCTGAGCGCGTCCTCGAGCTGCCCCCGCAGCCGGCCCTCGAGCTGCAGCCGGGTGAAGTCGTCGGGCACGGCGACGATCGCGGTGTTCTCGTGCAGGGTGACCGGTCGGCTCGCCTTCAGCCAGGCCTGCTGGTGGGGCTGCAGGTCGTCGACGACCCGTCGCCAGGTCTGGTCGAGGTCGGGCAGCTCGTCGGCTGCCTCGTCGCGCTGGGGTCCGGTCGTGCCGGGGTCGTCCACGTCGGGTTCTCTCCGCATCCAGGGGCTCGGGTGTCGCTCGGGTGTCGCTCGGGCTGAGGCCGACGAGCACGTTCCACAGCTTTGTCCACAGGTTGTGAACCAGGGTGGCGAATCGTGCCGGTGCCGCTGCGGGGGACCGTCCTGGGGCGTGCCCGACGTCCGTTGCCGCAGGTCAGCGCGCTGTTCACGGCGTTCGTGACGTGGCTCACGTGGTGCGGGACGCTCAGGACACGGGGATGGCGGGGAAGCCCGGTGCGGTGGAAACTAACCCGCTGCGCCGCGGAGCGGCAAGACGTTGTCCACAGGCCTGGGATGGTAGGGGCGTCGGTTTGACCCTCGTCGGAGGCTCCGCGTACCGTTGGCCGGTCACACGAGCACCATCTGGTCGACCGGTGCCGCATGTCCACGGATCAGCACCTCCGCGGACGGGCGGTGCCAGCCGAACGGCGTGGCCGAGCCCCGGCCGCCCTCGCGATCACCTCGCGGGAGCGCCGGCCGCGGTCGCGCGGACGAGCTGCACACAGCACTCGACCGGTGTGACCCCAGGACCCCTGAACGAAGGACAATCGTGAGCAAGCGCACCTACCAGCCGAACAACCGTCGCCGTCACAAGGTGCACGGCTTCCGTCTCCGGATGCGGACCCGTGCGGGCCGCTCGATCCTCGCCTCGCGTCGCCGCAAGGGCCGCAAGAGCCTGGCCGTCTGAGCCCCGGCTCGGCCTGCCAGCTCGAGCGCCTCGGCCGTGCTGCCCGCAGCGCACCGCCTGACCGACGCCGCGTCCTTCCGCGAAGCGACGCGACGGGGCCGTCGCGCCTCCAGCCGGACCCTCGTGACCCACCTGCTGGGCGACGAGCAGCGCACCGGGACCCTCGCCGGTCCCCGCGTGGGGCTGGTCGTGGGCAAGACGGTGGGCAACTCGGTGATACGTCACCGGGTTCAGCGCCGGCTCCGGCACGCGGTCCGCGACCACCTGGCAGCCCTTCCGGGAGGCGGGGTGCTGGTCGTCCGAGCCCTGCCGCCGGCCGCCACGGCGTCCTACGCGGTGCTGGCCGAGGACCTCGCGACCTGCCTGGCCCGATCCGGGGTGCCGGCGTGAGGTACCCGCTCATCTGGCTGCTCAAGCTGTACCGGCTGGTCATCAGCCCGCTCTACGGCGAGGTCTGCCGGTACTACCCGTCCTGCTCGGCCTACGCGTTGGAGGCGGTGGAGGTGCACGGCGCCCTCAGGGGGTCGTGGCTCGCCACCCGGCGCCTGGCCCGCTGCCACCCGTGGGCCGCGGGCGGCGTCGACAAGGTCCCGCCGCGCCGCAGCGGCAGCACGTCCCAGCCCGTCACCCAGCCCATCGCCCAGCCCATCACCCAGCAAGGAGCATGAGTCGCGTGGGTTTCTTCTCCGCCATCGGCAGCTTCATCATGACGCCGCTCTACTACGCCATCTCGGGCATCATGCTCGGCTGGCACTGGCTCCTGAGCCGGTTCCTCGACTCCGAGGGCGGCCTCGCCTGGGCGCTGTCGATCATCGGCCTCACCCTCGTCATCCGCGTCCTGCTGATCCCGCTGTTCGTCAAGCAGATCAAGTCGCAGCGCAACATGCAGCTCATCCAGCCCAAGGTGAAGGAGCTGCAGAAGAAGTACGGCCACGACCGGCAGAAGCTGGGCGAGGAGACGATGAAGCTGTACAAGGACGCGGGCACCAACCCGTTCGCGTCCTGCCTGCCGCTGCTGCTGCAGATGCCGATCTTCTTCGCCCTGTTCCGCCTGCTCGACCAGGCCGCGAAGAACGGCAAGGCGCACGGCTTCCTCAACACCGAGCTGGCCGAGAACTTCGGCGCGTCGAAGATCTTCGGCTCGATCCCGATCTCGGAGTCGTTCTGGCAGGCGCGGGTGTGGGGCGACACCCCCGACGCGGCAGTCATGATCGTGGCCGTCGTCCTCGTCGTGGCGATGACCGCGACGACCTTCACCACCCAGCGCCAGCTGATGAGCAAGAACATGCCGGCCGACGCGCTCTCCGGCCCGTACGCCCAGCAGCAGAAGGTGCTGCTGTACGTCCTGCCGCTCGTGTTCGGCATCAGCGGCGTCGCGTTCCCGATCGGCGTCCTCCTCTACTGGACGACGTCGAACCTGTGGACGATGGGCCAGCAGTTCTACGTGATCCGCAACAACCCGGCGCCCGGCACCCCGGCCTTCAAGGCCAAGGAGGACCGCGACCGCGCCAAGGCGCGCGCCAAGGGCCTCGCGAGCGGCGAGATCGAGCCGGAGCCGGAGCCCGAGTCCGACCGCCGTCCCGCGGTCCGTCAGCAGCCGAAGCGCCAGACCAAGGCGCAGCGTCAGGCCGCCGTGCGCCGCACCGCGGACGCCGCGGCGTCCACCCCCGACCCGCAGCCGACCGAGCCGAGCCCGCCCACCCTCGAGAAGCCGGCTCGTCCGGGTTCCTCGGGGACGGCGGGCACGCCCCGGTCGGGTGTCCCGAACAAGAACAAGAAGAAGCAGGGAGGCCGCTGATGAGCGCCGACGCAGAGATCCAGACCCCCACCGACCCCACCGAGCCCGTCGGGCTCGCCGAGGACGCCGCCACCGACGTGGCCGAGGACGAGGGGTCGCTCCTCGAGCAGGAGGGCGACATCGCGGCGGACTACCTCGAGGAGCTGCTCGACATCGCCGACCTCGACGGCGACATCGACATGGACGTGGAGGGCGACCGGGCCTCGGTGTCGATCGTCGGCGCCGACCTGCAGCAGCTCGTCGGGCGCAACGGCGAGGTGCTCGAGGCGCTCCAGGAGCTCACCCGCCTCGCGGTGTACCGCGAGACCGGCGAGCGGTCGCGGCTGATGCTCGACATCTCCGGGTTCCGGGCGGCTCGCCGCACCGCCCTGGTCACGCTCGCCGAGGAGACGGTGGCCCGCGTGCGGGAGTCCGGCGAGCCGGCGTCCCTCGACCCGATGTCGCCGTTCGAGCGGAAGGTCGTCCACGACGCGGTGGCGGCCGCGGGGCTGACCTCGGAGTCCGAGGGCGTCGAGCCGCGGCGCTTCGTGGTGGTCCTGCCGTCCTGACGCGATGACCGACGACGTTTCACGTGAAACACCCCCCGTGCCTGCCCAGGCGCGGGGGGTGTTCGCTGAGGACCGGCTGCCGCTCGCGGTGAGCTACGCCGAGCTGCTGGCCACGGCCGGCGTGGAGCGCGGGCTGATCGGACCCCGGGAGGCGCCACGGCTCTGGGACCGGCACCTGCTCAACTGCGCGCTCCTGGCGGAGGTGGTCCCGCTCCGGGAGCACGGTGTGCGACATCGGGTCGGGAGCGGGGCTCCCCGGACTGGTGCTGGCGATCGCGCGGCCCGACCTGGCGATCGTGCTGGTCGAGCCGTTGCTGCGCCGGACCGTCTTCCTCCACGAGGTGGTCGACGCAGCTGGGTCTCGACGGGGTCGAGGTGGTCCGTGGGCGCGCCGACGTGCTCCACGGCGAACGGCAGTTCGACGTGGTGACCTCGCGCGCGGTAGCGCCGCTCACCCAGCTGCTGGAGTGGAGCATGCCCCTGGTGGCGCCCGAGGGGGCCCTCGTCGCCCTCAAGGGCTCCTCGGCGGCCGAGGAGATCGAGGCCGCGCGGGCCGTGCTGCGGCGCTACCGGTGCGGCGAGCCGGAGCTCCTCGAGCTGGGGGTGTCGACGGGGCTCCCGACCACCCAGGCGGTCCGGGTCGCGTGGGAGGACCCCGCCTCGGTAGGGTGGCCGCTTCCGCGTCGGCAGCCCGCTCGGGCCCGCGCCGGTTCGCGGAAACGGAGGCCGCACCGTGGTCGATGAGTTATCCACCGGGGGTTCCCCGCCTGAACCGGCGGGTTATCCACAGGCTGGACCAAGTTTTCCCCAGGCTCGGGACGAGCCTGTTTCACGTGAAACGGAGTCGTCAGTGACCACCGAGTCGTCCGGAACCACCCAGGGTCCTCCCGCATCCGTCCGCACCGCCGGTGACCTGGCGTCGTTCGATCCCGCCTACGACCACGACGAGACCCCCCTCGCCAAGGCGGCCCGGCACACGCTCCTGGCCCGCCAGACGTCGCAGGGCGAGGAACGGTACGGCTCCGCCGCGCCCCGGCCGCGCTCCACCCGGATCATGGTCGTGGCGAACCAGAAGGGCGGCGTGGGCAAGACCACCACGACCGTCAACGTGGCGGCCGCCCTGGCGCAGCTCGGACAGCGCGTGCTCGTCGTCGACCTCGACCCGCAGGGCAACGCCTCCACGGCCCTGGGTGCCGAGCACCGCCGGGGCGTGCCGTCGACGTACGAGGCCCTGGTGGACGGTCGTCCGCTGGAGGAGATCGCCACGCCCTGCGCCGACCTCCCCGGACTCTTCGTCATCCCGGCCACGATCGACCTCGCCGGCGCCGAGATCGAGCTCGTCAGCGTCGTGGCCCGCGAGGGCAGGCTCCGCAAGGCGATCCACGGCCACCCCCTCGTCGGCAGCGAGGCCGAGGTGGGTGAGGACCGCTTCGACTACGTCCTCGTCGACTGCCCCCCGTCGCTGGGCCTGCTCACCCTGAACGCCCTGGTGGCGGGGGACGAGATGTTGATCCCCATCCAGGCCGAGTACTACGCCCTGGAGGGCCTGGGGCAGCTGCTCGAGACCGTCGACATGGTCCGGGCCCACCTCAACCCCGACCTCGCGGTCTCGACGATCCTGCTGACCATGTACGACGCGCGCACCCGCTTGGCCGCCGGCGTGGCCGAGGAGGTCCGCGCCCACTTCGGCGACCAGGTGCTGCGCACGGCGATCCCGCGCTCGGTGCGGGTGAGCGAGGCGCCGTCGTACGGCAAGACGGTGATGACCTACGACCCGGGATCCCCGGGAGCGCTCAGCTACTTCGAGGCCGCGCGGGAGATCGCCACGAAGGGGGTCCGGTCGATGAGCACCTCCACGCCGGGTGGGCCCCGCCGGGGCCTGGGCCGCGGGCTGGGCTCGCTGATCCCGACGGCGCCCCCGTCGCCGTCCGCCGCCGCAGCCGGTGTGGCAGGTGGGGCTGTCGAGACCGACGAGGGCAGTGGGGTTCCTGGGTCGTCCAGCCACGGCGCGCCCGGGAGCACGACGGCTCTCGCCGCCGTCGACGGCGCCTACTTCGCCGAGCTGCCGATCGGCCAGATCGTGCCCAACGCCGTCCAGCCGCGCCAGGTGTTCGACGAGGAGGCCATGGCCGAGCTCGTCCACTCCGTGCGCGAGGTCGGGCTGCTGCAGCCCATCGTCGTCCGCCGCGCCGGCGAGGACGCCTACGAGCTCATCATGGGCGAGCGCCGGTGGCGTGCCTCCCAGGCCGCCGGCCTGACCGTGATCCCGGCCATCGTCCGCCAGACCGACGACGTCGACATGCTGCGCGACGCGCTGCTGGAGAACCTGCACCGCAGCCAGCTGAACCCGCTGGAGGAGGCTGCCGCCTACTCCCAGCTGCTCGAGGACTTCGCCTGCACCCACGACGAGCTGGCCGCGCGCATCGGCCGCTCCCGCCCGCAGATCAGCAACACCATCCGGCTGCTGAGGCTCAGCCCGGCGGTCCAGCGCCGGGTCGCCGCCGGCGTGCTCTCGGCCGGGCACGCCCGCAGCCTCCTGGCCGTGGAGAACGCCGAGCTGCAGGACCGGCTGGCCCAGCGCGTGGTGGCCGAGGGCATCAGTGTCCGGGGCCTGGAGGAGATCGTGGCCCTCGCCGACGGCGACCTCGCGCGGTCAGACCACCCGCCAGGTCCGGCGCAAGCCGACCGCGCCCGGCCTGGCCGAGCTGGCGGACCGGCTCTCGGACCGCCTCGAGACGCGGGTGAAGGTCGAGCTCGGGCAGCGCAAGGGCAAGATCACCGTCGAGTTCGCCTCGCTGGACGACCTGCGTCGCATCGTCGACGTCATGGGCGCCGGGGGCTGAGGGCCGTCGGCCACCTGGGGCCGAGAAGCGACATGTCGACAAATCGACAAGTAGGTTCATCGATGTGGTGACATGTCAGCCGCCACTGCTGCTGCGCTTGGCCGCCCTCCTGGCGGCGCGCTCGCGCTTCTCCTCGGCGTCCAGCCGGTCGGCCTCCTCCTGGGTGGGGGCGCCGCCGCCGTAGGAGGCCGGGAGCCACCACGAGCCCGGCGGCTGCTCCTCGGCCGGGTAGGTCCGGATGGTCTCGTCGAGCAGCGAGGTCATCACGCGCTTGAGGTCGGCGGTCTCGGCGACGGGGTCGGCCCCGGTGGGGTGCAGGGGCGGGGCGCAGCGCACCGCGATCGTCTTCCCGCGGGAGAAGTCCTTCTCGTGGCCCTTGGTCATCATCCGGTGGGTGCCCCAGAGGATCACCGGCACGATGGGGACGCCGGCCTCGGCGGCGATCCGCACCGCCCCCGTCTTGAACTCCTTGAGCTCGAAGGAGCGGGAGATCGTCGCCTCCGGGAAGATCCCGACGGCCTCGCCGGCCTTGAGGTACTCCACCGCGGTCGCGGCCGACGCGACGCCGGCGCCACGGTCGACCTCGATGTGGTGCAGCGAGCGCATCAGGGGCCCGCTCAGCCGGTGGTCGAACAGCTCGCGCTTGGCCATGAACCGCACCTTGCGCCCCGACGGGTTGGCCGCGAGCCCGCCGTAGATGAAGTCGACGTAGCCGATGTGGTTCACGGCCAGGAGGACGCCGCCCGTGCGGGGCACGTGCTCGGTCCCGGTCATCTGGAAGCGCTGGCCGAGGACGCGGAAGGCCGTCTTCGCCGTCAGGATGATCGGCGGGTAGGTGAGGTCGCGCATCGGGAGGCTCCTGGAGGGGTTCTCGGGCTCGGGGGCGGGGGAACGGTACTAGCGGCGGGTGGCGAGGAAGTCGGCGATCCGGCCGATCGCCTCCTCGAGCATCGCGACGTCGGGGAGGGTCACGAGCCGGAAGTGGTCGGGGCGCGGCCAGTTGAAGCCGGTCCCGTGGGTCACCAGGATCTTCTTGGCCCGCAGCAGGTCGATGACGAACGCCTCGTCGTCCTCGATCTCGTACACCTCGGGGTCGAGCCGCGGGAAGCAGTAGAGCGCGCCCCGGGGCTTGACCGAGCTGACGCCCGGGATCTCGTTGAGGAGCCGGTGGGCGAGCATGCTCTGCTCGTAGAACCGGCCGCCCGGGACGATGAGCTCCTCGATCGACTGGTAGCCGCCCAGGGCCGTCTGGATGGCGTGCTGGGCGGGCACGTTGGCGCACATCCGCATGTTCGCGATGAGGGTGAGGCCCTCGATGAAGTCGGTGGCGATCTCCTTCGGCCCCGAGATCATCACCCAGCCGGCCCGGTACCCGCAGACGCGGTACGCCTTCGACAGGCCGCTGAAGGTCAGGCACAGCACGTCGGACCCGGCCGAGGCCGCGGCGTGGTGGTGGACGGCGTCCTCGAAGATGATCTTCTCGTAGATCTCGTCGGCGAACACGACGAGGTCGTGGCGGCGGGCGATGTCGATCAGCCCGTCGACCGTCTCCTTGCTGTAGACGGCACCGGTGGGGTTGTTGGGGTTGATGATGACGATGCCGTGGGTGTTCTCGGTGATCTTGGACTCGATGTCGGCGAGGTCGGGGTCCCACCCGTTCGCCTCGTCGCACAGGTAGTGCACCGGCGTGCCGCCCGAGAGCGACACGGCGCCGGTCCACAGCGGGTAGTCGGGCGCCGGCACCAGGATCTCGTTGCCGTCGTCGAGGAAGGTCTGCAGCACCATGCCGATGAGCTCGGAGACGCCGTTGCCGATGAAGACGTCGTCGACGGCGGTCTCCTTGAGCCCGCGCTGCTGGTAGAACTGCGCGACCGCCGTCCGGGCGGAGAAGATCCCGCGGGAGTCGCTGTAGCCCTGCGACTCGGCGAGGTGGTGCGTCACGTCGGCGAGGATGGCCTCGGGTGCGCGGAAGCCGAACGGGGCGGTGTTGCCGATGTTGAGCTTGAGGATCTCGTGGCCCTCGGCCTCGAGCCGCTGCGCCTCGACGAGGATCGGTCCCCGGACGTCGTACCGGACGTTCTGCAGCTTCTTGCTCTGGCGGATCTGGCGCACCGGCCCATCCTGACAGGTCGGTGGCCCGCGCCTACGCTGGGTTTCATGGCCCGCAAGATCGTGCGGCTGACCCCCGACCGGCTCACCGCCCTCGGTGAGGCCGCGGTGCCCTGCCGCTCGTGCGTGCACTGGGAGCTCGACCCGGTCCGCCGCGGCCGGCTGGCCGACGGGGACCACGGAGCCGCGGCCGCCGCGGAGAAGGACGCCTGGCTCTCCGAGGTGCTGCGCGAGTGGGGCTCGTGCGGTCGGGTGGCGCTCGTGGACGACGTCCCGGTCGGCTACGTCGTCTACGCGCCCCAGGCGTTCGTGCCCGGCGCCGAGTCGTACCCGACGGCGCCGGTCTCACCCGACGCCGTGCTCATGACCACCGTCCACGTCGCGCCCGGCCACACGGGCGGCGGGATCGGGCGGATGCTGGTCCAGGCGATGGCGCGCGACCTGATCGAGCGCGGCGGCGTCCGTGCGGTCGAGGCGTTCGGCTCGGCGCGGCCGGGCCCGTCGTGCACGGTGAGCGCCGACTTCCTCGCCCACGTGGGCTTCGGCACCCACCGGGCCCACCCGACCACGCCACGGATGCGGATGGACCTGCGCTCGGCCCTGACCTGGAAGGACGAGGTCGAGGCGGCGATCGAGAGGCTGGTCGGGATCGTCAGGCCGGGCGCGGCGCCCAGCCCGACCACCCGGACGTCTCCCGATCTCCACTGACCCGCCCCACATGTGGGGCGGGTCGGTGAAAACGACGCTGACCCGCCCCACATGTGGGGCGGGTCAGCGAGAAGCGGGGGGCCTCAGGCCGTGAACTCCTCGAGCTCCTTGAGGAGGGCAGCCTTGGGGCGGGCGCCGACGATGGAGCGGACGACCTCGCCACCCTGGTAGACGTTGATCGTCGGGATGCCGGTCACGCGGTAGGACGACGGCGTGACGGGGTTCTCGTCGACGTTCATCTTGAGGAACTTGATCTTCTCGCCGTGCGTCGCGGCGATCTCGTCGAGGATCGGGGCGACCTGGCGGCACGGGCCGCACCACTCCGCCCAGAAGTCGACGAGCACGGGACGCTCGGACTGCAGGACCTGGGTCTCGAACTCGGCATCGGTGACGGCGTTGATGTTGCCCACGGTGGTTCCTCTCAAGGAGTGATGTGGCGGCGGTTGGGGATCGGTCGGAGGGGTAACGCCGGGCCGGCCGGGAGTTGTTCCCCGGCCGGGGCGCTCAGAGGCGGGCCACCTCGTCGGCCTGCGCCTGGGCCTCGGCGCCGGTGGCGGCGAGGTGCTCGAGCTGGGTGAGGTAGCGCTCGGCGTCGAGGGCGGCCGCGCAGCCGGTGCCGGCCGCGGTGATCGCCTGGCGGTAGACGTGGTCGACGAGGTCGCCGGCGGCGAAGACGCCGGGGAGGTTGGTCCCGGTCGAGGGGTGCCCGATGGTCTCTCCGGCGACCACGTAGCCGTCGTCGTCGAGGTCGACCTGGCCCTTGACGAGCTCGGACCGGGGGTCGTGGCCGATGGCGATGAAGAGCCCGGTGGCGTCGAGGTCGCGGGTCTGGCCGGTCACGGTGTCCTCGAGGGTGATCGACTCGAGGCGGTCGGTGCCGTTGATGGTGTGCACCTTCGAGTTCCACACGATCTCGAGCTTCGGGTCGGCGAAGGCGCGCTCCTGCATGATCTTGGAGGCGCGGAGCTCGTCGCGACGCACGATGAGCGACACCTTGGAGCCGAACCGGGTCAGGAACGTGGCCTCCTCGACGGCGGAGTCGCCGCCGCCGACGACCGCGATGTGCTGCTCGCGGAAGAAGAAGCCGTCGCAGGTGGCACACCACGAGACGCCGCGGCCGGACAGCGCCTCCTCGTTGGGCAGGTCGAGCTTGCGGTAGCCCGAGCCCATCGCGAGGATCACGGTCTTGGCGGTGTAGGTGTCGGTGGCGGTGCGCACGACCTTGACGTCACCGGACAGGTCGACCGCGACGACGTCGTCGGCGATCAGCTCGGCGCCGAACCGCTCGGCCTGGGCGCGCATCTCGTCCATCAGCGCCGGGCCCATGATGCCGTCGCGGAACCCGGGGAAGTTCTCGACCTCGGTGGTGTTCATCAGCGCGCCGCCGGCGGTGACCGAGCCCTCGAAGACCAGGGGCGCCAGGCTGGCCCGGGCGGCGTAGACCGCGGCGGTGTAGCCCGAGGGGCCGGAGCCGATGACGATGACGTTGCGCGGCTCGGGCTGTTCGGTGTCGTGCGACATCTGCGGGGGTCTCCTCGGATCGGTGCGGGCGCGCCGTGACGGCGTCATCCGGTGAACCGATCGTAGGCGAGCCGCATTCCGAGGGGAATCAGCGCGGGCGCACGCCGACGCCCGCCGTCACCGCAGCGTGGGGAGGGTGATCGAGCGCAGCAGCCGGCCGCTGCCGCACTGGAGCAGGTCGGCTGCCTGCGTCTCGCCCATCGGCGGCCGGAACGCGAGCACGGCGGGCTGGCCGTTGTAGAGGACGCCGAGCAGCCGGCCGGTGCCGAACCCGCCGCCCTCGCACACGTACATGGGGTCCTGGGCGAGCTCCGGGCTCGTGACCAGCGTCTCGGCGTCGGTCACGAGGTAGCCGGGGCGACGCTGCAGCTGCGCGGCACGGTCGGCGAAGTCCGAGGTGGTCAACCGCGGGACGGGGGACCTGTCCTCCTCGGCACTGGGCCCGGGGAGCTCCGGGTCGGCGTCGGCACCCGGCGGGATGGCACTCGGGGCCAGGGCCGCGCCGTCGGCGTCATCCGGCCCGGCTTCCCTCGGCGCGTCGGCGACCTCCGCCGAGGCGTCGCCGGCGGTCGAGGAGGAGTCGTCGCTCGAGCCGCCTGTCTTGCCGACGACCTGCCCGAGGCCGACCCCGGCCACCACGACGGCGGCCGCGGCGAGCAGGAGGCCGCCGGCACGGCGACGCCGTCGGGCGGCGAGGTCGAGCACGGGCGCGGCAGGCGGCGGGGGCGGCGGGTCGACCGACCCGGGACCCTCGGCCACGAGGGCGGCGAGCACGTCGTCGAGCCGGGCCGCCACCTCGGGCGGAACGGGCCCCTCGTGGCGCGCACCGGCGAGCAGGCGGCGCACGTGCGCCTGCTGCTCGGGTGTCGCCTCGGGCTCGGTCATCGGGTGCTCTCTGCTGGGCGTGGGAACGGGGGCGTGGGGGTGCGGCGGGGCCTCAGCCCACCGGTGGGCCCCGCGGCGGGTTCGTGGTTGGGACGGCGCCGCCGTCCGGCCGGTTCCCACCCTCGTCGTGAGCGTCGTCACCGTCGCCGGCGACCATGAGGTCGGCGAGCAGCACGGCCAGCCGGGTGCGCCCGCGGGAGCACCGCGACTTCACCGTACCGACGGCACAGTCGAGCATCTGGGCCACCTCGGCGACCGGGTAGCCCTCCATGTCGACCAGCACGAGGGCGGCGCGCTGCTCGTCGGGGAGGGTGGCGAGCGCGTCGAGGACCGCCCGGCGCCGCTCGTCGGCCACGGTCAGGTCGGCCGGGTCCTCCGCGCCGTCGGTGGCGGAGCTGAGCGATCCCCGGTCGCCGTACTCCTCGAGGTCGTCGGGCAGCGGCTCGGCCCGGCGCACCTTGGCCGCCCGCAGCCGGTCGAGGCAGGCGTTGACGACCACGCGGTGCAGCCAGGTGGTGACCTGCGCCTCGCCACGGAACGAGGCCGCCCGCCGGTAGGCCGCGACCATCGCGTCCTGCAGGCCGTCGGCGGCGTCGTCGGGGTTGCCCATCGTGCGCAGCGCGACCGCCCACAGCCGGTCGCGGTGCCGGCCGAAGAGGACGCCGAACGCGTCGGGGTCGCCCGCGACGTGCGCGGCGAGCAGGTCGGCGTCCGAGAGCTCGCCGGTGGTCGTCGTGGCGGCGGCGCCGTCAGCCACCGCGCACCACGACCTCGGCGAGCGTGCCCCGGAAGCGGCCGTCGTCGGTCGGGGGCAGCGACGTCAGCCAGACCACGACGAAGCTGCCGCTGGCGCCGTCGAGGTCGAGCGAGAGCCGCGGGCCGTCGGCGGTCCCGGACGCCGCCGGCTCGAGGTCGTCGACCGAGGTCGGGGCCTGCGCCGTGACGTACACCGACACCGCGGTCGGCGCCCCGACGAAGGACAGCACGACCTGGTCGAGGTCGCGCTCGGCCCCGAGCGAGAGCGTCACGCCCACCCCGGTCTTGAGGCCCGGCGGGGGGCCGAGCTGGTCGTTGTAGGTGGACGTCGACCACGTCGTCGACTGGTCGCCGTCGACCACGTTGGGGGCGTCGGCGTCGTTCTCCTCGCCGTCGGTCTGGGGGTCGAAGGCGGTCGCGTTCAGGCCGCGCAGCACCGCCGCCCGTCCCGGGCCCGAGCGGGTCGTGGGCGTCTCGGTGCCGTCGGTCCCGGGCGAGCCGGGGTCCTTGCCGAGGTTCGTCGCCACGATGACGGCCACCACCAGCAGCAGGACGGCGGCCAGCACGGTGCCCAGCCGCAGCCAGCGGCGTCCGGGGAGCGGCTCGTCGTCGACCGCACGCAGGGAGGCCCCGGTGCCGGGACGCCCGGTGCCCGTGCCGGTGTCCCACGGCCAGTACTCGTCGTCGGGGCCGCCGGGACCCCCGGGCCCCGGTACCCGCGGGGCCGCCCGGTCGCGGTCGGCGCACCGGTCCGCCGTCGGCCGGGTCCGGGGCGAAGAGCGGACGGATCGGGGGCTCGTCGAACGGCGGCGGGGGCGGCGCCGGCGTCGTCCGGCGCTCGAGCCAGGAGACGTCGTCGCCGTCCTCGCCGAAGATCGGGACGCCGGCCTCGGTGGGCCTGTCCTCGGCCGGGGCCCGTGCGGGCGCGACGGGTTGCTCCGCCGGTGGCCCGGCCGGCACGACGGCCGGCTCGGCCGGGGTCGCGGGCACGTCGGAGGTGTCGAAGGTGTCGTCCTCGCGCGGCATCACCTCGGGCACGGGCGGCAGCACGACCTGCTCCTCCTCCGGCAGCACGTCGGGCGTGCTGGCGAGCACCGCCTCGGGCATGCCGGCGGGGTCGCCGACGACCTCGGCGAGGAAGTCGGCCATGCCGCGGGCGGAGGCGGCGGCGTCGCCGACCTCGCGGTGGCGGCCGGCCTGGTCGCGGTGCAGCACCTCGTCGCACAGGCTGTCGAGCGGGCGGGGGACGCCGGCCCGCACCTGGCGCGGGCGCAGCACCACGCCGTGCTCGCGCGGGGCGGCGGTGACGATGGAGCCCGACTCCCCGGCCCAACGGGCCGTGAGGCCGCAGTAGAGCAGGCCGGCGAGGTCGGTGAGGTCGCGGTCGAGCGCCTCGGGGGAGTCCGTGCCCGCGGCGTCGGTCAGGGCGACGCCGTGCAGGGCGGCGTCGACGCAGAGCCCGATGAGCCGGATGCCGCCGCGCCGGTCGACCAGCACGTTCTCGGGGTTGAGCCGGCCGTGGGCGACGCCGGCGGCGTGGGCGACCGCGATCGAGTCGGCGACCTCGGCGACGATCCAGGACGCCACCCGCGCTCCGAGCGGGGCACCCCCGGCCACCACGATGTCGAGCGAGGTGCCCCACCCCCACTCGTTGACGACGTAGCAGACCTCGTCGGTGACGTCGGCGTCGAGCACGCGCAGCGTCCGCCGGTCGAGGACGGTCGCGGAGCGACGCGCGGCGGCCATCAGCGCGGGCGCGCGGTCGTCGTCGGAGCGGATCACGTGGATCGCCACGTGACGTTCCAGCACCCGGTCGTAGGCCCGCCAGAAGCGACCGTCGCCGCTCTCGGTGAGGAGGTCGACCAGCCGGTAGCGGTCGCCGAGGACGTCACCGGGCCGGGTGGCGTACGGCACCTGACTCGTCTCCTCGGGACTGGACGCAGGCTGGACGGGCCGGATCCGTGGCGCTGGTCCCTGCCCTGCCGTCCAGACTAGTGCGTGCTCAGCCGCGCGGCCGTGCGCCGAGGCGGCGTGTGAGCGTCCCGACCACGTCGGTCACCTCGCGCAGGTGCAGCGCCCGCGCCATCACCAGGTACACCGCGCCCTCCACGGCGGCGACCGCGAGCCCCCGCACGGCCGCCACGGTCCAGTGCGGGTCCTCGACGAGGTGGTCGAGCCCGACGGCGACCGCACCGGCGACGAGGGTCGCGACGCCGACGGCGACCAGGAGCCGGACCACGAACCGGACCAGCCGGCGGCTGTCGAGCCCGCCGAGCCGGCGCCGCAGGACGGCGTACGACGTCAGGGCGGCGACCCCGTAGGAGGTGCAGTAGGCGAGGACCAGCGCCGGCGAGGTCCCGGCGGCGTCGGCACGGTGCACGAGCGCCATGGCGGCCACGATGTTGGCGGCGGCGGCGCCGCACTGGATCAGGAACACCGTGCGCGTGAGCTCGAGCGCGTAGAACCCGCGCAGCATCATGTAGTGGACGGTGAACAGCACCAGCCCCGGGCCGAACAGCGCCAGCGAGGGGACGTAGCGCTCGAAGTCCGCGGCCGCCGCGCCATGGCCCCAGATCACGTGCGAGAGGTCGAGGGCCACGAACGGGAGCAGCGCCGCGAAGGGGACGACGACCGCGAGCGTCGTCCGCAGGGACGACGACAGGGTGGCCCGGAGCCGTCCGAGGTCGTCGGCCGCGGCGTAGCGGGAGAGCCGCGGCAGGATGGCGGTCGCGAGCGAGACGGTGATGATCGAGTGGGGCACCATCACGATCAGGAACGTCGAGGAGTAGACCGAGTACCCCGTGCCGTCGCCGCCGTCGGCGGTGCCGCCGGACGCCAGCTGCACGACCACGGTGTAGGCGACCTGGTTGACCACGACGAACAGCACGGTCCACAGCCCGAGCCGGAACGTGTGCCCCAGCCCGGACCCGCGGAAGTCGAAGCGCGGGCTGAAGGTGAAGCCCGCCCGCTTGAGGTAGGGCAGCAGGATCAGCAGCTGGGCGGCGATGCCGGCGGTCGACCCGATCCCGAGCAGCAGCTCCTGGCCGTGGCTGAACGGACCGACCTGCTCGGCGCCCGTCGCCGGCCCGAACGTCACGAGGTAGACGACGAGCACCGCCACCGAGATCACGTTGTTGGCGATGGGGGCCCACATCATCGGCCCGAACCTGCCGCGGGAGTTCAGGATCTGGCCGACGAGGACGAACATCCCGTAGAAGAAGACCTGCGGCAGGCACAGGCGCGCGAACGCCACGATCGAGTCGAGGTGCGCCGCGCGGTCGGGGTCGTCGTAGCGGTCGGTGAGGTACAGCGACATCAGCTGGGGCGCGAGCAGCACCAGCAGGACCGTGACCGTGGCCAGGAACAGCCCGGCCAGCGTGACGACGCGGTTGGTGTACGCCTCGCCGCCGTCGGGGTCGTCGGCCATGGCGCGCACGAGCTGCGGCACGAGGACGGCGTTGAACACGCCGCCCGCCAGCAGGATGTAGAGCATGTTGGGCACGGTGTTGGCGATGTTGAAGACGTCGGCGTGCAGGCTCAGGCCCAGCGCGGCGGCGAGCAGGGTCGAGCGCACGAACCCGCTGGCGCGCGAGACGACGGTGCCGGCCGCCATCACCGCGCTGGAGGCGAGGACGGTGGTCTGACCTCCGTCGTCCTGCGCGCCGGCGGCGCTCACACGGCCTCGACGGGGTCGGGCCGCGGTCCGTCGCGCGTGGGACCGGCCGGGGCACCCGCCGCGTCGTCGGGACGGCGCCGGGCAGCGCGGGCCCGCCGGACCAGGCGGACCGCGATCGCGAGGAACAGCAGGCCGGCCCCGGTGCCCATGATCAGCCAGATCACGTCGCTCACCTGGGCCGAGCGGATCGGCAGCTCGTCCTGGCCGCCGAGCGGGGCCCCGTCGGCGTCGGTGACGACCAGGGTCACGTTGTGGACGCGGTTGCTCGTCGTCCGGGCCTCGAGCAGGACCGTCTGCCGCGAGCGCGGCGTCATCTCGACCGGCCCGGGCGAGATCACCTCGATGCCGTCGTCGGACTCGGCGCCGATGTCGACCGTCACCGTGTGGTCGAGCCCGTTGCGCAGCGTGACCGGGAAGGTGCCCGAGGCCCCGGAGAGGGTCACCCCGTCCGAGGCGCTGATGGTCACCGAGCCCAGCCGTTCGTCGACCCAGGCCCGGGACGCCGCCGTCGTGGCGCGCCCGCCCGCCTCGTCGTTGCGCACGAAGAAGGAGAGACCGGTCAGCGCCTCCTCGGTGATGACGCCGGCGATCGCGTTGTTGTCGAGGAGCACGTCCTGCAGGGTGTCGCCCGCGGTGATCAGCCCGCTGACGCCGGCGACCGTCTCGGCGTCGAGGGTGCGTCGCCGCTGCAGCTTGATGTAGTCGAGGTCCTCGGCCGGGAACTCGGTCGCGAGGGCGCCGGTCGCGGCGTCCTCGAGCGTGCCGAGGGCGACCCACGGCTCGTTGAAGGCGGAGAAGAAGCCGACCGGGTCCGCGAGCCCCCACGAGAGCGGGAGCACCACCACCAGCGGCCGGCGGTCGGACTTGATCACCCGCACGGCCGCCTCGGCGAGGATCCGCTGGCGCAGGCCCACGGAGGTCACCGACGGGCCGGGTCCGGGGCTGCCCTGGGTCGCTCCGTACGAGGTGACGAAGAGCCGGTGACCGTCGACCTCGGCGAGCGCCGGTGGCTGGTCGCCGAACATCCGGTCGGTCACGAGGAGCCGGGAGTCGGGGTCGGCGGCCTCGATGCTCGAGACGTCGAGGTACCCGCTGGGGGAGGAGATCGCGGGCTGCTCGTCGAGGTCGAGCTCGTCGAGCACCTCGCTGCGCTGGGACACGGCGAGGTCGAGCAGACCGGGGTCGTGGGCCAGCGCCGCCGGCACGTCGATGTTGCCGTAGGGGAGCGAGAGCACCTCCTCGCCCTGCAGGGTCTGGCCGAAGCGGTCGAGCCACGCTTGCGCGGTGAGGGCGAAGTCGGGCAACGGCTCGGCGTCCTCGCCGCCGCCGGTCCCGTCGGCCCCGTCGCCTCCGTCGGCCCCGTCGTCCCCGCCGTCGTCGGGTGAGCCGGTGGCCGTGGGCTCGTCGGTGGCGCCGTCGCCGCCCCCGGTCGGTCCGAGCGATCGCGGCTGGTTCCCGGCGGCGAGGTGGCCCACGGCGTCGACGACCGCGGGGTCGACCAGCCAGGTCACCGGCCGTCCGCTGGTGCGGACGAAGTCGAGGAGCCCGGAGAGCCGGCCGTCGGGGCTCAGCGCGCGCTCCCACTCCTCGACGTCGGCGACCCGGCCCTCGGCGTCGTAGCGGACGGGCTGGGTGAACGGCACCACGAGCGTGGTCTCGACGGGGGAGGTGAACCGGCGCGGCACGAAGGGCAGGAAGGTGCGCGCGCGCCCGTCCGCGAGGTCGTCGGCCGGGTTTCCCGGGCTCTCGCCGAGGGCGTGCACGCCGAACCAGTAGACGCCGGCGCGACCGCCCGCCTGCGCGATCTTCGCCTGGACGACGTCGGAGGGCACGACGACCGTGAACGGCTCGCTCTCGCCCGGCGCGAGCTCCTCGACGTCCCCCGGCTCCCCGATGCCGAGGTCGGTGAACCGGTCGCCGAGGTACTCGTCGTAGGGCGTCGTCATCGCCGCGGCGAGCTGGCTCTGGTTGCGCATCACGGGCGTCTTGTCCCCGAGGAACGCGTAGACGGTGATGCCCGTCCAGGTCTCGTCGGTGCGGTTGGTGACGGTGCCGGTGATCGTGATGTCGCCGCCGACCGGGTCGGTGGGCAGCGCGGCGGGGGACATCGCGCCGATGGTGACCCGCAGCGGCGCGTCGTCGACGAGCGGCACCGGCGCGTCCCCGTCGTCGGCGTGGGCCGGCGCCGCGAGCGTCCCGCCGAGCGCCGGGACCAGCGCGATGCTCCCCGCGACCGCCGCGAGGGCGCGCAGGAAGATCGGACGGTCGGCCACGGTCAGAGGGTACGCGTTCGCGACGGTCGAGGTGCTCGGGCGCAGGCACGAGCCGTAGACTCCGCCGACGTGTCCAGCCCGTCCCCCGCGCCGCTCTCGATGGTGGAGGTGCAGCGCCGGGTGGACGCCGAGCTCGACCGGCTCGCGCCGGTGCTCGACGGCCTCGGTGCCCTGTTCGCGGACGCCGGTCACGAGCTGCACCTGGTCGGTGGACCGGTGCGCGACGCGATGCTCGGGCGCTCGCACCACGACCTCGACTTCACCACGTCGGCCCGCCCGGAGCAGAGCGAGCGGCTGCTGAAGCGGTGGGGGGAGGCCCTGTGGGACATGGGCCGCGAGTTCGGCACGATCGGGGCCCGCAAGGGGGACTGGGTCGTGGAGGTCACGACCTACCGCTCGGAGACCTACGACCCGGCGTCCCGCAACCCGGTGGTGGCCTACGGGGACTCGTTGGCGGGCGACCTCGGCCGCCGCGACTTCACCGTCAACGCGATGGCCGTCAGCCTGCCCGGGCGGGAGTTCGAGGACCCGTACGGCGGGATCACCGATCTCGCGCACCGGGTCATCCGGACCCCCGGCCGCCCCGAGGACTCCTTCGACGACGACCCGCTCCGCATGCTCAGGGCCGCGCGCTTCGCCGCCCAGCTCGGGTTCGAGGTCGCGCCCGAGGTGGTGGCGGCGATGACCGCGATGGCCGAGCGGATCACCATCATCTCCGCCGAGCGCGTGCGCGACGAGCTCGTCAAGCTCGTCTGCGCACCCTTCCCGCGGCTCGGCCTCACCCTGCTCGTCGACACCGGCCTGGCTGCGCTCGTGCTGCCCGAGCTGCCGGCGCTGCGCCTCGAGCGCGACGAGCACCACCGCCACAAGGACGTCTACGAGCACACCCTCACCGTGCTCGAGCAGGCGATCGCCCTCGAGCCCCGGCTGACCCCCGACGGCGAGGGCGGGCCCGACTTCGTCTCCCGGTTCGCCGCCCTCATGCACGACGTCGGCAAGCCGCGCACCCGCCGGCTCCTCGACGACGGCACCGTCACCTTCCACCACCACGACGTCGTCGGCGCCAAGCTCACGACCAAGCGGATGCGGGCGCTGCGGTTCAGCAACGACGAGATCGACGCCGTCAGCACGCTGGTCGAGCTGCACCTGCGCTTCCACGGCTACGGCTCCGGCGAGTGGACCGACTCCGCCGTCCGCCGCTACGTCCGCGACGCCGGCGAGCAGCTGGCCCGGCTGCACGTGCTGACCCGCGCGGACTGCACGACGCGGAACCAGAAGAAGGCCGAGCGGCTGCGCCGCACCTACGACGACCTCGAGGAGCGCATCGAGCGGCTCTCCGCCGAGGAGGAGCTCGCCTCGTTGCGACCCGAGCTCGACGGCAACCAGATCATGGAGGCGCTCGGCGTCGGTCCCGGCCGCGAGGTCGGCGAGGCCTACCGGTTCCTGCTCGACCTCCGCCTCGACCGCGGCCCGATCGGCGAGGACGCCGCCCGCGCGGCCCTCCTGGACTGGTGGCAAGCCCGCGTCGACGCCGGCTGAGGAGCACGCGCGAGGACGCTGGTTGAGGAGCTCCCGCTCGGACACGGTGGTTGAGGAGCTCCCGCTAGGGAGCGTCTCGAAACCTGGTGAGGTCCATGGCTTCGGGAGGGAAGCCTTCCGGCTCGGGGGTTTCGAGACGGTCGCAGCGCGACCTCCTCAACCACCGTGGGGTGACGGTCGCTGGCAGGACCCGGTAGGCTCCCGCTAGGGAGCGTCTCGAAACCTGGTGAGGTCCATGGCTTCGCGCGGGAAGCCTTCCGGCTCGGCGGTTTCGAGACGGTCGCAGAGCGACCTCCTCAACCACCGTGTGGTGAGGCGCGCCTCGGCGGCCGCCAGAGGTCCATCTGCACCAACGGTGGTTGAGGAGCTCCCGCTAGGGAGCGTCTCGAAACCTGGTGAGGTCCATGGCTTCGCGAGGGAAGCTTTCCGGCTCGGGGGTTTCGAGACGGTCGCTAGCGCGACCTCCTCAACCACCGTGGGGTGAGGTCCATGGCTTCGCGAGGGAAGCACTTCCGGCTCGGGGGTTTCGAGACGGTCGCTAGCGCGACCTCCTCAACCACCGTGGAGCGCGATCATGGCTCCTCAACCACCGTGGAGCGCGACCTCCTCGACCACCGTGGAGCGCGACCTCCTCAACCACCGTGGAGCCCGGCGCGTAACGCTCGTCACGTCCGGCCCACTTGTTGAACAGGATTCAGTAGATTCCGGCCATGGCTGAGACGAAGTACAAGGAGCTCGAGCAGAGCATCGACATCGCCGCCCCGCCCGCCCAGGTCTGGGCGCTCGTCAGCGACGTGAAGCGGATGGCGTCCTGGAGCCCGCAGGTGGTGCGGAGCACGGTGAAGGGTGGGGTGGTCCAGCAGGGCGCGACCTTCCGCAACCTCAACCGGCAGGGCCTGCTCCTGTGGCCCACCAACGCCAAGGTGGTGCGCTTCGAGCCCCACCGCGACTTCGCCTTCAAGGTGAAGGAGAACGGCGTCATCTGGTCCTTCGAGCTGGCCGAGAACGGCACCGGCGGGACGACGGTGACCCAGCGTCGCGAGCTGCCCAACGGCATCAGCAAGCTGTCGATCAACCTCACCAAGACCGTCCTCGGCGGGGTCGACGACTTCACCGCGCGGCTCGAGAGCGGGATGCAGGAGACGCTGGCCAAGATCAAGGCCGAGGCCGAGGCCTCCTGACGCGACCCGTCCGGGTCTCCAGGCCCGGACGGGGCGGGTCCTGTCAGTGGTATCGGAGAAAGCCCTCCACGTAGCCCCGCCCGCGCTCCATCCGCACCTCGATGCGGTGGGTGCCCTTGCCGAGGCCATCGATCACGGTGCGGTGTCGGAAGGTCAGTCCTGATTTCCTCGTGTGGAAGGTGACCGTGCCCCTGCTGACCCCGTCGACGAGCAGCTCGGCCGAACCGCCGTTGCGGGCGAGGCCACGCAGCAGCACGATCTTGGAGCCCTTGAAGACCGTCGTGACGACGTCCGCGCCGCGGGTCACCCTCGGCATGCCGCAGTAGACGCCCTTGAGAGCCTTGCCCGAGCGCCGGATCCTGAAGTCGCCGGCCTCGTCGACACTCGTGGCGTTGCACGGCACGTACCGGAACACCTGCACACGCACCAGGCGGGAGGCCTTGTTCCCCGCTTCGTCGGTGACGGTCAGGCGGTAGGAGTGCATTCCAGGCTGGTTGAACCGCGCCGAGAGTGATGGCCCCGTGACGTCGACCTTCGTGCCGCCGTCTCGTCTGTCCCAGGAAAAGGTCAGGTCCCCGGAGTCGCTCCTGTCGTCGGTGGTGCCGGTCGCCGAGATGGTGAATCGCTTGCCAATGAACACCGGCTTCGGGCTCACCTCGGTGACGATGGTCGGCTTCGTGGTGTCGGCGGAGCCGGCACTCACCGTCACGGTGGCGGTGTCGGTGTCGCTGAGGCCCCCGGGGTCGGTGACGGTGAGCGTCACCGTGTAGGTGCCGGCGGTCGGGTACGAGGTTGTCACGTTCTTGCCGGTGGCGTCGCTGGTCGTACCGCCGTCGCCGAAGTCCCAGGCGTAGGTGAGGCTTCCGGGGGTCTCGGCGTCGGACGATGCCTCGCCGCTCAGCTTGACCGTGGCACCGGGCGCGGCCGACGCGGCGTGGCGGTGGCGTCCGCCGTGGGCGCGGTGTTGACGGGAGGCAGCACGGTGACGGTGACCCTCACGGTGTCGGCGTCGGTCAGCCCTGGGGGTCGCTCACGGTGAGGGCGACGTCGTAGGTGCCCGCCGCGCCATAGCTGACGCTCGCGTTCTTCGTCGTGGCGTCGACGGCGGTGCCGCCGTTGTCGAAGTCCCAGCTGTAGTCAGGCCGTCGGGCGTCTCGGCATCGGTCGAGCCGGCGCCGGAGAGCGTGACCGTCTGGCCGACCACGACCGCGGTCGGGTTGGCGGCGGCGTCGGCGGTCGGAGCCGTGTTGGCCGTCGTCGGGCCCGTCACGACGACCGTCACCGTCGCGGTGTCGGTGAGGCCTTGCGGGTCGGTGACCGTCAGCGTGACCGTGTAGGTGCCGGCCGCGCTGTAGGCGAACTGCGGGTTCGGCCCGAGGCGTCCTTGTCGTGCCGCCCGTCGCCGAAGTTCCAGCTGTAGTCGAGCCCGGCCGGGTCCTCGGCGTCGGTGGTGCCGGCCGAGCGAGAAGCTGACGCAGCTGGCCTGTGGTGGCTGCGGTCGGGGTGGCCGCGGCAGCCGCGGTCGGCGCGGTGTTGGGCACGACCGGGTCGGGCGTGTGGCCGTAGTTGAACGCCGCCGCACCCGGGCCCGAGGTCGAAGTCGACGTCACCGGTCAGGTTGCCCGCCGGTGCGGCGTCCGTGCCGGTGATCGATCTCACCTTGAAACGCAGGCAGTCGAAGGCGAATTCCCAGTTGCCCGAGGTCGTTCTCGGGTTCGCTGTAGTTGTCGACGTGCGGCGTTGCCGGCGCGTCGGTGAAGGCCGAGCGTGCCGCGACAGCCTGGAACGAGGCGTCGTTCAGGTTGGGCGTCGTCGGAGCCCGGCGTCGGGACCGAGTCGAGCGGGGACTGCGCCGGCGGGTCGTCGACACCGACGTTGCCGTAGCCGTGGGCCTCGTCGGTGTAGGCCAGGTAGAGGCCTGCTTCGAAGCCGATCGGGTCGCGGTCGATCTCGCCGTGCCCGTCGAGGTCGAAGCCCGAGCGGTCCCGCATCTCGAGGTAGTACGCGTGGTCCTGCAGGGACGCTGTCCCGGCGCTGAGGTAGGTGAAGCCGCGCGTGCACCCGCTCGCCACGCTCAGGTCGCTGCGGCACCCGCCGTTGAAGACCGATCGGGTCGTTGGGGCCGCCCGAGGACTCGAAGTCGCTGGTGTAAAGCGTCTGCTCGACTCCGTTCACGGTGGCGACGACCTCGACGTCGTCGATGAACCAGCCGGGCCGGGCCAGGCCAGGGTCGGTCGAGTAGCTGAAGCGCAATGCGCCGTTGCTCTGGCCGGCCAGGTCGGTGATGTCGTAGCTGTCGGAGAGGAACACCGAGTCCGGGATGTTCCCCGCGACCCGGTCGACGGCCTCGGTACCTGCAGCGTAGGACCCGCTGCTGCCGGTGATGCCGTTGTCGTAGGTGTCGAAGCAACCCGCCATGTTCGGGTTGCCGGGCACGCCCGCCTTGGGAGTGGTGTAGCCCTCGTTCGACTCGTGCGAGGTGTAGGTCGAGCCGCCGTCGGTGGTCGTGAGGACGAATGCGTAGTCGAAGTCCCACTCGATGTCCCAGCGCGACTTGAACCTCAGCTCGACCGGGGTGTTGTCCGGGAGCGAGGCCAGGCCCGGGATCGAGAGGTCGAAGTTGTGCCCTCCGGTCGGCGCGCACCCGAAGTCGTTGCCCGACCCGGACCACCACAGGTGGCTGGGCGACGCCTTGTCACCGGTGTCGAAGGACGCCGGGTCGAGCAGCTGACGGCCGGGCAGCTTGGCGACGTACATCTCGGAGTTGTGCACGATGCCGTCGGCGCCGCTGTGGAGCGTGTACGGCACTCCGCCCGGCGTCTGCCACGTGATGGAGCCGGTGTCGAACTTGGAGTCCTTCCAGCCCGTGACGGAGGTCTTCTTACCGGACGCGAGAACCCGCGGGACGACCCATCCCAGCTCCTGGCGGCCGAACGCGTCGATGTTGTGCGACTTGTCGGTGGCCATCAGGTTCCAGTCGCCGTACGTCTCCCGGCTGCCGGTGGAGTAGAAGTCGGGCAGACCGAGCGAGTGGCCGTACTCGTGGCTGATGACCGAGGCCTTGTCGATTGCCGTCTCAGGGTTCACGTTGTACGGGCCGACCCGGACGAACACCTTGAGGGCGTCCCCTTTGTCGGTGGTCGTCATCGAGCTGTAGCTCGCGTCGGTGTACCACAGCGGACGGTCCTGCAGGTCCTTCAGCTGGTCGTCGGTGGTGTAGCCGGGAAGGCCCGTGCCGGCGTCGCTGTATGCCCCCTCGAGCGAGGAGCTGTGCGGCCAGATGTTGTCGTACGGCGCGGTGTCGCTCTGGGCGTCGCTGCAGGCCCCGAGCTGCGAGCCGCCGTTGCCGCCGCAACCGGCGAATACGACCATGAAGAAGTCGACGACGCCGTCCTTGTCGGTGTCGTAGTCGCTGTAGTCGAGCTCGGGGTCAGCGAGTGCGGCGGCGTCGCGGACCAGCTTGCCCGTCGGACCACAGCCGGAGTCGATGTTCTGGAGAGCGCCCACGCCGGCCTGGGCGCCGATGATCGCCGAGCCGTTGGCGTCCGCGCCGTAGAACTGGGTCTGGCCGGGCAGGTTGTAGACGCCGTTGGTGATGCGCTCGGGATAGAGCGGGGTGCCGGTGACCTCGACGGGCAGGTCGCCGTACGTGGTGCCGGTGCAGGTCTGCCCGGGCACCGTCTGCTGGAACTCGAAGCCCGGCGTGTAGTCGAAGTCAGCCGTCTCGATGCCGGCCGACGGCACGGTCCCCTTCGGGAACAGCTGTCCGAGGGACATCTCCTGGTAGAGGTTGAAGGTCGATCCCGCAACGCCGGGATCGTTGATCTTCTGGGCGAGACTCTCGCCGCTGTGGCCCTCGACGTAGGTGCGGTCGGTGTACTGGACGGGAATGATCGGGAACGGCCGGTCCCCGTAACGGGCGGTGTCGTAGACCTCGCTGCCAGGGATCACCTTCGGACCGTGGCTCACGGAAGTCTCACTCGCCTGACCGGACGCCGTGAGCACGGCGGTCGAGGACAGGTCGCGCCAGACGATGGTCGGGAGCTGGGCGGTGGTGCTGGCCCTGGAGGTGAGCACCAGCGTCGCCTCGGCGCCGGGAGCGATCGTGCCGGGGGACCAGGTGAAGCCGGTCGGACCGGCGACGTGGCTGCCGGGACCGGTGGCGGACTGGAAGGTCGAGCCGGTCGGGGCACTGAGGTCGATGCTCGGCGTGGCGGGTGCGGTGGTGTTGTTGCTGACCGTGACCGTCGACGGGTAGGTCTCGCCCGGCTTGACCCAGCCGACGGAAGAAACGAAACGGTTGACGATGTCGAGCGTCGTCGAGGGCACCTCGACCACGTGCGGGGCGACAGCGGCTGTGGGCGCCTTCCACACGCCGGTGGCGGGGGGCGGTACGGCTGCGGTGTCCGTGTAGGACGCATCGACGGCGGAAACGGCGAGTGTCGAGATGCCCTCTCCCGTGAGCCCGGCCGTCGCGGTGCCCGGCACCGTGACGCTGAACGTGCCGTCGCCGGCAGCGGTGACCGGCGCGATGTGCAACGGGGTCGAGGTTCCCGGCGCAGTGACCCGCAACGTGAACGAGGCCGGAACGGCCTTGTCGGACGCCGTCGCGCCGACGTGGTGCTCGGAGATCGTGCCCGTGACGTTGAACGGGTCACCCGGCTTGGTCGGGGCGCCGGCGTCGAGCTCGGCCACCAGGGTGTTGTAGAAGAACGTGGTCTCGCCGACCGGCGTTGTGCCCTCGAGGATCTCCAGCCGGACCGGTCCGGCTGCGCCCGCCCAGGAGGCGTCCGGCTGCAGGCTCACCTGGTAGCCGCTGTCGCCCGGCGCCGTGGGCGCGACGACGTCGTCGGTGGCGAACGGCTCGGCAGCGTCGCCGGCGAACAGCCGCGCGGTCAGCGCACCGGTCGCTCCCGTCACCGTGAAGCTCACGAAGCCGCAGGTCCCACGGTCGATGAACGGGTCGGTCGAGAAGTTCGTCGCAAAGCCCGAGCACGGTGCGGGCTGCCTCGCGGGCAGCACGTAGAGGAGGAAGGCCGACGCCGACGCAGCGGGCAGCGGGGCCTTCGTGGCCACGCGGTCGGCCGTGTGGCGCGAGAAGGCAGCGGCAGGCGAGACGGGGGTCGCCGCGGCGGCGGGACCGTCGATCACCGGCGACGCCGCGAGGACGAGGACGCCGGTGGCCAGCGCTGCGAGGAGCGGGCGGCCACGACGGCCGAGAGTGAGGGTCATGCGCATCCCTAGGAGAAGAGGTCACGTGGGGCCGTGACTCACCTCACGCAACGACGGCGTTTGTCTGACAGTTACGGCAACACGCCGAAAAATTTGTGGCACACCCCCACCGGTACCGGTATTCGTCCAGCTGCCCGCACGCGCACGAGCCCTCCGCCCCAGGAGGGCCGGAGGGCTCGTGCGGATCGTGCTTGTGCGTCTCAGGACGGTCAGGTGACCTTGACGGTCACCCGCTTAAACGACGTCCCGCCGCGCGGGTCGTCGACGCGGAGCAGCACGCGGTAGGAACCGGCCTTCGTGAACCGGTGCCCGACCCTCGGGCCGGCGGCGTCCTTGAGCGGGGCGCCGTCGTCGAAGCTCCACGTGTAGCTGAGGTTGCGCGGGGTCTCCTTGTCGGTGGTGCCGCGGGCGTCGAAGACGACGCGCTGGCCCACGGCGGCGGAGGTCCGGGAGACCTTCAGCCCGATCTTCGGCAGCGTGTTGCGGCCGACGGAGCCGGCCTTGTCGTAGCCGTAGTTGAAGACGCCGCAGCCGCTGCCGATCTTGAAACGCACGGAGCCGGTGAGGTCGCCGTCGGCCCTCGCCGGGCCGACGCCCTGGCCCTTCGTCGAGAGCACCTTGAAGCTCAGGCAGTTGTACTTGAACTCCCAGTTGCCCGAGGGGCTCGTCGGGTCCTCGTAGTTGTCGACCCAGCCCCTGCCGAAGTCGCTGAACGCGGCGCGGCCGGGCTTGGCGAGGAACGAGGCGTCGTCGAGGTTGGGCGCGGTGTTCCCGGCCTGCGGGTTGGCGTCGAGCGGCGACTGCGCCGGGGCGCCGTCGGAGCCGGTGTTGCCGTAGCCGTGCGCCTCGTCGGTGTAGGAGAGGTACCAGCCCGCCTGGAACCCGATCGGGTCGCGGTCGATCTCGCCGTTGCCCTGCAGGTCGAAGCCGGACCGGTCGCGCAGCTCCATGTAGTAGGCGTGGTCGAACTCCGCCTCGGCGCCGCCCTTGATGTAGGACCAGCCCTCGGTGCAGCTGCCGCCCGGGTTGTCGGCCTTGCAGCCGCCGTTGTAGATGACCGGGTCGCTCGGCTGGCCGTTCTTCTCGAAGTCCGACTTGTAGATCACCTTGTTGCCGGCCTTGACCACGACGTCGTCGATGAACCAGCCGGGACGGGCGAGGCCGGGGTCGCTGGAGTAGCTGAACCGCAGCGTCGGGGCCTTGGTGCCGGCGAGGTCGGAGATGTCGTAGGAGTCGGCGAGGAACACCGGGCTCGGGACGTCGCCGGTCTTGCGGTCGAGGGCCTGGGTGCCGGCCTGGTAGGAGCCGCTGGTGCCGGTGATGCCGTTGTCGAGCGCCGCCTGGCAGCCGTTGGTGTTGGGGTTGCCGGCGAGCGGGTCGGTGTTCGAGGTGGTGTACCCGTTCTTCGAGGCGTGCGAGGTGAACGACTTGCCGCCGTCGCCGGAGGTCAGCACGAAGCCGTAGTCGAAGTCCCACTCGATGTCCCAGTAGGACTTGAACGACACGGTCACGTCGGTGCCCGCCGGCAGCTTGGACAGCTGGGGCAGCGCGAGGTCGAGGTTGTGACCCTTGCCGTCGGTGGCACAGCCGAAGTCGTTGCCCGATCCCGAGAACCACGCGTGCGACTTGCTCGCGCCGTCGCCCGTCCCGAAGGCCTTCGGGTCGAACAGCGAGCGGCCCTTGAGGCGGGCGACGAACATCGTGGAGTTGTGCACCCGGCCGTCGCGGCCGTTCTTCAGCGTGTAGGGCTTGCCGCCGGGCGTCTTCCAGAGGATCCGGCCGGTGTCCTGCTTGGAGTCGCTGATGTTGCGCACCGTGCGGGACTTGGTGAGCACCTCGGGCACGACCCAGCCGAGCTCCTGGCGCGAGTAGGCGTCCATGTTCTGCGACTTGTCGGTCGCCATCAGGTTCCAGTCGCCGTAGGTCTCGCGGCCCGCACCCGAGTAGAAGTCGGGCAGGCCGAGCGAGTGGCCGTACTCGTGGCTGATGACCGAGGCCTTGTCGATCGCGGTCTCGGGGTTCACGTTGTACGGACCGACGCGGACGAACACCTTGAACGGCGTCTTCTTCGTCGTCATCTTCTGGCGCGCCTTGCTCGTGTAGTAGAGCTTGCGGCCGGTGAGGTCCTTCAGCTGGTCGTCGGTCGTGTAGCCCGAGAGGCCCGAGACCGGGTCGGTGAGGTAGAACTCGAGCGAGGCGCTGTGCGGCCAGATGTTGTCGTACGGGGCGAGGTCGCTCGGGGCGTCGCTGCAGGCGCCGAGCTGCGAGCCGCCGTTGCCGCCGCAGCCGGCGAAGACCACCATGAAGAAGTCGACGACGCCGTCCTTGTCGGTGTCGAAGTCGCTGAAGTCGATGTCGGGGTCGGAGACCGCGACGGCGTCGGCGACGAGCTTGCCCGTGGCGCCGCAGCCGGAGTCGATCTGCTGCAGGGCGCCGACGCCGGCGAGCGAGCCGACCACGGCGGAGCCGTTGGCGTCCGCGCCGTACCACTGGGTCTGGCCGGGCAGGTTGTAGACGCCGTCGGTGATCCGCTCGGAGTACAGCGGGCTGCCGACCGCACCCGGGGTGTCGGCCAGCGTGGTGCCCGTGCAGGTGCTGGTGTTGGCCGGGTCGAGACCGATGAAGTCGAAGCCGGGCGCGTAGTCGAAGTCGGCGGTGGCGATGCCCGCGGACGGGACGTCACCGTTGGGGTAGAGCTGCTTGAGGGACATCTCCTGGAACAGGTTGAAGGTCGAGCCCTTCACCTTCTTGGAGTTGATCTTGCGCGCCAGGTCGAGGCCGTCGTGCCCGTCGACGTAGGAGCGGTCGGTGTACTGCACGGGGATGATCGGGAACGGCCGGTCGCCGTAGCGGGCGGTGTCGTAGACGTCGGACGGCGGGATCACCTTGGGGCCGTGGCTGAAGGCCGAGTAGTTCTTCCTGCCGCCGGTGGTCAGCGTGGCCTTGGACGACAGGTCGCGCCACACGATCGTCGGCAGCGCCTTGGTCGTCGAGGTGCGGCTGGTGACGACGAGCGTCACCGTCTTCTTGGCCTTGACGGTCGGCAGCCTCCAGGTGAGGACGCGGGGAGCGACCCGGTGGCGGCCGGGACCGCTGGCCTTGCGGAACGTCGAGCCGAGGCGGCCGCGGACGACGACCTTGCCGCCCGAGATCGCCTTCGAGGTGGGGTTGGTGACGATGAGGCGCGACGGGTAGGTCTCGCCCGGCTTGACCCAGCCGACGGAGGAGACGAAGGAGTTCGTCAGCTTCAGGCCCTTGACCCGGCCGCGGAGGGTGATCGCCGCGGCACCGGCGTCGTCGGAGGCGTAGCCGTCGGTCCCGGTCGCGTCCAGCGCGCGCAGCGCCAGGACCCGGTCCTCGGCGCCGGCGAGCCCGGCGGTGAGCGAGGCGGGCACGGTGGTGCGGAACGTGCCGTCGACGGCGGTGGTGACGTCCTGGGTCCCGAGGACCTTGCCGGTCTCGTCGACCAGGGCCAGCGTGAACGAGGACGCCAGCCCGGTGCCCCGCAGGCCGAGCTTCGCCTGGGTGATGGTGGCGACGGTGCCGCTCACCGAGAACGGCGTGCCGGCGGAGAGGGTCTCCTCGGGGGCGTCGAAGGCGACGGTGAGCAGCTTCTTGCCCACCGTGTCGACGCTGACCGGGCCGAGGTCGACGGCGGCGGCACGGGGCGTGGCCGCCGCCGTGGTGGGCGTGGTGAACGGGACGAGTGCGAGCGATGCGACGGCGGCGGTGATGACCGCGATGCCACGGGCGCGCCGGCGGGTGGGCCGGGAGAGCGACATGAGGATCCTCGGGTTAGCGCGGCCGCACCTCGCGACCTGACGACCACCGACCAACGACCGGCACGGTCGGGGGGTTATGGGTGTCTGACAATCGCATGCTCCAACGGTGGTCGAGGTGCTCCGACCGAGGGACGAGGGAGGAGCCTCGAGACCCGGTGAGGATCCTTACCAGCAACGGCGGGGGCACGAAGCCTGCGGAGCTCTCGAGGCTCGTCGCTCGTCCCTCGCTCCTCGCACCTCGAGCACCGGGGGCCCTGCCGGCTTGACCTTCACCCGGCGGCAAGCCACACGCTGCCGGGCACGGCGAAGATCTCGCCGTGACCACGAGGAGGATCGACGTCGTGATGATGACGATCGGCGACTTCGCCCGGGCCTGCGGCCTGAGCCCCAAGGCGCTCCGGCTCTACGACGAGTCGGGGCTGCTGGTGCCCGGCCGAGGTGGACGCCGTCACGGGCTACCGCTGGTACGACGAGCGCCAGCTGGAGCGGGCACGGCTGGTGGCGCGCTGCCGCCTCGCCGGGCTGCCGCTCGCGCTGGTCCGCCGGGTCGCCGACTCCCCGCCGCGCGCCGGGGCCGCCGAGCTGACGTCGTACTGGCGGCAGGCCGAGGCCGACCGGCTCACCGCCGGTGGGATCGTCGCCGACCTCGTGGCCGAGCTCAGCACGAAGGAGAACGACATGAGCACCACCCTGCAGCAGGTCCCGCACGCCGCCTCCTCCCTCGAGCAGGGCGGCCGCGACCAGCAGCTCGACGCCGTCCGGGTCGAGGCCGGCCTGTACGCCGTGGCCGACGGCTTCGGCGGTGCGCCCGGCGTCGCGGACGACGTCCTGGCGCAGCTCTCGGGCGCCGCCGAGGCGGGCGATGCCGTCGGCGCCCTCGACGAGGCGCTGACCCGGGCGGCGGCGCTCGTCGCCGCCCGGTACGCCGGCGAGGAGTCGGCCGGGTGCACCCTGACCGCGGTCACGCTGCGCGAGGGACAGGCGGCGGTGGCGCACGTCGGTGACTCCCGTGCCTACCTCGTGCGCGAGGGCCGGCTCGAGCGGCTCACCCGCGACCACACCGTCGTCCAGGCACTGGTCGACGAGGGCCGGCTGAGCCCCGAGGAGGCACGGCTCGACGAGCGCCGGCCGCTGCTCAACCGCGCCATCGCCGCCGGCTCGCCCCACGCCCCCGACCTGGCCCTGCACCGCGTGCAGCCGGGCGACCGGCTGGTGCTCACCACCGACGGGGTGCACGCGATGCTCGCCCCCGACGTCCTCGCCGGCCTGCTGCTCGCCGACGGCTCACCCGAGGACGTGGTCGCATCGGTGGTCTCGGCGGTGCGTGACGCCGGCGAGCCCGACAACCACGCGGTCGTCGTGGTCGACGTCGCGTGAGCGACTCAACGGTGGTCGAGGTGTGAGGAGCGAGGCACGAGCGACGAGCCTCGAGACCTGGTGAGGTTCCTTGCCAGCGCTCGCGAAGCCATCGAGCTGTGGGGGTCTCGAGGCCGCTCCCTCGTACCTCGGTCGCGGCACCTCGACCACCGTCAGACGCACGAACGGCGGGCACCCGACCGGGTGCCCGCCGTCCTCAGCGGTCTAGCAGGTGCCGGTCGTCACTCGGCCCCGGCAATGAAGGCCTCGACGCGACGACGGCCCTCGTCGTCGGGCAGCTGCACCGGCGGGCTCTTCATCAGGTACGACGACGCGCTGATGATCGGGCCGCCGAGGCCGCGGTCCATGGCGATCTTGCAGGCGCGCAGGGCGTCGATGATGATGCCGGCCGAGTTGGGGGAGTCCCAGACCTCGAGCTTGTACTCGAGGTTGAGCGGGACGTCACCGAAGGCGCGGCCCTCGAGGCGGACGTAGGCCCACTTGCGGTCGTCGAGCCACGCGACGTAGTCGGACGGGCCGATGTGGACGTTCTTGCTGTCGACCAGGCCGGACAGCGAGCCGTGGAGGTTGGAGGTGACGGCCTGCGTCTTGGAGATCTTCTTCGACTCCAGGCGCTCACGCTCGAGCATGTTCTTGAAGTCCATGTTGCCGCCGACGTTGAGCTGGTAGGTGCGGTCGAGCGCGACGCCGCGGTCCTCGAACAGCTTCGCCATCACGCGGTGGGTGATGGTGGCGCCGACCTGGCTCTTGATGTCGTCGCCGACGATCGGGACGCCGGCGTCCTCGAACTTCTTGGCCCAGACCGGGTCGGAGGCGATGAAGACGGGCAGGGCGTTGACGAAGCCGACGCCGGCGTCGATCGCGCACTGGGCGTAGAACTTGTCGGCGTCCTCGGAGCCCACGGGCAGGTAGGACACCATGACGTCGACCTTGGCGTCCTTGAGCGCCTGGACGACGTCGACCGGCTCCTTGGCGGACTCCTCGATGGTCATGCGGTAGTACTTGCCGAGGCCGTCGAGCGTCGGGCCGCGCTGGACCTCGATGCCGAGGGTGGGCACGTCGCAGATCTTGATCGTGTTGTTCTCCGAGGCGTTGATGGCCTCGGAGAGGTCCTTGCCGACCTTCTTGTCGTCGACGTCGAAGGCGAGCGCGAACTCGATGTCGCTGACGTGGTAGTCGCCGAAGGAGACGTGCATCAGCCCCGGGACGGTGACCGTCGGGTCGGCGTCACGGTAGTACTGGACGCCCTGGATCAGGGACGTCGCGCAGTTGCCGACTCCCACGATTGCTACTCGGACCGAACCCATCGGGTTTCCCTTCTCAGTGCTTCTTGGTGATCTGTGTGTGATCTGGACGGTTGGTGGGGCTACGTGGCCTGCGGGGCCTGGGGGGCGGGAGGAGCCGACTGCTGGCTGCGCTCGGCGTTGATGAGGTCGCTGAGCCACTGGACCTCGCGCTCGGCCGACTCGAGGCCGTGGCGCTGGAGCTCGGCGTGGTAGCGGTCGACCTCCTTCTCGGTCAGCGACAGCTGCGACTGCACGCGGTCGAGCCGCTCCTGCAGACGCATCCGGCGTCCCTCGAGCACCCGCAGCCGGATCTCCATGTCGGTGCGCCCGAAGAAGGCGAACCGGATGTCGAAGTCGTCGTCCTCCCAGGCGGCAGGGCCGACCTCGGACATCAGGCGCTCGAACTCCGCGGTGCCCACCGGGGTCACCTGGTAGACGATCTTGGGACGTCGCGAGACCGGCGTCAGCGCCGGCGCGAGCTCCTCGATCAGGTTGCCGCGGAGCATCTTCTTCAGCGTCGGGTAGAGCGAGCCGTAGGAGAGGACGCGACCCCAGCCGAGCATCAGGTTGAGCCGCTTGCGCAGCTCGTAGCCGTGCATGGGTCCCTCGTGCAGCAGTCCGAGGACTGCCAGCTCGATGGTCTCTGCACGACGTGCCATGGACCTATCGTAGCGATACATGCACTCGATATGAACAATCGACGTCTCACGGGTTCCTATCGGGTGCCGCCTTTTGGTCGAGGCACCGGCCTGCTGCGTACCCTGAACGCGCGCGTCGAGGCGGTGATCCACGCCGGCGCGCCCGTGATCGTGCGACGAAGGGACAGGTGTGGCAGGCAAGCGCAGGGCCGAGGACGCCGGCGGTCGGGGCTCGGTCCGGGGGCCGCGCGCGGCCGACGCCTCCTGGGGCGAGCTGCTCCGGGCGCGGTTCGGGCGCGAGCCCAAGGAGGGGAAGGTGCACCGCACCTGGCCCCAGCGGATCCGGCGCTGGCTCCTGCGGCTGGCGGTCGTCGGCCTGGTGCTGGCGCTGCTCGGTGCTGCCGGCTTCCTCTACCTCTACAAGACCACCGACATCCCGGACCCGAACGAGGAGTTCCTCACCCAGACGACGTTCGTCTACTACAACGACGGCAAGACCGAGCTCGGCAAGTTCGCGACGCAGGACCGCGACTCGATCCCGCTCAGCGACATGCCGGAGGTGCTGCAGCAGGCGGTGGTCGCGGCCGAGGACCAGAGCTTCTACGAGAACAACGGCGTCGACCTCAAGGGCATCGCCCGCGCGGTGCTCAACAACGCCAAGGGCGGGTCGCAGCAGGGTGCCTCGACGATCACCCAGCAGTACGTCAAGATCCTGTACCTGACCCAGGAGCGCTCCTACAAGCGCAAGGTCAAGGAAGCGATCCTCTCGCTGAAGATCCAGCGCGAGAAGAGCAAGGACGAGGTGCTCGAGGGGTACCTCAACACCATCTACTTCGGCCGCGGCGCCTACGGCGTCGAGGCGGCGGCCCAGGCCTACTTCGGTCGGTCGGCCTCCGAGCTCGAGCTGCGGCAGGCCGCGGTGCTGGCGAGCATCCTCAACGACCCGAACGACCTCGACCCCGCCAACGGCAAGGACGCGCGGCAGGCCCTGCGCGGCCGCTACGAGTACGTGCTCAACTCGATGGCCGACCTCGGTGACATCACCACCGAGGAGGCCGAGAAGGCCAAGAAGCGGCTGCCGAAGTTCTCCAAGCAGGACGCCGAGAGCACCTACGGCGGCGACAAGGGCCACATGCTGACCCTCGTCAAGAACCAGCTGCTGAAGCTGACCGACGAGGACGGCGAGCCGCTGGTGACCGAGCAGATGATCCAGGGCGGCGGGCTGCGGATCACCACCACGCTCGACGAGGGCGTCATGGCCGACATCCGCGACGGCGTCGAGGGCGTCCGCCCGGTCTTCACCGGGGCGAAGGCGAAGAAGTACCAGAAGCAGCTGCACGTCGCCGCCGCGACCGTCGAGCCCGGCACCGGCCGGCTGCTCGGCTTCTACGCGGGCCAGGACTACCTCGACTCCCAGCTCAACTGGGCCGTCGCCGGCGGCCAGGCCGGGTCGACGTTCAAGCCGTTCGCCGTCGCCGCCGGGCTCGAGCAGGGCTACTCCCTCAAGGACACCTTCGACGGCAACTCGCCCTACACCGCCATCGACGGCAGCGAGTTCGAGAACCAGGGCGACGAGGACTACGGCAGCGCGATCAGCCTGCTGGACGCCACCGAGAACTCGGTCAACACCGCCTTCATCGACCTCACCGTGGGCATGGACGACGGCCCGCAGACGATCATCGACACGGCCGAGGCGATGGGGATCCCGCCGCGGAAGGCGCGCAAGCACCGCTACGGCATCCCGGACGAGACGGGCGGGCTCGAGCCCAACACCGGGGTCGCGCTCGGCTCGCAGACCGTGAGCCCGATCAACATGGCCAACGGCTACGCCACCATCGCCGCCGAGGGCGAGGCGGCCGAGGTCTTCGTGATCGACAAGGTCGTGGACGCCAACGGCGACACGCTCTACAAGCACAAGGTCGTCACCGACAAGGCGATCGACCCCGACGTCGCGGCCGACGTCTCCTACGCGCTGCAGGAGGTCGTCACGGCCGGGACCGGCACCTCGGCGATCATGAGCGACGGCCGGCCGGCGGCCGGCAAGACCGGCACCGCCACCAAGACCGGCGGCGCCGTCTCGTCGTCGTGGTTCGCCGGCTTCACGCCCCAGCTCTCCACGGCGGTCATGTACGTGCGCGGCATCGGCAACGGCCAGCTCGACGGGTGGCTGCCGGCGTCCAGCGACGGTCGCGAGGGCTACTTCGGCGGCAACTACCCGGCCAAGACCTGGAACGCGATCATGTCGGCCCAGCTCGAGGGCGAGCCGATCGAGGAGTTCCCGGAGCCGGTGTTCGTCGACGGTGACGCGCCGCAGGAGGGCCACGCGCCGTACGTGCCGCCCGTCGTCGAGCCGAGCAGCAGCGAGCCCACGAAGAAGCCGGACCAGCCCACGGACGAGCCGACGACCGAGGAGCCGACGGTGGAGCCGACCACCGAGGAGCCGACGGTGGAGCCGACCACCGAGGAGCCCACCGAGGAGCCGTCGTGCGGCGTGCTCGGGTGCGAGCCGACGTCGGACCCCCCGACGTCGGACCCCCCGACCGAGGAGCCGACCCCCGACCCGAGCCCGTCGGCCAGCCCGCGCCCGAGCACCACGGTGCGCGAGCGGGAGTGACCGGTCGGTGACGCACGTCCACCCCACCCGTGACGACCGCGTCGTCCGGGCGCTCAGCGAGGTGGTGGGCGGCCCCGTCGGCGACCGCGCCGGCCGCGGCCGGCCGTTCGGCGCGCTCGGGGTGCTGCTCTTCCTCACCGCGCTCACGTTCGCCCTCGGCCTGGTGTCGAAGGCGTCGTGCGCCGGCGACGACTGGACGACGACGGGGCAGAGCCGGTTCACCCACCTGTGCGTCTCCGAGGTGCCCGACGCCTACACCGCGACCGGGCTGGTCGAGCTCGCGTGGCCGTGGTCGGCCGACGACCAGACGCGGCTGCGCTACGAGGTCACCGAGGAGCCCGCGGCCGTCGGTCTCTGGAGCTACGCGACCGCCGTGGTGACGCACGTGCTGGCGGGTTCGCCCGATCTCGAGGCCCGCTACGACGAGCCGGCCGGCACCCTCGCCGCGACGCCCGAGGTCGCCGGGGAGCGCGACCTCTTCACCGCGGTCAACGCCGTCGGCCTGGCCCTGCTGGCCATGCTCGTCACCGCCGCCGTCGCGGCGACCCGGCGGTCGCGCCCGTGGGACGCCGCCGCGTTCGCGTGCGCGCCGGTGCTCGCGCTCACCGGCGTGGTGGCGTGGGACCTGCTCCCCGTGGCGGCCGCGGCCGGGGCGCTCTGGGCGTGGTCGCGGGGACGCCCGGCCGTCGGGGGGCTGCTCGTCGGCGTCGGCGCGGCGTCCGGCGTCTGGCCCGCCCTCCTGCTGGTCGCGCTGGGGATCGTGGCGGTGCGGGAGCGACGCACCACCTGGCTCCTGCCGGCGACGGTGTCGGCGGCGTTCGCCTGGGCGGTGCTGAACGCCCCCGCCTTCGTGACGGGGCGGAGCCAGTGGGAGCACTTCTGGTCCTCGGCGACCGGCAGGACCGCCGACCAGGGCTCGCTGTGGCGCGTGCTCGACGACACGATCGGGCTCTCCGACGGTGCGGTGACCACCGGAGCCTGGACCATGATCGGGATCTGGACGGCCGGCGTCGCCGCGCTGGTGCTGCTCGCCCCCGGCCGCCCCACGGTCAGCCAGACCGCGCTGCTCCTCGTGGCCGGGGTGCTGGTGCTCGGCGTCGCCTACGAGCCGCAGCAGGCGCTGTGGCTGCTACCGCTGGCCGCGCTCGCCCGCCCGCGCTGGCGCGACCTCCTCGTGTGGCAGGCGGGGGAGACGTTCTACTTCGCGCTGTCGTGGTGGTGGCAGGGCGGGTTGCTGTCGTCGAGCTCGACCGGGGACGACGACGGCGGCTTCTACTGGCTGGCCATCGTGGTCCGCGTGGCGGCGACCCTGTGGCTGGTCGGCGTCGTCGTGCGCGACGTGTGGTGGCCGGAGTCCTTCGACACGGTCCCCCCGGGTGGGGCGGACCGGCGCGAGGATCAGGTGATCACGACCTCGTCGAAGCTCGTGGCGGTGTAGCGCACCCGGACGTCGATCTCCTCGCCGACCGACGGCACCCGCGCGCCTGCCGGGACGAACAGCATCGAGGCCTGCATGTGCGGCGGCTCGGCGAACAGCCGGAGCTTGCCGTCGATCGAGAACGGGGAGCGGACGAAGCCGACGGCGTCCAGGCCACCGCGGGCGAGCGTCGCCGCGCGCGCCTTGATCGAGGAGTCGCCCGTGGGGGCCTCCAGCCCGATGCCGTGCGCCGTCCCACCGCTCACGACGAGCAGGTGGCCGGACTTGGGCGCGGTGCGGCCGCGGTAGCCGAACGCGTCGCCCCGCTCGACCTCGTGGACGTCGAGCACGGTGGCCGTCACGGACAGCGCGTCGCGGTCGCCGAGCCAGAGGCCGGTGCCGGTGCGGGGACGGATCGTGAAGTCGGCGTAGGAGGCCCGCAGCTCGGCGAGCTCGCCGGCCGTCAGGTGGCTGACCCACAGCGTCGTGAGGTCGGGCAGGCCGGCGGCGACGGCGTCGTTGAGCAGCCGCCGCACCTCGCCGAGGTGGGAGCCCTGGGCCAGCGGCAGGTGGAGGGCCACGCCCTCGAGGCGGACGCCGTGCAGGTGCGCCGGCGTGTCCCACAGCCCGCGGGCGGTGAAGCCGTGGCGCTTCATCGAGGTCAGCAGCTCGAGCACGACCCGGGCGCCCGGCTGCCGCTCGCGCAGGGCGTCGAGGTCCTCGAGCCGGCCGACGGTGTGGATCACGCGCCCGGCGAGGTCGGGCGCCAGGTCGGCCACGAACGGCCGCCACGGGGTCAGCACCAGGAGGTCACCGTCGAAGCGCGTGGCCACCTCGGGCAGCTCGTCGTAGGTGCCGACGGCGATGGTGTCGACCCCGAGCCACTGGCTCTTGCGCGCCAGCCGGCCGGGCGTGAAGCCGTACCCGTTGCCCTTGACCACGGGCACCAGACCGGGCGTCGCGTCGGCGACCGCCCTGAGGTGGGCCCGCCAGCGCGGGCCGTCGACGGTGAGGGTCAGCGGCATGGGGTGGGTCCGATGCGAGAGGCGGATTCACCGGCCGGCCGTGTTTGCCGCCTGCCAACTCCTCGCCGGCCGGTGAATGCGGCGGCAGCGCGCGGACCCCGTCACGACCGCCGCCGCATGTACACGTCGAACGCGCGGTAGAGGACGCGGTTGAGGGGCAGGTCCCACTCGCCGGCGTACTCGACGACCTCGCCGCCGGTGCCGACCTTGAACTGGATCAGGCCGGCGTGCGGGTCCTCGGCGTCGAGGGTGTCGGTGATGCCGCGCAGGTCGTAGACGTCGGCACCGGCCGCGATCGCGTCCTGGATCATCGCCCACTGCACGGCGTTCGACCCGCGCACCTCGCGCTTCTCGGTCGACGACGCGCCGTAGGAGTACCAGGCGTGGGCGCCGACGCGGATCGCGATGGTGCTGGCCACCAGGTCGCCCTCGTGGCGCGCGAACCACACCCGAATCCGGTCGGGGCTCTCGGAGGTGAGGGCCTCGACCATGGTGGTGAAGTACGACAGCGGGCGCGGGGTGAAGCCGTCGCGCTGGGCGGTGTGGACGTAGAGCTCGTGGAACTCCTTGAGCTCGACGTCGGACGGCGTCCCGGTCGACTCGACGACGACACCCTCCTTGGCGGCCTTCTTGATGTTGCGGCGCCAGAGCTGGTTCATGCCGGCGAGCACCTCGGCCTCGGTGCGCGGCTGCCGGTCGACCGCGAGGGGCAGCTGGAAGACGTGGCGCGGCTGGCCGGCCGCGAATCCGCCGCCGTCGCTGAACTGCGGCCGCCACCCGAGCTCGTGCAGCTGGCTGACGACGCGGGCGCCGGTGGCGTCGCGCTCGGTGGGGGCGAGGTCGTCGAGGCGGCGGACGTCGGGGTCGGCGATCCCGGCCTTGACGCTCGCCGTGTCCCACCGGCGCGTGACGACGGGTGGGCCGATGCGGACGCCGAACGCGCCCTGCTTCTTCAGGTGCGCGGCCAACGGCCGCAGGAGTGCGCCGAGGTCGTCGGTGGCCCAGTCGAGCAGCGGCCCCTCGGGGAGGTAGGCCAGGTACCGCTTGAGCCTCGGCAGCTGCCGGTAGAGCACGAGGGCCGCGCCGACCTGCTCGCCGCCGAGAGCGGAGTCGAAGAAGCCGACCGACTCGCGGCGCCACTCGGCCTTCACGTGGCCCCACGCCGGCGTCTGGAGGAAGCTCGCCGACCGACGGCCTTCGACGAAGGCCAGGTGGTCGGCCTCGGAGGTCACGCGTACGTCGAAGCTCACGTGGCCGAGGCTATCGGGCGCCGACGACCCAGCAGGGCGGCGGTGCCGAGCAGCACGGCGCCTGCGGTGACGACCAGCGCGGCGCCCGCGCCGAGGCCCGCGGCGAGCGGGCCGGCGACCAGCGAGCCGACGGCGATCGCCCCCACGTTCACCTGGTCGTAGACGCCGAAGAGCCGTGCCACGGCGTCCGCCGGGGCTGCCCGCTGCAGGAGTGTGACCGCCACGACCTCGGCCGCCAGCGAGGCGCCCCCCGCGAGAGCAGCGGCGAGCACGCCGGCCGACGTCCCACCGGCGACGCCGAGCGCGACGCACGACAGCGCGAACACCGTGACTCCGGCCGCCAGCACCCGGTCCTGCCGGGGGCCCCGGGTCAGCCGGTTCACCGCCACCAGCCCCAGGCCGGCCCCGGCGGCGAGAGCGGTGTTGAGGGCGCCCGGGTCGACGAGCACGACGTGCACCACGAGGTAGCCGCCGAGCAGGTTGACCAGGACGGCGGCCGCGAACGGACGTCGGACGTGCGGCAGCCGCAGCACGAGCCGCGCCCCGGCCAGGACGTCGCCCGGTGGCGTCGCGACCACCGGCGGGCGGGGCAGCGGAGCGGCCAGCGCGCACGCCGTCGCGCCGAGCAGCATGGTCGCCGCGACCCCGGTCACCGCAGCCGGCCCGAGCCCGGCCAGGCTCAGCACGCCGAGCAGGCCGGGGCCCGCGATCCACAGGGCGTTCTCGGCACCGGTGACCAGGGCGTTCGCGGCGGGCAGCTCGTGGTCGGGCACCCGCTGGGCGGTCGCGGCCGCGAGTGACGGGTACGCCGGGGTGGCGGCGACCGCGGTGGCCGCAGCGGCGGCCACCAGGACCGGCACCGGCAGGGCGGCGACCATCGCCACGAGCGTCCCGGCCGCGAGCACGGCCCGGACCGCCGCGGAGGCCGCGAGCACACGACTGCGCGACCAGCGGTCGGCCAGCACGCCCGCGGCCCCCGAGCAGACGGCGTACGGCGCGAACCCGACGGCGATCGACGCCGAGGCGCCGAGCGCGGACCCGGTGCGGGCCAGCACCTCGAGCCCGACGGCGAGGGTGATCAGCAGCTGGGCCGCCGTCGCGAGGGAGTGGCACCCGAGGAGCAGCCGGAACGGGCGGACGGCAAGGGCGTCCCGGTAGGTCGGAGGGGCGGCCGCGAGGAGTGCCGCGGGAGCCGTGGTCATCGGTACGACGCGGCGAGCGGTGGCAGGCCGTTGAACCCGACCGAGCTGTACGTCGTGGTGTACGCGCCGGTGGCGTGCAGCCGGAGCCGGTCGCCCGGCCGCAGGTCGGCCGGGAGGGCGTAGCGGTGGTGGCGGTAGAGCACGTCGACGCTGTCGCAGGTGGGTCCGGCGAGCACGACCGGGACGGTCGGGGTGCCGGCGGTGAACGGCGCCCCCTCGCGGACCGCCTCGATGCGGTACCGGATCGCCTCGCCGAGGGTCTCGGCGAGGCCCCCGAAGACACCGGCGTCGAGGTACACCCAACGTCCGTCCGCCCGGTCGGCGACCAGGACCACCTCGGTCTCGAGCACCCCGGCCGCGGCCACGAGCGCGCGCCCCGGCTCGGCGATGAGCCGCGGCACATCGGTGCCGAACACCTCGCGGACCGCGGCCATGACGCCTGCGCCGTAGCCGCGCAGGTCCGGTGCGAGGTCGAGCGTGGCCGCGGGGAAGCCGCCGCCGAGGTCGACCACCGCGAGGTCGTGCCCGCAGGCACGGAGCCGGTCACGCAGCGCCCTGGTGGTCCGCAGGGGTGCGGACCAGGCGTCGGGGTCGTGCTGCTGGCTCCCGACGTGGAAGGCGACACCCACGGGGTGACCCGCGCGGGCGGCGTCCAGGAGGAGGGCCTCGGCCTCGGCGGGAGGGCATCCGAACTTCGACGACAGGGCCCAGTCGGCGCCGGCGCCGCTGGTCTCGATCCGGACCAGCAGGGTCGCGCCGGGCGCGTGCTCCACGAGCTTGGTCAGCTCACCGGGGGCGTCGAGGGTGAACGTGCGGACGCCGACCGCGTGGGCCAGCGCGATGTCGTCGGTCTTCTTCACGGTGTTGCCGTAGGACATGTCGGCGGGCTCCCCACCGGCGGCCAGCACCTGCCGGATCTCACCGGGGCTGGCGACGTCCCAGGCGCAGCCGAGCCGCCCGAGCCGGGTGAGGACCTCCGCCGCCGGGTTGGCCTTGACGGCGTAGTGCAGCCTCACGCCGGGCAGGGCGGCGGCCAGGGCGAGGTAGGCGTCCTCGACGACGCCGGTGTCGACGTGCAGCCGGGGGGTCGCGGCGCAGCCGGTGAGGGTCAGGCAGGGGACGTGGCGCTCGGGCGCACTGGTCGACGGCATGTCAGGAGGAGCACGAGGCCGCCTCCCTGATACGTCGCGACCCGAGCGGGCTACAGGCGCTCGCGCAACCAGGCGAAGTCGGCGACGTGCTCCTCGGCCCCGCCGGGGGTCTCGCACACGACCGGCGCGCCGGCGTCCCTCACGACCGAGGCGAGCAGGTCGGCGTCGATCCGCCCCGCGCCGAAGTTGGCGTGGCGGTCGGCGCCGGAGTCGAACTCGTCGCGGCTGTCGTTGCAGTGCACCAGGTCGATCCGGCCGGTGATCGCCAGCACGTCGGCGACGACGGTCTCCAGGGCGTTGCCGCCGGCGTGGGCGTGGCAGGTGTCGAGGCAGAAGCCGACCATGTCGAACTGGTCGTCGCCGGAGATCGCGTCGAAGACCCGGGCGATCCGCTCGAGGTACCGGGTCATGGCGTTGTCGCCGCCGGCCGTGTTCTCGATGAGGAGCGGCAGCTTGAGGTCGGTGGCCTCGATGGCCTTGCGCCAGTTGTCGAAGCCCTTCTCGGGGTCGTCGGACTTGTTGACGTGACCGCCGTGCACGATCAGGCCCTTCGCGCCGATGGCCGCGGCGCCGTCGACGTGCTGCTGCAGCAGCTTGCGGCTGGGGATGCGGATGCGGTTGTTGGTCGTCGCGACGTTGATCAGGTACGGCGCGTGCACGTAGAGGTCGATGCCCGCGGCCTCGGCGTCGGCCTTGAGCCCCTCGGGCCCCCCGGCGTAGGCGAACTCGGGGCCCCGGTAGCCCTGCGGGTCGCCGAGGAAGAACTGCACCAGCGGCGCGTTGCGCGCCTTCGCCTCGGCGATCGGGTCGGTCTGCTCGACGTGGGCACCGATGGCAAGCGTCATGGCCCCAGCCTAGGAAGGGTCGCCGACAGCCCGCCGCCGGGCCCGGACGCCTCGGCCGGGGACCGGAGGGCTAGCGGGGGAAGGTGACCTGCGGGAGGAGTGCGGTGAGGGCCCCGACGGCCGTGGTGTCGTCCTCGGCGTCGTTCACCTCGACGAGCACGCTCTGCCCGCCGCCGAACACGAAGCCCTGCGGCCCGGCGAAGGTGGTGCAGACGAACGCGTCCTCGCCGGCCTCGACCTCCACCAGGTCGCCCTCGCAGAGCTCGCGGGTGCCGGCGACGTACTCGTCGACGTCGATCGCGATGTCGGTCACGTTCAGGGTGACGCCCAGGTCGGAGCCGGTCGCCCCGAAGAGGCACGACGCCGGCCCGGACGCCGTCAGCCCGGCCTCCTCGCCGAGTGCCGTGCTGACCGCCTCGACGCTGAGGTACGAGCAGTCGCCGTCGCCCGGTGCCGTGGCCGGCTCGTCCGAGGAGGCGGGTGCGGACGGCGACCCGGCCGTGGGCCCGTCGTCACCGTCGCCGCCGCAGCCGGCGAGGAGCAGCAGCGCGGTGGCGAGGGTGTGGCAGGTGGTGGCGAGGCTCAGGCGCACAGGCGGAGCGTAGCGAGCGCGCCGACCAGCGCGGCCACGACGAAGCACGCCGCCAGCAGCACGCGGTCGGGCGCCGGCGTCCGGGCCGTCCGGCGGTGGGCCCCGGGCAGTGGCACGGCCACGACACCGAGCCGGTCTCGAACGTCGGGACGCGGCCCCCGCGGCAGCCGGCCGCAGGTGCCGAGCAGGTGCCGGGCCTCGGTCGCGGTGGCCGGACGGTGGTGCGGCTCGACCGCGGTGAGCCGGTCGATCCAGGCGTCGAGCGGGCCGGGGCCGGGGCCGAGCAGGCGCCGCGCGACGGCGCCGACGGCGTACAGGTCCTGCCGCGGGTCGGGCGGTGCCCCGGCGAGCTGCTCGGGCGGTGCGTACCCGGGCGTCCCGATGCCGGCCGGGGACGGCGTCCCGGCGGGCGCGGCCACGCCGAAGTCGCCGATGCGCAGGTGCGGACGGCGGCGACCGGTCGCCTCGAGCAGCAGGTTCGCCGGCTTCAGGTCGCGGTGGACGATCCCCGCGGCGTGCACCGCCGCGAGTCCGTCGAGCAGCTGGTGGAGCAGCTCGACGACGTAGCCCGGCGGGAGGGGGCCGTGGCGGGCGAGCAGGCCCGCCAGCGAGCCGCCCCGGGCGAGCGGCATCGCGAACGCGACGCGCTCGTCGTCACCGGCCCAGCTGGTGGGCGCCGCCACGTGGCGGTGCTCGATGCGCACCGCCTGCTCGTGCACGAAGCGCACGAGGTGCGCGGCCTCGAGCCGCTGCAGCACCTTGACGGCGACGAAGGCGTGGTCGCGCAGGTCGTAGGCCCGCCACACCGCGCCCGATCCCGCCGACGCCGACGACGTCGAGCAGGTGGTAGCGCCCGGCGAGGGGTGGGTCGGCGTACGGCACGGTCGCGACGCTGCCACCGACCGGCGGGCGGCGTCGGCCGTCGTCCACAGGCCTGGACGCTCCTCCACAGGATTGGGACGCCGGCGCGCGCCACTGTTAATCTTCCGTGTCCTCGTCAGCAGGCCGACCGAAGGCCGCGAGACGGGACGAGCAGTACAGCCCTCCTGCCACGGAGAGACCGTGGCCGCTGAGTCCACAGGAGGTGGAGTCCGCTGTGCGTACCTATGAAGTAGTGGTCATTCTCGGACCCGAGTCTCGAGGAGCGAACCGTCGAGCCGTCGCTCGACAAGTACCTCAACGTCATCCGCAAGGACGGCGGCACCGTCGACAAGGTCGAGGTGTGGGGCCGGCGTCGCCTGGCCTACGAGATCAAGAAGAACGCCGAGGGCATCTACGCCGTCATCAACCTGCAGGCCGAGCCGGCCACGGTCAAGGAGTTCGACCGCCAGCTCACGCTCAACGAGTCGATCCTGCGCACGAAGGTGATGCGTCCCGACGCTCACTGACCCCGTCAGTGAGCCTGTGGACGACCACTTTCCCTTGTCGGTGGCTCAGGCAACCATGAGCCTCGAGCACCGACACCCCACTGGATCAACCTCGAACGAACAGCCCTAGGGAGACTGACATGGCCGGCGAGACCATCATCACCGTGGTCGGCAACCTGACCGACGACCCCGAGCTGCGGTTCACGCCCTCGGGTGCCGCGGTCGCCAACTTCACCGTTGCCTCCACTCCTCGCACGCTGAACAAGCAGACGAACGAGTGGGAGGACGGCGAGGCCATGTTCCTGCGCTGCTCCATCTGGCGCCAGGCGGCCGAGAACGTGGCCGAGTCGCTCCAGAAGGGCGCGCGGGTCATCGTCAACGGCCGGATGCGCGCCCGTTCGTGGGAGGACCGCGAGGGCAACAAGCGCACCTCCTTCGAGATCGACGTCGACGAGATCGGCCCGTCGCTGAAGTTCGCCACCGCCAAGGTGGCCCGTGCCGGTCGCTCCGGTGGCGGCGGCGGTGGCGGGGCTACTCCGGTGGCGGCGGTGGCGGTGGCTACTCCGGCGGCGGCGGTGGCGGCGGCCAGGCCGACGACCCGTGGGCCTCCTCGGCTCCCAGCCAGGGCGGTCCCTCCGGCGGCGGCGCGCCGTCGGCTCCGGCGGGCGACCCGTGGGGCGCACCCGGCGTGAGCTCCGACGAGCCCCCGTTCTGATCCGGTTCCACACCCGTCCTGATCCAGGACACCCCCATCAACCTCACCCATTCCGGCGCTGTACCCACTCAGGGCCGGGCTTCTAGAAAGGGAGCACCACAATGGCGAAGGCAGTCCTGCGCAAGCCGAAGAAGAAGGTTTGCCAGTTTTGCAAGGAGAAGGCCACCGGCGTCGACTACAAGGACGCCACCCTCCTCCGCAAGTTCATCTCCGACCGCGGCAAGATCCGCGCGCGTCGCGTGACCGGCAACTGCGTCCAGCACCAGCGCGACGTGGCCATCGCCGTCAAGAACGCGCGCGAGCTGGCCCTGCTGCCCTACACGTCCACCGGTCGCTGAGAGGGGTTGACGACATGAAGCTCATCCTCACCCAGGAGGTCGACGGCCTCGGTTCGCCCGGCGACGTCGTCGAGGTCAAGGACGGCTACGGCCGCAACTACCTCATCCCGCGCAACGTCGCGGTCCGCTGGACCCGCGGCGGCCAGAAGCAGGTCGACTCGATCAAGGCCGCCCGGTCCTCGCGCTCGGTGCGCGACGCCGCGCACGCCGACGAGCTGAAGGCCAAGCTCGAGTCCGGTGCGGTCGACGTCAAGGTCCGCGCGGGCGCCAACGGCCGCCTGTTCGGCACCGTCACCGTCAACGACCTCGCCGAGGCCCTCGGCGACGTCGCCGGCGAGTCGGTCGACAAGCGCACCATCGTGGTCACCAACCCCATCAAGGCGCTGGGCACCCACACCGTGTCGGTCAAGCTGGCCGACGACGTCTCGGCGACCGTGTCGCTCAACGTCATCCCCGCCTGAGGTTCGTCCCCGACGACCTCACCGGCTCCTGACGGCCGTCCGCCCCTCCGGGGGTGGGCGGCCGTCCGCTTGTCCGGGGCGCCGGTTCACCGGCCGGCCGGTGAGTCGGTCGGGGGCGCCGACCCCGCCGGGCCCCGGCCCACGCGCGCCCGGAGTGCACGAACAACATCACGATCATGGCGATCGGCACGAGGGCGACCGCGGCCCCGGCGGTGTCGGCGAGCCCGTCGATCCCGCCGCCGAAGACCAGCACCGGCAGCCCGATCACGGCGACGCACCCGATGGCGAGCGTGCGCCACCAGGTCTCGGCCCCCTTGTCGGCGGCCTCCGCCCCGGCCTGGGTGAGGGCGACGGCGAGCAGCAGGTACCAGCCGAACTGCGGGAGGTTGGCCGCCCAGGCGAGGGACTCCTCGGCGTCGTCGAGGGCGTCGAGGACCGCCGGCACCGAGAGCGGCACCGACACGAGGGCGGCGAGGAGACCGAGCCCGAGCAGGTTGCGCCGGTGCGGGAACGTCGCGGGCAGACCGCGGACGCCGAGCAGGACGAGCACCCAGCCGAGCGGGTCCAGGAGCAGGTCGACCCCGCCGGCCGGGGCGTACAGCAGCAGGACCACCAAGCCCATCGCGACCGACTGCGAGGGGCTTCACGCGACCAGGGTAGGCCCGGTGCGCAGCCACTGCCCTGCCACGGGCCCGGTGCACGAGCGTGACGAGGCGACCGGTCATGAAGAGGCCGGCGAACAGCATCCACACGCGTGACCAGTCCGCCGCCTCCCCACGCCACCGCCGCCAGGGTCAGCCGGTGCGTACCGAGGGCCACGACGAGGCCCGGCCCCGGCGAGGTAGCGGCCGTCGCCCGCGCCGATCAGGACGCCGTCGAGCACGAACACCACCCCCGCGACCGGCTGGCCGACGGCCGCGACGAGCAGCACCGGCACCAGCAGGTCGGGCACGGCCGGGTCGTCGGTGAACAGCCGGCCGAGCGAACGGGCTGGACGCTGCCAGCAGCAGGCCGGTCACCGACCCCGCTCCACAGGCCCCAGGTCACCATGCGGCGCGTGAGCGCCAGCGTGGTGCGCGACGTCGCCGGCGCCGAGGGCAGCGCCCGTGACGGCCTGGGCGGCGATGGCGATGGCGTCGAGCACGAAGGCGAGCAGCCCCCACAGCGTCATCGCGAGCTGGTGCGTGGCGATCTCCTCGGCGCGGCCGCCGGAGCCGAGCACGACCGCGTAGGTGGTCAGCGAGCAGGGCCGCCCGCAGGGTGAGGGTGCGGACGACGAGCGCGACGCCCGCGCGGGCGGCGGCCCGGACGCCGGCGAGGTCCGGGCGCAGGGGTGCGCCGTGGCGGCGGGCGCCGCGGGCCACGACCGCGACCAGCGCGGCGGCCGACGCGGCCTGGGCGAGCACCGAGCCCCAGGCCGAGCCCGGCGATCCCGAGGCCGCCGGACGCGCCGACGCCGTAGACGAGCAGCACGTTGAGGACGACGTTGAGGGCGTTGCCGGCGACGGCGACGACCAGCGGCGTGCGGGTGTCCTGCAGACCCCGGAGCACGCCGGTCGCGGCGAGCATCACCAGCAGCGGCACGGTGCCGAGGAACGCGATGCGCAGGTAGGTGGTCGCGTGGCCGGTGACGTCGTCGTCCGCGCCGAAGAGCCCGACGAGCGGCCCGGTCAGCACGACGCCCGCGACGCGTGAGCACCGAGCCGAGCGCGACGGCGAGCCAGGTGCCGTCGATGCCGAGGGCCAGCGCGCCGCGGAGGTCGCCCGCTCCGAGCCGGCGGGCCACGCCGGCGGTGGTGCCGTAGGCGAGGAAGACGCACAGCCCGACCGCGGTCTGCAGCACCGCGGCCGCGATGCCGAGCCCGGCGAGCTGCGGGGTGCCGAGATGGCCGACCACCGCGGCGTCGGCGAGCAGGAAGAGCGGCTCGGCCACGAGCGCCAGGAAGGCCGGGACGGCCAGCCGCACGATCTCGCGGTCGTGGCTCCGGTCCGTCCGCACGCCTAGCACAGTATCGAGGCCGGGCGGGGCGGAATGCGGCCTCGACCATCGGTGGATAACTCGGGTTCTGCTGTGGACAGCGGTCCGCCGGCGGCCCCGGGGCGTCCGACGACCCGGACACGGCAGGGTGGACGAGGGGTGAACGAAGAAATCTCGCAGATGTTTTCGCTCCACACGGCGTCGGACGACGTTTCCGCAGGTCAGCGGCGTGTGAGCGGCCGGTCACGCGCGTGTCGTCCACAGCTGGTTCTACAGGCTGTGCACAGCGGAGCGCGTGTCGTCCACGGACCCGGGGCGGTTATCCCCAGGGCCTGTGGATAGCGGCGCTGTCGCCGAGGCCGTCGGGACCCGTAGGTTCACCACGCGACGGCGTCCGACGCCTCACCCGGCACGGGGATCCCGGGGCAGGCGTGCTTCGAGCGGACGTTCGGTTGTCGGTGCCCGCACCTAGCCTCGACCCGTCCCCACGGCAGCACCACCGCAGCCACCACCGCAGCCGCACCACCAGCGCCGCACGCACGGCAGCACCGCACCGTCCGACGCCCGCTCCCACCCACCACGTCGTGGAGAAGACCGCCTGTGAGCGTCACCGACACCGACAACCGCTGCTTCCCCGAGCCCCCCTTCGAGGAGTGGGGCGACGGACCCGATGCCGTACGAGCCGGGCAACGCCCCGCGCTCGGCGCGGCGACCGCACCCCGCCGCAGGACATGGCGGCCGAGCAGTCGGTGCTCGGCTCGATGCTGATCTCCAAGGACGCCGTCGCCGAGGTCTCCGAGGTGCTGCGCGGCATCGACTTCTACCGGCCCTCCCACGAGATCATCCACGACGCGATCATCGACCTGTTCGGCCGCGGCGAGCCGGTCGACATGATCACGGTCGCCGCCGAGCTGCAGCGCCGGGGCGAGCTGCGCCAAGGTCGGCGGTGCGCCGTACCTGCACACCCTGGCGGCCAACGTCCCGATCGCGGCCAACGCCGAGTTCTACGCCCAGATCGTGCACGAGAAGGCGATCCTGCGCCGCCTCGTCGAGGCCGGCACCAAGATCGCCCAGTACGGCTACGCCGGCGAGGGCCAGGTCGACGACATCGTCGACCGGGCGCAGGCCGAGATCTACCAGATCACCGACAAGCGCAGCGCCGAGGACTACGCCCCGCTGAGCGACATCATGGAGGGCGTCCTCGACGAGATCGAGGCCATCTCCAACCGCGAGGCCGGGCTGTACGGCGTCCCCACCGGCTTCGCCGACCTCGACGACCTCACCAACGGCCTGCACGCGGGCCAGATGATCATCGTGGCGGCGAGGCCCGCCATGGGGAAGTCGACCTTCGCACTCGACCTGTGCCGGGCGGCGTCGATCCAGAACAACCTGGCCAGCGTCTTCTTCAGCCTCGAGATGACGCGCTCGGAGATCACGATGCGGCTGCTCTCGGCCGAGGCGAAGGTGCCGCTGAACCACATCCGCAACGGCAACATGCAGGACGGCGACTGGGACAAGCTCGCCCGTCACATGGGCAAGGTGTCGACGGCGCCGATGTTCATCGACGACAGCCCCAACATGACGATGATGGAGATCCGGGCCAAGGCGCGGCGGCTCAAGCAGCGCCACGACCTGAAGCTCATCGTCATCGACTACATGCAGCTGATGAGCTCGGGCAAGAAGGTCGAGTCGCGCCAGCTCGAGGTCTCGGAGTTCTCCCGCCAGATCAAGCTGCTCGCCAAGGAGCTCGAGGTGCCGATCATCGCCCTGTGCCAGCTCAACCGTGGGCCGGAGCAGCGCGGCGACAAGCGCCCGATGATGAGCGACTTGCGCGAGTCTGGCAGCCTGGAGCAGGATGCCGACATGGTGATCCTGCTCCACCGCGACGACGTCTACGAGAAGGAGTCGACCCGCCCCGGCGAGGCCGACCTGATCGTCGCCAAGCACCGCAACGGCGCGACCCGCGACATCACGGTGGCCTTCCAGGGCCACTACTCGCGCTTCGTCGACATGGCGCACTGACCCGGCGATGGTCGAGCCCCACCCCGACCTCGACCGCCTGCTCCGGTGGGAGACGCAGGGCGGGGAGTGGCGGGTCCTCGCGCGCACGGGCAACGACGGTCACGGTCTCGCTGCTGACCTGCACCGGCGGCGAGGAGATGGAACGGTTCACCTCGAGCGAGCCCGCGCTGCTGCGATCACGTCGACGGCGGTCAGTAGCCGGCGACCCGCTGGGCGAGGTAGCAGGCGGGCGTGAGCAGCACGGTGAGCAGCGCCGCCCGGTGGAGCACGGTCGGGCGGCCGAGCGCCGTCGCCAGGACGACGCCGGCGAGCGCCGCCGTGAGCACGGCGGTGCCGCCCCACGACAGCCGCAGCCACGACTCGGCCAGCAGCACCGCGGCCGGCAGCGCGAGGCCCAGGGCCGCGCGTGCGGGGTCGGCGTCCCGGCTCCAGGTGCCCGCCGCGGCGAACACCGCTCCGGCCAGCACGCCGAACAGCATCCAGGTGAGCGTCGGCACGCTGGTCAGCCTGGCGACCGACGCCACGTCGGTGACGACGGCTGCGAGGTAGTAGGCCTGCACCGCGACGACGAGGGAGACCGCGCCCGCCACGGCGACCAGGACGGCGCCCGCCCGCGCCGCCTCTCCGGGCGCCGGCCGCAGCCAGGCACCGAGCAGGAACGCGACGAGGGCCCAGACCGCCGAGCTGTTCGCCAGGTCCGCCAGCGGGTACGGGAGCGTCCGCTGCAGCAGCAGGTCGAGCACGCCGAGCGCCAGGCCCGCCAGCGCGGCGGTCCCGAGCACCCCGGGGGCCGAGGTCGGGACGGGCGGGCGGAGCGCGCCCGAGCTGGACGGCGAGGTGGACGGCGAGGTGGACGGCGAGGCGGACGGCGGGGGCGCGGGCTGGGACATGGGCCGAACCTAGGCTCGACGCGCCGGGGCGCGGATCCGCCGCAGGTGCCGTCCTCCGGTCCCGCGGTACCGCCGACCCTCGAGTGCTGCCGCGGGCGGGCCGATGATTCGGGGGAGCGGGGCGGGTCGACACGGCATGACCGCGACCACCAGCACCACCGACCCGGCGTCCGGCGGCGACCGACAGCACGTCACGCGCACCGTGGGGGCCGGCGACGACACGATCACCTACGACGTCCACGGTGACCTCTCCGAGGCCACGCCGGAGAGGCCGGCCCTGTTCGTGTACGGCTCGCCGATGGAGGCGTCCGCCTTCGGCACGCTGGTCGCCTACCTCGCCGACCGGCCGGTCGTCACCTACGACCCGCGCGGGGCCGGGCGCAACCCGGCCGGCACCGGGCCGCTGCGCCCCGAGCAGCACGCGGCCGACCTGCACGCCGTGATCGGTGCGCTCGGGGTCGCTCCGGTCGACGTGTTCGGCACCAGCGGCGGCGGCGTCAACACGCTGGCCCTGCTGGCCGCCCACCCGGACGACGTCCGCCGCGCGGTGGTGCACGAGCCGCCGATCGTGACGGGGCTGCCCGACGCCGAGGTCGCCCTGGCGGCGTGCGCCGACGTCGCCGCGACCTACGAGAGGCTCGGCGCCGGGCCGGCGATGGCCAGGTTCATCGCCCTGGTGATGCACGACGGCGAGCTGCCCGCCGACTACCTCGAGCGGCCCGCACCCGACCCCGCGCGGTTCGGCCTGTCCGCCGAGGACGACGGCAGCCGCACCCACCCGCTGATGCGCAACTTCCCGGCGTGCAACGTGCTCGAGCCCGACCTCGAGGTCCTTCGCTCCCTCGGCGACCGGCTCACGGTCGTGGCCGGGGCGACGTCCGGTGAGACCCTCGCCGCCCGTGGCGCCCGCGCCGTCGCCGCCGCGGTCGGCGTCCCCCTCACCCTGTACCCCGGCGACCACGGCGGCTTCATGGGCGGCGAGCACGGCCAGGTGGGCGAGCCCGAGGCGTTCGCCGCAGCCCTGCGCCGGACCCTCGACCGCTGAGAAATGGTCCGGCCCCCCACCGCCGCCCACCTAGGGTCTCGGGGGTGGGGGAGACGGAGGGCTTCGGTGCGTCGTTCCGGCGCGGGCTGAGGCTCGGCCTCCCCTACGCCAGCGTGGGTCTCGTGCTGTCGGCGTCCTTCGGGGTGCTCGCCGTCCAGGCCGGGTTCACGCCGCTGCAGGCAGTCGTCACCTCGGCGCTCGTCTTCGCCGGGTCCGCGCAGTTCACCGCGCTCGCGATCGTGGCGAGCGGCGGCACCTTCGCCGCCGCCCTGTCGGCCGCGACCCTCATGCACTCGCGGTTCCTCGCGATGGGGATCGCGCTGGCCCCGTCGCTCCCCGGCGGGCCGCTGCGCCGCGCGCTCGAGGGGCAGACCGTCGTCGACGCGTCGTGGGCGCTGGCCAACCGCGGCGACGGCACCTTCGACCGCGGCCTGCTGATCGGCACCACCGCGCCGCAGTACCTCACGTGGTTCCTCGGCACCCTCGCCGGCGCGCTCGCCGGCGACGTCATCGGCGACACCGACCGGCTCGGCCTCGACGCCCTCTACCCGACCTTCTTCGTCGGCATCCTCCTCGCCGAGCTCGGCCGCCCCCGGGCCCGCGTCGCCGCGGCGCTGGGGGCGGTCATCGCCCTCGCCCTCGTGCCGTTCGCCCCCGCCGGCGTGCCGGTGCTGGCCGCGAGCGCTGCCGCGGTGATCGGCCTCGGCATCGCCCCGGCCGAGCTGGACGCCGACGAGGTGGAGGCGGCGTGAACCTCAGCGAGTCGCAGGTGTGGCTGCTCATCGCCGCGCTGGTGGCGATGACGTTCCTCGTCAAGGCGGTCGGTCCCGCGCTCGTCGGCGGGCGCCCCATGCCTCCGAGGGCGGCCGGGGTCATCGCCTGCCTGGCACCGGCGCTGCTGGCCGCCCTCGTCGTGACCGCCGTGTTCGCCGACGAGAAGCGGCTGACGGTCGGGGCCGACACCGCCGGGGTCGGCGTCGCCGCCGTCCTGCTCGTGCTCCGCGTCCCCCTGGTGCTCGCCTGCGCCGCCGCGGTGGCGGTCACGGCCGGGCTGCGCGCCTTCCTCTGACCCCTCCTGGCACCCCGCGGCAACGAGGACGTCGGTCGTCCGCGAACCTCCCTACCGTGGCGCCATGGCTGACTTCTCCCACCAGGACCTGCGCGGCTCGGTCTTCGACGACGTCGACCTCACGGGCGCGACCTTCCACCACGTCGACCTCGGCGGCGCCACCTTCACGGGCGTCAACCTCAACGACGTCCGGATGAGCTCGGTCGACCTCGAGCGCGTCGAGATCGACGGCCACGTCGACCAGCTCGTGATCAACGGCGTGGACGTCGTGCCGCTGATCGTCGCCGAGCTCGACCGGCGCGACCCCGAGCGCGCGCTGATGCGGCCCACCGACCCCGACGGGTTCCGCCGCGCCTGGGACCTGCTCGAACGGCGCTGGGCCGAGACCGTCGAGCGGGCCCGCGCCCTCGCCGCCACCGACCCCGACCTCGTGCACGCCTCCGTCGACGGCGAGTGGTCGTTCGTCCAGACCCTGCGCCACCTCGCCTTCGCGACCGACGCGTGGCTGGTGCGCGGCGTCCTCGGCGAGCCCGACCCGTGGCACCCGCTGGACCTGCCCTGGGACGACGCCCCGCCGATGCCGGGCGTGCCCCGGGACCGCGACGCCCGGCCCGGCCTCGACGAGGCGCTCGCTGTGCGGCTGTCCCGGGCGGCCCGGGTGCGGGAGTTCCTCGACGGCCTCACCGACGACGTCCTCGCCTCGCACACCACGCCGGTGGCGGGCGAGGAGTCCTGGCCGCCGCCGGTCTCGCTGCCTGTCGAGGAGTGCCTGCGCACGATCCTGAACGAGGAGTGGGAGCACCGGCGCTACGCCGAGCGCGACCTGGCCGCCCTCGAGGCTCGCTCGAGGACTTGAACGAAACCCGAACGCCGCCCGAATCACGGCGCCTACCCTCGGTGCCATGACCCGACTCCGCACGTCCGCCGTCGCGCTCCTCGCGCTGGCCCCCGCCCTGGCCCTGGCCGGTCCCGCCTCGACCGCCGGCGCCTCGGCCCCGGCCGACGCCGTCACCCGCGGCGGTGGTCCGCCCACGGCCTACACGGTCACCGGCAAGGTGGTCCGGCTGAGCAACGGCCGGCCCGTGCGCGGTCTCCGCGTGGTGGCCTACGGCGCCATCCCGTCGGAGGGCCCGCTCGGCTCGGACCTGACCGACAGCGACGGCCGGTACGTCATCCGCGGCGCGGTGGCCACCGACAACGAGTTCCACATCCTCGTCAACGGCGAGCGGGTCGGGTACGAGCGGGGCTGGCGCGGCTGCGACGGCAGGCTGAAGCCGACCGCCGGCGACGCCTGCACGTTCTCGACGCCGATCGGCCTGACCCGCATCAAGAAGGAGTGAGCCCGCGCCGGACTCGGGGGTGGGTTCGCCCGCCCTCGTAGGGTCGTGGGCATGCAGACGCGAACCATCGGGAACGACACCGTCGGCCGGACCGAGGTCGGCGCGATCGGTCTCGGGCTCATGACCTTCGACCAGACCGGCACCCAGCCGCGCGAGCAGCTGGCCGACACGGTGCGCGCGGCGCTCGACGCCGGCGTCACCCTCTTCGACACCGCCGACGCCTACGGGCCCGGCGAGGAGAAGGGGGCGGGCGCCCAGGGCGAGAACGAGCGGCTGTCGCAGGGCTCCTCGACGAGCTCGGCGTCCGCGACCAGGTGCTGCTGGCGACCAAGGGCGGGCACGTGCGCACCGAGGGCGGCGGCTGGGACACCGACAGCTCGGCCGGCCACCTGCGGGACGCCGTCGACGCCAGCCTGCAGCGGCTCGGCGTCGAGCAGATCGCGCTCTGGCAGCACCACCGGCCCTCCTCGAGGACCCCGTACGACGAGGTGATCGGCACGCTCAAGGAGATCGCCGACTCGGGCAAGGTGCGGATGGTCGGGCTCTCCAACGCGAACCCGCAGCAGATCCGCGACGCCCACGCCGTGCTCGGCGACGCGCTCGTCAGCGTCCAGAACCAGTTCTCGCCCGCGTTCCGGTCGAGCCGGCCCGAGATCGACGTGTGCGACGAGCTCGGCCTGGCGTTCCTGCCCTGGAGCCCGCTGGGCGGCCTCGGTGACGCCAAGGACCTCGCCACCAAGCACCCGGCCTTCGCCGAGGTGGCCGCGGCGCACGGTGTCAGCCCCCAGCAGGTCGCCCTGGCGTGGGAGCTGGCCCAGTCGCCGGTCGTGATCCCGATCCCCGGAGCCAAGCGGCCGGCGTCCATCACCGACTCGGCGGCCGCCGCCGCCCTGCAGCTCTCGGCCGAGGAGCTCGCCCGCCTCGACGCCTGAGCGGACGTCGTCCGCGGGCGACGTGTGATGCTTCGCCGGTGCGGACACGGGTCGGGGTGGCGTGCTGGCTGGTGCGGCCGGCCTACATCGCCGTCGAGCTCGCCGTGGCCGCTGCGACCACCGGGGGCTACAGCCTGCTCGACGACTCGGTGAGCCGGCTCGGCAACCTCGGCTGCGACGCCGCCTACTGCTCGCCGCGGCACGAGCTGATGAACGGCTCGTTCGTGGGGTTCGGGCTGCTGCTGGCGCTGGGCGCGCTGCTGCTCGCGCCGCGGCTCGGGCGGGTGGTGACGGTGCTGCTCGTGGTGGCCGGGCTCAGCTCGGTCGCCACCGGGCTCGCCCCGCTCGACCAGGGCACGGCGCTGCACGCCCTCGCCGCGACCCCGCTGTTCCTCTGCCAGCCGGCCGCCCTGCTCCTCCTCGCGACCCGTCCGCGGGTCCGGCCGCTGCTGCTCGTGACCGCGGGCGTGACCGCCGCCGCCGCGCTCGCCTTCGTGGTGCTCGGCGCGGCCGGAGGCGGGGGCGCCCTCGAGCGCCTGGCGCTCTGGCCGGTGCTCGGCGCTCTCGCGGCGGTGGCCCTCAGCCGGCCGCCGGGGCCGGAGCCGGCCTGATCGGCTGGAGGTCGGGGTCGGTCGGGTGGCCCGGCGGCGTCCAGCCCGGCGGCCCGAACAGGTAGCCGGCCTTCTCCCGCCACGACCGGGCCGACCGCACGTTGCGCGCGATCTGCGCGTAGTCGCCGTACTGCAGCGCGAAGATGTTGTAGGTCTCGACCGGCTTGGTGAGCCCGTACGTCGGGCGCTGCTGCTCCTCGACGAAGGTGCCGAACATCCGGTCCCAGACGATGAAGATGCCGGCGTAGTTCTTGTCGAGGTACTCGGGGTCGGAGCCGTGGTGCACGCGGTGGTGCGACGGGGTGTTCATCACCAGCTCGACCGGTCGCCAGAGCGTGCCGACCAGCTCGGTGTGGGTGAAGAACTGGTAGACGAGGTTGAACCCGAAGGCGACGTAGATGGTCCACGGCGCGAAGCCGAGGAACGGCAGCGGGAGCCAGAAGACGAACTCGAACCAGGGGTTCCACTTCTGCCGCAGGGCCGTGGCGAAGTTCATGTACTCGCTCGAGTGGTGCGCCTGGTGGGCGGCCCAGCCGATGTTGACGCGGTGCACGAAGCGGTGCGAGCCGTAGAACGCCAGGTCGACGCCCGCGACCAGCAGCACCCAGTACCACCACGCGTCGGTCGGCAGCTCCCACAGGGCCAGGTGCACGAAGACGACGCTGTAGACGAGGAACGAGCCCACCTTCAGCGCCAGGCTGAAGAGGAGCGAGATCGCGCCCATCGTCACCGAGGTGCGGGCGTCGCGGCCGTGGTAGCCGGTCGGCGGCCGGTGGTCGGCGTCGTCGTGGTCGAGCCAGCTCAGCGCGGCGAGCTCGACCAGGATCGTCAGCGACGAAGAACGGGACGGCGTAGGTCACCGGGTTCCCCATCGGGTCCAGCAGCTCGTGCATGGCGTCTCCTCGATATGACTTATGAGTAAGTTACCGTGAGTTCATATTCCTGGCTAGGGTGGGGCGGGTGACCTCGACCTCCCGCCCGCGCCTGGCCCGGGTCGGCACCGGGGCCGGGACCAGGGCTGGGACCAGGGCCGGGACCAGGGCCGGCACGAAGGGCGTCGCCCGCCCCGAGCGCGAGGCGCAGATCGTCGAGGCGGCCGTCCGGTGCTTCGGCGAGCTGGGGTACGCCGCGACCTCGGTGGCCGACGTCGCGGAGGCGGCCGGCATCTCCAAGCCGCTGATCTACAGCTACTTCGGCTCCAAGGAGGGCCTCTTCGCCGCCGTGGCGCGGCACGCGGCGGGGGTCCTGGTGGCCGAGATCGAGCGCACCGCGGCGAGCGGGACGGTGGGCCTGGAGCGCGCGGTGCTCACGCTCGACGGCATGTTCCACGCCCTGGCCGGCCGGCCCTGGGTGTGGCACGTGGTCGTCGACCCGACGGCGCCACGTGAGGGCGAGGCGGGCGCCGTCCTCGCCGCGCACGAGCGCCGGATCGTGGCCTTCGGTCTCGACGGGGTCGCCGAGCTGCTGCGCCTGAGCGGCAACGACGACCCCGGCGACCTCTCGGCGATGCGGGCCGTGTGGGAGAACGTGTTCCGCACCCTCGTCGGGTGGTGGCTCGACCACCCCGACGTGACGCCGGAGCAGATGACCGCCCGGTGCGAGCGCCTGTTCGCCTCGGTCTTCGACCGGTAGCGCGCGAGCCGGGGTGGCCAGGCTCACATACATACAGAATGTACGGAACTGCGTCCGGCGACGTACCGTCGAACGCATGTCGCGTCTCCCCTCCGTGCTGCTGACCGTGACCGCCGTCGTCGCCGGACTGGTCGGACTCCCCGCCTCGCCCGTCGCCGCCGCACCGGCCGGACGCCAGGTCGTCTCCCGCGAGGCGGTGTTCGAGCTGGTCAACACCAACGACTCACCGGTGGCCTGCCTGCCCCTGCCCGACGGCAAGGAGTACGAGGTGCGCGGCCGGCTCGTCGGCCCGGCTCGCGCGATCGCGGGCGAGAGCGGACCGATCCGCATCAACGTGCTGGTGCACGACGCCGGGACCGGCGGCTGGTTCTTCAACCTGCGGGACAGGCCCGCCTACGACTACGCCACGCAGCTGGCGAAGCAGGGCCAGACCTCGCTGGTCCTCGACCGGCTCGGCTACGACCGCAGCCCCCTGCGCGACGGCGACGCCACGTGCCTCGGCGCGCAGGTCCACATGCTCCACCAGGTGGTCCAGCACCTGTACGCGGGTCGCTACGACTGGAACCGCGGCGGCGGCACCCGCCCCCACGCCTCTCACGTCCTCGTCCACGGCCACGGCACGGGCGCCACGATCGCCCGGCTGGAGGCGGCCGAGTTCAGCGACGTGCAGGGCCTCGTGCTGATGTCACCGACGTCGAGCAACCCGTCGGCCACGGCGCTCGACGTGCTGCGCGGGCAGGCGTCGACCTGCCTGAGGGGCGCCGGCTTCGCGCCCTACGGCGCCACCAGGCGCGCCTTCCGGCGCGCCCTGTTCGCCACGGCCCCGGCCGCGGTGCAGCGTGCCGCCGCCCTGCGCCGCAACAGCACCCCGTGCGGCGACGTCGCCAGCCTCGCCGCAGCCGTGCTGGCCTCCGGTGCCGAGGACGTCGACGTCCCCGTGCTCGTGCTCCAGGGCGGCGCCGACGCCCGCCGCGGCGGCGACGGTCTCGAGGGGACGACGTCCGCCCGCCTGGTGCGCCGCACCTTCGCCGACGCCGGCAGCGCGCTCCCGCTCGAGCGCTCGGCCCCCGCCGTCCGTCGCGCGGTGCTGAGGTTCCTGGGGTCCTTCTCCCGCACCACCCGCTGACCGGTCGCCGATCAGTCGGTGACCTCGACGCCCCTCCAGAACGCCACCCGGCCGGTGATCTCGGCCGCGGCGGGCTTCGGGTCGGGGTAGTACCAGGCCGCGTCGCCGTTGGTCCGGCCGTCGACCTCGATCGAGTAGTAGGACGCCTCGCCCTTCCACGGGCAGGTCGTGTGCTTCTCGCTGGCGCGCACGACCGACTGGTCGAGCGAGGCGAGGGGGAAGTAGTGGTTGCCCTCGACGACGACGGTGTCGTCGGACTCGGCGATGACCTGACCGTTCCAGATGGCGCGCATGCGGCCGAACCTACGTCGCACCTGGCTGGGAGGATGGCCGGGTGACGATCGTGATGGGCATCGAGACGTCGTGCGACGAGACCGGCGTCGGGTTCGTGCGCGACGGCGTGCTGCTCGGCGACGCCCTCGCCTCGAGCATCGAGGAGCACGTGCGCTTCGGCGGCGTCGTCCCCGAGATCGCCGCGCGCGCCCACGTGCAGGCGATGGTGCCGACGATGCGGGCGGCCCTCGACGACGCCGCCCTGGAGTGGCACCAGGTCGGCGCGGTCGCCGTCACCGCGGGCCCGGGCCTCGCCACGGCGCTCCACGTCGGGGTGGCCGCGGCCAAGGCGACGGCGCTCGCGCTCGGCGTCCCCCTCTACGGCGTGCACCACCTCGCGGGCCACGCCGCGGCCGACACCCTCGTGCACGGTCCGCTGCCCGAGCGCAGCATCGTGCTCATCGTCAGCGGCGGCCACACCAGCCTGCTGGCCGTCGACGACCTGGTGCGGACGCCGATCCGCCACCTCTCCGACACCCTCGACGACGCCGCCGGCGAGGCCTTCGACAAGGTGGCCCGCCTGCTGGGGCTGCCCTACCCCGGCGGACCGTCGATCGACCGCGTCTCGCGCGAGGGCGACCCGGCCGCCGTCCGCTTCACGCGGCCGCTGATGGGCCAGCGCGACCCGGCGCTCGGGTTCTCGTTCTCGGGACTGAAGTCGGCCGTCGCCCGGTACGTGAACGCCCCGCGCGACCCGGGCGTCAGCGTCGCCGACATCGCGGCGTCGTTCCAGGAGTGCGTGGCCGACACCGTCATCACCAAGGCGATCCGCGCCTGCCGGCAGGAGCACGTCGACACGCTCGTCATCGTCGGCGGCGTCGCGGCCAACTCACGGATCCGCGCGATGGCCGAGGAACGCTGCGCCGAGGCCGGCATCGAGCTGCGGGTGCCGCCCATGCGGCTGTGCACCGACAACGGCGCCATGATCGCCGCGATCGGCGACCTGCTGGTGCGCGACGGGGCCCCGCCCTCGCTCGTCGACCTGGGCGCCCGCTCGTCGGTGCCGCTCGAGCTCGCCCACATCGGCGTCTGAACCACTGACCCGCCCCAGCATGTGGGGCGGGTCGGCGTCACTCGCAGCCGAGGCCGTCGCCGTCGGCGTCGAGGCCGTACGGGTCGGAGCCGGACACCTCGACGAAGCCCGTGTAGGCCGGCCCGTCGCCGGACCCGCTCGCGCAGTCGTAGTCGGAGGCCGGCGGGAGGCACGGGTCGTAGCCGGGCGTGCAGTTCTCGGCGACGGGCTCCTGCACGACCGGGGCACGAGGCGCGCCACGACGAGGACGACGTGGGCACCGGGTCGGGCGGCGCCGGAGCGGCTCTGGCGGAGCACGGCCCCGTCGACGCCGGAGGTGACGCGCTCCTTCTCGACCGTGACGATGAACCCGAGGTCCTCGAGGCGGCGGCGGGCGTCGAGCGCGCCGACCGCGACGACCGACGGCACCTCCGGCAGGGCCGCCGCGACGACGACGGCGACGGCGGCACCGGGCGCGAGCCAGCGCCCGCGGTCGACGGCCTGGCCGAGGACGGTGCCGCGCGGCCGGGCCGAGGGACGACGCTCGACGACCTCGATCAGCAGCCCGGCGCGGCGGAGCTCGCGTCGCGCCGAGGCGACGTCGAGGCCGACGAGCACCGGGACCACCGCGTGCTCCGGCTCGACCACCGGTGCCTGGGTCGCCTCGACGACCGGCTCCTCGACCGGCTCCTCGGTCGGCAGCTACGACGTCGGGCGCCTCGGGCTCGACGGCCTCGACGGCGCGGTCGGCCGTCGGGAGGTGGCCGACGACGTCGTGCCGCGGCGGGCGGACGACGGCTCGTCCGGCGCGGCGTTGCCGATCGCGGCCACCACGACCAGGAGCGCGGCCGCTCCGGCCAGGACCCAGCGCAGCCTCGTGGTGCGGCGGCGCGGCTCGCCCGGCCGGACGCCGGGCGGTAGGCCTGCCACTGCTGCGTCGGCACCGCATCCGCGCAGGGGCGGTGCACGCCGGCCACGCGGCCGACGGGGTGGGGGCCGGCGTGGTGGGCTGGGTGGCCGGGCGGGTGGCCGGCGTCCAGTAGCGCCCGTCCCAGTAGCGCTGCCAACGGGCGTCGGACGGGTCCGGGTACCAGCCCGGCGGGGTGTACGGGGTGTTCATGCGATGCTCACAAGGTCGTCCGAGGTCGTCGGGGCCGAGGAGAACACGCCGGTGGAGGTGCCGTCAGCGGATCGACCGGAATGTCTCCCGGGCGTGGCGCGCGTGTTGCTCCGCCGTGCACTCGTGCCGCGGTGCCCGGCAGTGTGCCGGATCGCGAGGCCCGCCGGTCGGGGCGGCGAGGCGGGCCCCGGGGGCGACCCGGGGTGCGGCTCGGGGCACACCCTGACGCGCGGGACTACACCCTTCTGATCCAATACACCCATGCCGGTCGTCGCCAGGGTCAAGCAGCGCGTGGGGAAGTGGTTCCTCGAGCGCACCATGCGGGACGGCCTCGACCTGCGCAAGCTGCGGTTCCTGCCCGACTCGATCACGATGCCGCTCAAGCGCGACGGGCTCGACCCGCTGCCCGAGCTGGCCGAGGTCCGCGACGCCGAACCGGTCAAGAAGCTGGCCACGCTGTTCGGCAAGAACATCTGGCTCGTCGAGCGGGTACGACCAGGCGCGCGAGGCGCTGGCCGACCGCGACTCCTACTCCAACGACATCGGGCAGTTCGTCTCGCAGGAGGGCCGCAGCGACGAGGAGCAGATCGGTGGCCTCGGCATGACCGACCCTCCGCTGCACACGGCTCTGCGCCGCTACCTCACGCCCGAGTTCACGATGCGCCGGCTGGCACGGCTCGAGCCCGAGATCGAGCGCGTGGTGAACGCGCGGCTCGACGCGATGGCCGAGGCCGGCCCGCGCGTCGACCTGGTCAAGGAGTTCGCCTTCCCGATCCCGTTCCAGGTGATCTGCGAGCTCCTGGGCCTCCCGGTCGAGGACCGCGAGCGCTTCTTCGAGCTCGGCGTCGCACGCTTCGACCTCGCCGAGGGCGGGGCCGGCGTGTTCGGCGCTGCCGTCCACACGCGGGAGTTCCTCATCAAGGCCGTCGCCGCCCAGCGCGAGCACCCCGGCGACGGGCTCATCGGCGCGCTGCTGACCGAGCACGGCGACGAGCTCGACGACCTCACGCTCGGCGGCATCGCGGACGGCGTCTTCCTCGGCGGGTACGAGACGTCCGCCTCGATGCTCGCCCTCGGCGCCTACCTCCTCGCCGAGAACCCCGAGGCCATGACCATGCTGCGCGAGGACGCCGCCAGCGTCGACCAGGTCGTCGAGGAGCTGCTCCGCCACCTGACCGTCGTCCAGCTCGCCTTCGTGCGGTTCGCCAGGCGCGACCTCGTGCTCGGCGGCCAGCAGATCAAGGAGGGCGACGCGGTCGGCATCTCCCTGCTCGGCGCCAACCGGGACCCGAAGGTCGCCGGGGAGCACCCCGACACCTTCGACCCGCACCGCGCCCCGACCCGCCACCTCGCCTTCGGCCACGGCATGCACCGCTGCGTCGGCGCCGAGCTCGCCCGCATGGAGCTGCGGATCGCGCTCCGCTCGCTCGCGCTCCGGTTCCCCGACCTCCGCGTCACCGCCGACCGCGCCGACCTCGAGTTCCGCAAGCTGTCGGCGGTCTACGGCGTCGAGGCGCTGCCGGTGCACCTGTACGGCGCCGACCGCGAGGGCGCCGCGGTCTGACCCGGTGGTGGTCGAGGAGCTCCCGCTAGGGAGCGTCACGAGACCTGGTGAGGTCCCTGCATTGCTCACGCGTTGGCTGTCCGGCTCGGTGGTCTCGTGACGGTCGCCAGGGCGACCTCCTCGACCCACACCCCGGTGGTGGTCGAGGAGCTCCCGCTAGGGAGCGTCACCGAGACCCGGTGAGGTCCCGGTGGAGGTCGAGGAGCTCCCGCTAGGGAGCGTCACGAGACCCGGTGACGTTTCCTGCACTCCCCGCGCGGAGGCTGTCCGGCTCGGTGGTCTCGAGACGGTCGCCAGGGCGACCTCCTCGACCCCCACCCCCGTGGAGGTCGAGGAGCTCCCGCTAGGGAGCGTCACGAGACCCGGTGAGGGTCCTGCGTTCTCGCGCGCTGACGCTGTCCGGCTCGGTGGTCTCGTGACGGTCGCCAGGGCGACCTCCTCGACCCCCACACCCGTGGAGGTCGAGGAGCTCCCGCTAGGGAGCGTCACGAGACCCGGTGAGGCGTCCTGCGTTCTCGCGCGTTGGCTGGCCGGCTCGGTGGCCTCGCGACGGTCGCCAGGGCGACCTCCTCGACCCCCACACCGGTGACGGTCGCCGGGGCGACCTGCTCGACCCCCAGGCCCCGGTGCCCGGCTACTTGCTGGTCGACCTGCGGTACTGCCGCACCGACAGCGGCACGAACACCACGAGGATCAGCACGCTCACGAGCAGCGTGTAGAGCTCGGGGTGCTGCATCGGCCAGGCGTCGGGCGCGGCCTGGCCGCCGGTGTTGCCGAAGAGCTCGCGCGAGGCCTGGGTGAGGGTCGAGACCGGGTTCCACTCCACGATCGTGCGGAGCACGCCGGAGAACGACTCGGTCGGCACGAAGGCGTTCGAGACGAAGGTGAGCGGCATGATCACGATGAACGAGGCGTTGTTGATGACCTCGACGCTCGGCACCAGCAGCCCGACCCACGCCATGATCCAGCTGACCGCGTAGGCGAAGACGAGCAGCAGCAGGAAGCCGAGGGCGGCGTCGACGACGCCCTCGCGGATCCGCCAGCCGACCAGCAGTCCGGTGAGGGCCATGATCACGAGCGACAGCACGTTGTAGACGACGTCGGACGTCGTCCGCCCCACCAGCACGGCGGCGCGCGACATGGGCAGCGAGCGGAACCGGTCGATGATCCCCTTGCTCATGTCCTCGGCCAGGCCGGCGCCGGTGAACGTCGCGCCGAAGACCACGGTCTGGGCGAAGATGCCGGCGATCAGGAACTCCTTGTAGCCGACCGCGCCGGGCGGGGCGATGGCGCCGCCGAACACGTAGGCGAAGAGCAGCACGAACATGATCGGGCTGATCAGGACGAAGACGAGCACCTCGGGCACGCGCTTGATCTTGATCAGGTTGCGTTGCGCGACGACCCAGCCGTCGGTGAGGGCCTGGTTGACGGTGCTCATGCGCTGACCTCCTCGGTGGCCTTGGCTGCGGCGTCGGACTCCTCGGCCGAGCGGCCGGTGAGGGAGAGGAACACGTCGTCGAGCGTCGGACGCCGCAGGCCGACGTCGAGGACCCGCACCTGCTCGCGCTCGAGCCCGTCGAGCAGCCGGCGCAGCGACGCCGGGCCGTCGGAGACCGAGGCGGCGACGGTGCGGTCCTCGGTGGAGACCTCGCCGACGGCGACCTCGCCCAGCAGCCGGGCGGCGGCGCCGGCGTGGGCGGCGTCGGCGACCACCACCTCGATCCGCTCGCCGCCGGTCTGGGCCTTGAGCTCGTCGGCGGTGCCGCGGGCGATCGCCCGGCCGTGGTCGATCACCACGATGTCGTCGGCGAGCCGGTCGGCCTCCTCGAGGTACTGGGTGGTGAGCAGGAGCGTGGCGCCCGAGGCGACGAGCTCGCGGATGACGTCCCACATCTGCTGGCGGCTGCGGACGTCGAGGCCGGTGGTCGGCTCGTCGAGGATCAGCACCGGCGGCTCGGCGACGAGCGCGCCCGCGAGGTCGAGGCGGCGACGCATGCCGCCCGAGTAGGTCTTGGACGGCCGGTCGCCGGCGTCGGCGAGGTCGAACCGCTCGAGCAGCTCGACGCGCGCGCTCCCGCGCCCGCGCCTTGGGCATGCCGTAGAGCCGGCCGACCATGGTGAGGTTCTCGAACCCGGTGAGGTGCTCGTCGACGGCGGCGTACTGGCCCGAGAGCCCGATCCGCCGGCGCACCTCCTGCGGGTCGGCGAGGACGTCGATGCCCGGCGATCCGCACGCTGCCCTCGTCGGGCACGAGCAGCGTGGCCAGGCAGCGCACCGCGGTGGTCTTGCCGGCGCCGTTGGGCCCCAGCAGCGCGAGCACCTTGCCCTCGGGCACCGCCAGGTCGAGCCCGCGGAGGGCCTCGACCTCCTTGTAGCGCTTGACCAGCCCCTCGGCCCGGATCATCTCGTCGGCCACTGCCGCCCCTCTCGTTCCTGCGCCGCCGGCTCGCGCCGCGGTCCCTCGTGAACCTAACGACCGGTCCCGACAGCGAGTTTCATCGGCGCACGACGGGCCGGTCGCGGTGGCATGATCGCCGGGTGAGCCGCATCCTGCTCCGCGCCGGCAGCGCGGCCCTCCCCAGGCAGGTCGCGTGAGCTACGTCGTCGTGGTCGGTGGCACGAACGTCGACGTCGTCGCGCGCCCGGCCGCAGCCGCGGTCCCCGCGACCAGCAACCCGGGACGGGTCACCGTCACGGCCGGCGGCGTCGGGCGCAACGTCGCCGAGAACCTCGCGCGCCTCGGCACCCGCACGGTCCTGCTGTCGGCGGTCGGCGACGACGAGCACGCCGCGCTGGCCCTGGCCGCCACCGCCGAGGCCGGCGTCGACCTCACGCACGTGCGGCGCACCGACGACGCGACCGGCCGCTACGTCGCGCTCCTCGACGCCGGGGGCGAGCTGGTCGGCGCCGTCTCCGACATGCCGTCGCGAGCTCACCCCGGACGACGTCGAGGCGGCCGCGGCGCTGCTGGCCGGGGCCGCGCTCGTCGTCCTCGACGGCAACCTCGCGGTCGACACCCTCGAGGCCGCCTGGGACGCCGCTGGCCGGGCCGGTCGTGCTCGACCCGGTGAGCGTGCCGAAGGCCGGACGGATCGGCCCGACCGTCGGGTCCCGGCGGGCGCTGCTGGTCTCGGCCGGCACCGACGAGCTCGCGGCGCTCGGGCCGTTCGAGGCCGACCTGCGTGTGGACCCGCCGCGGACCCGACGGCTCGCGGCTGGCGATGCCCGACCGCGTCGTCGAGCTCGCCTCGCTGCCGACCGCCGTCGTCGACGTGACGGGGGCGGGCGACGCGATGCTGGCCGCGTGGTGCCACGCCTGGCTCACGGGTTCCGACCCGGCCGCCGCAGCCGAGTACGCCCACGCGGCCGCGGCGCTGACGGTCGCCGGCCCCCACACCGTGCGACCCGACCTGACCGACGAGCTCGTGAGGAGCCTGCTGTGAGAACCCCCGCCCGCGCGCGAACGAGCTGGTGGAGGTGGCCGAGGAGGTCGCCGACGCCATCGCCGAGGGCCGCCCCGTCGTCGCCCTCGAGAGCACGATCATCAGCCACGGCATGCCCTACCCCGACAACGTGGCGATGGCCCGCGAGGTCGAGGGCATCGTCCGCGAGTGCGGCGCCGTGCCCGCGACGATCGCGGTGCTGGACGGCGTCCCGCGGGTCGGCCTCGACGGCGACGCGCTCGAGCTGCTCGGCAGCCACCCCGACGTCAGCAAGGTCAGCGTGCGCGACCTGCCCGTCGTCGTCGCGCGCGGCGCGCACGGCGCCACCACGGTCGCGGCCACCATGCGCCTGGCGGCGCTCGCCGGCATCGAGGTCTTCGTCACCGGCGGTCTCGGCGGCGTCCACCGCGGCGCGTCGGAGAGCTTCGACGTCTCGGCCGACCTCACCGAGCTCGCCACCACGCCGGTCACGGTCGTGTGCGCGGGCGTGAAGAGCATCCTCGACATCGGCCTGACGCTCGAGGTCCTGGAGACCAACGGCGTCCCGGTGATGGTGCACGGCAGCGACGACTTCCCGGCGTTCTACTCGCGCGTCAGCGGGTTCGCGGCCCCCTCGCGCGTCGACTCCGCCGAGGGCGTGGCCGCGGCGATCCGGGCCGCGCGCGGGCTCGGCATCACCAGCGGCCTGGTCGTGGCGAACCCGGTGCCCGCCGAGGACGAGATCCCCTCGGCGCGAGATCGACGGCGTCATCGCCCGCGCGCTCGGCGACGCGCGACGACCTGCGCATCACCGGCAAGGACGTGACGCCCTACCTGCTCAAGCGGATCGTCGAGCTCACCGACGGGGCCAGCCTGGTCACCAACATCGCGCTGGTGCGGAACAACGCACGGCTCGGTAGCGCGATCGCCGTGGCCGGTTCAGGATCTGTTCATGACCGGTAGCGATGCTGCGTCGGTGACCGTCTCCCGACGCGCCCTCCTCGCCGGCGGCGCCACCGCCGCCACCGCCTCGCCCCTGCTGTGGGTGCCGCCGTCGGCCGCCGCGGTGCGCCCGCGCGGCGTCCACCTCACCTACGGCGTCGAGCCGACCCGGCAGATGACCATCTCGTGGTCGACGCCGCGCTCGGTGCGGCGTCCCACGCTCGAGGTCGGGCCCGACCGCGGCCTGGGCCTGGTGGTGCCGGTCGACAGCCGCGGCTCGAAGGACGTCGGCACCGTCTACCACCACGCGCGGGTCCGGCACCTGACGCCGGGCACCCGCTACCGCTACCGGATCAGCCACGGCGGTGCGGTCGCGACGACCGGCACGTTCACCACGGCGCCGGGTGCACCGCGTCCCTTCCGCTTCGCCGCCTTCGGCGACATGGGCGTCAACGCGGCCGCGGCGGCGCACGTGCGGCTGATCGACAAGATGGAGCCCGACCTCGCGTTCGTCGTCGGCGACCTCTGCTACGCCGACAGCTCGGGCGGCACCGGCGCCGGCGGCGAGGGCACCCAGGACTTCAGGACCTGGGACCGCTGGCTGACCCAGATCCAGCCGAGCGCGGGCCAGGTGCCGTGGATGACCACCGTCGGCAACCACGAGATGGAGGCCGGCAACGGCGACCTCGGCTACGACGGGTACCTCGACCGGTTCGAGCTCCCGGGCAACGGGCCGAAGGAGGCGCCGGTCACCTACTCCTTCGTCTACGGCAACGTCGGGTTCGTCGCGCTCGACGGCAACGACGCGTCGTTCGAGATCGCCCGCAACAACGGCTACCTCGGCAGCGTCCAGGACCGGTGGCTCGACCGCCGCCTCGCGGCGCTGCGCGCCGTCGACGACGTCGACTTCCTCGTCGTCGGGTTCCACAACTGCATGTACTGCACCAACGCCGTGCACGGCTCGGACGGCGGCACCCGCTCGCGCTGGGAGCCCTTGTTCGACAAGCACTCGGTCGACCTCGTCGTCAACGGCCACAACCACTGCTACGAGCGCACCCACCCGATGCGCGACGGCTCGCCCGTCCGCGAGGCGCCCCGGGGCGCGACGGTCGACTCCCGCACCGGGACGACGTACCTCACCGCCGGCGGGGCCGGCCAGACCGTGTACCCCACCGGCGGGCTGCCCGTCTCCTACGTCGCGATGGAGGGCGGGATCCGGGTCCCCGAGCCCACCACCTTCGCCTCGGTGGTCGACAACGCCCACTCGATCGGCTTCGTCGACGTGACCCCCCGCCGTCCGGGCCGGCCGCCGACGATGAGGCTCACGACGCTCGGGACCGAACGGGTCGGTCCTCGACACCGTGACGCTGCGGCGCGGGCCGGTCGGCTGAGGTGGTCGGCCGCACGCCCTAGGTTGGGCCCGTGCACTACATCGGGATCGACCTCGCCTGGGGCGGCAACAAGCCCACGGGGGTCGCCGTGATCGACGCCGGCGCGCGGCTGCTGCACGTCGGGGCGGTCCGCACCGACGACGAGATCGTGCGCGCCCTCACGCCGTTCACCGCCGGTGACTGCGTCGTCGCCATCGACGCGCCGCTCGTGGTCGAGAACGAGACCGGCATGCGGCCGGCCGAACGCCAGCTCAGCAAGGACTTCCGCCGGTACGACGCCGGCACGCACCCCTCGAACACCGGCAAGCCCGAGTTCGCCAACGGCACGCGCGGGTCGAGGGTCGCGCGGCTGCTGGGCCTCGAGCTCGACCCGACGGCGACCTCCCGGCGGGCCCTCGAGGTGTACCCGCACCCGGCGACCGTCGTGCTGTTCGGCCTGCCGAAGGTCCTGCGCTACAAGGCGAAACCGGGTCGCGACCTCGAGCTGCTGCGCTCCGAGCTGCTCGTCCTGATGAGCCACGTCGAGTCGATCGTCACCACCGACCAGGCCTGGGCATCCCTGCGCACCACGGTCGAGACGGCCACGAAGAAGGCCGAGCTGCGCCGCGTCGAGGACCAGGTCGACGCCGTCGTGTGCGCCTACATCGCACTGTTCGCCGACACCCGGCCCGGCGACGTCACCACCTACGGCGACGCCGCGACCGGCGCCATCGTCACCCCCACCCTCGGGACGCCGGCACTCGTGACGACCCGCGACGAGGTGGTCCGCGACGCGGTGCGCGCCTACGGCGCCCGGCACGCCGAGCTCACGGTGGTCGGCGAGGAGGCCGTCGCCCTCGTGCGGGGGCTGCTCGACGAGGCCGGCATCAACTACCTCTCGGTGACCGGCCGCACCAAGTCGGTCGCGTCCTTCGCCGAGAAGGTCGCCCGCCGCTCCGACGGGCAGCTGCTCTACGACGACCCGCTGACCCAGATCACCGACGTCGTCGGCGTCCGCGTCATCACCTACGTGCGCGACGACGTCGACGCCGTGGCCGAGGTCCTCGCCGAGCAGCTGACGGTGACCATCGACCGCGACCTGGGGCAGGAGACCGCGCAGGAGGGCCGGTTCGGCTACGCGAGCCGCCACCTCCTCCTCGACCTGGACGGCTCGGCCGACGGGCCGGCCGCGCCCGCGCTGGGTGGGGTCGCGCAGGTGCAGGTCCGCACCGTGCTGCAGCACGCCTGGGCCGAGTTCGAGCACGACATCCGCTACAAGGGCACCGTGCCCGCCGAGCACGTGGGCGAGTTCGACCGCCGGTTCACCCTGGCCGCGGGCCTGCTCGAGCTCGCCGACCGCGAGTTCTCCGAGATCCGTGAGCGGCTGCGGGGCGCCACGCCCGAGCCGGTGGACGTCGTCGTGGTCGTCGACGACGACCCGCGCCTCGACCAGCGCGAGCTGGCGGCCTTCCTGGCCGGCCAGTACTCCGACGCCGCCTGGTCGCGGACCGACCACTACGGCTGGATCGCCGAGCTGCTCCTCGAGCTCGGCATCACCTCGCTCGCCGAGCTCGGCGACGTGCTCCGGGGCGCCGACGAGGCCGCCATCGCGGCCCGCATGGACTACCGCCACCCCCCGGGCGCCGTCCGCCGGGTCGACGACGCCCTGCTCTCGGTCTTCGGCGAGCGCTACGTCGGCCTGCACGGCAACGGCCACCGGCGGCCGTTGCTCGAGCAGCGCCTCGAGCGGCTGCGCTCGGAGTGAGCGCCGGCCGCACCGGCCCGGAATGACCAGTGACGGCGGTCGGGTCCAGCCCTAGCGTGCGGACATGACCCGCTTCCACTCCTTCCTCCGTCACCAGGGCCTGGCCCTCGCGGCCCTGCTCGTCGCACTCGGCGGCACGTCGTACGCCGTGACGCAGCTGCCGCGGAACAGCGTCGGCCCGGCGCAGCTCAGGCACGACGCCGTCACCGGCCCCGACGTCAAGGAGTCGACGCTCCGGGGGGTCGACGCCGCGCGGCTCGGCGGGATCAAGGTCTCGAGCCTCGGCACCGGCCGGTCGGCGTCGGCCTCGTGCCAGGACGACGACCACGACGCGGGCGGTCAGGCGTGCGGCAGCGTGTCGATCACCCTGCCCCGCCCGAGCCGGCTGCTGCTGCTGCTCGACGGGAAGGTCTTCGTGCCGGCGCTCGACGACGTCACGGGGGTCGGCTCGGGCGGCGACGCCCCGACGTACGTCGCGGGCCAGTGCAACGTCGCGGTGGACGGCGGGGTGGCGCAGGTCATCCACGACTTCACCGCCCGCGTCGCGCTCCAGACGGGCGTGCTGTCGGGCAACGCGGTCACCGCCGTGCTGCCGAAGGGCGTGCACGTCGTCGAGGTGCGGTGCTTCGAGCAGGACGGCGACGTCGACTTCCGCGCCAACCTGTCGGCGGTCGTGCTCGGGTCGGACTGACCCACCACGTGGGGGTCGGGGAGGTGGCGCCGCACCGGTGGGGGTCGAGGAGGTCGCCCTGGCGACCGTCTCGAGACCACCGAGCCGGAAAGTCAACGCGCGAGAACGCAGGAACCCTCACCGGGTCTCGTGACGCTCCCTAGCGGGACTCCTCGACCTCCACCGGGTGTGGGTCGAGGAGGTCCGGACCTCACTGGGTCTCGCGACGCTCCTAGCGGGAGCTCCTCGACCTCCACGGGGTGTGGGTCGAGGAGGTCGCCCTGGCGACCGTCTCGAGACCACCGAGCCGGAAAGTCAACGCGCGGGAACGCAGGAACCCTCACTGGGTCTCGTGACGCTCCCTAGCGGGAGCTCCTCGACCTCCACGGGGTGGGGGTCGAGGAGGTCGCCCTGGCGACCGTCTCGAGACCACCGAGCCGGAAAGTCAACGCGCGGGGAACGCAGGAACCCTCACCGGGTCTCGTGACGCTCCCTAGCGGGAGCTCCTCGACCTCCACCGGGTGTGGGGGTCGAGGAGGTCGCCCTGGCGACCGTCTCGAGACCACCGAGCCGGAAAGTCAACGCGCGGGAACGCAGGAACCCTCACCGGGTCTCGTGACGCTCCCTAGCGGGAGCTCCTCGACCTCCACCGGGGACCTCACCGGGTCTCGTGACGCTCCCTAGCGGGAGCTCCTCGACCTCCACCCGTCGCCTCAGGCCGGCACACCCGTGTCGCCGGGGTCGACCGGACCGCCGGCGTGGCACTCGTTGAGCGTGTACTCCTTGTAGCGCAGGAAGTCCGAGGAGGTCTGCGACGCCTCGACGTACTCGTCGGCGGGGATCGCCGCGTAGTAGCGGACCGCCTCGAGCAGGATGTCGGCGTCGGTCGACGGCTCGTCCTCGGCGAGCTGCTCGGCCAGCGGCACCGCGTCCGCGAACTCCGCGAGCGTGCCCTCGATGTCGCCGAGGTTGAAGGCGTCGACGCCCGCTCGCACCTTGGCGCACACCTCGGTGCCGCTCAGGTCGACTACCGGCTTCGGGGTCTTGGAGGTCTCGGGCACGAAGGGCGTGCTGTCCGCGCCGGGCTCGGCGTCGTCCGGGTCGCCGCCCGACGTGCAGCCGGCGAGGACCACGGCGAGCAGGAGTGCGGCGAAGGTCCTCACCCCGTTCACGCTACGCGCTGGACAAAGTGAAGCATTTGTCTCATGCTCGCGACATGACGACCGCTGCGTCAGCCGACTACGTGCCCGGTGGCGGTCACCGCTGGGCCTCGCCGTGGGCGATGTACGCCGCCCTGCGCGACCGCGACCCGGTGCACCACGTGGTGCCCGAGGGGCGGCCCGACGAGGACTTCTACGTGCTGACCCGCCACGCCGACGTCCACGCGGCGGCGATCGACACCGCGACGTTCTCCTCGGCGCAGGGGCTGACGACCGGGTACGGCGAGCTCGAGAAGATCGGGATGGCCGACAGCCCGCCGATGGTGATGCTCGACCCGCCCGACCACACCGAGTTCCGGCGGCTCGTCGCCCGCGGCTTCACCCCGCGCGCCGTGCGCGAGGTCGAGCCGGCCGTGCGGTCCTTCGTGCGCGAGCGGCTCGACGCCCTGGTCGCCCGCGGCGGGGGCGACGTGGTGGCCGAGCTGTTCAAGCCGCTGCCGAGCATGGTGGTGGCCCACTACCTCGGCGTCCCCGAGGCCGACCGGGACCGGTTCGACGGCTGGACCGAGGCGATCGTCGCCGCGGGCGCGACCGGCACCGTGACCGACGCGGCCGACGCGGTGGGCGGGATGCTGGGCTACTTCGCCGAGCTCGTCGAGCGACGCCGGGTCGAGCCGGGCGACGACACGGTGTCGCACCTGGTCGCCGCCGAGGTCGAGGTGCTGCCGATCCTCGCCTACGTGTTCACCATGGTCACGGGGGGCAACGACACGAGCACGGGGCTGCTCGGCGGGGGAGTCCCGCTCCTCGCCGCCGCGCCCGACCAGCGCGACCTCCTCGTCGGCGACCCGTCCCTGATCGGCGGCGCCGTCGATGAGCTGCTGCGGCTGACCTCGCCGGTGCAGGGGCTGGCCCGCACCGTCACCCGCGACGTCGAGCTCCACGGCACCACCATCCCGGCCGGCCGGAAGGTCCTGCTCTGCTACGGCGCAGCGAACCGCGACCCCCGCGAGTACGGCCCGGACGCCGACGACCTCGACGTCCGCCGGGAGCCCTCGCGCATCCTCAGCTTCAGCGTCGGGTCACACCACTGCCTGGGCGCCTCCGCCGCCCGGATGCAGGCGCGCGTCGCCCTCGAGGAGCTGCTCGCACGGATGCCCGACTTCGTGGTCGACCACGACGCGGTCACCTGGGCCGAGGGGCCCTACGTCCGCCGGCCGCTGACCGTGCCGATCTCGGTGGGGTCAGGCCCACCCGTCGCCTCGGCGGGCCCGTGAGCTGGCTCGCCGACGACCGCGCCGCTCTGGCCGCCGACCGGATCCTCGACGCGGCCGCGGGGCTCTTCGCCGAGCACGGGGTGGCCGCGGTCGGCATGGCCGACGTGGCCGCGGCCGCGGGCTGCTCGCGGGCGACCCTCTACCGGTACTGGCCCGACCGGGCCGCCCTGAGGCGGGCCTTCGTCGAGCGCGAGGCCGGCGCGGGTCGCGGCGGAGGTCGCCGCGAAGGCCGCGGGTCCGGGCGAGGCCGTGCTGCTCGCCGTCCGGCTGGTGCGCGAGCGCCCCGAGCTCGCGGCGTGGTTCACCGCCGACGGCGCGGGCCTGGGTGCGGCAGCCGCGCTGGCGCTCGGCCTCGGCGACGACGACGACGCGCGATGGCTGGTGCGCTGCATCGTGTCGCTGCTCGTCATGCCCGGCCGCGACGAGGGCGACGAGCGTCGGCTGGTCGAGCGCTACGTGGCGCCGGTCGTCACCCCTGCCACGGCGGCGCGACACCCCAGCCCCACCGCGGCACGGGGGCGTGCTCGGTGAGGTCGTCGGCTCCCGGGCGCGCGTTGTGCATGGCCAGACGCGTGCCCCACTCGACGTAGCCGACGATCGCGGCGCGGAACTCGGGGTCGTCGGGCAGCCCCGCGTCGTCGGCGGCGAGACTCATCGTGGCGGCGAACCGGTGCCGCTGCGCGGGGCTGATGTCGAGGCCGCGGTGGTGGTCGAGCATCGACTCGTAGCCGCCCAGCTCGTCGGTGTAGCGGGTCGCGCCGCCGAGCACCTCCGACCACCAGGCCGCGACGTGGTCGCGGTGGTGCTCCGAGACGCCCCCGGGGAAGAACGGCGACAGGAGCTCGTCGGCCTCGACCCGGTCGTAGAAGGCGTCGATGAGGCGGCGGACGGCGGCCGCGCCGCCGGCCCACTCGAACAGCGTCGGCAGGCCGGGTTCGTCGACTCCCATGGCGCGGAGCGTACGGCAGGCGTACGTCGACCAGCGGTCAGCCGACGTCAGCGCAGCGCCTCGCCGACGACGACGGCGAGGCTGTCGAGCGCGGCCGGGTCGACGTCCGGCGCGCCGAGGATCGCGACCAGGTGGTCCTCGACCGCCATCACCACGAGCGTGAGGGTGGGTCCGCTGAGGCGCACCGCGCGGTCGCCGGCCGCCACGTCGACGACGTCGAGCTCGGACGGCTGCCCGACGTCCTGGTTGAGGTCGACGACGTAGTCGAACGCGTCCTGCAGCGTGCGGCCGCCGACGTCCTCGGGGCGCTGGGTCGCGACGCTGACAGTGGCGAGGCTCGAGGAGTCGCCGCCGTAGGTGTAGATGCACTGCGGGTTGAGCGACCTCTCGGGCTCGGCCGAGACCACCTCGGTGCCCAGGGCCGCCGTGACCGACGCGGCCGGGACCCGCTCACAGATGTCCTCGGCGGCGAGGGCCGTCACCGGCGCGTCGCCGAGGTCGGCCGGCTCGGGGTCGGTGGACGGATCGAGGGACGGCGGGTCGGTCGGCGGCAGGGTCGCGGGCGCTGTGGAGTCGTCGGCGCCCTGCGGGTCGTCGTCGGACTCGTGACCGCACCCGGCCACCGACAGCGACAGGGTGACTGCGGCGGCCAGCGCGACGAGCTTCCTCACAGCGCGACCGTAGTACCCGGGCACGTGCGGGTGCGGGTTACGTTGACGGCATGACTCCCCGTGAGCTCCTGGTCGACGCCTTCGACCGGATCCGTGACGGCGCCCTCGCGGCGGTGGACGGCCTCACCGACGACCAGCTGCGGCAGCGCCCGGCCCCGGGCGCGAACCCGATCGGCTGGCTCGTGTGGCACCTGGCACGGGTCCAGGACGACCACGTCGCCGAGGTGGCCGGGACCACCCAGGCCTACTCGGTGTTCGTCGACCGGTTCGCCCTGCCCTTCGACCCCGCCGACATCGGCTACGGGCACTCCGCGGACGAGGTCGCCGAGGTCGGCGCCTCGGCCGACCTGCTCGCCGAGTACGTCGTGGCCGTGCACCGGCAGACCCTCGACTACCTGGCCCGGGTGTCGCCCGAGGACCTCGACCAGGTGGTCGACGACCGGTGGGACCCGCCCGTGACGCTCGGCGTCAGGCTCGTCAGCGTGGTCGCCGACGACCTGCAGCACGTGGGGCAGGCGGCGTACGTGCGCGGCCTCCTCGGGGTCGACGGCAGCTGAGGAGGTCGCTCTGCGACCGTCCCGAGACCCCCGCAGCTCCTCGACCGCGGTGGGGCGGGGTCAGTCGAGGCAGTACGCGGTGACCTCCGCGACGGTGAGCGGCTCGGCGTCCTGTGCGGTGGCGTAGGCCTCGGTGAACTGCTCGGCCGCGGCCTCGTCGGCGAAGAGCAGCGAGGCGGCGATCGGCGTTGCTCTCGGCCCCGAGGGCCTGCGCGGCGCCGTCGATGCAGCCGAGCTCGCCGACACCGGCCTCGTAGCCGTAGGTGGCGGCGTCCGCGACGCTCTGGTCGACCTGCGCCTCGGTGCCGAACGGCGTGAGCACCACGGCCCAGTAGTGGCCGCCGTGCTCGGGACGGTCGACGTCGTCGGGGAAGGCGACCGCCGGGTGCTCCGGAGCGGGCGGCGTGGTGGTGGGCGCCGTGGTCGGGGTGGTGGTCGGGGTGGTGGTCAGGGTGGTGCTCGAGGACGCCGGGCGGGTGTCGTCGGCGGCCGAGGCGGGGTCGTCGGACCCGCAGCCGGTCAGGCCGAGCGCGAGCAGCGCGACGGCGGGGACGGCAGGCAGCAGGAGGCGGCGGTTCATGGGAGGGCCCTTCGTGGTCGGGTGCGCCGGAGGTGGCGCTCAGGACCTGTGATGGGTCGGGCGAGCAGAAAGTTGGCGTGCAGCGAGAGTGGTTTCGAGACGGTCGCCAGCGCGACCTCCTCAACCAGCGTTGTCACCGACGGGTCACCAGGGTGAGGGGCCGTAGTCCTTGAGGAAGTGGCCGTGGAGGTCCTCGCCGGCCTCACCGCGCACGACCGGGTCGTAGACCCGGGCGGCGCCGTCGACGAGGTCGAGCGGGGCGTGCCAGCCCTCGGCGGCGATCCGGAGCTTCTCGTGGTGGGGGCGCTCGTCGGTGATCCAGCCGGTGTCGACGGCGTTCATCAGGATCCGGTCGGTCTCGAACATCTCGCCGGCCGAGGTGCGGGTCAGCATGTTGAGCGCGGCCTTCGCCATGTTGGTGTGGGGGTGACCCGGGCCCTTGTACCGACGGGAGAACTGGCCCTCCATCGCCGAGACGTTGACGACGTGTGCGCGGCCGGACGGCGCCGCCGCGGCCGCCGCGGCCATGGCCGGACGGAGCCGCGAGACGAGGAGGAACGGGGCGACGGAGTTGCAGAGCTGCACCTCGAGCAGCTCGAGCGGGTCGACCTCGTCGACGGTCTGGGTCCAGGAGTTGGCGAGCACCACGTCGGGCAGCAGCCCGCCGGCGTCGACGGCCGTGCCGTCGAGGTGCGCCTCGAGCGAGGCGTGGCCGGCCTTGAGGGCCAGCGCGGTCAGGGCGGCCGCGGAGTGCGCGGCCCGCGCCTGCTCGAGCGACTCGCCCTCGTGGTGGGCGACGGGAGCGGCGGCGAGGGCTCCTGAGATCGAGGCGGGGTGCAGCTCGGAGATCCGGTCGAAGGTGACCATCTCGGGCAGCTCGACCCCGTCGGGCAACGGCTTCCGCTCGGCCTCGACCAGCGGCGCGTAGGCGCCGGGGGTGCGGCGCACCGTCTGGCAGGCGTTGTTGATGAGGACGTCGAGGGGCCCGGCCGCCGCGACGTCGTCCGCGAGCGCGACCACCTGCGTGGGGTCGCGCAGGTCGATGCCGACGACCTTGAGCCGGTGCAGCCACTCGCCGCTGTCGGCCAGGCCCGCGTACCGGCGCACGGCGTCGTGCGGGAAGCGCGTGGTGATCGTCAGGTGCGCGCCGTCGCGCAGGAGCCGCAGCGCGATGTACATGCCGATCTTGGCGCGACCCCCCGTCAGCAGGGCGCGGCGTCCGGTGAGGTCGGTGCCCTGGTCGCGCTTCGCGTGCGACGTACGGGCGCAGGCCGGGCACAGCCAGTGGTAGAACGCGTCGACGAGGGTGTAGTCCTGCTTGCAGATGTAGCAGCCGCGCGGGTTGATGAGCTCGCCGGCGAACTCGGTGGTCGTCGCCGTCGAGAGCAGCACGCCCTCGGTCTCGTCGTCGATGCGCAGCGGCGAGCCGGTGGCGGTGGCCTCGGTGACCGCACGGTCGTGCGCGAGCTCGGCCTCGCGCTTGGCGGTGCGCCGCTCGCGCTTCAGCGACTTGTACATGTGGGAGGCCGCGCGCTTCACCGCGATGTGGTCGGGGTCGTCCTCCGGCACGGTGTGCAGCGCCCCGAGCACCCGCAGCGTCGCTTCGAGGTCGTCGGGGTGGATCACGGGCCAACCCTAGTGATCCGGTACCGCACGAACGACGGCACCAGCACCGCCGCGAGGACGGTGAACACGACGACGAGCACCCCGCCGCCGCCCGCGGCGACAGCGGTGCCGAGCGTCGCGGCGGCCGCGCCGTGGGCGACGTCCGCGACCCGCGGCCCGCCGGCGACGACCACGATGAAGATGCCCTGCAGCCGGCCGCGCACCTCGTCGGACGCCGCCGCCTGCAGCATGGAGGTCCGGAACGCCGCCGACGCCATGTCGGCCGCCCCGCCCACCACGAGCATGAGGACGGCGACGACGAGCATCGCGTGCCGCAGCGAGTCGACCTCGCCGGCGACGCCCACCGCGACGCCGAAGCCCACCATCGCCAGGCCCCACACCAGGATGCAGGCGATCACCGCGCGGCCCTGGCCCTCGACCCGCGAGACCCAGCCGGAGAACACGCCGCCGATCACCGCCCCCGCCGGGATCGCCGCGAAGAGCAGCGCGAACGCGATGCCCCCGGCCTCCGGGCCGCCGAAGTCCTTGTCGGCGATCTCGGGGAAGATCGCGCGCGGCATCCCGAAGACCATGGCGATGATGTCGACGACGAACGACATCATCAGCACCGGCTGGCCGCGCAGGTAGGTGAAGCCCTCGACCACCGACCGCAGGCCCGGCGTGCCCGCCCGCGCCCCCTCGATCGGCAGCGGTGGCAGCCGGACGACGGCCGACATGGTCGCGAACAGCGTGAGGGTGTCGACGAGGTAGAGCCACTGCAGGCCGAGCACGGGGATCAGGGCGCCGGCGACCAGCGGCCCGGCGATCCCGCCGGCCATGAAGACCGTCATGTTGAGCGAGTTGGCCGCCGGCAGCAGCTCGGGTTCGAGCAGCCGAGGCAGCACCGCCGACCGGGTCGGCTGGTTGACGCCGAAGAACGCCTGCTGCACCGCGAACAGGCAGAGCAGCAACCACACGTTGGTGTTGCCGAGCGCGGCCTGCACCCAGAACAGCCCGCTGGTCACGATCAGGCCGGTGGTCGTGCAGATCAGGATGGTGCGCCGGTCGAAGACGTCGGCGAGCGCGCCGCCCCACAGCCCGAACACCACCAGCGGCACCAGCCCGAACACGCCGGTGAGCCCGACGTAGGCCGACGACCCGGTGTCGGCGTAGATCTGGGCCGGCACGGCCACGACGGTCAGCTGGGCGCCGATGACCGTGACGATGTTGGCCCGCCACAGCCGGCGGAAGTGGTCGTTGCGGAGGGGGCGCGTGTCGGCGACCATCCCCCGCAACCGGCTCACTGGTCCAACGCTAGACCGGCGATGAGTCCTGGCTCCCGGCCGGGTCTGACTCGCATCCACCCACCCGCGACGAAGGAGCGGACCATGTCGTTCCAGGCCTACCTCGACAACGCCGAGAAGAAGACCGGCAGGACGCCGCAGGAGATCGTCGACCTCGCGCACGCGCAGGGCTTCGGGGCCGACACCACGGCCGGCGACATCCTCACCTGGCTCGCCGCGGACCTCGGCCTGGGCCGGGGGCACGGCATGGCGCTGGTGCACGTGATCAAGAACGGTCCCGAGATCGGCGACAAGCACGTCGGCACCGCCGGCGCCCATCGCGACGAGTCGTCGGTGCTGCGGCTCGACGGACTGGCCCACCGATGACCACCACGCTCGACCACCAGCTGCCCGTGAAGACCGCGCTGCGCGTCGAGTCCGGCACGTCCACCGGCGACACCGTCGAGGTGCACCTCACCGAGCGGTTGGGGTGAGGGCCCGCAGCAAGCACGGTCAGTAACGTGGGCGGATGGCCCTTCGCAGACCGACCCCCGACCGGCCCGGCCCGGGGCAGGAGTCCTGCTGGGACTACCCGCGTCCGCCCGCGCTCGAGGAGTCACGCGCCTCGATCCAGGTCGTGCTCGGCGGCGTCGTGGTGGCCGAGACGACGCGCTCGTGGCGGGTGCTCGAGACGAGCCACCCGCCGACGTACTACCTGCCACGCGAGGCCTGGGGCGACGGCGCGCTGCGGGAGGCCGACGGCACGTCGTTCTGCGAGTGGAAGGGCCACGCCTCCTACTTCGACGTGGTCGGCGGCGACCTGCTCGCGCCCCGCGCCGCGTGGACGTACCTCGACCCGACTCCTCGCTTCGCGGACCTCACCGGCGCGGTGTCGGTGATGCCCGGCCATGTCGACCGCTGCGTCGTCGACGGCGAGGTGGTGACCGCGCAGGCCGGCGGGTTCTACGGCGGCTGGATCACCTCGGCCGTCGTGGGTCCGTTCAAGGGGGAGCCGGGTTCCTGGGGCTGGTGACCGACCCCACGGTGGTCGAGGTGTGAGGAGCGAGGGACGAGCGACGAGCCTCGAGACCCCACCAGCGCCACGGTTTCGCCAGCGTCGGGCCGGAGCCCTCGCCAGGTCTCGAGGCCGCTCCCTCGTCCCTCGGTCGCGGCACCTCGACCACCGTCGGCGTCACGCGCAACCCGAGTCGAACCTCGGCCAGGCGTCGACCGACTCCGCGGTGCCGACATAGGCGTAGCGGCCGTCGGGTGAGAGCCACAGGTGGCGGCCTTGACGCTGCCATCCCGTGTCGACGGCGTCGTCGGGCAGCGGGACGTGGGAGAGGTAGGGACCGGCGACCGAGTCGCGGAGCTCGGCGTCCGGGTCCTCGATGTAGGAGCGGCTGAGCCGCGGCCTGTCGTCGTCGAGGACGAGGAAGGTCATGTCCTCCCAACCACAGTGCTCCGGTCCGGGGGTCGAGTAGACCCGGCCGACCGGCACCGGCACGCCGTCCGCGTCCGTCCAGATGCCGTACCGGACGAAGCCTGGGATCTCGGCGACCGCCTCGGGGAACTCAGCGAAGTCGCAGCGGGCGATGCTCTCGACGTACCACCCGTCGCCGCCGGTGCCCTCGGCCGCGGGCCCGTCGTGCACGACGACCGCGAGCAGCACCCGGCCGTCGACCTCGTAGGTGAGGAGCTGACGGTCGGTCTCGGAGGCGGCGAGGGCGAGGTCGACGCGCGGCATGGAGAGGAACAGCCCCTCGGAGAACGCCGTGTCGACCGCTCCGCGCGGCGTGGCGCTCGTCGCTCCTTGCGAGTAGACGGCTTCGGCGTTGTTGCTTCCCGTCGGAGGGTGCACGCAGTCGAGCGCCAGGCCTGCCGCGCCGAACGGAGCGTCCGGCTGGTCGAGCGGTCCGTCGTACGACGACGCGGCGGCAGCGAAGTCCGTGGCCGCCGGCCCCGGCCGTCCTCCCGGTCCGCCCGAACCCAGCCACAGAGCCGTCCCTGCGACCGCCAGCACGACGGCTGCGGCGGCCCCTGCGACCGCGAGCACCCGTCGTCGGCGCCCCCGGTGGACGCCGGCAGCGAGCTCGTCGAGCCGCACCTCGCCCGTCACCGGGAGGGCCGAGTACTCGGCCCGCAGCCGCTCGACCACGCCGTCGTCGTGCTCGTCGGGTGTCGTCACGGCGTCTCCTCGATCCGGTCGGTGGCCTCGACCTCCGTCAGGGCGATCCTCAGCGACCGCAGCCCGTCGTGCGCGGCGCGTTTCACCGTGCCCTCCGTGCAGCCGAGCAGCGTGGCGACCTCGGCCACCGACAGGTCCTCGAGGTAGCGGAGCACGACCGCGTGGCGCTGGCGCGGCGGCAGGGCGGCGAGGAGGTCGAGCAGGAGCAGCCGGTCGGCGACGTCGTCGTCGAACCCGCTCGTGCTGTGGCTGCCGTCGGGCACGGAGCCGACGGACCGCTCCCGCTGCCACCACGCGCGCCGCCGCTCGTCGACGACCTGGCGCACCAGGGTGGTGCGGGCGTAGGCGGCCGGGTTGCGGACCTCCAGCCGGGGCCACGCCACGTACAGGCGCTCGAGGGTCGCCTGCACGGCGTCCTCGGCCCGCGCGCGGTCGCCGACCAGGCTCCAGGCCAGGCGGCGCAGCCCCGGCAGCGTCGCGACGACGAAGTCGCCGAACTCCTCGCGATCACGCACTCCGTCTCCCGCTCCGGCGCCTGGGTCGCGCCCTCGGTGGGAAGACGGGTCCAGACCCTGCCTGGGTTGAGCCCGGCCGCGGATTTCTCGCGCGGCCGGGGTCCTACTCGATCCCCGCCGTCCGGTCGAGCTCCTGCAGCAGCTCGTGCGCGGCGAGCTCGACCTGCTTGTGGCGCCACTCGGCCGCCCGGTAGACGCAGGCGATGAGCGCCGAGCGGTGCACCCGCCGCAGGTCGCCGTACACGAACGCGTGCCGGGCCTTGGTGCCGTCGTTGGCCCCCTCGGTGAGCCCGAGGTGCCAGGCGGCGTACTCCTCGAACGTGTGCCGCTCGAGGTAGGCGTTCTGCGCCTCGGCACCGGGCTGGACGTCGCCCCAGTCGCTGTCGAGGACGTACTGCCGGGCGGCGATCAGCTCACGGCACCGGGCGACGGCGTCGTCGTTGACCGCGTAGCTGGCCACGGTGTTGCTCCCGGGTGCCCGGACGTCAGGCCGGGACGGGCTGGTCGTCGTCGCGGGCGCCGAAGATGCCGAGCGCGTCGGGGTCGGCGCCGACGTCCCAGCCCTGGATCTGGGCGCGCGAGCGGCGGGAGAACACGCCGCGGAACAGCTCGTAGGGGTCGACCCGGTCGACGAGCTCCGGGGCTCGCCAGGGGCCGATCATCTGGGCGACCGGCTCCCACAGGCGTCCGGGCATCCGGCCGAGGCCGAGGCCCTCGTGCAGGTCGGCGTGGTGCACGGCGATGTCCCACACGATCGCCGGGCGCGGGTTGTCCACGGTCGAGGCCGCGATGCCGTCCTGGTGGGTGCGCAGCTCGTCGAGGAGCGCGGCGACCGGCAGCGGGGACCGCTCGGCGACGTGCCGCGAGGTCCACTCCGGGCCGGGGGCGCCGTCCATGCGGCCGGTGGTCACGTCGGCCGCGCCGCCCGCGAGGTGGGCCACCACGTCCTGCACGGTCCAGGCGGGGGTGCCGGGCACCACCTGGGCGCGCTGCTCGTCGGTGAGGTCGGTGACGAGGGCCGAGACCGCCGTCACGTGGTCGCGGTAGAGCTCACCCCAGTCGGTCATGGGGCCAACCTATGCCGACAGGCACGAGCAACGGGTAGAAAGTTCTCCTGGACCTGTCGTAGTCGGCCCTCGGCGTTCGTGGTGAGGGCAGGTGGCGGTCACCGGACCGTCACGGACACCGTGGACACGAGGAGCACGTCATGCCGCAGTACTTCCTGGCCGTCAACCACGACGAGGCCGACACCGCCGAGATGGGCGAGATGACCCCCGAGCAGATGCAGCCGATCTTCGAGGCGGTCGACGCCTTCAACACCGAGCTGCGGGACGCCGGCGCCTGGGTGTTCGCCGGCGGCCTCATGCCCGTCGAGCTGAGCACCGTCGTCGACGCCCGCGGCGACACGCCGGTGATCACCGACGGGCCCTACTCGGAGTCCAAGGAGTACCTCGGGGGCTTCTGGATCATCGAGGCCGCCGACCTCGACGCCGCGCTGGAGTGGGCCCGCAAGGGCTCGAAGGCGTGCGCGGGACGCGTCGAGGTCCGCCCCTTCCAGCCCGAGCCCGAGGCCTGACCGGCGCGGCGCCGTGGAGGCGATCGAGCGGGTCTACCGCGAGGAGTTCGGCCGGGTGGTCGCCTCGCTCGTACGGCGGTTCGGCGACATCGACGTCGCCGAGGACGCCGCGGGCGAGGCGCTCCTGGTCGCCCTCGAGCGCTGGCCGGTCGACGGCGTGCCCCCCAACCCGGGGGCCTGGCTGACGACCACGGCCGCCCGCAAGGCGATCGACAAGCTCCGCCGCGAGTCGCACCGCGACGCCAAGCACCAGGCCGCGCACATGATCACCCCACCCCCGGGCGAGATGCCCCACGAGCCCACCGGCGCCGTGGACGACGACCGGCTCCGGCTGGTCTTCACCTGCTGCCACCCGGCCCTCGCCCCCGAGGCGCGGGTCGCCCTGACCCTGCGGCTGCTCGGCGGCCTCACGGTCGCCGAGATCGCCCAGGCGTTCTTCGTCCCCGAGACGACGATGGCCCAGCGGATCACCCGCGCCAAGCGCAAGATCGCCGGCGCCGGCATCCCCTACCGCGTGCCCGAGGCGGCCGACCTGCCGGCGCGGCTGACCGCCGTCCTGGCGGTGGTCTATCTCGTGTTCAACGAGGGGTACCTGTCCACCTCGCAGGGCACGTCGGTGCGCGACGACCTGACGGCCGAGGCGATCCGGCTCGGGCGGATCCTGCACGCGCTGCTGCCCGGCGAGCCCGAGGTGACCGGCCTGCTCGCCCTCATGCTGCTCACCGAGGCCCGGCGCCCGTCGCGGTTCGCCTCGGGGGGCTCCGGCGAGCTGGTGCCGCTGCCCGAGCAGGACCGGGGTGGCTGGAGCCGGCCGCTGGTCGAGGAGGGGCACGCGCTGGTGCGCGAGTGCCTGGCCCTGGCGAGGCCCGGCCGCTACCAGCTGCTGGCCGCGGTGAACGCCGTCCACACCGACGCCCCCACCGCGGCCGACACCGACTGGTCGCAGATCGCCACCCTGTACGGACAGCTCGCCGCGATCGACCCCAGCCCGGTCGTGCTGCTCAACCGGGCCGTGGCGGTCGCCGAGCTCGACGGGGCGGAGGTCGGTCTGGGTCAGGTCGACCGGCTCGCCGGCGCCCTGTCCGGCTACCACGCCTTCCACGCCACCCGCGCCGACCTGCTCCGCCGGCTGGGCCGGTCGGCCGAGGCGCGCGAGGCCTACGACGCCGCCCTCGCACTCATCGACAACCCGGCCGAGACCGCGTACCTGACCCGGCGCCGCGACCAGCTGCACGGCGCTGGCTGAGTCGTTCACCCCACGGTGGTCGAGGACGTCGCGCTCAGCCACACGGTGGACGAGGCGCGTACGACGTCGTCGCCACCGCGATCGAGTAGGTCTCGTAGAGCTCGCTGAGCCGTGGCGCTCGGCCACACGGTGGCGAGGGTGGTCGCGCCAGCCGGCGGTGCGACCGCGGCGTCCGCGAAGGTGACGACGCGTGCAGCGACCTCGCCCGTCGGCGGCGAGGAGACGTCCTAGCGATCGTCCACGAAGACCGCGGCGTCTCGCGAAGCGCTAGCCCCGCGACGCACGACGGACGCTCTCCGCGGTGTCGAGACGCTCCCTAGCGGGAGCTCCTCAACCAGCCGGTCTCGCGCGAGAGACACGCGTCACCACCTGGCGGGCCTCAACCGTGGATTCGCGGGAGCTAACACTACCGTGGGCGCGGCTGCTCACGGGGCCCGCCTAGATTGGCCGGGTGACCCCGGAGAACCTCACCGCCCTGACCCTGCCCGCCGCCTCCGAGGACTGGGAGGAGTGGGTGCGCTCGCGGGCGGAGTCGGGCCTGAGCCGGGCTCGCGAGCTGGTGCAGGCGCTGCGCGAGGAGCCGCCGGCCGAGGCGGTCGAGGTGCTCAGGTGCTGGGACGCCGTCCACCTGCAGCTCGGCAACACCGCGGCGATGGGGTCGCTGCTCGGCAACGTGCACCCCGAGGAGTCGGTGCGGACGACGGCCGAGAAGGCCGAGCAGGACGTCAGCCGGATGGCCACCGAGCTCAGCCTCGACCGCGGCCTGTACGAGCTGTTCGCCGGGCTCTCGGCCGACGGCCTCGACGAGCAGGCGACCCGGCTGCTCGAGAAGGTGCAGCGCGACTTCCGCCGCTCCGGGGTCGACCGCGACGAGGCCACCCGCACGCGCATCGCCGCGATCAACGAGCGGCTGACCGAGGTCGACCAGGAGTTCAGCAAGGTCATCCGCGACGACGTCCGCACGATCGAGGTGGCGCCCGAGCGGCTCGCCGGCCTCCCGGCCGACTGGCTCGAGGCCCACCCGGTCGGCGACGACGGGCTCGTCACCGTCACGACCGACTACCCCGACGCCGTCCCGACGCGGATGTTCGCCCACGACGCCGACGTCCGGCGCGAGATGTACGACGCCTTCCTGAACCGCGGCTGGCCGACGACCGAGCCGCTGCTCCAGGAGCTCTTCGCGCTGCGCCACGAGCTGGCCGGGCTCGTGGGCTTCGACGACTGGGCGGCCTACGACGCCGAGGTCAAGATGATCGGGACGGGCCCGGCGATCCCGGAGTTCATCGACAGGATCGCCCAGGCCGCGCAGGCGCCGATGGAGCGCGACCTCGCCGTCCTCACCGCTCGCTACCAGCAGGACAACCCGGACGCCGAGCGCGTGCTCGCGGCCGACGCGTCCTACTACGAGGAGCTCGTCCGCAAGGAGCAGCTCGAGGTCGACTCGCAGAAGGTGCGCACCTACTTCGCCTTCGACAAGGTCCGGGCCGGGCTGCTCGAGGTGACCGGCCGCCTCTTCGGGCTGCGCTACGACCCCGTGCCCGACGCGCCGGTGTGGGACGCCGACGTCACCGTCTACGACGTCGTCGACACCGCGAGCGGCGACGGGCTCGGGCGGATCTACCTCGACCTGCACCCGCGCGACGGCAAGTACAAGCACGCGGCGCAGTTCACGCTCACCGACGGCGTCGCGGGCCGGCAGCTGCCGGAGGGCGTGCTGGTGTGCAACTTCTCGCGCGGGCTCATGGAGCACGACCACGTCGTCACGCTGTTCCACGAGTTCGGCCACCTGGTCCACCACACGCTCGGCGGCCACGTCGGCTGGGCGCGGTTCGCGGGCGTCGCGACCGAGTGGGACTTCGTCGAGGCGCCGAGCCAGATGCTCGAGGAGTGGGCCTGGGACGCCGACATCCTGCGCAGCTTCGCCACCGACGACGTCCGGCGAGCCGATCCCGGTCGAGCTGGTCGAGGCGATGCGGCGCAGCGACGACTTCGGCAAGGGCTACACGGCGCGGGTGCAGATGTTCTACGCCGCGATGTCGTACTGGTTCCACGTCGAGCGTCCCACCGACCTCACCGCGACGATGGTCGAGCTGCAGGAGCGCTACTCGCCGTGGCCGTACCGCGAGGGCACGCACATGTTCGCCTCCTTCGGCCACCTCGGCGGCTACAGCTCGGCGTACTACACCTACATGTGGTCGCTGGTGATCGCCAAGGACCTCTTCAGCGCCTTCGACCGCGACGACCTCTTCGCCCCGGACGTGGCGCGCCGCTACCGCGACCGGGTGCTGGCACCCGGCGGCACGCGGGACGCCGCCGACCTCGTCGCCGACTTCCTCGGCAGGCCCTACACGTTCGACGCCTACGCGGCCTGGCTGGCCGACTGAGGCGTCGTCCCCGGCCCTACCCCACGGCGCCGCGTCATGGAATGGCAAGAACGAGTCACTGACCACGGCGCCCGTGGGGCGGCTAGAGTCCGAGCCGTGGCGATCGAGTACAAGGTCATGACGCAGAAGGACAAGGCCTGGGGCGACCGGTTCGACCCCGAGCAGCTGGAGGGCGCGATCAACGCGTACGCCGCTGAGGGCTGGCGGATCGTGACCATCGCCAGCGCCAGCCTCGGCGGCGACCGTGACGAGGTCGTCGTCGTCTTCGGACGGGAGATCTGAGTCGTGGAAGAACGTTTCGGTGTCAAGGGAAGCACGGTCGGCGGGATCTTCTTCGTCGAGAACATGATCCCGGGGGCGCGCCGCGTCGACCGGATCGAGGTCGAGATCAAGAAGCAGAACGCCAACCTCGACCAGGTCAAGCGCGAGATGGCCGAGAAGGCCAACAAGAAGGGCGCGACCGCCATCCAGGCCTTCCGCTACGGCCAGCGCAAGAAGGGCTGGTACGGCGAGGGCGAGATGGTCATCGTCTGATCCCGTGCCGATCCAGTGACCGACCTCGGACGCGGCCAGCGCGTCTCCCTTCCCGACCTCGGGCCCAGCGCCGTGGTCGACGTCGGGATCGACGTGTCCTCCGCGCAGAACCTCGGCTTCGACATCTGCTGCTTCGGGGTCGACGCCGAGGAGCACCTCGTCGCCGACGAGTGGCTCGTCTTCTACAACAACCCGGCCTCCCCGGGGAACGCCGTGCGCTCCGTCGGTCCGCACGACGGTGACGAGCAGGTCTTCCAGGTCGACCTCGCGGCCGTGCCCGAGGACGTCGCCCGCCTCGTCTTCACCGTGAGCCTCGACGGCGAGGCCACCATGGCGGCCATCGCGAAGGGTCACATCCGGGTGGTGGCGGGCGGCAACCAGCTGCTGCGCTTCGGCTACTACGGCGCCGACTTCACCACCGAGGAGTCGGTCGTCGTCGGCGAGCTCTACCGCCGCGACGGCTGGCGCTTCGCCGCCGTCGGCCAGGGGTACGAGGGCGGCCTGGCCACCCTGGTCGCCGCGTTCGGCGGCGAGGTCCTCGACGACGAGGCACCCGCCGCCGCACCGCCGCCGGCCCCCGTCGAGCTGGTCGACGAGGCGCCGCCGCCCGTGGCCGTGCCCGACGCGGTACCGGAGCCCGAGCCGCAGCCCGAGCCGGTCGCCGTCCCGGCGGCGTCCGCCCCCGACCGGCCCGAGCCGTCGTGGGTCATCCCCGGCGTCGACCCGCGCCGGCTCGAGTACAAGGTGCTGAGCCAGAAGGACTCGTTCTTCAAGGGCCGGATGGACCCCGAGGGCCTCTCCGACGCCATCATGTCGTTCACCTCGATGGGCTGGGAGGTCGTCGGCCAGGTGAAGGACAACCGTGGCGGCAGCCGCGACGACATCATCATGGTCCTCGCCCGCGAGTACTGACCCCTTCTCCCCCTCGTCTCCCGTCCTGCACGCTGACCCGCCCCACATGTGGGGCGGGTCAGCGGTCGTTTGCCTCGACGACCATGTCGGCGTACGGTTGCGATATATCGCGAACAGATCGCGATAGGAATCGAGCAGAAGGAGGGTGCGTCATGGGACACCGAGGACGCAGCACACCGTGGGGCGAGGGCCCCGCAAGCCCGTGGCAGAGCCGCGGGAGTGGCCGTCACGGCCACGGGTTCGGCGGGCACGGCTGGGGCCCCGGTCCCGGCGGACCGTTCGAGCGACCGGGCGGCGGACCGCCGCCCTGGCTGGCCGGCCTGTTCGGCCTGGGTCAGCCCGAGCGCGGCCGCGGGCCGCGGGTGCGACGTGGCGACGTCCGTACCGCCATCCTCGACGTGCTGGCCACCGCGGCCCGCGCCGAGGCCGACGGTGCCGGGGAGACCCTCAACGGCTACCAGGTGATCCAGCAGATCGCCGAGCGCAGCAACGAGGCCTGGCGGCCGAGCCCGGGGTCGGTCTACCCGACCATCCAGCAGCTCGAGGACGAGGGGCTCGTCGTCGTCGACGAGGGCACCGGACGCCGCAGCGTCCGGCTCACCGAGGCCGGCCAGGCCTACCTCGACGCGAACCCCGACGAGGTGGCCGCGGTCTGGGCGCCGTTCGAGCGGCTGAGCGAGGGCGCCACGAAGGACGGCGACGACGACGGCGGCCAGCACGTCGACCTGAAGTCCGAGATCGGCCAGGTCATGCCGGCCGTCTGGCAGATCGTGACGACCGGTTCGGAGAGCCAGCGTCGCGCGGCGATGGAGATCCTCGCCGACACCCGGCGTCGCCTCTACGGGGTGCTGGCGGACGGCCCGGACGCCGAGGGGTGAGCCGGCCGTCCGGACACCGCGCCGCCGTGGCGTCCCCTGTCCGCTGACACCGTGTCGCAGTAACGTGTCCCGCGTGAGCGAGCCGAACTTCGACCTGACCGACGACCACCTCGAGCTGAAGAAGTGGCTCCACGAGTTCGCGGCCGAGGTCATCCGCCCCGCCGCCTCGGAGTGGGACGAGAAGGAGGAGTTCCCGTGGCCGATCGTCGAGGAGGCCGCCAAGGCCGGCATCTACTCGATGGACTTCTTCGCCACGCAGGGCTTCGACCCCACCGGCCTCGGCATCCCCGTCTCGATGGAGGAGCTGTGCTGGGGTGACGCCGGCATCGGGCTGGCCATCGTCGGCACGGCGCTGGCCGCCGCCGGGGTGAGCAGCAACGGCACCCAGGAGCAGGTGCTCGAGTGGGTGCCCGAGATGTTCGGGTCGCCGGGCGACCTCAAGCTCGGGGCCTTCTGCTCCTCCGAGCCGGACGCCGGCAGCGACGTCGGTGCGATGCGCACCCGGGCGCGCTACGACGAGGCCACCGACGAGTGGGTCATCAACGGCACCAAGACCTGGGCCACCAACGGCGGCATCGCCGACGTCCACGTGGTCACCGCCGTGGTCGACCCCGACCTCAAGACCCGCGGCCAGGCGAGCTTCGTCGTCCCGCCGGGCACCAAGGGCCTCAGCCAGGGGCAGAAGTTCCACAAGCACGGCATCAGGGCCTCCCACACCGCCGAGGTCGTGCTCGACAACGTGCGCGTCCCCGGTCGCTGCCTGCTCGGCGGCAAGGACAAGCTCGACGCCCGGCTGGCCCGCGCCCGCGAGGGCAGCGGCGCCCGCGGCAACGCGAGCATGGCGACCTTCGAACGCACCCGGCCCGCGGTCGGCGCGATGGCGGTGGGCATCGCCCGCGCGGCCTACGAGGTCGCGCTCGACTACGCCAAGACCCGTGAGCAGTTCGGCAAGGCGATCATCGAGAACCAGGGCGTCGCCTTCATGCTCGCCGACATGGCGGTCTCGATCGACGCCAGCCGGATGCTCGTCCACCGCGCGGCGTGGATGGCCAGCCAGGGCAAGGCGTTCAACGCCGCCGAGGGCTCGATGTCGAAGCTGATGGCGGCCGAGACGGCGGTCAAGGTCACCGGCCAGGCCATGCAGATCCTCGGCGGCAACGGCTTCACGCGCGAGTACCCCGTCGAGCGCTGGGCGCGCGACGCCAAGATCTACACGATCTTCGAGGGCACCTCCGAGATCCAGCGGCTGGTCATCGCCCGCACCATCTCGGGCGCGCCCATCCGCTGACCCGCCACGCAGTTGCGACGGGTCGGCTACCAGCCGAGGACGCCGCGGGCCGCGGCGACGACCTCGTCGAAGCGGGCCCGGTCGAGCGCCGCACCCTCGCGCCGCACGGCCGACGGCGCCATCGTGATCACCCGGTCGAGCCGCACCTCGCTCGGCCGGCCCTCCCGGTCCCAGGCGCCGGTGCCGATGTCGAGCCACTGCTGGCCCGGACGGGCGCGGTCGCGGTGCCCGGCCCGGCGTGGTCCTTGCTCGAGAGCATCAACGTCAGCAGCGCGCCGTCCTGGCGGGCCAGCACCAGCACCGGTCGGTCCTTCCCCTGGCTCGCGTCCTCCTCGTACGGGACCCAGCCCCAGACGACCTCGCCGGGGTCGGCGTCGCCGTCGGGCTGGGGGTCGTAGGTGACCTGCGGACCCACGGACGACGTCCCGCGCGTCGGTGGACGCCGTCGCCGGGTCCGGTCCGCCAGCCGGGAGAGCCATCGCGCCATGACGCGACCCTACGGCTCGACGCCCGGCGACCCGCTCGACAGCCGGTCGAGCACGACCCGCAGCGGGGGCCACCGCTCGCGTCCGCGCCGGGTGACCGCGTGGGCCCGCAGCACCACCGGCGGGTCGTCGAGCGGCAGGACCACGACGCCGGGCCGGGCGGGCCGGTCGCGCGGCAGCAGCGCGACGCCGCGACCCGCGACGACCAGGTCGTCGACGAGCTCGAGCGCGTCGATGCGGTGGGCCACCCGGGGGGTGAACCCGGCCATCGAGGCCAGGGTGCGCAGCACCTCCTCGTCCGCGGTGTGGCGCGAGTTCACGATCCAGTCGTGGTCGGCGAAGTCGCCGATCGCCGACCCCGCAGCCCCGACCGGCACGCCGAGACCCCAGGTGGCGTCCCACAGGTGGACGGCGTCCAGCTCGCGCGGCCACGCCGCCGGCGCGAGGTTGTAGTCGTAGGTGAGCGCGAGGTCGACGTCGTCGCGGGCGAGCAGGTCGAAGGCCTCCCGCGGCTCGTGCTCGTGGATCCGCACCTCGACGTCGGGATGGGTCCGCGCGAGCTCGTCGACGGCGGGCAGGAGCGAGCGCCGGATCGCCGTCGCGAACCCGGCGACCCGCACCACCCCGCGGGGCTCGGCAGCCGGGTCGAGGTCACGACGCGCGGCGTCCACGGCCGCCAGGACGGCGACGGCGTGCTCGGCCAGGCGCCGCCCGGCCGGTGTCAGCCGTACCCGGCGCCCGTCCGGCTCCACGAGCGCGGTACCGACGTCGCGCGCGAGGGCGGCGACGCTCTGCGAGACGCTGGACGTGGTGGTGCCCAGCTCGGCGGCCACCTCGTGCATCGACCCGAGCCGTGAGAGCTCGAGCAGGATCCGGAGCCGTCTGACGTCCACCGCTTCATCGTGAAGCAAGGGTGAACGATCTGTCCAGCGAACTCACGTGGACGTGAACGGTGCGGGCGGTCTTCACTGGAGCCATGACCCACGCACCGTCCGCACCCGTCGCGCCGACCGCCCGCTCCGGGGTCTCGATGGCCGTGGCGTCGATGCTCTGCGTCCAGCTCGGGCTCGCGGCCTCGGTCGGGCTGATCGACGACGTCGGCGCGGGCGGCGCGGCCTGGCTGCGGCTGTTCTGGGCCGGCGTGATCATGCTCGTGGTGGTCCGGCCGCGGCGGACGAGCTTCGACGCCGCCACGCTCCGGGCCGGGACGGCCCTGGGCGTGGCCACCGCCGGAGTCACGATCCTGTTCATGGCTGCGGTCGAGCGGTTGCCGCTCGGGACGGCCAGCGCGCTGGAGTTCCTCGGGCCGCTCGGCGTCGCGGTCGCGCGCAGCCACGGGGTCGCCCGTCTCTGGGCCGCCCTCGCGGCAGGCGGCGTGGTGTGCCTGACGCAGCCGTGGGCCGGTGGCGCCGACCCCGTGGGCGTGGCCTTCGCCCTGGCGGCGGCGGTGTGCTGGGCCGCCTACATCCTGCTGACCCAGGCGGTCGGCGACTCGGCGAGCGGCATCAGCGGGCTCGCGATCTCGATGCCGGTGGCAGCCCTGGTCGCCACGGTCGTCGCCGGCCCCGCCGCGGTCGGCCGGCTGACCCCCGAGCTCGTGGTCGTGGGCCTCGGGCTGGCCGTGCTGCTGCCGGTCGTGCCCTTCGTGCTCGAGATGCTGGCCCTGCAGCGCCTGACCACCGGTGCCTTCGGCACCCTGATGGCCCTCGAGCCCGCGTTCGCCCTCGCGATCGGGTTCGCCGCGCTGCACCAGACCCCGAACCTGCTGGCCGCCGCCGGCGTCGCGCTGGTGGTCGCGGCCGGTGTGGGCGCCGAGCGCAGCGGGGCGCGGGCCGAGCCCGTCGTGGCGACTCCCGCCCTGGTCGCCGCTCAGCGGGTCTCTCCGCAGGTCGCTCAGTAGGTGTAGAAGCCGCGACCGCTCTTGCGACCGAGGAGGCCGGCGTCCACCATGCGTGCGAGCAGCGGCGGCGCGGCGTAGAGCGGCTCCTTGAACTCCTCGTACAGCGACTCCGCGACGGCCTTGGTGGTGTCGAGGCCGATCAGGTCGGCGAGGGCGAGCGGGCCCTGCGGGTGCGCTGCGCCGAGCACGAGCCCGTGGTCGATGTCCTCCGCGCTGGCGAAGCCGGACTCGAGCATCCGGATGGCCGAGAGGATGAAGGGCACCAGCAGCGCGTTGACGACGAAGCCCGCCCGGTCCTGGCAGACGATCGCCTGCTTGGCGAGCTGGCCCTCGGCGTAGGCCCGCGCGCGGTCGGTGGTCTCCGGCGACGTCATCAACGACGGCACGAGCTCGACCAGCCTCAGCACCGGCACCGGGTTGAAGAAGTGGATGCCGATGACCTGCTGCGGGCGCGAGGTCACCGCGCCGAGCTTCATGATCGGGATCGAGCTGGTGTTGGAGGCGAGGATCGCCTCGGCGGAGGTGACGACCTCGTCGAGGCGGCGGAACAGCGCGAGCTTGGCCTGCTCGTCCTCGACGATCGCCTCGACCACGAGGTCGCGGTCGGCGAGGTCGCCGAGCTCGGTGCTGACGCGCACCCGCCCCAGGACGTCGTCGGCGGAGTCGATCTTGCCGCGCTCCTGGGCGCGGCGCAGCGACGCCTCCAGCCGGGCGAGCGCCCCCGCGGCGGCCTCCTCGCCCGACTCGACCACGACGACGTCGAGGCCGGCACGGGCGTTGACCTCGGCGATCCCGGAGCCCATGAGGCCTCCGCCGACGATCCCGATCCGCTCCATGTCGCTGCTCATCCCGACAGTCAACCCGCCGACACCCGGCGCGCCGTCACGACGCGCGGGCCCCGGGCCTCAGCCCTTGGCGAGCGCCCGGCCGATGACGAGGCGCTGGATCTGGTTGGTGCCCTCGAAGATCTGCATCACCTTGGTCTCGCGCATGTACCGCTCCACCGGGAAGTCGCGGGTGTAGCCCGCACCGCCGAGCACCTGCACGGCGTCGGTCGTCACCTTCATCGCGTTGTCGGTGGCGACGAGCTTGGCGATCGAGGCCTGGCGGCCGTAGGGGCGTCCGGCGTCCTTGAGGCGGGCGGCGGCGAGGTAGGTGGCGCGGGCCGACTCGACGGCGGCGGCCATGTCGGCGAGCAGGAACGCCAGGCCCTGGTGCTCGATGATCGCCTTGCCGAAGGCCTCCCGCTCCTTGGCGTAGGCCACGGCGACGTCGAGCGCGCCCTGCGCCACGCCGGTGGCGACGGCGGCGATGCCGAGCCGGCCGGCGTCGAGGCCCGCGAGCGCGATCGGCAGGCCCTGGCCCTCCTCGCCGAGGCGCCGCTCGACCGGGATGCGGACGTCCTCGAGCAGCATCGTGGCGGTCGTCGAGCCCATCAGGCCCATCTTCTGCTCGGGGTTGTCGGCACTCAGGCCGGGGGTGTCGGCCGGGACGAGGAAGCAGGAGATGCCACGGCCGCCGTCGTCGGAGGTGCGCGCCATGACCTTGTAGAAGTCGGCCTGGCCGCCGTGCGTCGTCCACGCCTTCGCGCCGTTGAGCACGTACTCGTCGCCGGAGCGGACGGCGCGGGTGCGCATCGCCGCGGGGTCGGAGCCCGCGTGCGCCTCGGAGAGGCAGTAGGCCCCGAGCAGCTCGCCGCCGAGCATGTCGGGCAGCCACCGCTGCTTCTGCTCCTCGCTGCCGGCGGTGAACAGGCCGAAGCACGAGAGCGCGTGCACCGACGTCCCGACCCCGACGCTGGCCCAGGCCTGCGCGATCTCCTCGACGACCTGGAGGTACACCTCGTAGGGCTGCTCGCCGCCGCCGAACGACTCGGGGTACGGCAGGCCCAGGAGACCGGCTCGACCGAGGGTGCGGAACACCTCGCGGGGGAAGGACGCCGTGCGCTCGGCCTCGTCGACGCGTGGACGCAGCTCCTTGTCGACGATCTCGCGGGTCAGGGCGATGAGGTCGTGGGCCTCGTCGCTGGGGAGGTGACGCTCGACTGGCATGGGGACTCCGGACCTGGTGTACGAAACTGCGTCCGAGCGTACACCTATCCGTACTACGCTGCCCAGCATGGCCGCCTCGTCCGTCCCCGCCGTCCCGACGACCGGCTCGGCGACCGGCTCGGCGCGGCGCGACGTCCTGCTCGAGGAGCTGGTGGCCCTCTTCCTCGAGGAGGGGTTCCTCGCCTCGAGCGTCGACGACCTGGCCGCGCGGCTGCGCTGCTCGAAGTCGACGCTGTACGCGATCGCGCCGAGCCGCGAGCAGCTCGTCACCACGGTGGTCCGCGCCTTCTTCCGCGGCGCCACGGCACGGGTCGACGCCGCTCTCGAGGAGACCGGGGACGACGCGGTCGCGCGGCTCGAGACCTACCTGCGCGCCATCTCCGCCGAGCTGGCCGCCGGCTCGCCCCGGTTCTTCCGCGACCTCGACGCCTTCGCGCCGGCGCGCGAGGTCTACTCGGCCAACACCGGCTTCGCCGCCGACCGGGTCGCCGGCCTGGTGAACGCCGTCGGCGGCAGCGCGGTGCCGCCGGAGTTCCTCGGTGCCGTCGCGCGCCTGGTGATGGAGGGGATCCGCCGGGGCGACCTCGCCGGTGCCGGTCTCACCGACGCCACGGCGTACGAGGCGCTGGCCACCCTCGTGGTCGCCGCCACCGGGCACCGCTGAGGCCGTGGCGGCTGGCAGCATGGTGCGGCATGGGGTCGCGACGCGAACGCAGCCGGTTCCGCGGACGGATCGCGGGCGTCGGGAGCACCAGCGGCACGCGGGTCGTCGTCGGCCGGTGGGTCGAGAGCCCGCTGGGTGCGTTCGCCGACGCGATGGTCGAGCGGGCCGACGGGCACCGCGTGCTCCTGGCCCCGAGCCCCGACGTCGCCCGGTTCGTGGCGGCGACCTACGAGTTCGACGAGATCCGGGTCGAGCCGTTCGAGGTCACCCGGGCCACCGAGGCCGCTGATGGCTGGCAGGTCCGGTCGGAGTCGCTGACCCTCGACGTCACCTTCGGCCGCCGCACCTGGCTCGGCGTCCTGCTCCTCCTGGTGCCGCGCCGCGTCGCCGTCGCGCCGTGGTGGTGCGCGCTGACCGACCCCGTCGCCCGGCTCGTGCTGCGCGGCGTGCGCACCCGGGGCCGCACGCACGCCTCGGGCGGGGAACGCCGGGAGTGGTACGGCGCGACCGGTCACCGGCTCGTGCTGACCGCGTCCGGGAGCTTCGACGGCGACGCCCTCGGTGCGCTCGCACCGGTGACGCCGCCGCCGCGGTTCGGGTTCTCCTCCACCCCACCCCGGCCGTCGGTCACCGACGTGGTGACGACGGTCGAGGTGTCCCGGGGCCGGACCGGCTAGTCGAAGAACTGCTGCTCGGGCTCGACGACCAGGCCGACCTGCGGCACCCGGACCTTGCGGTTCTCGCCCTTGCCGCTGATGTACACCTTGCGGAGCGCGACGTTGTCGTCGTACTGCCCCTCGACGAGACGGTTCTCCGGGTTGGCGATGGTCGCGATGAAGTACTTGCCGTTGGGCAGGTCGGAGATCTTGAAGCTCTGGCCCGCGCGGAACTGCGCGTAGGTGTCACCCCACCCGGCGGCGAGCACCTCACGCAGCGAGAGCGAGTCCTCGTAGCCGCAGTCGGTGCTGAGGTCGGTGTTCTCCGGCTGCCACTCCGCGCTCGGCACGGTCAGGTCGACGGCGTCGGTGTTGGCCAGGCAGAAGGCCTCCTTGCGGGAGACGACCGCGGTGGACTTGTCGGCGCGCAGCAGCGTGTAGGTCGCGAAGTCGCGGAAGTGCCAGTGCTGGTGCGTCTCCTTGTGGTCGAACTCGAACGACCCCACCTGCTGGTAACCGGTCTGCTCGCCGTCGGCGTCGAAGAAGTACTGGTAGGCGTCCATGGTGTCCTTCTTCGTCTCGTCGACGAAGCCGTCGACGACGAGGGGACTGTCCCCGGCGTTCCAGACCGTGGCCGAGAACCGCATCTGCTGGCCGTTCTCCGACAGCGAGATGCCCCACGCCGGCAGCGAGCGCAGGTTGGGCTGGGGGCCGCTGACGCGACGCTGCTCGGGGCCGGTCGGCCGGTGCGCGGCGGGCGAGCCGGAGCGCTCGGGAAGCGTGCCGGGCACGGGCTCGCCGCCGTGGTCGTGGTCGGCGTGGTCGTGGCTGACCCGGATCCGGATCGTGCGTGAGGCCTCGTCGCCCACCAGGCCGAGGGCGTCGGCCCACACCTGCTTGACCCTCACCGTGACGTCGAAGCGGCCCCGCGGCAGCCGGACGCTGGTGCCGCCGTACTGGCCGAGGAACGTGTTGGACCACCCGGTCTGCACGGCCTGCACGCTGCCGAGGCTGTAGGGGTTGGCGTAGCAGCTCCGCGGGAACGGCGAGCGCGCCGGCGCGTCGGGGCGCACCCGCTGGCCGTAGCCGTTGAGGCACGCGGCCTTGTTCTGCGCCAGCACGACCTTGCCGGTCTTCACGTCGACCGCGGTGACCCGGGCGAACTTGGCGATCTTGCCGAGCTGCTCGACCGTGCCGAGGGGCAGCTGGACCTCACCGGACGACGTCCGCACGGTCGTGCTGATGCCCACGTCGTAGCCGGCTCGCGTCGACCACACCTCGATCGGCGCGCTGCCGGCGACCAGCCGGACCGGGAGCTGCACGGAGGCGCGCTCACGGTTGCCGTACAGCTCTCCCTCGACGAGGCTCGGCGCCCAGAGGCGGGCGGCGGGCGGCGGCTCCTCGGCGGCGCGGGGCAGGGTGGGTGCCGCCTGGCTGGGCGCTGACACGACGGCGGCCGCCATCGGGATGAGGGCGCTGGCTGCGAGGCCCGCCACGAGGCGACGATGGGTCACTGGTTGCTCCGACTCTTCACGGGCACGGCCCTGCGCCGCACTCCCCTAGGACAGACGCGCCGGAAGCGCACTTGGTTGCGCCCGGGACACCACCGGTTGTCGTCTCGGCCCAGCAGATCACGGACGGACGGCGGGCATGACCATTTCGCTGATGAGTCGCAGGCTCTCCCACGACGGCTCGGCGGGCAGGCCGCCGCAGGCCGGGTGGCTGGTGACGAGCACGATCTCGCCGGCGGTGATGCGGGCGACGAGGTCCTCGGGGGTCAGCACCACGTAGACGCCGGCCGCCCGCATCTCCTCGACGGTGCGCGACTCGTCGACGACGTAGGAGGCCGCCGTCCCGTGCCACTCCTGGTAGGCGAGGGCGTCGGCCAGGAGGTGGTGCCCGTAGCGGTCCCAGAACCGGTCGGGGTCGGTGGCGCAGAAGACGTTCGCCGGGCCGGGCGGCGCGAGCATCACGAAGCCCGGCTCGCGACCGTGGGCCCGGCACTCCTCGTCGTAGGTCTGCTTGAGCACGGGGTCGCCGTGCTGGGGCTGGAAGTGCAGGCCCGAGGCGGGCCGCGCGCCGGGCGGCCGCCGGCGTGCCGCCGCCGTAGAAGAGGAACGGGTGCGGCTGGGAGAACGGCGTCGGCGTGACCCGCACCCGGCGGCCCTCGTGCTCGAACTCCTCGCCGGTCCAGGCCTTCAGCACCACCTCGATCCGCGCCTCCAGGTCGGCCCCCCGCGTGGCCATCGGGCGGCCGAACAGCGCGTACTCCTCGGGCCGGTAGCCGAGGCCGATCGTGTGGCTGACCCGGCCGCCGCTGAGGTGGTCGAGGACGGCGAGGTCCTCGGCCAGCCGCAGCGGGTCGTAGAAGTTGACCAGCAGGGCCGAGATCGTGATCGGGATCCGCTTCGTCACCGCCGCCACGGCCGCCGCCACGGGGATCGGCGACGGCAGGTAGCCGTCGTCGGAGGTGTGGTGCTCCGAGAGCATCAGGGCGTCGTGCCCGTGGGCGTCGACGTAGGCGGCCTGCTCCAGGGCCCGTGCGTAGAGCTCCTGCCGCTGCGCGGGGTCGGCCCCGGGGGCCCGGAAGTCGTAGCGGACGACGAACTGCGGACGTGGCACGAGCCGCACAGTAGTGGTGCTCGTTAGAGTCCGGGCGTGGACGCGAGGTGGTGGACCGGTGCGGTGCTCGCGCTGGGTGCCGCCGCCGCCCCTGCCGCGGCTGCCACCACCACGCAGCCCGAGGGACCGGCCATCACGGTGGTGGGCCTGCCCGGCACTCCGGCCGAGGCCAGCACCGACGCCCGCAGCCCCACGGTCCTGACGGCGGGGACCTGGAGGGACAGCCTCGGGGCGGGCGGCGGTGACAACCGGGTGCACTACTACGTCTACCGGCGCGCGGTCGCCGACAGCACGGTCCACGTCGGCGTGGTCGCCAGCGCGACCGAGGGCTACGACCAGCTCACCGTCGAGGTCACCGCTCCGGCGGACGGCCCGGTCGAGGCCTCCGACTGCGCGAGCGACGACGCCGGCTCGGCCTACTCCACGCCGTTCGCGGTCTTCGGTGCCGCGGTCGAGGTGGGTCCGGACGCCCTCGGCGACCGCAACGCGGCGTGCCTCAAGGCCCGGGAGCTGAGGATCGCCGTCACCCGGTCGAACGACAGCACCGTGAACGACCTGCCCTTCTCCCTCCGCGTCGTCGAGGAGGCACCCGACGACGGCACCGGGGTGCCCGAGCCCGTCGAGACCGCGACGGTGCGCGCGCCCGAGGTCGACGACGCCGGGGCGTCGGAGGGGTCGACGTCGCTGGAGGGTGCGCCGGCGCTCGAGCCCGGGCGCTACTCCACGACGGTGACCGAGGGCGAGCAGCGGTTGTGGCGCGTCAGGCTCGACTGGGGCCAGCAGCTCTCGGTGCGTGCGGTCGTCCCGCAAGCCCGGTGCTGCCGCCGAGAAGGCGCTGGAGTTCGTGACGCCCGTCGTCGAGCTCACGATGCTCGACCCCCGCTTCGCGACCCTGCAGGGCGTGGTCGACGGCTACGCGGTCTCCACGTACTGGGACCCGGCCACCGAGGGCGTGCTGTTCGACGGCACGCCGCCCGTCGCCCTCGCGAACCGGTTCACCAGCCTCCCGGCCGTCGTCCCGGGCGACTACTGGGTCGGGGTGTCGGTCCAGGGCGCCGAGGGCCGCGAGCCGCTCGACGTGCCGGTCACGCTGGCGGTCGACGTGGTCGGTGAGACCGACGGCGTCCCGCCGCGACCGCAGGGCGTGCAGGGCCCCGGGGGCACGGCCGCGCCTGCGGGCTACTCGGCGGACACGCCCTTCCTCGTCGGCGAGGCCACGTGGAGCGAGTCGGTCACCGGCTCCGCGGCCGCGCGCGGCGGGGACGACGAGGCGGGTGCGCCGGGCGGCACCGACGACGCGCGGCGCGTGGCCGGACTGGTGGTGGGTGGCGTGAGCCTGGCCTGCTGCGCGGCCGGCGTGGCGCTGCTCATGCGGCGACGGTCCGCCTCTGCGCCGAGGTGACGTCCGGGTCAGCCCGTGAGGAGCCAGGCCGAGACGGCCAGGCCGAGCACGCCGATCACCAGGAGCAGCAGCCCGGGCAGGGCCGAGGGCCGTCGATCGCCGCGCAGGGGAGCGGGTGGGGCGTAGGCAGGCACCGGGACGGGGGCGACCACCGGCTCGCCGACCGGGGGCGCCAGGCCCCAGCCGGCACCGCCGGCCATCGTCGGGAGGGCCGGGGTGGGCGCGGGAGACACGGCGGGGGTCGGCGACGCGGCGGGGTGCACCGGAAGCGCCACCGTCTCGTACCGGTCGGGCACGACCACGGACTCGCCGGGAGCGGCCGGCAGGCGCAGCAGCCCGGTGGCGACGAGGTGCTCGCGCAGGGCCGTCGCCGTCTGCGGACGACGGGCCGGGTCGGCGCGGACGGCCTCGACGACGACGTCGACCAGGAGGTCGCGGGCGGGCTCGCCGGTGCGCAGGTGCCGCAGGGTGTCGTCGCCGGTGGTGGGCAGCACGTCGGCGGCCGGCCGCTCGCCGGTGAGCAGCTCGACGGCCACCCGCCCCACGGCGTAGAGGTCGGCGGTCGGGTGCGGGTCGGCGCCGTAGTACTGCTCCGGCGGCATGTAGCCGGGGGTGCCGATCGCCATCGAGGCGCGGGTCATGCGGGGCTCGTCGACCGGCGCCGCGATGCCGAAGTCGGTGAGCCTCAGGTGCGGCTCGCCGGCTCCGGTGGGCTCGAGCAGCAGGTTGCCCGGCTTCACGTCGCGGTGCACGATGCCGGCGCCGTGGACCGCCTCGAGCGCCTGCAGCAGCTGGTCGGTGAGGAGGGCGACCCAGCGCACGGGCAGCGCGCCGTGCTCGCGCAGCAGGTCGGACGCCGACCCGCCGCGGACGAGCGGCATCGTGAAGAGCACGCGGTCGTCGACCCCCGCCCACGAGAGCGGGGTGACGACGTGGGTGTGGTCGATCCGGAAGGACTGCTCGCGCACGAAGCGGAGCATCGACGCCGCGTCGGACTGGCGCAGGATCTTGGCCGCGCGCAGCTGGCCGTCCGCGTGGTCCAGCACGGTCCAGATGGTGCCCATGCCGCCGGTGGCGATCGGCTCGATCAGCTCGTAGCGGCCGGCGAACACCTCACCCATGCGAGGGACCCTAGTGCTCAGGCCAGGGCGATGGCGCGGTTGACCCAGGTCGAGCTGACCTGCATGCCCACCTTCTCGTACAGCCCGAGCGCGCCGGTGCGGCTGTCGGTCGACAACCCCGAGGTGGCGGCGCCGTGCTCGCGGCCGACGGCGAACGCGTCGACCATGAGGGCCTGGGCCAGGCCACGGCCGCGGAGGTCGCGGCGGGTGGCGAGCCGCGAGATGTAGGCCTCGACCCCCTCGTCACCCTCGTAGACCTGCACCACCCCGACGGCGACGACGGCACCGGTCTCGTCGGTGACGACCCGGACCTGCCACGGCTCGAAGCCGGGCCGGTCCATGACCACGGCGGCGAAGTCCTCGAACGACTCGCGCTCGCGCGCCGACCACTCCAGGAACGCGTCCTCCACGACGGTGTGCACGTCGCGGTACTCCGAGGGGTCCGCGGCGCGGACGGCGTAGCCGGGAGGCAGTGCGCGCTCGACGATGGTCGCGCCCTCGGGCAGCTTGAGCACCCAGCTCGTCCAGCGCACGTGGTAGCCGAGCGCCTCGAGCAGCCGGTCGCCCGCGGAGCCCTGGGGCACCGGCATCCCGACCAGCGTGGAGCCGCGGCTGCGCGCCACCTCGCGGAGCCACGCGGCGAGCCAGGTGCCGATGCCGCGACCGCGGTGGCTCGGCACGACGACCGCGTCGACGCGGTCGGGTCCGTAGACCTCGCCGTAGCCCACGAGCCGGTCACCGTCGAAGACGCCCACGGTGCTCGCCCCGACGTCGAAGCTGGGCCGCTGCCACTCGCCGACGATGTCGGCCTCCTCGATCTCGGCGCGGCCGATGTCGTGACGCTCCTGGTCGGCCATCGCCTCGTAGACGGCGGTGGCGTCGGCCATCGTGAGGGGCCGCGTGGTCAGGCCGACGGGAAGATCTCTGGTCACCCGGGTATCGAACCCCAGGACGCCGAAGGGCCGCGACCGGTTATCGGTCGCGGCCCCTCGGGCGGAACGGGTCAGGCGTTCTTGATCGCGGAGACGTCGAACTCCAGCGTGATCTTCTCCGAGACCAGCACGCCGCCGGTCTCGAGGGCGGCGTTGAAGGTGAGGCCCCAGTCGCTGCGCTTGACGACGGTCGAGCCCTCGAAGCCGACGCGGAGGTTGCCGAACGGGTCGCGGGCCGAGCCGGTCTCCTCGAAGTCGATCGTGACCGGCTTGGTGGTGCCCTTGATCGACAGGTCGCCGGTGACCGACCAGGTCTGGCCGTCGCGGGTCACGTCGGTGGAGACGAAGGTGATCTCGGGGTGCTCCTCGGCGCCGAAGAAGTCGTTCGTGCGCAGGTGGCCGTCGCGGTCGGCGTTGCCCGTCTCGACGCTCGCGGCGTCGATGGTGAGGCTGACCGAGGACGCCGACGGGTCGGCGGTGTCGATGCTGGCGGTGCCGCTGAAGGCCGGGAACGTGCCGCGGACCTTGGTCACCATCGCGTGGCGGGCCACGAAACCGAGGCGGCTGTGCGCGGGGTCGATCGTGTAGGTGCCGGCGATGTCGTCGAGGACGGTGGTGGTGTCGGTCGGGGTGTCGGTGTGGGTCATGACTGCTCCTGGTGTCGTGGGTGACGAGGCGGGATGGTTGAACACTCAATCACCTGTAACGGACCACGGTCCGGATAATTCCCGTCGCCGTCCCGACGCTCGGTAAAAAGCCCGACAGCCGCCACCCCGTGGGGGTGACGGCTGTCGGGAAGCGGTCTGCTCAGGCGGCCGCGACGTCGGCCATCGGCGTGATCCACACGGCTTCCATGCGGGTCCGTCCGTTGTCGTCGGTCACGGGCACCCAGCGCATCTCCAGCTGCGGATGACGGTCGTCGTGCATGTGACACCTCCTGTTCACCTTCTGTTCACCCAAGGTAGTCGATCCCCACTCCGAACGCCAGCGGAACCCGAAATCGCGGTCGTGGCCCCACCCGAGGTCGTCCTGACCCTCGTGACGGCACGCGACGCTCCACCTCGCGAGCGGAGTGCGGCTGACCCCACGAGCAACAGGGGATTCCTGCCCGAATCCGGGCAGGAAGTTGCATGTCGGCGACGGACGAGCGCAGAGTGGGCGCCGTGCCTGCCGATCCCGACCTCGTCGCCCACCTCGTGGCGACCACCGGGCTGGCCGAGGCCGAGGCGGTCCGGGTGGTCGAGGACGTCGTGTCCTTCCACGCCGAGCCGGTCGAGGCCTACGTCCGCAGGCGGCACGCCGAGCTGAAGACCTACGGCGCGAAGAACCCCGAGATCTTCGCCCGCATCACCGAGGAGCTGGCCGCACGCGTGGTCGCGCCTCCGGAGCTCACCGAGCGGCAGCTGCGCCGCCTCGTCTACGGCTGACCCCGTCCCACCGATCACCACGAAGGACTCAACGACATGTGCGGCATCGTCGGCTACGTCGGCACCCAGCAAGCGGCCCCCCTGCTCCTCGAGGGCCTGGCCAAGCTCGAGCACCGCGGCTACGACTCCGCCGGGGTCGCCGTCATGGGCACCGGCCTGCGGGTCGCGAAGAAGGCGGGCCGCGTGCGCGACCTGCGTGAGGACCTGCCCAAGCGGTTCGCGGGCAGGCTGGGCATCGGGCACACGCGGTGGGCCACCCACGGCCCCGCCAACGACGTGAACGCGCACCCGCACACCGCAGGCACGGCGACGGGTGAGCACCGGGTGGCGGTCGTCCACAACGGCATCATCGACAACGCGGCCGCGCTGCGTGCCGAGCTGAGCGACCACGGCGTCGACCTGGTCTCCGACACCGACACCGAGGTGCTGGCCCACCTCGTCGCGCGCTCGGACGCCGAGACGCTCGAGGGGCGCGTGGTCGAGGCGCTCTCGCGCGTCACCGGGACCTACGGTCTCGCGGTCCTGCACGCCGACTTCCCCGACCGGATGGTCGTGGCGCGCAACGGGAGCCCGCTGATCATCGGTGTCGGGGAGAAGGAGATGCACGTCGCCTCCGACCTCGCCGCCCTGGTCCGCTACACCACGACGGTCGCCCACCTCGAGGACGGCGAGCTCGCGACCGTGACGGCGTCCGGCTTCACGACGTTCCGTCCCGACCTGTCGACCACCGACAACCGCGCCCGCGAGCTCGACGTCGACCCGGCGTCCTACGAGACCGGTGACCACCCCTCGTTCATGCGCAAGGAGATGCTCGAGCAGCCCGCCGCCGCCGAGCGCGTGCTGCGCGGCCGGCTCGACGAGCGCTTCGGGACGGCGCACCTGGGTGGGCTCAACATGGACGCCCGCGAGACCCGGGCGATCCGCCGGGTCAAGATCCTGGGCTGCGGCTCGGCGTACTACGTGGGCCAGATGGGTGCCTCGCTGATCGAGGAGCTCGCGAGGATCCCCGCGGACGCCGAGGCCGCGAGCGAGTTCCGCTACCGCGACCCGGTGATCGAGGCCGACACCCTCTACGTGGCGGTCTCCCAGTCAGGGGAGACCATCGACACCCTGCTCGCGGTGGAGGAGATCCGTCGCAAGGGCGGGCGGGTGATCGGCCTGGTCAACGTGGTCGGCTCCGCCATCGCGCGGGCCTGCGACGGGGGGATCTACCTCCACGCCGGCCCGGAGGTCGCGGTCGCCTCGACCAAGGCGCTGACCACGATGTTCCTGGGGTTCTCGCTCCTCGCCCTGCAGCTCGGCCGGGTCCGCGACCTCTCCATCGCCGACGGCAAGCGCCTGATCGCCGCCCTCGACGCGCTGCCCGCCCAGATCGAGGAGGTACTGGCCCAGGAGGACGCCCTCGCGGTGGTGGCGCAGCGCCTCGCGCAGGCGGAGAGCCTGTTCTTCATCGGACGGGTGCGCGGCTTCCCCGTGGCGCGTGAGGGCGCGCAGAAGTTCAAGGAGATCAGCTACCGCCACGCGGAGGCCTACCAGGCCTCCGAGCTCAAGCACGGTCCCCTCGCCCTGATCTCGCCGCAGGTCCCCACGGTGGCGATCGTCCCGGCCGACGAGCTGAGCGACCGCAACGTCGGGGCGCTGCACGAGATCGCGGCCCGGGGCGGCCCGCTGGTGGTGATCACCCACCCCGGGGTCGACCTCGGGGAGGTGCCGTGCGAGCGGATCGACGTCCCGAGGTCCGAGCGCGAGCTCGACCCGATCCTGATGACGATCCCGTTGCAGCTGCTGGCCTTCCACGCCGCGACCGCCCTGGGCCTGGACGTCGACAAGCCCCGCAACCTCGCCAAGTCGGTCACGGTCGAGTGAGTCCGCTCGAACCTGTCGCCCGGTTGGCCGGGGGACCGGCGGCGGTGACCCAGCCCACCGCGCCCAGGAATCTGGTGGTACAAGCCGCAGCCACTACCGTTGACGGGTGAACGACGAGCAAGGCACCACCGACGCCGCCCCGACTCCCCCCACCTTCGCCGAGCTCGGCCTCAGTGACGCCGTCCTCAAGGCGCTGAAGGACGTCGGCTACGAGAGCCCCTCGACGATCCAGGCCGAGACCATCCCGCCGCTGCTCGCCGGCCACGACCTCGTCGGCCTGGCGCAGACCGGCACGGGCAAGACGGCCGCGTTCGCGCTGCCGATCCTCGACCGCCTCGACCTGAGCCAGAAGACCCCGCAGGCGCTGGTGCTCGCGCCGACCCGCGAGCTCGCCCTCCAGGTGTGCGAGGCGTTCGAGAAGTACGCCGCCGGCACGCGCGGCGTCCACGTGCTGCCCGTCTACGGCGGCCAGGGCTACGGCGTCCAGCTGAGCGCCCTGCGGCGCGGCGTCCACATCGTCGTCGGCACGCCCGGCCGGATCATGGACCACCTCGAGAAGGGCACCCTCGACCTCTCACGGCTGAAGTTCCTGGTGCTCGACGAGGCCGACGAGATGCTCAACATGGGCTTCGCCGAGGACGTCGAGACGATCCTCGCCGACACCCCCGACGACAAGCAGGTCGCGCTGTTCAGCGCGACGATGCCGCCGCAGATCCGCCGGCTGTCGAAGAAGTACCTCACCGACCCGGTCGAGATCACCGTCAAGACCAAGACGACGACGTCGGCCAACACCACCCAGCGCTACCTGATCGTCAGCTACCCGCAGAAGGTCGACGCCCTCACGCGCATCCTCGAGGTCGAGAACTTCGAGGGCATGATCGTCTTCGTCCGCACCAAGAACGAGACCGAGCTGCTGGCCGAGAAGCTGCGCGCCCGCGGCTTCTCCGCGATGGCGATCAACGGCGACGTCGCGCAGGTGCAGCGCGAGCGCACGGTCAACCAGCTCAAGGCCGGCAAGCTCGACATCCTCGTCGCCACCGACGTCGCGGCCCGCGGCCTCGACGTCGAGCGGATCAGCCACGTCGTCAACTACGACATCCCGACCGACACCGAGTCCTACGTGCACCGCATCGGCCGCACCGGACGCGCGGGGCGCAGCGGCGACGCGATCTCGTTCGTCACCCCGCGCGAGCGCTACCTGCTCAAGCACATCGAGAAGGCGACCCGGCAGCCGCTGACGGAGATGTCGCTCCCCTCGGTCGAGGACGTCAACGTCACCCGGCTGACCCGGTTCGACGAGGCGATCACCGACGCGCTCGGCCAGACGTCGCGGATCGAGAAGTTCCGCGACGTCATCAGCCACTACGTCCGCCACCACGACGTGCCCGAGGTCGACGTCGCCGCCGCGCTGGCGATCGTCGCCCAGGGCGACACCCCGCTCCTGCTCGACGCCCAGGCCGAGCGCCCGAAGCAGCGCTTCGACGACCGACCGCAGAGCGGCGACAAGAGCGGGCGCCCCGACCCGCTCGGACCGCCCCGAGCGCGGCGCGCGGCACGGCAACGGCCAGCCGATGAGGAACTACAAGATCCAGGTCGGCAAGCGCCACAAGGTCGAGCCGCGCCAGATCGTCGGCGCGCTCGCCAACGAGGGCGGCCTGTCGCGCGGCGACTTCGGCCACATCCAGATCCGCCCCGACTTCTCCATCGTCGAGCTGCCCGCCGAGCTGCCCGCCGAGGTCTGGAAGAAGCTCGAGAACACCCGCATCAGCGGCAAGCTCATCGAGCTGTCCGAGGACCGCGGCCCGGCCCGCCCGCCCCGCACGCGGCCCGAGCGCACCTCCTCCGACGACGCGCCGCCGTCGCGCGAGAAGAAGCCGCGCCACAAGAAGGGCTGACCGCACCGCTCGGCGCCGGTCGTCGACCGAGGTCAGGCGACGAGCTCGGCCACGCAGGCGGCGGCTGCCAGCTGGCCTGCTGCGGCCGCGGCAGCACCGACGACATCGGCATGGGCAGGGCCGCGCTGTGGGCCAGGTCGCCCGGCGGCGAGCACGCCCGGCCTCGACGTCCGGCCCATCGCGTCGACCTCGACGCAGCCCGAGTCGAGCAGCCTCAGGCCGAGCTCCGCCGCGAACGGCGCCGACTGCTCGAACGTCGTGGCGACCAGCACGCCCCCGACCTCGAGGTCGGGCCCGCCGGCGAACGAGACGCGGGCGCCGAGCGAGGAGCGGCAGAACCCGGTGACCTCCTCGTGGCGCGCACCGATGGCGCGCGACAGACGTCGTCGTCCTCGCCGCCGTCGGCCAGCACGACCACCTCCGAGGCGATCGGGCGCGACCATCTCGACCATCCGGCCGACGTGCGGGTGCGAGCCGAGGACGGCGATCGGGCGGCCGGCGTACTCGTGGCCGTGGCAGAACGGGCAGTGCGCGGCGGCGGTGCCGAAGATCGTCGTCGAGGCCCGGCTTGTCGGGCAGCGTGTCGCGGACGCCGGTCGCGAGCAGGAGCAGCCGCGTCGGCTCGCCGTCCACCGACGAAGCCGTCGCCGGCCGGCGCGACCGACCGAGGCGCGCGGTGTCGCGCACCTCGACCGTCTCGTACGCCGCCAGCTCGGCGCGTGCCCGTGCGTCGCAGCTCGGCCGGGGGCAACGGCCGTCGTGGGTGAGGAAGTTGTGCATCGCCTCGGCCGGGTCGTTGCGGTAGCTCCCGGAGTCGAGCAGCAGCACCCGGCGGTGCATCCGGCCCAGCGTCAGGGCCGCCTGCAGTCCCGCCGGACCGCCGCCCACGATGATGACGTCGTACATGGTCGTGTCTCCTCCGGTCGACAACTTGCCTCAGCCACGAGGATGTGACTTCATGTCGACATGAAGTCAAGTCGTGCCGACCGGTGGTCGATCGGCGAGCTCGCCACCCGGTTCGACCTCGCCACCCACGTGCTGCGGCACTGGGAGGACGTCGGCCTGCTGCTGCCCGAGCGGGACGCCGCCGGGCGCCGCCTCTACGGCCGCAACGAGCTGGTGCGGATCGCCGTGATCCTGCGCAGCAAGGCCGCCGGCATGAGCCTGGAGCAGATCGCGGTGCTGCTCGACGCCGACGCGCCCGAGCGCCACCTGGTGCTCGAGGCCCACGTCGCCGACCTCGACAAGCGGATGGCCGAGATGGAGCGGTCCCGCGAGATGACCCTCCACGCCCTGTCGTGCCGCGCGCACGACGTGGCCAACTGCCCGGGGTTCAGGCGCAAGGCGTCGAGGACCTGCTCGAGGGCGGCCCCGGACCAGGACACTGGGGATTGCCCTCTAGTCATCGGTCGCTGAGCCGGGTGCTTGGGTGAGACCCGGGCCACAGTGCCGTGGCCCATGGGAACCCCTCGGAGGTCGCTGTGCGTCGTCTCGTCGCTCTTGCTCTGTCTCGTCTCCCTCGTCGCGCCGGCGGCCCTCGTCGCGGGCGGCCGCCGCCGCCCGCGCACGCGGCCGCACCGCCCTACGTCGCGCTCGGCGACTCCTACTCCTCCGGGGTCGGCACCCGCAGCTACATCAGCGACGGCACCTCGTGCCAGCGCTCCACCTACGCCTACCCGAGGCTGCTGGCGGCCCAGAAGGGCTACGCCCTCAACTTCCAGGCGTGCTCGGGCGCGACGGTCACGACGGTCACCAACAACCAGCTCGCCGCGCTCGGCCGGCCACCCGCTACGTGACGATCTCGGTCGGCGGCAACGACGCCGGGTTCGCCGACGTGCTCACCGAGTGCGCGACGCCGTTCTGGGCCGGTGACTGCGACGGCGCGATCGACAGCGCGCAGGCCTACATCAACAACACGCTGCCCGGCCGGCTGAGCACGCTCTACGCCTCGATCCGCACGCGCGCGGCGCCCAGCGCCAAGGTCGTCGTCGTCGGCTACCCGCGCGTGTTCAACGGCGAGGACTGCAACGCCGGCACGTGGTTCTCCCCCGCCGAGGAGACCCGGCTCAACGCCACGGCCGACCTGCTCAACTCCAAGCTTCGGCTGCGGCCGCGTCCGCCCGCGGGCTTCTCCTTCGCCAACCCCACCAGCCGGTTCGTCGGCCACGCCGTCTGCGACGACCCCGAGTGGCTCAACGGGCTGTCGAACCCGGTCAGCGAGAGCTACCACCCCAACCGGCTCGGCCACTCCTCCGGCTACGCGCCGCTGGTCGGCCCGCTGCTGACGGGCGCGCCCGCCTGAGGCCGTCGTCGGCGGCGGCTGGTAGAACCGGGGCATGCGCGCCCGCCGGCTCCGCCGCCCTCCGCGCTGCTGCTCGCTCGCGCTCGCCGCGTGCTCGCGGCAGCGACGACGAGCCCGACCCCGCCGACGTCGGGCGACAAGGCCGACGGCACCGCGGCGGCCCTGGCGGCCGGCCTCGGCCGCGGGCGACCTGGCCGCGGTGCCGTTCACCGAGACTCGGGGGCCGACGCCACCGCCGACCTCGCCGAGGTGGTCGAGGGCATGGGCGACGTCGAGCCGACGGTCGTGCTCGGCCGACGTCAGCGAGGACGGCGACGCCGCCACGGCGACCCTCACCTGGTCCTGGCCGCTCACCGACGAGGAGAGCCTGGACCTACGACAGCGAGGCCGAGCTGCGCCGGGCCGGCGACGAGTGGCAGGTGGTGTGGGGCCACGAGGTCGTCGAGCCCAGCCTCAACGCCAGCTCCGTGCTCGACGTGACCTCGGTCGGCGCCCGACGGGGCGACATCATCGGCGCCGACGGCGTCGCGCTCGTCACCGAGCGACCCGTCGTGCGGGTCGGCATCGACCGGGCGCCAGGTCCCGGCGGCCCGCGCCGGCGCCGTCGGCAGCGGGCGCTGGCCCGAGCTGGTCGACGTCGACGCGGCGCCCTACGTCACGCAGGTCGAGGCCGCCGGCGAGCGGGCGTTCGTCGAGGCCATCGTGTACCGCCAGGACGACCTGCCGCGAGCGGTCCTCGCCGGCTACGAGGCCATCAAGGGCGCGCGTCCTCGTCGCGGCCGACGTCCCCCTCGCCCCGACCCGCGACTTCGCCGCCGCCGATCCTCGGCACGCGTCGGGGCGGTCACCGCCGAGATGATCGAGGACGACCCCGAGCGCTACCAGGTCGGCGACCGCGCCGGGCTGTCCGGCCTGCAGGCCCGCTACGACGAGCAGCTCCAGGGCACGCCGGGCGTCGTCGTCAACGCCGTCGGCAGCGACGGCAAGGAGCGCGAGCTGTTCCGCACCGAGCCGGCCCAGGGCGAGGCCCTCGTCGCTCACCCTCGACGAGGAGCTGCAGTCCGAGGCCGAGACGCTGCTCGCCGACGTCGGGCCGGCCAGCGCCCTCGTCGCGATCCGGCCCAGCGACGGCGCGATCCTCGCCGCCGCCAACGGGCCCGGCAACGGCGGCCAGAACCTCGCGACCTTCGGCCAGTACGCGCCGGGTTCGACGTTCAAGAGCGTCAGCAGCCTCGCACTGCTGCGCCGCGGCCTCACGCCCCGACGACCTCGTCGACTGCACCGTCGTCGATCGACGTCGACGGTGCCGACTTCGAGAACTACGACGACTACCCGAGCGGCGGCCACCGGGCGGATCCCGTTCCGCACCGCGCTGGCCAACTCGTGCAACACCGCCTTCATCGGCGAGCGCACCCGGCTCGAGGACGGCGACCTCGCGAAGGCCGCGGCGTCCCTCGGCCTGGGCATCGACCACGACCTCGGGTTCCCGGCGTACTTCGGCCAGGTCGCCGAGCCCGACGACCGAGACCGGTCGTGCCGCCGACATGATCGGCCAGGGCACCGTGCTGGCCTCGCCGATGGTGATGGCGACGGTCATCGCCTCGATCCAGGACGGGTCGCTGGTCGTGCCGCGACTCCTCGCCGACCTGCAGGTCTCCCGCCCGACGGCGCCGCCCCGCGTCTCCGCCGGCGAGGCCTCCCAGCTGCGCGAACTGCTCCGCGGCGTCGTCACCGACGGCAGCGGCCGCGGGCTGCTCGACGTGCCCGGCCCACCGGTGATCGCCAAGACCGGCACCGCCGAGTTCGACGACGGCGGCAGGATCCACACCCACGCCTGGATGATCGCCGCGCAGGGCGACCTCGCGGTCGCCGTGTTCGTCGAGGAGGGGTCGTCGGGCTCGGGCACCGCGGGTCCGGTGCTCGAGGCGTTCCTGCGGGCGGCGGGCCGGTCGTGAGACCGGCGGTGGCTCAGTACGCGTCGGCGACCTTGACGACCTGGTAGTCGGTCTGCCTTGGTGAACGAGCTGCAGTCGAGCTTGCCCGGGTCACCGGGCGACAGCGACGTCGACGAGCTGCAGCTGATGTCGGCCACCAGGACGCCGGACCCGTCGTACAGGCTGAAGTCCAGCAGGGCCGACCGCGAGGTGTCGCCGTCGTTCACCACGACGAGGCCCTCGATGTCGAAGTAGCCGAGCTCGTCGGTCGTGATCTGCCAGCCGGAGCGAGCCTCGTAGTCGTCGTGCTCGAAGGTGTCGCCCTCCGTGATCGTGTGGGGGGTGTTGTTCCGGTTCTCCTCCTCGATGGCGTTGTTGACCTCGTTGGCGAAGATGCCGCCCACGGCGAGGCACCCACCGCAGAAGAGCAGGATCAGCACGCCGATCACCCCCAGCACGATCCAGACGGTCTTGCTGCTGCTCGACGACGGCGGTTGGTACAGCGGCTGGCCGTACGCCGGCTGCGGGTAGCCCGGCTGGCCGTAGGGCTGCTGCTGCGGCGCCCCGTCACGGCTGGCCGTACGGCTGCTGGGGCTGCTGCGGGTACTGGCCGTAGGGCTGCTGCGGCGCCCCGTAGGGGTTCGGCGGCGGGGGCTGCTGGCCGTAGGGAGGCTGGTACGGGGACTGGTACGGCTCCGACGGAGGCTGTGGTTGCTGAGGGTCCTGGCCCTCGGGCTGCTGCGGGAGCTCGGGAGGCTGCGACATGAGGACCGCCTTCGTGGGGTTCCAGGTGTGGTCCCCGGATCGTAGGCCCCCCCGGAGTGCACTGTCGTGGCGTCCGGGGTCGCGCCTACCCTGGGATCGTGTCTCGGGTTGTCGGACGATCTGCGCTGCTCCGACGGGTGGGCGACCTCCTGGCCGGCGGCGAGTCCGTCGTGCTCGTGGGGCCCGCCGGCGTCGGTCGCAGCGCGATGCTCGACGTCCTCGAGCGACAGGCCCGCGACGAGCACGGCGTTCAGGTGCTGCGCTCGACCGGGTCCCACGACGAGGGCGCGCTCCCGTTCACGGCCCTGCGCGACCTGCTGGCCCAGTGCCCGGCGGCCCTGCTGGCCGAGCTGCCGGACGCCGTGCGTGCGGCCGTCGACGCGGGGCTCGTGGGCATCGCGGCGACGTCGCCGGACTCCTCGGGCCTGCGCTCCGACCTGGCCGCCGCGTTCCACCGGCTCCTCGGCCGCTGGTCGGAGCAGCAGCCGGTGCTGCTGCTGCTCGACGACGTCCAGTGGCTCGACGCGGAGTCCTCGGCCATCGTCGGCTACGCGCGCCGGAGGCTCGGCGGCCGGGTCGCGGTGGTCGCCACGGCCCTCGACTCCGACGAGGTCGACCACCACATCGACGTCAGCGGGCTGCACCACGTCGACGTCCCGCCGCTCGACCCGGTCGACATGATCGAGCTGCTCTGCGGGCACGGACTGACCCCCGACGTCGCCCACCGCGTGCACGTCGAGTCCGGCGGCCACCCCGCGTACGCCCTGGCCCTGGCCGGCATGGTCGGCGAGCGTCCGGTGGTGCTGGGAGCCCCGACGCCGTTGCCGGCGAGCGTCGCGCGGGTGCTGCTCGAGCGCGTGCAGGCCCAGCCCGACGACGTCCGCGAGACCCTGCGGCACGCCGCCCTGCTCCACCGGCCGACGGTGCGTGAGCTCGAGCGGGCCGGCCGGGTCGGTGCCGCCGACGACGTGCGGCGTGCGGTGAGGGCGGGCCTGCTCGCCCAGCGGCGGGTCGGGGCTGCGGTTCACGCCGTCGGCCCTGCGCGACGTGGTGGCGGCCAGCGTGCCCGCCGGCGCGCGGGCCGACCTGCACCGGGTGCTGGCGGGGGCCGCCCCGACGCCGGCCCAGCGGTTGCGCCACCTCGCGCTCGCCGACCCGCGGCCCGGCGCCGACCTCGCCCGCGAGCTCGGCGCCACGGCCCGCGACACCGCGGCCACCGCGCGCGACCTGGCCGCCGAGCTCTACCTGCTCGCGGCCGACCGGGCGCCCCTCGAGCTCGCGACCGAACGGGTGGAGTGGCTCGTCGCCGCCATCGAGACCGCGGCGCCGGGCAACCACCTCGACCTCGTCCGCCGCGGGCTCGCCGACGTCCTCGCCTCGAGCACCACGCCGGCCCAGGCCGTGCGGGTCCGGCTGGCGATCCCCGAGCTCGCCGGCGGAGCGGTCGCGATGCTCGACGAGGTGCTCACCGCCGCGCTGGCCGACGCCGGTGACGACGACGTCCTCGTCGCGAAGGTGCTGCTGCAGCGGGCGCGCATCGCCCTCATGGAGGCCCGCCCCCACGACGCCCACCGGGCGTGCGAGCGGGCGGTCGACCTGCTCGCGGGCGGCACCGGCCGACGAGCTGGCCCTGGGACTCACCACCCTCGCCGTCGCCGCCCGCTGGACCGGGGCCGACCACACGGCCGCCATCGAGCGGGCCCTCGCCCTGGCCGGTCCGGCGTCGACCGGGTACCTCCACACCTCGCCGGAGTACATGGCCGCGCGCTTCGCCTTCTACGACGACCGGCTCGACGAGGCGTGGACGGCGTTCGGCGCGATGCTCGCCCGGGTCGAGCGAGGGGCGGGGACCGACCACGTCCACGTGCTGCGGTGCCTGGTCGAGGTGGCCGCGCGCACCGGCAGGTGCCGCGAGGCCGTCGAGTACGCCGCCAGGGCGGCCCGGGTCGGCGAGGAGTTCGACCTCGACGCCCACACGGGCTGGTTCATCACCGCGATCGCCGAGCTGGCCGCCGGTGACCTGCACCGGGCCGCCACGCTCGCGCGCCGGGGAGCCGAGGCGGCCGAGCAGCACGGCGACCTGCGCTACCTCCAGCGGCACCTGGTGGTGCTCGCGCAGGCCCGGCTGCGCACGGGCGACGCGCTCGGCGCCCGCGAGGCGCTCGAGCGGGTGCGGGCCATCGAGTCCGAGGGCGGGTTCGACGACCCGACCGTCACCCGGTGGCACGCCGACCTCGTCGCCGCCCTGCTCGCGCTCGGCCGCCTCGACGAGGCCGGCACGGTGCTCGCCGAGGCGCGCTACGCCGTCCGGCGGCGGGAGACCCGGCTCGGCACCGAGGGCGTCTCGGCGCAGCTCGACCGGGTCGAGGCCGAGCTGATGCTCGCCCGCGGCGACCTCGAGGGGGCCGAGCACGCGCTCGACCGGTCGGCCAAGGTCGCGGCCGACCTCGGCCTCCGCATCGACGTCGGCCGCGCCCTCGTGACCCGGGCGCACCTCGAGCGACGGCGACGCCGCGTGGCCGCCGCGCGCTCGGCCCTGCAGCAGGCGCACGACCTGTTCCTCGGCCTGCACGCCGACGCGTGGGCAGCCCAGGTGCGGTGCGAGCTCACCCCCGAGCAGCGCCCGAGCGGCGCGGCGGCCGACGACCCCTTGCTCGGCGACCTGACCGAGGCCGAGGCGCGCATCGCCCGGGCGGTCGCCTCCGGTGCGAGCAACCGCGAGATCGCCGAGCGCAGCTACGTCAGCGTCAAGACCGTCGAGGCCGCGCTCACCCGCGTCTACCGCAAGCTCGACCTGCGGTCCCGGACCCAGCTGGCCGCCTACCTGGGGGCCGACGGCGACTGAGCGGTGCCGCAGAGCGAGGGGTTTCCCCCTACCTCGGCCCGACCCCGGCTCCTTAGGTTGCGACAGCGGCCCCACCAGGCCGTTCCCCCTTCACCACCTCAGGAGACCCCATGAGATCCAGGACGCTGCCCCGCGCGGTCGTCGCGACCCTCGCCACCGTGCTCACCGGCGCGGTCGCCCTCGGCACCCAGGTGCCCACCTCGGACGCCGCCGCCCCGGCCACCGCGGCGCCGACGGCCGCCGCGGACCGGCACGCACCCGAGGGACGGGCCGCCCACGGCGCGGGCCGCGACCGGGCGGTCGCCGCCGCCTCGGCCTTCGTGCGGTCGCACTCACCGTCGCGCAGCGCCGGGGGAGCGCCCTCCACCCGCACCGGCACCGTCGCCGGCACCAAGGGCACCTTCTACGTCACCTACGGGCGCAGCTACCGGGGCCTGCCGGTCTACGGCGGCGACTTCGTGGTGGCCGTCGACGCCGCCGGCAGGGCGATCGGCGCCAGCGGCGCCCCTCCCGCGCGATCTCGGTGGGCTCGACCAGGCCCACCGTCAGCAAGGCGCAGGCCAAGGCGACGGCACGCCGCCAGGTCGACGTCGTGCGCAGCGTCTCCGAGCCCCGGCTGACCGTCTACGCCGTCGGCACCCCCCGGCTGGCGTGGCGGACCACGGTGACCGGGACGAAGGCCGGGTCGCCGTCGATCGCCACGGTCTACTCGGGCGCCCGCACAGGCGCGGTGCTGCTCGTGAGCGACAAGGTCGTGCACGGCACCGGCAACGGCTACTACTACCCGGGCGTCACCATCGGCACCTCGGGCTCGGGCACCTCGTTCTCGATGACCGACGCCGGCCACCCCGGGCTCAGGTGCGGCGGCCAGAACGGCTCGGCCTACACCGGCACCGACAACGTGTGGGGCAACGGCTCGGGCACCAACCTCGAGACCGCGTGCGTCGACGTCCTCTACGCCGCCGGCAAGGAGATCGACATGCTGTCGGCGTGGCTCGGCCGCAACGGCATCAAGGGCGACGGCACCAGCTACCCCGCCCGCGTGGGCCTCGCCGACGTCAACGCCTTCTACAACGGCTCGTACACCAACTTCGGCCACAGCCAGGACAACGCCCGGCAGCTCACCGCGATCGACATCGTCGCCCACGAGAACGGCCACGGCATCTTCCAGACCACGCCCGGCGGCTCGACCGGCGGCAACGAGACCGGGGGCATGAACGAGGCGACCGGCGACATCTTCGGCGCCCTCACCGAGTTCTACGCCAACAACCCGAACGACCCGGGCGACTACCTCGTCGGCGAGGAGGCCGACCTCGTCGGGCAGGGCCCCATCCGCAACATGGCGAACCCGAGCGCGGTGGGCGACCCCAACTGCTACTCCTCGAGCATCCCCAACACCGAGGTGCACGCGGCGGCCGGCCCGCTCAACCACTGGTTCTACCTGCTGGCGAACGGCACCAGCGGCTCGACGTCGTGCAACGGCTCGACGCTCACCGGCATCGGCCTGCAGAACGCCGGCAAGGTCTTCTACAACGGCCTGCTGCTCAAGACGTCGTCGTGGACGCACGGCAAGGCCCGCGTCGCCACGCTGACGGCGGCGAAGAACCTGTTCGGCACCACCGACTGCACCACGTTCAACCGGGTGCGCGACGCGTGGGCCGGCATCAACGTCGGCGCCCAGAGCGGTGAGCCCACCTGCGGTGGCGGCACGACGCCGCCCACCGGCGGTGCCTGCAGCGAGCTCACCACCACCGGCACCCTGAGCAGCCGCACCTCGCAGTACAAGCCGTCGTCCTCGGGCTTCACGACCTCGGGCGGCACCATCAACGCCTGCCTCACCGGGCCGTCGTCCGCCGACTTCGACCTGTACGTGCAGAAGCTGAGCGGCTCCTCGTGGGTCGACGTCGCCGCGAGCGAGACGGCGTCGTCGACCGAGACGATCGCCTACGGCGCGGCGTCCGGCACGTACCGGATCGAGGTGTACGCCTACAGCGGCAGCGGCTCGTACACGCTGAGGTACGACACGCCCTGACCAGGGCGGACGCGAGGCCCGGCAGCACTGCTGTCGGGCCTCGTGGCGTCTACTCCCTCCCCGCCCCGTCGGTGGCTCGTCAGGGGGTCCGAGCTCGCTCCAGGGGCGAAAAGGGAGCGAACCCCCCGCTGCATGGGGTCAGCGAGGGGTTCTGGTCGTCTTCTTGGTGCTCCCTCCGAAGGACGACAGCCAAAACATACGCCCGGACTCAAGTGGTGTCTGCAGTTTTCGCGATAACTTCCCGAATGGTTTGCTGGACCGCATGAGCCGTCCAGACCACTCCTCCCTCGACTCACTCCTGGCCCAGGAGCACCGCGGACTCCTCGTCGGCGGCGCCTGGCGCGAGGCCGCCGACGGTCGGCGGTTCGACGTCCACGACCCCGCCGACGGCTCGGTGCTCACCACCGTCGCCGACGCGAGCCCGGCCGAGGCGGTCGAGGCGCTCGACGCCGCCGTCGCGGCGCAGGCGGCGTGGGCCGCGACCGCTCCCCGCGAGCGCAGCGAGATCCTGCGTCGCGCGTTCGAGGCGCTGACCGCGCAGGCCGACGACTTCGCGCTGCTGATGAGCCTCGAGATGGGCAAGCCGGTCGCCGAGGCCAAGGGCGAGGTCGGGTACGGCGCGGAGTTCTTCCGCTGGTACGCCGAGGAGGCGGTGCGGATCCACGGTCGCTGGCTCCAGGCCCCGGCCGGGGGCAGCCGGCTCCTCACCGTCAAGAAGCCCGTGGGCCCGTGCCTGTTCGTGACGCCCTGGAACTTCCCGCTCGCGATGGGCACGCGGAAGATCGGCCCCGCCATCGCCGCCGGCTGCACGATGGTCGTCAAGCCGGCGCAGCAGACGCCGCTGACCATGCTCAAGCTCGCCGTCGTGCTCGCCGAGGCGGGCCTGCCCGACGGCGTGCTCAACATCGTGCCCACCACCGACGCCGCCGGCGCGAGCCAGGCGCTGCAGGGCGACGACCGGCTCCGCAAGGTGAGCTTCACCGGCTCCACCGGCATCGGCAAGGTGCTGGTGCGGCAGTCCGCCGACCAGCTGCAGCGGGTCAGCATGGAGCTCGGCGGCAACGCCCCGTTCCTCGTCTTCGCCGACGCCGACCTCGACGCCGCGGTCGACGGCGCGATGATCGCCAAGATGCGCAACATGGGCGAGGCCTGCACCTCGGCCAACCGCTTCCTCGTGCACGCCGACGTGGCCGAGGAGTTCGGACGCCGCCTCGCCGAGCGGATGGGCGGGCTGACCGTGGGCCGCGGCCAGGACGACGGGGTCGACGTGGGGCCGCTGATCGAGGAGAAGGCCGTCACCACGGTCGCGGGGCTGGTCGACGAGGCGGTGAAGGACGGCGCCCGGCTGCTGGTCGGCGGCTCGGTGCCCGACGGCCCGGGGTGGTTCTACCCGCCGACGGTGCTGGTCGACGTCCCCGCGGGCTCGCGGATCTCGGTCGAGGAGATCTTCGGGCCGGTCGCCCCGATCACCACGTTCACCACCGACGAGGAGGCGATCGCCGCGGCCAACGACACCGAGTACGGCCTGGCCTCCTACGTCTACACCCGCGACCTGTCCCGCACCATCAAGGTGGCCGAGGCGCTCGAGTTCGGCATGGTCGGCGTCAACACGGGCCTCGTCTCCAACCCCGCCGCGCCGTTCGGCGGCATGAAGGCCAGCGGGTTCGGCCGCGAGGGCGGCTTCGAGGGCATCGAGGAGTACCTCGAGACGACCTACGTGGCGCTCCCCGCCCCCTGACCCGTGACGGTCGAGGAGGCCGGTCACGGCCGTGGTGGTCGAGGAGGCCGGTCACGGCCGTCTCGAGACCTCGTGCCGCGGAGGTCGTCGGTTCCCGTCGTGGTGGTCGAGGAGGCCGGTCACGGCCGTCTCGAGACCTCGCGCCGCGGAGGTCGTCGGTTCCCGTCGTGGTGGTCGAGGAGGCCGGTCACGGCCGTCTCGAGACCTCCTGCCGCGGAGGTCGTCCGTACCCTGAGCCCATGAGGTCCGCCGTCGTCGCCGCAGCCGTGCTGCTGCTGGCGTCGGCGTGCGGCGGCAGTCCCGGCGCCCCAGGCAGCAGCGCCGAGCCCCGGGCGACGGGGACGTCGTCCGCGCCCGTCGCCGCCCCGACCGAGGTCACCACCCCCGAACCCACCGAGGCCGCGCCCCCGGCGCCGACCATCACCCGCGACCCGCTGGCCGACCTCGTCGAGGACATCGAGCTCGAGACCGAGCCGGTGCTCGGCGCCGACATCAGCTGGCCGCAGTGCCCGCCCGGGCTGGGCATCCCGCAGAAGCGCTCGTCGGGCCAGCCGCTCCCGGTCGAGGAGGCGCGGTACGTGATCGTGGGCCTCACCAACGGTCCCGGCTTCTACCCGAATCCCTGCCTGGCCGAGCAGGTCGACTACGTGCGGAGCCGCTCGAAGATGATCGCGGCGTACGCCGTGGCCTCCTACCCCGAGCCCGACCAGCTCGCGCAGCACGGCGCCGACGGGCCCTACGACGGCGTCGTCCGACCTCGGCGCCCTCGCCAACACCGGGTACCAGCAGGCCCTGTTCAACGTCCGCTCGATGGAGGCCACCGGCTTCCTGACGCCGATCGTGTGGATCGACGTCGAGCCCGTGCCCGACTTCGAGTGGAGCGCCGACCGCGAGGCCAACGCCGCCGTCGTCGCCGGGGTCGCCCGCGGCTACCAGGACGAGGGCTACGCCATCGGCGTCTACTCGACCCCGCTGCTGTGGGAGGGCGTCGTCGGCGTCGCTCGAGCTCGGCGTCCCCGAGTGGCGCGCCGCCGGCCAGACGTCGTCGGAGGAGGCCCTGTCGCGCTGCGGCGACGACTGGGTGATCCAGGGCGGGGAGGCCGTGCTGGGCCAGTGGGTGCAGGACGACCGCGACATGAACCTCACCTGCCCGGGCGTCTCCGTCGACCTCGCTCCCTGGTTCCACCAGTTCTGATGGACCTCTCCGACCTGCTCGTCACCGTGCTCGTCGTCCTCGGCGTGCTCGGGCTCGTGGGAGCCGCCGTCATCGGCCTCGTCATGTGGCGCTACCGCGTCCCGCCCCGCGGCGTGGCAGCGATGGTCGGCGCGCTCGTCTACCTCGTCAGCCCGCTCGACGTCGTGCCCGAGATCGTGCTCGGCCCGCTCGGCCTGGTCGACGACGCCGGCGTCGTCACGGTCGCCGCGGTCTGGGTCTACAAGCTCGTCCAGGTGCGCCGACGGTTGCGGGAGGCGGGCGTCGGACGGGATACCTGGATACCTGGTCAGGCAAAAGGGACGCGGAAACCCTGACCTGGTATCTGGCTATCCCGGCCTGCCGGTCAGTCCGGTGAGGAGAAGCTGGCGAGCAGCGCGGTGCGCGAGGCCAGGCCGAGCTTGCGGTAGACCTTGGACAGGTGGCCCTCGACGGCCTTGACCGACACCGCGAGCTGCTCGGCGACCTGGCGGTTGGTCAGTCCCTCGAGCACGAGCAGCGCGACGCGCCGCTCGGCGTTGGTGAGGACGACGAACGCCTCGGACTCGAGCCGGCGCGGCTCCTCACCCAGCCGCTCCACCAACCGTCGGACGCGGCTCTGCAGCGGCCAGAGGTCCTCGCGCGCGGCGTACGCCTCGGCCGCTCGCAGCAGCGGCAGCGCGTCGCCGCCGCGGCCGGCGAGCAGCAGCAGGCCGGCGAGGTCGGTCTGCACCTGGGCGCGCAGCCGGGCGGCGGTGGAGTCCTCGAGCAGCGCGAGCGCCCGGCGGAGCGACGGCACCTGCCCGTCGGGGTCGGTGGCGGCGAGCACCCGCAGCGCGAGCGCGACGTCGTAGCCCGTGCCGCGGACCAGGGCGGTGGCGTGGTGGGTGCGGGCGAGGTCGAGGGCCTGGGCGCGGTGGCCGAGCCGCAGCATCGCCAGGGCCGCACCGGCACGCCACGGCAGCTCGAGGTCGTCGGCCCCGCTCTCGGCCACCGCCTGGTAGCGCTCCACGGCGAGGTCGCTCTCGCCGGCCGCCGCGGCCAGCTCGGCCCGCGCGTGGTGGGCCTCGGGCACGTCGCCGAGCCTGGCCAGCTGGTCGCTCAGCGACACCGCGGAGCCGAGGTCACCTCGGGCGAGGTAGCAGTCGACCAGCAGCCCGAGCGCCCGCGCGCGGACGACGGCGTCCGGCGCCGGGTCGTCGTCGAGGTCGCGCACGGCGCGGCCCAGCAGGTCGAGCGCGGAGCGGATCCGGCCCTCGCGCACGAGGGCCTGGGCGACGTCGACGGCGGAGCCGTGCGTCGTGGGTGCGCACGCGAGCGGCGCGATCGGCTGGGGGGCCATGGGCACAGGCTAGGAAGCAGCGGACCCCGCCGTACGGCGAATGGCCGAAACCCCCCGGGGTGGACCAGTCAGGCTGGCACCGAGCGGGTCGTCCAGGTCGCGCCCGAGGAACCCGAGCAGGTGTGCCGCGTGCCCGTGGTGGGGGGCCACGGGCACCGGCGCGGCGAACCGGACGGGACGGTCGAACGGCGAGACCAGCGCCGTGGCCACGGGTCGGAGCCGCAGCGCGAGGTCCTCCGGGACGGGCGCCGCCGAGGCCGGTCGCGCGGCGCGACGTCCCAGCCGTGGACGGTGATCTCGAGCGCGGCGGCCCGGACGACGACCGCCGTCGGCGACCGGGACGTCGCCGACGTCGACCGTCGGCGGGCGTGTCCGGCGCGCTCCAGGCGCCGAGCAGGCCGCACGCCTTGAGCTGCAGCCGGGCCACGCGCACGTCGAGCGCCAGCCGGCCGGGCCGGGTCGACGGCGATCGCGCCCGGTCGGCGCCCTCGGTGAAGGCGTCGAGGGCGTCGTCCATGTGGTCGAGCAGCTGGTCGAGGTCCCAGCCGGCGCAGGGGGTCGGGCGGTGCAGGTGTGCCGGGGCGCACGTGCGAGCAGCGCGCCGCGCGTGTAGCCGAGGGCGCGCTCGAGCAGCTCGAGCCCCGGGTCGGGGGTCACGAGTGGGGCCGGGTCAGCCGGTCGGCGCGGCCGGCTCGTAGTCGGCCGGCAGCCGGCTCGGGCAGGCCGAACGTCGCGAACAGCCGCGTCTCGAAGAACGCCGTCACGTGGCGGACCTTGTCGCCCTCGAGGTGCAGCACCTGGAGGTGGAACGGCTCGAAGTGGCCCGTCGGGCGTGCGCATGTAGAGACCGAACGCCGGCTGCCCGTTGGCGACCGTCGCGGATCATCGGCATGTCCTTGACGCCGCCGGGGCACTTGGTGCCGATCAGCTCGGCGATGGTGGTCGGCGCCCTTGTACCAGTTGGTGAACGGCGGCATGTCCCACGTGGCGTCGGCCTTGAGCAGCCCGACGATCGTGTCGATGTCCTTGCCCAGAAGGCGTCGAGGTAGCGGTCGAGCAGCGCCTGCTGGCGGTCGTCGAGGTCCTCGACGACGGTGTCCTCGGTCGAGCGCGCGCTCGCCGAGCTGGGCGTGGGCGCGCTGCAGGGCGGAGTTGACGGCGGCGGCGGTGGTGTCGAGGGCCTCGGCGGTCTCGGCGGCGCTCCAGCGGAGCACGTCGCGCAGGATCAGCACCGCGCGCTGGCGGGCCGGCAGGTGCTGCAGCGCGGCGATGAACGCCAGCCGCAGGGTGTCGCGCTCGGCGACGACCACGGCGGCGTCGGGCACCGGCTCGAGCCAGGCGATCTCGTGGTTCTCCTCGAGCGCGTCGCCGGCCATCTGGTCGCTGGTGCCGAGCCCGGCGGGCAGCGGCCGCCGCGGCTTGCCCTCGAGGTTGGTCAGGCAGACGTTGGTGGCGATGCGGTAGAGCCAGGTGCGCACCGAGCTGCGGCCCTGGAACGTCGCGCTCGCCTTCCACGCCCGCAGGAACGTCTCCTGCACGAGGTCCTCGGCCTCGTGCACCGAGCCGCTCATCCGGTAGCAGTGCGCCAGCAGCTCGCGCTGGTAGCGCGACGTCAGCCCGTCGAAGTCGTCGAGCTCCGCCCCGATGGTCGCTCGTCGCTCGCGCGTCGTCACTCGTCATGTCCAGCCCCGACGATCGTGCGTCATGCCGGTTCTCCCGCCGCTCGTCCAGTCCTGCCTCGCGAGTACCGACCGGGGTCGAGGGCCGGATTCATCGGTGGGGGTCGGGGGAGGGATAGTCCCGGCCGATGGTCCGTTTCCCGTCCCGGAGGCCAATCGGCCGGGACTATCCCGACGGGCGGCAGCGGCGACGAGGGCGAGCGCGCGCTCGGCGAGCGGCGAGGGCGGCGTCGCGGTCGGCGGCGACCAGGCCGACGCGGGTACGCCGGTCGAGCAGGTCGGCGGCGTCGTGGGCGCCCTCGTGGGTGACGCCGAAGACGAGCTCGGCGAGGGTCACCGGGACGGTGCGCGGACGCCGGCGCGAGCAGCTCGTCGTCGCTCGAGGCCGGTGACCTCGCGGGCGGTGGCGAGCACCAGCGCGGCGTCGGTGCCGAAGCGGCGCACCAGCCGGGCGCGGCTGCTCGAGGGCGGCCAGCTCGGCGCGCGGGGCGGCGCCGAGCAGGGGCAGGGTGCGCGGTGACGCAGGGCTCGCCGAGGCCGAGTCGCTCGTGACGGCGTCGAGGGTGTCCTCGGCCATCCGGCGGTACGTCGTCAGCTTGCCGCCGACGATCGGTGACCACGCCGCTGCGCTGGCGCAGCACCGCGTGGCGGCGCGAGAGGTCGGCGGTCGAGCCGTCGTCGGCGTGCAGCAGCGGGCGCAGCCCGGCGTAGGCGCCGACGACGTCGTCGCGGTGCAGCGGGCGGTCGAACGACGCCGCGACGACGTCGAGCAGGAAGCCGATCTCGGCGCTCCGACGGCGTCGGGCACGTCGGGCACCTCGCCCTCGACGGGCTCGTCGGTGAGGCCGACGTAGAGCGTGCCGTCGGGCTGGGGCAGCACCATCACGAAGCGGTTGGTCGCGCCGGGCACCGGCGCGAACACCGCGGCGGTCAGCCCGGGCAGGGTGTCGGCGCGCAGCACGAGGTGGGTGCCGCGGCTGGGGCGCAGCGTGACCTCGTCGACGAGGTCGCCGGCCCAGACGCCGGTGGCGTTGACGACGGCGCGGGCGGTGACCGTCGTGGGTCGCGCCCGGTGAGCTCGTCGCGCAGCTCGCACCGAGGTGCCGGTCGCCGCGAGCACCCGGGCGCGGGTGCGCACGTGGGCGCCGAACGACGCGGCGGTGCGGGCGATGGTCGTGACGAGGCGGGCGTCGTCCTCGAGCTGGCCGTCCCACGACAGCATGCCGCCGTCGAGGCCCGAGCGTGCGCAGGCCCGGCGCGCAGCTGCAGCAGCTCGGTCGTCGAGAGCCGGCGCGGCGGCGGGCAGCGTGTCGGCCGACGTGCCGGCGCCGCGGCGCAGCACGTCGCCGGCGCTTGCAGCCCGGCGCGGGTCATCGCGCGCTGCGCCTTCGACATCGTCGGAGGTGAACGGGACGACGTAGGGCATCGCGCGCGTCAGGTGCGGCGCGGTGACCTCCATCAGGACGCCGCGCTCGGTGGCGCTCTCCATGCGCGACGCCGACCTGGCCGTTGGCGAGGTAGCGCAGGCCGCCGTGGACGAGCTTCGAGACCAGCGCGAGGTGCCGAAGGCGAGGTCGTGGGCGTCGACGGCGAGCACGCTCAGCCCGCGGGTGACGGCGTCGAGCGCGACGCCGGCGCCGGTGACGCCGAGGCCGACGACGACGACGTCGACGTCGGTCGGGGGCGCCGGCGAGGCCGGGCGGTGATGCCGGGTGCGGCGTGCTCACGGGGCCAGGACCTTGGCGAGGACGAGCGCGAGCTCGGCGTCGAGCTCGGCCTCGGTGACGCGGTCGTCGACCATCGTGTGGGCCGAGAGCACGAAGCCGTGGGCGGCCAGGACGAGGGCGCGGGCGATCGCGGCGGGGTTGCCGGCGCGCACCTCGCCGGCCGCCTGGCCGGCGGTGATGGCGTCCTCGGCGATGGCCGAGGATGAGGTCCTGCGAGCGGCCGCGGCGGGCCAGCAGGTAGGGGAGGACCAGCTCGGGGTCGACCTCGACGATGCGCACGAACAGCTCGTTGTCGCGCAGCGCGCGGATCGGTGGCGACCATCCGCTCGACCAGGTCCGTCGGTGCTCGGCGGTGCTGCGCGACGATCGTCGGTCCACTCGCGGGTCATCAGGTCGCCCAGCAGCGTCGGCATGTCGGCCCAGGTGCGGTAGATCGTCATCCGCGAGACGCCGGCGCGGCGGGCGACCTCGGTGAGCGTCGTGCGCCGCCAGCCGACGTCGAGGAGGCAGGCGCGGGCGGCGTCGAGGTAGGCGTCCTGGGCGCGGATCGCGGGGCGTTGTGACGAAGTGACGTCATGTGTCACACTGTAACACGTGACCCGATTCGTGCAGACCGAGATGCACCCCAGCCGCTGGGGCGACCCCGACCGCGCCGCCGCCCTCCCGGACGCCGCCCGCGGCCTGGTCGAGCTGGCCTTCGGGCCTCGACGAGCGCCCGGCCGTCGAGCGACGCCGCCGCTGCCGGCGCCCGGGCCTCGACGACGCCCTGCTCGACAGCCTGCGCGTCGTGGCTCGGCGCCGAGCACGTGCTCACCGACGACGACCACCCGCCGGCTGCGCACCCGCGGCAAGTCGACGCCCGACCTGCTGCGCGCCCGCGCCGGCGACCTGGCCGACGCCCCCGACGCCGTCGTCCGCCCCGGCGTCGCACGACGACGTCGCCGCCGTCCTGGCCTGGGCCGTCGAGCACCACGTCGCCGTCGTCCCCTTCGGCGGCGGGACGTCGGTCACCGGCGGCCTGGTCGCCCGCCGCGAGGGCTTCGCCGGGCCTGGTCTCCCTCGACCTGGTCCGGCTCAAGCGCCTCGTCTCGCGTCGACCACGTGTCGATGACCGCGACGCTCGAGCCCGGCCTGCGCGGCCCCGAGGCCGAGGCGCTGCTCGCCGAGGAGGGCCTGACGCTCGGCCACTTCCCGCAGTCGTTCGAGTACGCCACGATCGGCGGCTTCGCCGCGACCCGCTCCAGCGGCCAGAGCAGCGCCGGCTACGGCCGGTTCGACGCGCTGGTCGTCGGCCTGCGGGTCGCCACGCCGCGCGGCGAGTGGGTGCTCGGCTCGCTCGCCGGCCAACGCCGCCGGCCCCGACCTGCGCCAGCTCGTGCTCGGCTCCGAGGGCGCCTTCGGCGTCATCACCGAGGTCACCGTGCGGGTGCGCCCGGTGCCCGCCGTCACGGTCTACGAGGGCTGGCGGTGGCCGTCGTTCGACGCCGGCGCCGACGCGATGCGCACCCTCGCCCAGGCCGGCATGCTGCCGACCGTGATCCGGCTCTCCGACGAGAACGAGACCGCGATCAACCTGGCCAAGCCCGACGCCATCGGCGGGTCGCGCCGCCGGCGGCTGCCTGATGATCACCGGCTACGAGGGCGAGGCCGCCGCCGTCGAGGCCAAGCGCGTCGCCGTCACCGCCGTGCTCGAGGGCCTCGGCGGGACGCCGCTCGGCACCGACCCGGGCGAGGCCTGGGCGCACGGCCGCTTCGACGCGCCGTACCTGCGCGACTCGATGCTCGACGTCGGCGTCCTCGTCGAGACCATGGAGACCGCCACCTGGTGGAGCGAACCGCGCCCGCGCTCTACGCCGACGTCAGGGCCGCGCTCACCGGCTCGCTCGGCGACGGCGCGATGGTGCTGTGCCACGTCTCCCACGTCTACGAGACCGGCTGCTCGCTCTACTTCACCGTCGCCGCCAAGGCCGCCGAGGACGCCCCCGCCACCGTGGCGCAGTGGCTGCGGCCAAGGCCGCCGCCAGCGACGCGATGGTGGCCGCCGGCGCCACGATCACCCACCACCACGCCGTCGGCACCGACCACAAGCCGTGGCTGACCCGCGAGATCGGCGAGCTCGGCGCCTCGGTGCTGCGCGCGGTCAAGGCCGACCTCGACCCGACCGGCGTCCTCAACCCGGGGGTGCTGGTGCCCGTGACCGGCCGCTCGTTCACCTTCCTGGTCAACCCCGCCTCGCGGCGGCGGCGCGGCACCCGGCGCCGTCGTCCCCGTCGCCCGGCTGCTGCGCGACGCCGGCGCCTCCGTCGACGTCACCTACTCACCCGGCCCCCGGGCGATGGCGGCCCTGGTCGACGCCGCCGTCGAGCGCGGCGACGTCGTGGTCTCGGTCGGCGGCGACGGCATGCTCTCCTCGCTGGCCGGCGCCGACTCGCTCGCCGGCGGCACGCTCGCCGTGCTGCCCGCCGGCCGCGGCAACGACTTCGCCCGGATGCTCGGCCTGCCCGAGGACGCCGAGGGCCAGGCCGCGATGCTGCTCGAGGGCGCCGTACGCCGCGTCGACCTGCGTCTCCTGGACGCCGGCCGGGGCCGAGCCGCGGCCGCGTCGCCGGCTCGGTCTACTGCGGCATCGACGCCCGCGCCAACGAGATCGTCGACCGGGCGCACCGGCTGCCCAAGGAGCTGCAGTACCCGTACGCCGCCATCCGCGCCATCGCCGGCTACAGGCCCGCGCGCTTCCGCGTGTCCGTCGACGGCGTGGCCGCGAGTACGCGGCGCCAACGTCGTGGTCGCCAACTCGGCCTACTACGGCAAGGGCATGAAGATCGCCCCCGCCGCCGTCGTCGACGACGGCCTGCTCGAGGTCGTGGTGATCGAGGCGGCGTCCAAGCTGGCGCTGATGCGGTCGCTGCCGAAGGTCTACGACGGCGGCCACGTCGACCTGCCCCAGGTCACCGTGCTGCGCGGCCGGCGCGATCGAGATCGCCGCCGACGCCTGCCAGCCGGTGCCGGTCGGCGGCGACGGCGAGGGGCTCGGCGTGCTGCCGGGCCTGTCGGGCCGAGCCCGCCGTGGTCGAGGTGCTGCCCGGGGCGCTCGAGGTCATCGCCTGAGTCACGGCCGCCGAGCGGACGGCGGCCCGCACACCCGCGCGGGTGAGTTCACGCCGGGCGCGTAACAGCGGGCCCGCGGCGCGGGATGACCCGGGCGAGCGCGACACCAGGTCGCGCCCGCGTCATCGCGACGCACAGCAGAACGACGGAAGGACCTGCCATGGACCTCGACACCCAGGACGTCGTGTGGGTGGTCGTCGCTGCCCTCCTGGTGCTGGCGCTCATCGCGGCCGCCGTGCTCGCGCTCCGTCACCGCTCCGCGGTGCGGCGCGAGGAGCGGCTCGCCGACGCCGAGAAGCTGCGCGGGACGGCCGCCGAGCGCGTGCCCGACGTGCGAGCCGCGGCCGAGGAGGCCAGGGTCGCCCGCACCGAGGCCGACCTGGCGCGCGCCCGCGCCGAGGAGGCCGAGCGGACCGCGGCAGCCGCCCACGTGCGACTCGCCCAGGAGGAGGCCGTCCAGGAGGACGTCGTCCGCCGGGCCGACGAGCTCGACCCGCGCGTCGACACCGCGGCCGACGACTACCGGCCCGTCACCGGGCCCGACCTGAAGGCCTCGACCGTGCCCACGACCCCGACCGACGGCCCACGCCACCGGAACTGAGACGGCGCCGGCGCCGCCTCAGCCGAGCAACCAGACCAGCAGCTCCGACGGGACACCGGCGGTGACCTCGTGCTCCGGCTCGTCGGTGAACCGGAACGCGTCGCCCTCGTGCAGGGGGTCGGCCAGCGAGCTGCGCAGCAGGGCGCCGCGGGCGACGTAGAGGTGCACCAGCGGGGCGGCCGGGACGACCGCCGTCTCGTGGTCGCCCGGGCGCAGCACGACCATCCGCGCTCCCGGCAGGGGCTCGACGGTGTCGCCGGACACCACCTCGTACGACGGCTCGGCGGGCGGCTCGTCGTCGGCCAGCCACACCTGGACGAAGCGGGTCTGCGGTGCGGCGGCGACCTCGCTGTGCTCGACGCCGTCGCCCGTGCGCAGGACGGCGATCGACCCCGCGCCCACCACCGTGGTGCCCTCGGGACCCGTGTGCTCGAGGGCGCCGCTGACCACGTAGGTGACGATCACGAGGCCGCTGTGGCGGTGCGTCGTCGAAGCCCTGCCCGTGGCCGAGCAGGTGGTCGTCGTGGCACACCATCGGGCCGAATCGGAGGTTCTCGGCGTCGTACTCCTCGCCGAACGCGAACGAGTGACGGGACAGCCGTCCGGGAACCCTTTCGACCAAACGGTCCGATCCCCGGCGAATCTCGCTGCTCACGGGCAAGATTGTGCCCGTGCCACCCCCGCACGAGCTCACCCAGCCCCCGCTGCCGCCGGGATTCGTGCTGGGCGCCGTCACCGCGGCCTACCAGGTCGAGGGGTCGATCGACGTCGACGGACGCGGTCTGTGCGTCTGGGACACGTTCGCCGCCAGGCCGGCAAGATCTCCGACGGCAGCAACGGCGACGTCGCCTGCGACAACTACCGCCGGAGCGACGACGACGTCGCGCTGCTCGAACGCCTCGGCGTGCAAGGGCTACCGCTTCTCGGTGTCGTGGTCGCGGGTGCAGCCGAGCGGTCGGCGGCCGGGTCAACCAGGCGGGCCTCGACTACTACGACCGGCTGGTCGACCAGCTGCTGCGCCGCCGGCATCGAGCCGATGGCGACGCTCTACCACTACGACCTGCCGCAGTGGCTCGAGGACGACGGTGGCTGGCTCAACCGGGCGACCATCGACCGCTTCGCCGACTACGCGGCGGCCGTCGGCGAGCGCCTCGCCGACCGGGTCGAGCACTGGGTGCCGATCAACGAGCCCAACGTCGGTCGCGTTCGCGGGCTACGCGACCGGCGTCCACGCCCCCGGGCGCGAGCTGTCGTTCGACGCGCTGCCGGTGGCCCACCACCTGCTGGTCGCCCACGGCCGGGCGGCCGGAGCGCTGCGCGCCGCGGGCGCGACGAGCATCGGCTGCGCCAACAACCACGCCCCGATGTGGCCCGCCAGCGACGAGCCCGCCGACGTCGGCGCCACCAAGCTCTTCGACGCGCTGTGGAACGGGCTGTTCCTCGAGACGATGCTGCTCGGCCGCTACCCGGCCGACCTGGCGCCGCTCTTCGAGGACATCATGGTCGCCCGGCGACCTCGCCGACATCCGCCAGCCGCTCGACTTCTACGGCGTCTGCTACAGCCAGCCCGATCAGGGTCGGCGCGGCCGCCGAGGACGCCGACTTCCCCTTCGAGCGCCGCGCCCTCCTCGGCTACCCCGTGACCGACTGCGGCATGGCGGTCGTGCCCGACGCGCTGCGGGAGTGGCTGATCACCGTCCGCGCCCGGTTCCGCGCGGCGCTGCCCCCGATCGTCATCACCGACGCCAGCTGCTCCTACGTCGACGGGCCCGGACGCCGCACGGCGTCGTCGACGACCAGGAGCGCATCGACTGGCACGACGCCCACCTGCGCGCCGTGGCCGAGGCCGTGCAGCGCGGCGTCGACGTGCGCGGCTACTACGCCCGCTCGCTCCTCGACGGCTTCGAGTGGGCCGAGGGGTACACCCAGCGCTTCGGGCTGGTGCACGTCGACCACGAGACCCAGGTGCGGACGCCGAAGCGGTCCTTCGACTGGTACGCCGAGCTCATCGCGTCGCAGTCACCCTCGATCGGCTGAGCGCCTCACCCGGTCGCGGCACCTCGACCACCGTCGACCGAGTGCCGGACGTCGAGCACCGCGCGCACGGCGTCCTCGTCCCAGGGCTCACCGAGCCAGTCGTACAGCCCGCGCAGCACGGTCGGGTCGGCGGTGAACTCGTCGTAGTGGGTGCGGTACGCCGCGTCGCCCAACGACGCGGCGAGCGCGAGCAGCCGCTCCTCGATCGCGGCCAGGTTGGCGGCGTTCTGCTCGGGGTCGCCCTTGCGCCACCAGGCGCTCGCCGAGCACGTCGGCGTGGTCGCGGGTGTTGACGACGAACCGCGCGCCGGGGAACACCTCGCGCAGCCAGGCGACGTACTCGGCGACGTCCTCGCGCCACCAGCGGATCTCCTTGAACCCGACGACGCGGGTGTCGTCCTTGGGCCGCAGCACGGTGTCGAGCACGAGCCGGCGGGTGCCCGCGACGCAGCTTCGGCACCGGCACGTCGCCGATGCCGTAGAAGGGATGCGTGCGCGAGCGGGTGCCGGTCCGCTTCTCCTTCGCGGCCACGAGCGTGCGGTGGTACTGCCAGAGGTGGCGGAGGGCGTCGTCGTTCTCGCCGCGGATCAGGTAGCCGGGGATCGCGTTGAGCAGCCCGCCCACCAGCGTCGACCCGGAGCGCCCGTAGGTGACGACGAACAGGTAGTCCACGGCTCGCTCCCGGCCCGGCTCAGCGCCGTCGCAGCACGTACAGCGACTGGCCGTCGGTCTCGCGGCCGTAGACGAACTCGTCGACGGCGAGCCCGGCCTCCCACAGCGTCGCGCTCGAAGAACCGGCGGTCGAAGCGCACGCAGTGCAGCGCGCCCTTCCACTCCAGCTTGAGGTAGTCGGTGGGGTTCTCGACGCAGTCGGGCACGTCCTCCTCGACGAACGCCGTCATCATCGCGCGGCCCTCCGGGCGCCAGGATGCTCGCGATCGTGGCGCCGTAGCCGGCGACGTCGTGGTCGAGCATGTGGCTGAACACCGAGTAGGCGTAGAGGACGTCGACGCTGCCCGGCTCGGCCGGGATCACGAACGACGCCTCGCCGTCGGGGTTGTAGCGCGCGTTGTGGGCGTCGACCAGGCTGAACCGTGAAGTGGTCGTCGCTCAGGTGCTCGGCCGCCCAGCCGAGCAGCTCGGGCTGGATGTCGACGCCGTGGTAGTCCTCGACGCTGCCCATCAGGTGCTTGATGCCGATCGCGAGCCGGCCCGCGCCGCAGCCCCAGTCGAGCACCCGCTTGCGGCGGCCGAGGCCCGCCCGCTGGCGCAGCAGCCGGGCGTCGCGCACGCCGGCCTCGACGAAGTCCTGGTCCTTCTTGAAGTGGGCGCCGCCCATCCGCAGGCCGTAGGGCGGCAGCGGGACGGAGGGGTCGAGGGTGACGGCGTCGCTCACGAGGCGCGAGTCTAGGCCGGTCGCAGGGCCAGGGCCGCGTCGAGGAGGGTGCGCGCGCGGGCGTCGAAGGAGTGCTCGGCGACGACCCGCTCGGCGAGGGCGAGCCGCGCGGCGGCGTCGGGCCAGGCGTCGAACGGCGGACGGGCGAGCCGGCCGACGTCGTCGGCCGTGCGCCAGACCGGCAGGTCGACGCCCAGGGCGGCGCCCAGCCCGGGGACGTCGTCGGTGAGCAGCCGGCCGCCGACGGCGAGCACGTCGAAGACCCGGTTGCTCACGAACCCCTGCTCGCGCATGTCGTCGTGGTGGTCGTTGAGCACGACGCCGGCCGTGGCGTAGGCGGCGGGCAGGTCCTGGTTGGCGATGCGCTGCGGCCGCGACGTCGACGCCGTGGGCGCGCCACCCGGTGCCGATGACGGTCAGCGGGACGCCGGCGGCGAGGGCCGCTGTCACCACCGGGCGCGCGCCGCCGCGGGCGTTGCCGACGAACAGCGCGGTGCCGGCCGGGTCGGCCTCGCCCACGCCGGGGTGGAAGCGGGTGGTGTCGGTGCACTGCAGGAGCGGCCGGACGCCGTGACGCTCGGCCCAGGCGGTGCCCGCGGCCCAGGCCACGTCGAACCCGGCCAGCTCGTCGGCGGTCACCTCGTCGGGGTGGCTGATCACCCAGAGCAGGTTGACGGCGCCCGGCTGCGGGGCCACCCGGTCGAGCCCGCGGATGGTGAGCACGACGTCGGTCTCGCTGCGGGTGGCGCGCCCGCGGGTCTCGGGGTGGTCGATCTCGACCCACTGGCCGAGCCGCTCGAGGGCGTCGGCGAGCGAGCGGGCGAAGTGCCAGTCGCCCCACCGGCGTCCCATCGGCGCGGGCCCGTGCGGCGATGTCGATCGACCAGCGCAGGCTGGGGCGGTCGGCCACGGCCGTCACGGCCAGGGCCCGGGCGCGCAGCTCGTCCCACCCCGCGCCGCTCTTCTCCCTCGCCCAGCCGGGCATCCAGGAGCCCGTCGCGAGCACGTGCCGGCCGCCCTCGCGCCGCTCGTCGGTGACGACGGCACCAGGCGCCCACAGGGGGATCGTGCACCCGTCGAGCCGCTCGATCGCCGACACCGGGTGCCCGCTGAGCAGCGGTGACACCAGGAGGAAGTCGTCGTCGACGACGAGGGCCGACGCCGACTCCACCCCGGGCCGCGCGACGGCGTCGAGCAGCGGCGGCAGCCAGGACCACGGGGGAGGCTCGATCGTCGGGTCGACGTGGACGGTCAGCGGGCCCGGTGCTCGGTCCGCGACCAGGACCCGGCGGTGGGGAGCAGCCAGCCGTTCCAGCACCCGCTTGCGTGCGGGCGAGCCCGAGGGCTCGAGCAGCACGTTGACGTCCTGCTGCACGAGGTACCGCAACCACCGCGCCTCCCAGGGCAGGTTGAGGCCCCCCAGCTCGACCCACGCCTCGCCCTCGAAGTCGCGCTCGACCGCTGGCGTCATGACCTCGGCGGGGTCGTGCCCGGCCGCGAGCCAGTCGTCGACCGGGCCGAGGTCGGCCTGGGGGTAGTCGGGGTGGGGCGAGCGGCCCCGGAGCCGTTTCCCGACCGGTCGCGAGAGGTAGTACGAGAGCGGGTCGGGCGCGTGCTTGCGCCACTTGCCCTGCGGGTAGAGCCACAGCGGCTCGAAGAGCGGGTGCGGCGCGTCGTCGCCGGGGTCGGCCAGCCACCGCTCGACGGCGTCCTCGCGCGAGCCGAACCGCTCGCCGACCAGTGCGCCGTACCACTCCTCGTCGAGGAGCCGGCTGCCCGCGACCAGCGCTGCGGCATCCGAGTGGCTGAGCACGAGCCCTACCGTAGGCGCATGCCTGCCGCCGAGTCCGTCGCGCACGTGCTCGACGGTGCCCGGCGCCCGGCCTTGGTCGTGACCGGTCGGCCGGTGGCGGTCGCCGACCCCGACGGCGTCGAGCTGGTCGCGCCGGGCTCGCCGAAGCCCGACGGGCCAGTTCCGCACGGTCGTGCGTCGTCGCCGGCGACGCCGACGACCTCGTCGACGTCGTGGCGCCAGCTCGACGACGTCGGCTGGGCGCGGGTGGTCGCCGTCGTCCTCGCCGACGACGCGACGCCGGTCGTCGCGCCCGCACCCGCGCTGGACCGCCGCTCGTCGACGTCGACCTGCGCCCCGGCAGCGCCCGGCTCGAGTTCGCCGAGCGCACCGAGGTGGGTCCCGTGCTCGCCGCGTTCGCCCGCGGGCGGCCGGCCGCGGCGGCCACGGCGGCGTCCGCGTGGCGCGGCCCGGCACGACCGCCGACGACCCGGCCGCCCTCCACCCGCCCGACGTCGTGGTCGACCCGCCGTCGCCGCCGGTGGTGAGCGAGGTGACCGGCCGTGCCCCGGCCGTGGTGTCGGGCGACGAGCTGGCGGCACTCGGCGAGCCGCTCGACGACCGCGTCTACAACCCCACCGGGTTCCGGCGCGACTGGACGCGCGGCGTCGTCGACCTCGACGCCGGCGACGCGGCTCAGCCCGGCCCTGGTGCGGGACCTGCGCGACGCCCAGGGCGTGCGGCTCGGCTCCCGGAGCCGAGCGCGCGCCTGCGGGCCGGCCTGGCGATGAGCGGCGTCCCGCTCGTCGACGACGGCACCGACCTCGAGGCCCTCGACGACGCCGCTGCCGTCGCGAGGAGCTCTCGATCCGCCAGCGGCGGGCTGCGCTCCTCGAGCACGCGGCCATCGCCCGCCGCGCCCGCCTCGCCGGCCGCGCCGGGGTGCGCGCCGCGCTGCACCCGAGCGTCAGCATCCTGCTGCCCACCCGGCGACCCGACCTGCTCGGCCACGCCCTGGCCCAGGTGACGCGCCAGCGCGTGACGCTGCCCGGCGCCGAGGTCGAGCTGGTGCTCGCCGCCCACGGCTTCACCCCCGATCCCGACCTCGTCGACGCCGCCTCCGAGCTGGGCGGCGTCCGCACGACCATCGTGGAGGCGACCGCCGACACTCTCTTCGGCGACGTGCTGCGCGCTGGCCACCGACGCGGCGGGCGGCGACGTCGTCCTCAAGATGGACGACGACGACTGGTACGGCCCCGACGTCGTCACCGACCTGCTGCTCGCCCGCGCGCTACAGCGGCGCCGACGTCGTCGGCATGCCCGCCGAGCTGGTCTACCTCGAGCAGGTCGACACCACCGTGCGGCGCACCGGCCCGAGCGAGAACGACGGGAGCGTCGTCGCCGGCGGCACGATGATGCTCGACCGCACCCTGCTGCGCGAGCTCGGCGGCTGGCGCCCCGCGCGACGGTTCGTCGACGCCCACGTGCTCGACGCCGTCCGCCGCGCCGGGCGGCACGGTCTACCGCACCCACGGCCTGGGCTACCTGCTCCGCCGCACCGCCACCGGCCACACCTGGGACCCCGGCCTCGACTACTTCCTGCGGCCCGAGTCCCTCATCGCCCGCTGGGACGGCTTCGGCCCGAGCGCGCTGATGGAGCTCGGCATGACGCCGGCCGACCAGCCCCGGGTCCGCCGCAACGAGTGGCAGGCCCTGCGGCCGCCGGCACTGGGCGCCCCCGGGACGTGGACGCCGACGCCTGTCGGTCAGCGTGGTCGATCCCCGCCTACGACGCCGGCCGGCTGCTGCCCTACGTGCTCGCCGGGCTCGCGGCGCAGACCTACCCGGCGCACCTGCTCGAGGTGGTCGTCGCCGACGACGGACCGGGCGAGCTCGTGCTGCCCGAGGTCCGGCCCGAGCGCACCCGGGTCGTGCGGGTCGAGCGAGGGGTGGGGCCGCGCCAACGCCTGCCACACCGGGGCGCTGGCGGCCGAGGGCGACGTCGTCCACTGGTTCGACGCCGACATGCTCGCCGAGCGGCACGAGGTCGAGGCGCAGCTGCGCTGGCACCACCTGCTCGACCACGCCGTCGTCCTGGGCGACAAGTGGTTCGTCGACCCCGAGCCCGTGCTCGCGCTCACGCCCGCCGAGGTGCGCGACGCCGTCGCCCGACGACCGGGTCGCGGCGTACTTCGCCGGGCAGGACCGCCAGCCGCACACCTGGGTCGAGGAGATCTACGGCCGCACCGACCGGCTCCGCGCCGCCGGCTGGAACGCCCTGCGCACCCACGCCGGGGCGACGGCGTCGGTGCGCCGCGACCTCTACCTCGAGTCGGGCGGCATGGACACCGCGCCTGCGGCTCGGCGAGGACATCGCCCTCGGCGCCCGCCTCGGCGCCACGCCGGCGCGGTCTTCGTGCCCGACGCCGAGGCCGTCAGCTGGCACCTCGGCCACACCCACGTGATGGCTCGCCGCGAGCAGGTCAACGCCTACAACGACCCGTTCCTCGCCGACCGCGCCGCGACGCTGCGCGTCCAAGCGCCGCCCCGGCCGCACCTACGCCGAGCCCTACGCCGAGGTCGTCCTCGACGTCGGCGGCCACGCCGGCCGACGACGTCATCGCGACGGTCGACGCCGTGCTGGCCAGCACCCTGCACGACCTGACCGTCACCCTCGTCGGCGACTGGGCGTCGCTCGCGCGAGGAGCGCCCGGCCGTGCTCGACGACGCCTCGCTCGCCGACGCGCATCGTCGCACGAGACGTACGCCGCCGACCCCCGCGTCACCCTCTCGACGACCGCGTGCCGCGAGCGCACCGACGCCGCGTTCCGCGTCGTCCTGCCCGGGGCGGCGTTCGCGCCCCGGCCGCCGGCGCTGGAGAAGCTGCTCCTCCACCTCGAGCACACCCACGACGGTCTCCGCCTCGTCGACCTGCCCGACGGCACCCGGGTCCGCATCGAGCGCACCGCCGCCTTCAGCCCGCGCGCGCCGCCTCGCCGCGCCCGGCGAGGACGTCGACGCGGTCGTCGACGCGGTCGCCGGGCAGCGAGACCCTCCAGGCCGGTCGCGCCGGGTTCGGCCCCAGCCAGAAGGTGCGCCCGCGCCACTACCCGCGCACCGGCGGACCCGCCGGTCGGCTCGGCCGAGGCGCCTGGGCGCGGGTCGCAGGGGGCGCTCGGCGGGGGACCGGTAAGTTGACGCTCGTGGATGCCGCGGACGTGCTGCCGATCAAGCGCCGCGTGGTGTTCGTGGTCGGCTCCGGGCCGCAGCGGCACGAGCACGATGTCGGGCACGCTGCGCACCCTCGGCATGCACGTGCCGCAGCCCGAGGTCGACGCCGACGAGACCAACCCCAAGGGCTTCGGCGAGCCGCAGTGGGTGGTCGACTTCCACGACCGAGCTGCTCGCAGCGCTGCAACGTCCAGGTGTCCGACGCCCGCCCGTCGGCGTGGTTCGAGTCCGGCAAGCTCGGCGACTTCGAGCCGTCTGCGCGAGCGGCTGCACGCCTGGCTCGAGGAGCAGCTCGCCACCGGCGGCGCCGAGCTCGTCGTCAAGGACCCCCGCCTCGCCTGGTTCATCGGGCTCTGGCGCTCGGCGGCCCTGCGCTGCGACGCGACGCCGTGCCTACGTGACGATGCTGCGCCCGCCCGCCGAGGTGGTCGGCAGCAAGCAGCGCTACTACGCCGCCGGCCGGACAGCACTCCGGCGAGGTCCAGCGCACCGCCGCCTGGATCAACATGATGCTCCACACCGAGCGCGCCACCCGCGGCTCGGCGCGCTCGTTCGTGCGGCTACGCCGACATGCTCACGACTGGACGATCCCGCTGTTCGACATCGGCCACCGCAGTTCGACCTCGCGTCGTGCAGGAGGCCAACGCCAACCACATCCGCGCGGTCCACGCGTTCATCGACCCGAGCCTGCGCCGGGTGTCCTCGACCTGGGACGACCTCGACGTGCCGCCGCGGCTGCGCGAGCTCGCCCAGGCGACCTGGGAGAAGCTCGACCGGCTCGCCGACCCCGACGGCGACACCCCGGCCGTGCACGACGCGGCTCGACGAGCTGCGCGGCGGCCTACGCGCGAGCTCTACGCCGAGGCCGAGGCGATCGCCGCAGTCCTCGATGCTGGCCGCCCGCCGCGACGGCCTGGCCACGCTGCCCGGCGCCGGCCAACGCCGTCGTCAAGCGCGGCGCCGACCGGCGTGCCCGCACCAGCGTGCGCGCGATGGTGCCGGCGGGCGCGCGGCGCGGCCTGCGCAAGGCGCTCGGCAAGGAGCGCTGACGCCGGTGCCCACCCGTGGAGCCGACATCCCCTGCCGTGGAGGGCGATCCGGCCTACGACGTGCGCTGGCCGTGGAACCACCCCGAGCAGGCGGCGGCCGTGCGGTCCGGGCCTCACCTGCGTGTTCCGGGTCAAGGACGAGGCGCGCAACCTGCCCTGGGTGCTGCCGCGCCATGCTCGAGGCGGTGCGAGCACGTCGTCCTCGTCGACAACGGCTCCGACCGACGGCACCCCCGAGGTCGCGGCAGCGCGTGGCGGCCGAGGCCGGCGCCGTCGGACCGCTACACCGGCACGTCGTACCCGTACCGCGTCAGCCGGGCGGGCTCCGAGCACCTCGCCACGCCGCCCCGACTCGGTGCACTCGCTGACCCACTTCTACAACTGGTCGTTCGCCCACGTGCGCACGACCTACTCGATGAAGTGGGACGGCGACATGGTGCTGACGCCCGAGGGCGTCGGCGTCCTGCAGCGACCTGTCTGGCAGCTGAGCGCACGGGCGCGGTGGTGGCGATGCCCGCGGCACCCGCTCGTCTGGTCGAGAGCGACTCGGTGGCGTGGATCGACCTCGGCTTCGCGGTTCCTCGAGCCGTGGGTCTACCCGATGGGCCCGACTTCACCTTCGTCAAGGCGTTCGAGTGGGAGGTGCGCGAGTTCCCCGCCGACCTCCGAGCGGATCGTCGCCCCCGAGGGCCTGTGCGTCGAGCTCAAGTGGCTCGACGCCGACGAGTTCGCCCACTGGAGCCCGATCGACGACTTCGCCGACTCCCGCGTGCAGCGCAAGCGCCGCGAGCAGGAGGTCGACCGCGCCCTCCGCGAGGGTCGCGGCCGACGAGCGTCGAGGGGCTGCACCGGATCGAGGCCCCGCCCGGCGTCCACGTCGTCGACCACGTCGTGCACACTGGCTGCCGCAGGCGCCCCGGCCGCTCGTGCGCCGCGCGGCCGCGTCGATGTCTGACCTGCCGTGCCGCGGCCGCTGCCGCCAGCCCGTGCGGCGGTTCCTCGACCAGGGCGAGGGCGCCGCTGCTCCTGGCCGCCGACACCGCGCCCGGCCGCTACCCGCGGGTCGCGGTCGTCGGCCACCCGCGGTGCGGGCGCGTGGCCCGCCGGGGTGCGGACGCCGGTCGTCGGCCTGCACGGCGGCGCCGCCGCCGTCATGCTCGTGCCCCGGCCGGAGTGGCCGGCGCTCGTGTCGAGCTGCGCTCGCGCCGCGCCGGCGGCGGCTGGTGGACGGTGCTGCGCTTCGCCGCGCCGGTCGACGTCGCCGCCGTGCTCGCCGAGGTCGGGCGCCAGTCGGTGTGGGGCGACCGGTTCGGCGACCGCGGCCTGCGCGTCGGCGGCGGCACCGACGACGTGCCGGCCGACGTCGCGTCGCTCGCTCCGGCCCCGACGGCATCGGGCCCTTCGACGAGCGCGTGCTCAACCCGACCGGCTTCCTGACCGTCGCGGACGGTCCGGTGGTCGACGTCGCGACGCTCGGCGCCGGTCACGCCCGAGGTGGTCGCGGGCCTGCGCGACGCCGCTGCCGTGCGCGTCGGTGACCACTGGGACGACGCCGCCGACGCGGGCCGCCGCCGCCCTCGCGCTGGCCGGCGTGCCCGGTCGTCGCGGCCTCCGCCCCGGACGCTCTCGGAGCACGAGCTCCGCGACGCGATCACCGCTCCGGTCGACCTCGCCGACGTCGATCGCGCGCGAGGAGCACAGCGTGCTGCTGCGGCGCGCGGCGTTCGACCGCTTCTCCACGCTGGCCTGGCGTCCGGGCGGTCGGGCGCGAGCTCGGCGTGCCCGTCGCCGGCCACCCGCGGTGTCAGTCGTCCTGCTCGCCACCCGGCGCGAGGACATGCTCGACTTCGCCCTCGCCCAGGTCGCCCGCCAGCGCGGCGTCGGGTCGCTCGAGCTGGTGCTCGCCCCCCACGGCTTCACCGTCGACGAGGCCCGGGTGCGCGACGCCGTCGGGCCCGGGACGTCGCGGTGCAGGTGGTGCCGCAGCGCTCCTCCACCCGGTTCGGCGACGTGCTCCACGCGGCGCTCGCGCGCGGCCGGGGGCGACGTCGTCCTCAAGATGGACGACGACGACTGGTACGCCCCCGACGTCGTCGCCGACCTGCTGCGCGCGCGCGCCTGGTCGGGCGCCGAGCTGGTCGGCATGCCGGCCGAGCTGCACTACCTCGCCGAGCGCGACCTCACCGTCAAGCGCGGCCACCCGGTCGAGGTCTACGCCACCGTTCGTCGCCGGCGGCACGATGCTCGTCGACCGCGCCGCCCTGCGCGAGGCCGGCGGCTTCCGCGCCGTGCGCAAGTGGGTCGACGCCCAGCTCATCGAGTCGCTGCAGGCGATGGGCGCCGCGATCTACCGCACCCACGGCCTCGGCTACGTGCTGCGCCGCAACGCCGACCGGCCACACCTGGCAGGTCGACCTCGACTACCTGCTCGACCCGTCCCGCACCGTCGCGCAGTGGCGAGGGGTTCCGGCCCAGCCGGCTCATGGAGCTGCCCCACGGTGGTTGAGGAGGCGCGCCGCCCCCCACGGTGGTTGAGGAGGCGCGCCGCCCCACGGTGGTTGAGGAGGCGCGCCAGCGCCGTCTCGAAACCTGGTGAGTTCCATGGCTTGCCTCCCCACGTTGGTTGAGGAGGCGCGCCAGCGCCGTCTCGAAACCTGGTGAGTTCCATGGCTTGCCTCCCTCCATACGGTGGTTGAGGAGGCGCGCCAGCGCCGTCTCGAAACCTGGTGAGATCCCTGGCTCTCGCACCAGGCGTTCCGGCGCGGTGGTCTCGTGACGGCCGTGGCCGGCCTCCTCGACCCCCACGTTCCGGCTCGGTGGTCTCGTGACGGCCGTGACCGGCCTCCTCGACCCCCACGAGTCCTACCGCCCCACGGGTGGTTGAGGAAGCGCGTTGCCCCACGGTGGTTGAGGAGGCGCGCCAGCGCCGTCTCGAAACCTGGTGAGGTCGATGGCTTGCCTCCCTGACGGTGGTTGAGGAGGCGCGCCAGCGCCGTCTCAAAACCTGGTGAGGTCCATGGCTTGCCGCACCAGGCGTTCCGGCTCGGTGGTCTCGTGACGGCCGTGACCGGCCTCCTCGACCTCCACGGTTCCGGGTCGGTGGTCTCGTGACGGCCGTGACCGGCCTCCTCGACCTCCACGGCCCGGGTCGGCCTCCTCGACCCGCGGGGGCTACTGCCGCCCGAGCCCTCGGGCCTCGAAGCCGGCGTCGCGCCAGGCGGCGAGGTCGAGCAGGTTCCGGCCGTCCAGCAGGCGGCGCGACGCCATGACCTCGCCCACGACGGCGGGCGGGACCTCGCGGAACTCCGGCCACTCCGTGAGGTGCAGCAGCAGCTCGGCGCCCTCGGCCGCCTCGACGGCTGAGGAGGCGTAGCTGAGCGTGGGGAAGCGGGCGGCGGCCGTCGCGGCGGCCTTGGGGTCGTAGACGGTGACCCGGGCGCCGCGCAGGTGGAGGCGACCGGCGATGTCGAGGGCGGGGGAGTCGCGGACGTCGTCGCTGTCGGGCTTGAACGCCGCGCCCCACACGGCCACGCGGCGTCCGGAGACGGACTCGCCGAGCATCGCCTTGGCGACCTGGGTGGCGCGCAGCCGCTGCCGCTGGTTGATGTCGTCGACCTGCCGCAGGAACGACATGGCGTCCTCGACGCCGAGCTCGCCGGCGCGGTGGACGAAGGCGCGGATGTCCTTCGGCAGGCAGCCCCCGCCGAAGCCGACGCCGGCGTTGAGGAAGCGGCGGCCGATGCGGGCGTCGTGGCCGATCGCGTCGGCGAGCGCGACGACGTCGGCGCCCGCGGCGTCGCAGACCTCGCCGACGGCGTTGATGAACGAGATCTTGGTGGCCAGGAAGGCGTTGGCCGAGACCTTGACCAGCTCGGCGGTCGCGTAGTCGGTCACCACGATCGGCGTCCCGGCCTCCACGAGCGGGCCGTAGAACTCGCGCAGCTCCTTCTCCGAGCGCTCGCCCGCGACGCCGAGCACGATGCGGTCGGGCTCGAGGGTGTCCTGGACGGCGAAGCCCTCGCGCAGGAACTCGGGGTTCCAGACGAGCTCGGCGTCCGCGCCCGCCGGCGCGAGCGAGGCGAGCAGGGCCGACATCCGCGCGGCCGTGCCGACGGGCACGGTCGACTTGCCCACCACGGTCGCCGGTCGCGTCAGCTGCGGGGCCAGCGACCTGACGGCCGCCTCGACGAACGAGACGTCGGCGCCCATGCTCGACGGCAGCTGCGGCGTCCCGACGCACACGAAGTGCAGGTCGGCGAAGGCGCCGGCCTCCTCGTAGGAGTCGGTGAACCGCAGGCGACCGGAGGCGACGTGCTTCGCCAGCAGGTCGCCGAGCCCGGGCTCGTACATGGGGACCTCACCCGCCGACAGGGTCGCCCGCTTGGCGTCGTCGATCTCGAGGCCGAGCACCTCGTGGCCGAGCTCGGCCATGCAGGCGGCGTGGGTGGCGCCGAGGTAGCCGCAGCCGATGACCGTGATTCTCACGGGCCCACCTTAGGAGCCGGGCCGACCTGCGGGGTCGAGGGCCGTGGCCATCCGGTGAACGATGCGTGTCAGCCGCTCCGCGCTCGTGGCGAGGTTGACGCGCACGTGGCCGGCCAGCCCGGGGTGGAAGTCGTGCCCCGGTGACACCTGCACCCGCGCGCCGGCCAGCGCCACGGCAGCGGGGTCGTCGTGGCCGTAGCCGCGCAGGTCGGTCCAGGCGAGGTAGCTCGCCTCGAGCGGCCGGGTCCGCGCGAGCGGCAGGTGCTCGGGCGAGCAGGGCCTGGTAGAGGTCGCGCTGGGCGGCGAGCCGCACCCGCAGCGCTGCCAGCCACTCGTCGCCGTCGCGGTACGCGGCGATCGCGCCCTCGACGCCGAGCGTCGACCAGGAGTCGTTGCGCGCCATCGGCGCGGCCATCAGGGCGTCGTGCAGCGCGTCGGAGGCCGTCACCATCTGGGCGCACTTGAGGCCCGCGATGTTGAACGCCTTCGACGCCGACACGATCGACACCGTGTGCTCGGCCGTGCCCTCGAGCGCCAGGTACGACACGACCGGCCGGCCGTCGAGCGCCAGCGGCGCCATGATCTCGTCGCAGACCACGAACGCCCCGTGCCGCAGCACGACCTCCCGCACGCCCTCGAGCTCGGCGCGGGTGAAGACCCGTCCCCACGGGTTGTGGGGCTGGGTGAGCAGCAGCACCGACGCGCCGTGGGCGAAGTGGTGGTCGAGCTGGTCGAGGTCGAGCTCGGCGCGCTCGGCGTCCGCGTCGACCACGAGGTCGTGCCGCGCCCGTCCCGCGATCTCGGCCAGGGGCAGCTGGGCGTTGTAGCCGGGCAGCGGCATCACGAGCCCGCCCGGCGGGGCCAGGACGTCGAGCGCGAGCCGCACCCCCGACGTCACGTCGACCGTCGCCACCACGCGCCCCGGGTCGACCGCGTGCCCGTACTGGCGCTGCGCGAACCCGGCGTACGCCTCGCCCAGCGGGCCGGCGTCGGCGTAGCGCGGGTAGCCCGTCATGCCCTTGGACAACGCCGACTGCAGCGCCTCCATCACCGGCTCGGCCACGGCGTAGTCCATCTCGGCGACCCAGGCCGGCAGCACGTCGTCGGCGACCATGCCCCACTTGCAGACCAGGGCCTCGCGGGCCTCCTCGTCGCTCAGGTCCCGGATCAGGTCGGCCACGTCACCGAACCTAGCGCGCTCGGGTTCGCCGAATCGGGCCCGGCGCCCCTGGGGCCGCGCCTAGGATCCCGCGCCATGAGACCCCGCGCGACCTACGCCAACGTGACCGCCACGCTCGCCCTCGTCGTCGCCCTCGGCGGTGGCGCCTACGCCGCCACGGCGCTGCCGAAGAACTCCGTGGGGGCGGCCCAGCTGAAGAAGGACGCCGTCACCAGCGTGGCCGTCAAGGACCGGAGCCTGCTGGCCCGCGACTTCAAGGCGGGCCAGCTGCCGGCCGGTCCGCAGGGGCCCGCCGGCGCGGCCGGGACCGCGGGCGACGTCGTGACCCACCAGGCGGGGACGCAGCAGCTCCTCGACCTCGTGCCCCTCCTCACCCACGACTTCGACCAGCCCGGTGCCTTCGTGCTCGAGGGCGTGGTGTCGGCCTACACGAGTGCGGCCGGCCCGGTCGACCTGCAGTGCTCGGTCTCGAGCACCAGCTCGTCCTACGAGACCTCGGCCGGGCTCGTCACCCTGGGCGCCGCGGCGGGCGGCACCCGCCAAGCGTCGGTCACCGTGCTCGCCACCGTCGCGACGGCCGTGGCCGGCGACGAGGCCTCCCTGCAGTGCACCGTCGACGGCAGCGGGACCGTCACCCTCCAGAGCGCCCGGTGGCACGTCACCCGCGTCGCCTCGATCGCCGACGGCGGCTGAGCCACCGAGACGATCCACCCCGGGGGATGCCCGGTGGCCCTACGATTCCGGGCATGCGCCTGCGCCGGACCGCCCTCGCCACCGTCCCCTTCCTCCTCCTCGGCGCCGCCGCGTGCGCGCCGGTCGAGGACGACGAGGCGAGCGACCCGGCGACCGACGCGCACCGTCCGAGACCGACGCGCCGTCCGAGACCGGCAGCGAACAGCCGACCGACCCGTGCACGCCCGAGCAGCTGCCGCTGCTGGAGGCCGGCGTCCTCACGATCGCCACCGACAGCCCGGCCTACGAGCCCTGGTTCACCGACAACGACCCGACCAACGGCAAGGGGTACGAGTCGGCGGTGGCGTACGCGGTGGCCGAGCGGCTCGGGTTCACCGACGACCAGGTGACGTGGGTGACGGTGCCGTTCAACAACTCCTACGCCCCGGGCCCGAAGAAGTTCGACTTCGACATCAACCAGGTCTCGATCTCGCCCGAGCGGGCCGCGGTCGTGGACTTCTCCGACGGCTACTACTCCGCGGCGCAGGCCGTGATCGCGCTCGACGGGTCGCCGGTCTCGGAGGTCACCAGCATCGCCGAGCTCGCCGACTACAAGCTCGGTGCCCAGACCGGCACCACCTCGCTCAAGGCCATCCGCGACGTCGTCGGCCCCGCGGACGACCCGCTCGTCTTCGAGGACACCAACGCGGCCAAGCAGGCGCTGCTCAACGACCAGGTCGACGCGATCCTGGCCGACCTGCCGACGGCGTTCTACATCACCGCGGTGGAGATCCCGAAGGGCAAGATCGTCGGCCAGTTCCAGGCCGACCCCGGTGCGGAGGAGCAGTTCGGCCTGCTCTTCGAGAAGGGCAGCGAGCTCGTGCCGTGCGTCGACGAGGCGCTGGCCTCGCTGAAGGAGGACGGCACCATCGCCGAGCTGGAGCAGCAGTGGCTCTCCGACACGGTGAGCATCCCCGAGCTCCGGTGACAGCGCTCCCGTGACCGTCTGGACGCCGAGCGCCCGCGAGGAGGAACGCCGCGCGGTCCGGCGCCGCCAGCGGGTCCGGTCGGTGCTGGTCGCGACGATCGTCACCACGGTCGTGCTCCTCGGCCTGGCGGTCGGGATCGGGACGTCGCCCGGGTGGCCGAGCGTGCAGGAGCTGTTCTTCAACGGCTACCACGCCCGCGAGTCGTTCCCGCTCGTGCTCGACGGCTTCTGGGTCAACGTCAAGCTCTTCCTGATCTGCGAGCCGGCCATCCTGGTGCTCGGGCTGGCGGTCGCGCTGGCCCGGCAGGCCCGCGCGCCCTGGCTGGTGCCCGGTGCGGCTGCTCGCCGTGCTCTACACCGACCTGTTCCGCGGCGTCCCGACGATCCTGCTCGTCGTCCTGCTCGCGTTCGGCATGCCGGCGCTGCAGCTGCAGGGCATCCCCACCAGCGCGCTCTTCTGGGCCGGGGTGGCGCTCGTCCTCTCCTACGGCGCCTACGTCGCCGAGGTCTTCCGCGCCGGCATCGACTCGATCCACCCCTCGCAGCTCGCGAGTGCGGAGGCGCTGGCGCTCAGCCGCCAGCAGGCGCTGCGGTTCGTCGTCGTGCCGCAGGCGGTGCGCCGGGTGCTGCCGCCGTTGCTCAACGACTTCGTCTCGCTGCAGAAGGACACCGCGCTGGTCGCGGCCGCCGGCATCCTGGACGCCGTCTTCGCGGCCCGCGACTACGGCAACTTCAACTTCAACTACACCCCGCTCGTGGTGGTGGCCGGCTTCTTCGTGCTGATGACGGTGCCGCTCGCCCGGTTCACCGACTGGCTGCAGCGGCGGTACATGGAGCGCGAGCGGGCGGGGTTCCGGTGACAGCCCTCCCCGAGAAGCCGGCACCCCGGCCCCTGCTCGAGCTCGAGGGGGTGCGCAAGACCTACGGCGACCGCGTCGTCCTCGACGACGTGTCGCTCAGCGTCGAGCGCCACGACGTGGTGTGCCTCATCGGCTCCTCCGGCTCGGGCAAGTCCACGCTGCTGCGGTGCCTCGACCTGCTGGAGGAGATCGACGACGGCGTGATCCGCCTCGACGGCCGCGAGGTCTCCGACCCCCGGGTCGACCCCCGCGAGGTGCGTCGCCGGATCGGCATGGTGTTCCAGGCCTACAACCTGTTCCCGCACCTCACCGTGCTCGACAACTGCACCCTCTCGCCCCGGCGGGTGCACGGGCTGTCGCGCCGCGAGGCGGAGGACCGGGCGCGCGAGCTGCTGACCACGTTCGGCCTGGCCGAGCACGTCACCAAGCACCCCGACCGGCTCTCGGGCGGCCAGCAGCAGCGCGTCGCGCTCGTGCGCGCGCTGTGCACCCGGCCCGACCTGCTGCTCCTCGACGAGATCACCGCCGCCCTCGACCCCGAGCTCGTCGGAGAGGTCCTCACCATCGTCCGGCAGCTCGCCGAGCAGGGCACCACGATGATCCTCGCGACCCACGAGATGAGCTTCGCCCGCGAGGTCGCGACCACGGTGTGCTTCCTCAGCGAGGGGCGGATCCTCGAGCAGGGCCCGCCCGCCGAGATCTTCAGCGCGCCGCGCGAGGACCGCACGCGCCAGTTCCTGCGGCGGGTCCTCCCCGCCTGAACCGTGACAGCGTTGCTGGCATGATCCGGTCCCATGAGCGATGAGAGCAGTGCCGTGGTCGAGCTGGGGCAGGGCACCGGGCCGCTGAAGGGCGTCAAGGTCGTCGAGATCGCGGGCATCGGGCCCGGACCGCACGCCTGCATGATCCTGGCCGACCTCGGTGCCGACGTGATCCGCGTCGAGCGCCCCGGCGGGCAGGCGCTGGCCGGTGGACCGACGATGCTGCTCAACCGCGGGCGGCCGTCGGTCGCCCTCAACCTCAAGGACCCCGAGGCCACGAAGGTCGTGCTCGACCTGGTCCGCGGCGCCGACGTCCTCGTCGAGGGCATGCGGCCCGGCGTCACCGAGCGCCTCGGCCTCGGGCCCGACGACTGCTTCGCGGTCAACCCGCGCCTGGTCTACGGCCGGATGACCGGCTGGGGCCAGGACGGCCCGCTCGCCCAGGCGGCCGGCCACGACATGAACTACATCGCGATCACCGGGGCGCTGTTCGGCCTGGGCCAGGACCCGTCGCGCCCGCACTTCCCGGCCAACCTGGTGGGCGACTTCGGCGGCGGCTCGACCTACCTCGTGATCGGCGTCCTCGCCGCGCTGCTCGAGTCGAGGCTGTCGGGCCAGGGGCAGGTGGTGGACGCCGCGATCGTCGACGGCACCGCGCACCTCAACGCCATGACGAGCGCCTTCGCCGCCAGCGGGGGCTACCGGGAGGAGCGCGCCGCCAACCTGCTCGACGGCGGCGTGCCGTTCTACGACATCTACGAGACCTCCGACGGCAAGCACATGAGCGTCGGGGCGCTCGAGCCCCAGTTCTTCGACGCGCTCGTCACCCTCCTCGGCGTCAAGGACACCTGCCCCGGTCAGGCCGACCTCGCCGAGTACGACGAGATGCGCCGCGTCCTCACGACCACCTTCGCGAGCAGGACGCAGGCCGAGTGGATCGAGGTCTTCGAGGGCACCGACGCCTGTGTCGCCGGCATCGTGCCGATCAGCGAGGCGGTCCGGCACCCGCACCTGGTCGCGCGCGGCACCTTCGTCGAGGAGCACGGACTCGTGCAGCCGGTGCCGGCGCCCCGGTTCTCGCGTACCGCGGCCACGCTGTCGTCGCCGCCGCCCACCAACGGTCAGCACACCCGCGCCGCGCTGGCCGCCTGGGGCATCGACGACGTCGACGGCCTGCTCGAGCGCGGGGTCGCCGTCCAGGGCTGAGGGCTCGGGATGTGACGCAGTCCCCTATTGAACATCAGTCAATAGACGGCCGTACCGTGACGTCATGTCACAGATCGAGCACGTGGACGTCCTCATCGTCGGCGCGGGCCTCAGCGGCATCGGCGCCGCCTGCCAGCTGAAGACCGCGCACCCCGACCGCACCATCGCGATCCTCGAGGCGCGGGAGGTGAGCGGCGGCACGTGGGACCTCTTCCGCTACCCCGGCATCCGCTCGGACTCCGACATGTTCACGTTCGGGTACAAGTGGCGTCCCTGGCCGAGCGACACCTCGCTCGCCGACGGCGACCTGATCCTCGGCTACCTCCGCACCGTGGCCGAGGAGCACGGGGTCGACAAGCTGATCCGGTACCGGTACAAGGTCACGGCGGCGTCCTGGAGCAGCGACGACGCCCGCTGGACGGTCACCGTCGACCACGACGGCGCCGAGCTCACCATGACCGCGAGCTTCCTGTGGGGCTGCACGGGCTACTACGACTACGAGGCCGGCCACGCCCCCGAGTTCCCGGGGGCCGACGACTTCACCGCCGCCGGCGGCCAGGTGATCCACCCGCAGTTCTGGCCCGAGGACCTCGACTACGCGGGCAAGAAGGTCGTCGTGATCGGCTCGGGCGCGACCGCGGTGACGCTCGTGCCGTCGATGGCGCCGACCGCCGACCACGTCACGATGCTGCAGCGGACGCCGACCTACATCCTCCCGCAGCCCGCGAAGGACCCGCTGGCCGTGGCGCTGCGCCGGCTCCCGCTCGCCGTGCGCTACCCGGTCGTGCGCGCTGCCAACATCGCCAAGCTGGTGGGCAACTACCAGGTCGCGCAGCGGCTGCCCTCGGTCTCGAAGGCCTTCGTGCGGCGGTTCACCGAGCCGCAGCTGCCCGAGGGTGTCTCCTACGACGAGCACTTCCAGCCGCCCTACAACGTCTGGGACCAGCGGCTGTGCGTCGTGCCCAACAGCGACCTGTTCCGTGCGCTGCGCTCCGGGAGCGCCGACATCGTCACCGACACCATCGAGACGTTCACGCCGACCGGCATCCGCCTCACCTCCGGCAAGGAGCTCGAGGCCGACATCATCGTCAGCGCGACGGGCCTCAAGCTCAAGCTGTTCGGCGGCATCGACGTCTCCGTCGACGGCCAGGCGTTCCAGCCGAGCGAGACCATGACCTACAAGGGACTCATGGTCAGCGGGCTGCCGAACTTCGTCTTCACGATCGGGTACACCAACGCGTCCTGGACGCTGAAGGCCGACCTGGTCGGGGAGTACGTGGTCCGCCTGCTCGCGCACATGGACCGCAAGGGCCTGCGCAGCGTCGTCCCGGTGAAGGACGACAGCGTGGGCGAGCGGCCGTTCATGGACCTCGCGTCGGGCTACGTCCAGCGGGCCCTCGACGGCCTCCCCAAGCAGGGGGACCGGGCTCCGTGGGCGCTCAAGCAGAACTACTACGTCGATCTTCTGACCATCCGCCGGGGTGGACTGGAAGACGGCGTCCTGGCCTTCACTTGAGTCATGGGTACTGATGACAAGATCGAGAACAAGACCGACGAGCTCAAGGGCAAGGTCAAGGAGGGCGCCGGCAAGGTGACCGGCGACGACCAGCTCGAGGCCGAGGGCAAGGGCGACCAGGCCGGGTCGAAGGTGAAGCAGGGCGTCGAGCACGTCAAGGACGCCGCCAAGGACGTCAAGGACGGACTGACGAAGTAGTCCTCACCCTTCTGGCTCACCCCTCGTCGCTACCGTGGTGCGAGGGGTGAGTGCTGTGATGAGGGCCTGGCTCGAGCGGTCGTTGTGGGACGTCGTCCCGCGCGACCACCGTGACACCCCCGAGGCGCTGCGCCGGCGCCAGGTCGTGACCGTCGTGGTCGTCCTGGTCGGTGCGGTGGTCCTCGGCCTCCTGCTGCGGGTCGAGCAGGGCAGCGCCACGTTCGTGGTGCTCTCGCTGGTGCTCGCCGGCGTGTGGACGGTGGGCGCCTTCGCGTCCGGGCCGCTCCACCTCGGTCGCATCGCCGCCCGCGACCTCGCCGACGTGCAGGAGTCCCACGGGCGGCCCATCGCTCAGCCGCTGCTCATCGGGGCCGCCCTCGCCGGCATCTTCGTCGTCGGCGCGCTGGTCGTGCGCGAGATCGAGCCGCTGGCCGACCAGATCCGCAACGTCCTGGGCTACGCCAGCGAGGGCTCGCTCCCCGTGCTGGTGGTGGTCACCGCCGTCAACGGCGTCGCCGAGGAGCTCTTCTTCCGCGGGGCGGCCTACGCCGCCATCACCCGGCACCCGGTCGCCTGGACCACGGTGGCCTACACGGTGGCAACGGCCGCCACCGGCAACGTGATGCTGGCGTTCGCCGCCGTGCTGCTCGGCGCTGATCGTCGGCCTGCAGCGCAGGGCCTCGGGCGGCATCCTCGCCCCGATCCTCACGCACTGCACGTGGTCGCTGACCATGCTCTTCGCGCTGCCGGCCATCTTCGGGACCTGAGCCTCAGCGCCCGCCCTCCTCCAGGGCCCGCCGCACGGCCTCCTGGTACGGGACGGTCTCGCCGGGCACGAGCTCGAGGATCGAGCTGTCGCGGACGACGACCTCGGTCGACATCGAGTCGATGAGGTTCTTGGCGGTGGTGTTGTCGACGTCGGTCACGAACGAGATCCAGTGCGACGACAGGCCGGGGGTGAGCACCGGCACGGTGACGATGGGCAGCCGGCGTCCGAGCATCACCTCGGCGGCCTGCTGCATCATCTCGAGGTAGGTGAGCTGCTCGGGGCCACCGACCTCGAGCACGCGCCCGAGGGCGTCGTCGTTGTCGACGACGCCGACGAGGTAGCGGACGACGTCGTCGATCGAGATCGGCTGGGTCTTGGTGTTGACCCACCGCGGCACCACCATCGCCGGCAGGTTCTTCACCAGCTGGCGGGTCAGCTCCCACGAGATGCCGCCGGCGCCGACCACGATGGCCGCGCGGAGCACGGTGACGGGCACGCCGCCCTCGGCCAGCACCGACTCGACCTCGCGGCGCGAGCGCAGGTGCGGCGACAGGTCGTCACCCTCGGCCCCCAGGCCTCCGAGGTAGACGATCTGCGTGACGCCGCACGCGGCCGCGGCCAGCCCGAAGGCACGTCCGGCCTCGGCGTCCTTGCGCTCGAAGTCGTCGTCGTCGAGGGAGTGCACGAGGTACACCGCCACGTCGACGCCCGAGAGCGCGTCGGCGAGCGAGCCGGGGTCGTGGACGTCGCCGCCCACCGGCTCGCCGGGACCGTCGTAGTCGTCGGGCTTGCGGGTCATCGCGCGGACGGTGTGGCCCTCGGCGATCAGGGCGGGGACGAGGCGACGACCGACGAAACCGGTCGCCCCGGTGACGAGGACGGTGGGCACGGTCACACCGTAGGGGAGTCCGAGGATGCGCGGGTTCACCCCAGCAGCCACTACAGTCGTACGCAGTTGCCCGTCCTGTCTTGCCTCGGGCTCTCTGCGTGAGCCCCGCACTCCGGAAGCTTGCGCCTCCTCCCCCGGTTCGGTTGCTGGGAGGCACGCTTCTCCAGTCCGCCGCCGGCGGACCAGCGTGGTGAGACACACCAACGTAAGTGATTCCTCTGTGACTTCCTCCTCTCTTCCTGCCCTCGGCGTGCCCGCCGACCTCGTCGCCGTCCTCGGCGCCCAGGGCATCACCATCCCGACCCCGATCCAGGCCGCGACGCTGCCCGACTCGCTCGCCGGGCGCGACGTGCTCGGCCGCGGCCGCACCGGCTCCGGCAAGACCTACGCGTTCCTGCTGCCGCTGGTGGCCCGCCTCGTCGCCTCGGGCAAGCAAGGCCGCGCCGGGCAGGCCCCGCGCGCTGATCCTGGCCCCCACGCGCGAGCTCGTCGGCCAGATCCACGAGGCCCTCAAGCCGCTCGCCGCGGCCGACGGCCTCACGACGCATGACCATCTTCGGCGGCGTCGGCCAGAACCCGCAGGTGCAGAACCTGCGCCGCGGCGCCGACATCGTGCTCGCCTGCCCCGGCCGGCTCGAGGACCTCATCGGCCAGGGGCACTGCCGCCTCGACGCCATCGAGATCACCGTGCTCGACGAGGCCGACCACATGGCCGACCTCGGCTTCCTGCCCGCCGTGCGGCGCCTGCTCGCCGCGACCCCGGAGCGCGGCCAGCGGCTGCTCTTCTCGGCCACGCTCGACAACGCGATCGACGTGCTGGTGAAGAAGTTCCTGCACTCGCCCGTCGTCCACCAGGCCGACTCGGCGCAGTCGCCGGTCTCCAAGATGGACCACCACGTGCTGCACGTCGCGCGTGAGCACCGCATCCCGGTGCTGGTCGACCTCGCCTCGGCGCCCGGCCGCACGGTCGTCTTCACCCGCACCAAGCACGGCGCCAAGGCGCTCGCGCGCCAGCTGAACAAGAGCGGCGTCCCGTCGGTCGACCTGCACGGCAACCTCAGCCAGAACGCCCGCACCCGCAACATGGAGGCGTTCCACTCCGGCAAGGCCACGACGCTCGTCGCGACCGACATCGCTGCGCGCGGCATCCACGTCGACGACGTCGCGCTCGTCGTCCACGCCGACCCGCCGACCGAGCACAAGGCCTACCTGCACCGCTCGGGCCGTACCGCCCGCGCCGGTGCCGCCGGCACCGTCGTCACGCTGATGACCGACGAGCAGGTGCGCGACGTCCGCCAGCTCACCCGGGCCGCCGGCATCAACCCGACCATGACCAAGTTCACCGGCAGCCACCACCCGGTGCTGGCCGAGCTGGCTCCCGGGGCCCGCATCCTCGTGCCCGGCGGCCTCGAGCTCGCCATCGCCGACGAGAAGGACCAGCGTTCGCAGCGCTCCGGCGGCGGCAACGGCGGCGGTGGCGGCGGACGTCGCTCCGGTGGCGGTGGCGGTGGCGGCCGAGGGCGCTCCGGCGGCGCACCCAAGCAGGGCTCGGCCAAGCAGGGCGGCTCCAAGCCGGCCGGCTCGTCGTCCCCCTCCGCCGGAGGCGGCCGCAACCGGCGTCGTTCCGGTGGCAGCGCCGGCGGCACCAGCCAGGGCGGCGGCCACTCCGCCTCCTCCTTCAGCTCCGGCCGCCGCTGACCCGTCCCGTTCTCGGGACAGGTCGGCGTCGGATCAGCCCCGGCTGCGCGCGGCCACGTCGCGCGCGGCCCGGGCGACGGCGGTCTCGTAGGCCGTGACCAGGCCACCGACCGAGAGCGGCTTGAGCCGCTCCATGATGTCGCGGAAGACGTCGGACTCGCCGCTGTCGTACAGCGGCGCGAGCTTGTCGGCGATGACGGCGTAGAGCTCCTCGGCCATCTCGCGGCCGTGCTGCTGGTAGATGTCGCGCGCCGCCTCGGCGACCTCCCGCGGGAAGCCGGCGTCGATCAGCTGCATGCCGATGCCCAGCTGCGTGCGGGCGACGAGGAAGCGTGACTCGCGCGGGCGGACGATGCCGAGTGCGGCGAGGGTGGCGACGTCCTCGGTCGACAGGCCGCGTCCGGCGCGCTTCTCGAGCTCGGCCCGGTCCATGTCGACCGGCAGGTCGGACTGCCAGGGCGCGAGCATGGTCCGCGCGAGGGCGATGTCCTCCGGCTCGGCGTCCGCCGGGAGGGCCGAGACGTAGCGCTCGATGGCCGACAGGGTGAACCCGTGCGCCTGCAGCTCCTGCACCAGCTCGAGCCGCGCGACGTGCTCGGCGGTGTAGTAGCCCGACCGGCCGCGCCGGATCGGCGGCGGCACGAGGTTGCGCGAGGTGTAGAAGCGCACGTTGCGCACGGTGAGGCCCACCCGGGCGCACAGCTCGTCGAGGGTCAGCAGGTCGCTCGGCACGACGTGACTCCTCTCACTCCGCGAACGGCTCCCGCTCGCCTTGACGACAGTGACAGTATTGGTGTCACAATCATCGGGACGCAACCCGACACCCCCGACGACACACCCCAGACACACCGAGGACGGTCATGGCAGAAGCATTCGTGTACGACCACCTGCGCACCCCGCGCGGCAAGGGCAAGGCCGCCGGCTCCCTCCACGAGGTGAAGCCCGTCGACCTGGTCGTCGGCCTCCTCGACGAGGTCAAGAAGCGCAACCCCGGCCTCGACCCCGCACGGGTCGACGACGTCGTCCTCGGCGTCGTGAGCCCCGTGGGCGAGCAGGGTGGCGACATCGCCAAGACCGCCGCCCTCGCCGCCGGCTACCCCGACACCGTCGCCGGCGTCCAGCTCAACCGGTTCTGCGCCTCTGGCCTCGAGGCCGTCAACCAGGCCGCCGCGCGCATCCGCGGTGGCATGGAGGACCTCATCCTCGCCGGTGGCGTCGAGTCGATGAGCAACGTGGCGATGGGCTCCGACGGTGGGGCCTGGGCCTCCGACCCGGCCACCGCCTTCAAGGCCGGCTTCGTGCCGCAGGGCATCGGCGCCGACCTGATCGCCACGCTCGAGGGCTGGGGCCGCGAGGACGTCGACGCGTTCGCCGCCGAGTCCAACCACCGCGCCGCCAAGGCGTGGGCCAACGGCTACTTCGCCGACTCCGTCGTCCCGGTCAAGGACATGAACGGCCTGACCGTGCTCGACCACGACGAGCTGATCCGCCCCGACACGAGCGTCGAGGGCCTCGCCGGCCTGAAGCCGAGCTTCGCCGGCATCGGCGCCGACGCCGGGTTCGACGACGTCGCGCTCGAGAAGTACCACTGGGTCGAGAAGATCAACCACGTCCACCACGCCGGCAACTCCTCCGGCATCGTCGACGGCGCCTCGCTCATGGCGATCGGCACCGAGGAGATCGGCCACGAGCTGGGCCTCACCCCGCGCGCCCGCATCGTCTCGATGGCCGTCTCGGGCGCCGACCCGACGATCATGCTCACCGGCCCCGCCCCGGCCGCCCGCAAGGCGCTCGCCAAGGCCGGCCTCGAGGTCGGCGACATCGACCTCTTCGAGATCAACGAGGCGTTCGCCGCCGTCGCGATGCGGTTCATGCGCGACATGGGCATCTCCGACGAGATCACCAACGTCAACGGCGGCTCGATCGCCATGGGCCACCCGCTCGGCGCCACCGGCGCGATGATCCTCGGCATCCTCATCGACGAGCTCGCCCGCCGCGACCAGAAGCGCGGCCTCGCCACGCTCTGCGTCGGCGGCGGCATGGGCATCGCCACCATCGTCGAGCTGGTCTGAGAACAAGGACAAGGACGTACACGAAGACATGAGCATCACCGAGACCCAGACCGCCGTCCGCTACGACAAGGACGCCGACGGCATCGTCATCCTCACCCTCGACGACCCGAACCAGTCGGCCAACACGATGAACCAGCTCTACGTCGACTCGATGGACGCCGCCGTGCGCCGCATCGAGGACGAGCTGGCCGCGGACGCCGACAGCGTCACCGGCGTGGTGATCGCCAGCGCGAAGAAGACCTTCTTCGCCGGCGGCGACCTCAAGCTGATGAGCCAGGCCACGAAGGCCGACGCGGCCGAGATCTTCGCGCTGTGCGAGCGGGTCAAGTCGCCGCTGCGCCGGCTGGAGAAGCTGCCCAAGCCGGTGGTGGCCGCGATCAACGGCGCCGCGCTCGGCGGCGGCTTCGAGATCACCCTCGCCACCAACCACCGCATCGTCGTCGACACCCCCTCGGCCGTGGTCGGCCTGCCCGAGGTCAGCCTCGGCCTGCTGCCCGGCGGTGGCGGCGTCACCCGCGTCGATCCGCAAGTTCGGGATCCAGGACGGCCTCATGGGCATCCTGCTCGAGGGCAAGCAGTTCAAGCCGGCCGCCGCCCTCAAGCAGGGCCTGGTCGACGAGGTCGTCGCCACCCAGGACGAGCTGATCCCCGCCGCGAAGGCGTGGATCAAGGCCAACCCCGAGTCGACGCAGAACCCGTGGGACGCCCAGGGCTACAAGATGCCCGGCGGCTCGCCGAAGTCCCCGGCCCTCGCCGGCTTCCTGCCGGCGTTCCCCGCGCTGCTGCGCAAGCAGACGAAGGGCGCGGTCTACCCGGCCGCGCGCGCGATCCTCAGCGCGGCCGTCGAGGGCGCCAACCGCGACTTCGACACCGCGCGCCGCATCGAGTCGCGCTACCTCACCAACCTGGTCGTCAACCAGGGCTCGAAGAACATGATCCAGGCGTTCTTCTTCGACCTGCAGGCCATCAACTCCGGCGCGCTCCGCCCGCAGGGCATCGAGCCGTGGAAGGCGACCAAGGTCGGCGTCCTCGGCGCCGGCATGATGGGCGCCGGCATCGCCTACTCGTGCGCCCGCGCCGGCATGGAGGTCGTGCTCAAGGACGTCGCCCAGGAGAACGCCGACAAGGGCAAGGCCTACTCCGAGAACCTGCTCGACAAGGCGATCGCCAGGGCCGCAGTCCACCGAGGAGGCGAAGGCCGAGCTGCTCGGCCGCATCACCGCGACGGCCGACCCGGCCGACCTCGCCGGCTGCGACCTCGTGATCGAGGCCGTCTTCGAGGACCCCTCGCTCAAGCACAAGGTGTTCGCCGAGATCGCGACCACGTCAACCCCGACGCGCTGCTGTGCTCGAACACGAGCACCCTGCCGATCACCGAGCTCGCCGCGGGCGTCGACCGCCCGGCGGACTTCATCGGCCTGCACTTCTTCAGCCCCGTCGACAAGATGCCGCTGGTCGAGATCATCAAGGGCAAGGAGACCTCCGAGGAGGCGCTCGCCAAGGCCTACGACGTCGTGCAGCAGATCAAGAAGACCCCGATCGTCGTCAACGACAGCCGCGGCTTCTACACCTCGCGCGTCATCGGCTACATGGTCAACGAGGGCATGGCGATGCTCGCCGAGGGCGTCCACCCGTGTAGCATCGAGCGGGCCACCACCCAGGCCGGGTACCCGGCCCCGGTGCTCCAGCTCTCCGACGAGCTGGACCTCGAGCTGATGGCCAAGATCGCCAAGGCGGCCGAGGAGGCCGCCGAGCGCGACGGCCGACGTACGCCCAGCACCCGGGCATCCCCGTCGTCCGCCGATGATGGAGCCGGCCGCGCCGTCGCGCCTGCGGGCGCGGGCTTCTTCGACTACGAGGACGGCCGCCGCACGCATCTGGCCCGGTCTCGCCGAGCTGTTCCCGCCCGCCGAGAAGCAGATCCCGCTCGCAGGACATCAAGGACCGGATGCTCTTCGCCGAGGCCCTCGAGACCGCCAAGTGCTTCGAGGAGGGCGTCATCGAGTCGGCGGCTGCGGCCAACATCGGCTCGATCATGGGCATCGGCTTCCCGCCCATGACCGGCGGCGCGGCCCAGTTCATGACCGGCTACGAGGGCGCCGACGGCGAGATCGGCCTCGCGGCGTTCGTGAAGCGGGCCGACGAGCTGGCCGCCGCCTACGGCGAGCGGTTCGAGCCCACCCCGTGGCTGCGCGACCTCGCGTCGTCCGGGGGCTCGTTCCCCGCCTGACCCCGCCGATCACGCTGACCCGCCTCACATGTGAGGCGGGTCAGCGTCATTTCAGCTCACTGGAACTCCAGGGGGTTGTCGACGACGTACTGGTCGCCGACCTGGGGCACGGCGTTGATGCCGGGGACGCCCTCGGGCACCTCGAAGGAGACGAAGACGCAGGCGTCGTTGTTGGCCTCGTCCCAGGTGACGGGGAGTCGCTGCAGCTCGGTCTCCCCGTCGAGGGTGAACAGGACGATGTCGAACAGCGTGCCCGACGCCAGCCCGCTGACCACGAACTCGGCGTGGACGACGTCGCCGGGGGCGACGCTCACGATCTGCGGCGCCTCGATGGTCGAGTCCCCCTCGCAGGAGCCCTGCTGGCCGTCGAGGGCCCAGCCGTGCTGCGCGATGGAGGCCGACGCCATCTCCTGCTCGGGGTCGGGCAGCTTCTCGATGTAGGGCGAGGTGTAGCTGGGGTCGCCGCCCGCCTCCGCGATCTCCAGCACGTCCTCGGCCAGGTTGACCGGCACGATGCGCGCCGAGCCGCCGGTGAAGATGCCGCCCTCTCCGGCGCCGGCGTCCTCGAGCTGGGTCTCGATGTTCTCGGTGAACACGCGGGTGTTGAGGCCGATGATCTTCCCGTCCTCGTTGATCGAGGGGCCGCCCGAGTTGCCCGAGCCGATGCGCAGGTCGGCGTCGAACTCGGCGCGGTCGACGCCGATGATGTCGCTGGCGCTGATGGTCGAGACGGTGCCCTTGGTGACGGTCAGCGTGGGCAGCGGCCCGCCGGCGTCGCTGTTGGCGGTGCTGAGGCCGGGGTAGCCGAGAGCGGTGATCTCGTCGAGGGTGCGGATCTCGTCGCTGTCACCGAGCTCGAGCGGCTCGGGCAGGTCGAGGTCGGCCGTGTCGACGGGGTTGCCCTCGGGGTCGGTGGTGATCTGGGCGATGGCGATGTCGAGGTAGCCGTCGCTCACGATCGGCTCGGCGATGTAGCGGAGCTCGACGGGCTTGTCGTCGTCGGGCGAGGTGAAGTAGACCTCGACGTGGTCGAGCGCGGCCCCGTCCTGGCCCGGGGCGTCGGAGTCCGCGACGTGGGCGTTGGTCAGGATCAGGCCGTCGTCGCTGATGATCGAGCCCGAGCCGGAGTGCAGCGGCGAGCCGTCGGGGCCGTAGGCCACGAGGTACACGGTGGCCGCCTTGGCCTTGTCGAGCTCGGCCTCGCTGAGTCCCTCGCCGCCCTCGTCGGCCTGCTGCGTCTGGGCCGCCGGGGCCTTGTCGTCGTCGCCGCCGAGCACGAGGGCGGCGGTGGTGCCGCCTCCCACGACGACGAGCACGGCGGCCGCGGCGCCCGCGATCGCGAGGGTCTTGTTCCGCTTCTTCTTGGCGATGCCCGCCGAGGCCACACCGGCCTCGACGACCGGCACGATCTCGAGCTCGTAGCCGGCGGTCGGGTGGCCGAGGCAGACCTCGGTCGGCTCCTCGATCCGCATCGCCGTCACCCGCTCGCCGGCGATGAACGTGCCGGCGGTCGAGCGGTCGACGAGCCACCAGCCGTCGGGGCGGCCCTCGACCGTGGCGTGGTGCCGCGAGACCGACGGGTTCTCCGCGACGACCTCGAGCGAGGGGTCGCGGCCGATGCGCACCTGCGAGCCGGCGGGGAACTGCTTGTCCCCCGAGCGCAGCCGCACCAGCAGCCCGGGGCCTGCTGGGGTGCCCGGGTACCCGGGGACGCCACCCGGCACGTTACCGGGCAGCACCGTCATGTCGAGGCCCGGTGCCACCGGTGCCTGCCCGGGGTAGGACGGCGGGGCCGGGCGGTCGACCATGGCGGTCGCGGCCGGGGACGGGGCCGCCGCGACGACCGTGACCGTGAGGTCGTGGCCGGACGTCGGACCACCCACCCGCACGGACGACGTCCCGCTGAGCGGGGCCTGCGTCACCTGGCGCCCGTTGACGAAGGTGCCGGCGCTGCTGCCGAGGTCGACCACCTCCCACGCGTCGCCGACGGCGCGGATCTCGGCGTGACGGCGCGAGACGCCTGGCTCCGGGACGACGACGTCGCAGGTCTCGTCACGGCCGATCACGAACGATCGGGGCTGGTCGGCGTCCCAGGTCTGGGTCGCACTCTGGATGCGGATGGTGCTCATCGGGATCTCCGGCGTGGGGTGTGGGCGTGGCGCGTCGAGCGGACGGCGGGAGCCTAGAGCCCGGGAACCCCTGCGTGCACGTGATTCTGGCGGTTGTCACCCCTCGGTAACAGTCGTGCGCTCAGGCCCGCGACGCCGCCGCGAGGGCCGCGGCGACCTCGGCGGCGTGCTCGGGGTCGACCAGGCCGGTCGGTGACCCGCACGTGGTGCGGCGGCTCGGAGCGCTCGGCCGCGAGGAAGGGCGACCCGGCCGCCGCCCGGATGCCCGGCGGCGGCCAGCTGCAGCAGCGCCGCCCGCTCGTCGGCCACCGGCAGCCACAGGTTGATGCCGTCGGGGGCGGCGACGTCGACGCCGTGCTCGGCCAGCGCGCGCGACGAGCGTCCGCTGCCGGCCGAAGTACTGCCGTCGGGCCTCGGCGACCTCGTCCATCGAGCGGGAGCTCGGTGAGCAGGTCGAGCAGGATCGTCTGCAGCATCCGCGAGGTCCAGCCCGGCCCGAGCATCCGGCGGGCGACGAGCCGGTCGACCATCGCGGCCGGCCCGCCGAGCGCGGCGATCCGCAGGTCGGGGCCGTGCGACTTGGAGAAGCTGCGCACGTGCACGACCCGCTCGGGCAGCCAGGCGCCGAGCGAGACGTCGGGGCGCGGTGCTGATGGCGCCGGAGTGGTCGTCCTCGACGACCCACGGCGCCTCGTCGCCGAGCCGGCCGACGAGCCGCGGCCAGCGCGCTGCGCCCGCTCGCGCGTCATCGAGACGCCGGTGGGGTTGTGGGCGCGCGGCTGCAGGACGACCGCCGCCGGGGCGCGGTCTCGAGCGCCCGCGCAGCGAGTCGGGCCGGACGCCGTCCGCGTCGAGCTCGAGCGGCACGATCTCGGCGCCGAGCGCCTCGACGAGGTCGAAGAACGGCGGGTAGCCCGGCGACTCCAGCGACCACCCGGTCGCCGAGGACGACCACCTGCTCGAGGGTGCGGGCGACGCCGTCGGTGGCGCCGTCGACGACGGTGAGCGCCTCGGCGTCGTAGGGCCAGGTCGTCGGCGAGCGACGTCGCGCAGCGCCGGGCAGCACCGGCTCGTCCTGGTAGACGCCGGTGCCGGCGCGGTGGCCGAGACGCGGCCGAACGCCGGGCCGAGCGACGGGCAGCAGCGCGCGGGTCGGGGGTGCCGCGCGACAGGTCGAGCGCGCAGACCGTCGGCGCCGTGGCCCCGACGCCAGGCCCTGCACGCGCGGGCTGAGCCAGGGCGTCGGCGTCTCGCGCACGAAGGTGCCGGCCCGCCCGCGCGAGACGACCAGGCCGGTCCGCCGCAGCGCCTGCCAGGCCGCGCTCACCGTGGCCGGGCTGACGCCGAGCTCGGCCGCGACCTCGCGCACCGTCGGCAGCCGGTCGCCGGGGGCGAGCTCTCCGGCGCGGATCTAGCGCGCGAACGCGCCCGCGATGCCGCGGCGGGGACCGGTCGGCGAGGGCGTCGAGATCGGGTGCCTGAGCGGTCCCCTGCACCTCCGAAGTCGGCTGAACCCTTGACACGCGAGAAATGGAAGCGAAATGTTCAGCCCTGACGATAACAGCAAACGGTTCCACACCGCCGGAGGACTCTCGTGACCGATCGTGCGAGCAGCGATCACCCAGACCACGTGGACCGGCGACAAGGAGTCGATGCTCGACAAGCACGAGCAGTTCGCCCGTGACGCCGCGGCCCAGGGCGCCCAGGTCATCTGCTTCCAGGAGCTCTTCTACGGCCCCTACTTCGGCATCACCCAGGACCAGAAGTACTACCGCTACGCCGAGCCGGCCGACGGCCCGATCGTGCAGCGCTTCGCCGCGCTGGCCAAGGAGCTCGACATGGTGATGGTGCTGCCCGATCTACGAGGAGGAGCAGACCGGCGTCTACTACAACACCACCGTCGTGGTCGACGCCGACGGCACCATCCTCGGCAACTACCGCAAGCACCACATCCCGCACCTGGAGAAGTTCTGGGAGAAGTTCTACTTCCGCCCCGGCAACCTCGGCTACCCGGTCTTCGACACCGCGGTCGGCAAGGTCGGCACCTACATCTGCTACGACCGGCACTTCCCCGAGGGCTGGCGCGAGCTCGGCCTGAACGGCGCGCACATGGTGTTCAACCCGAACGCCACCAAGCCCGGCCTCTCCAACCGGCTCTGGGAGGTCGAGGGCCCGTGCGCCGCGGTGGCCAACGGCTACTTCGTGCTGCAGCCCAACCGGGTCGGCCTCGAGGACAACGAGTACGGCGACGAGGCGGTCGACTTCTACGGCACCAGCCAGGTCATCGACCCCCGCGGCAACTTCGTCGGCGAGCGGGGCAGCAGCGAGCACGAGGAGCTGATGGTCCGCGACCTCGACCTGGACATGGTCCAGGCAGATGCGCGACGACTGGCAGTTCTACCGCGACCGCCGGCCGGACTCCTACACCCAGATCGCGCAGGCCTGACCCGGTGGCGACCCTGCTGATCAAGGGCGGCACCGTCGTCAGCGCGACCGGACGCACGCAGGCCGACGTCCTGGTCGACGGCGAGCGGATCGTCGCCCTGCTCGCGCCCGGCTCGACCGCGCTCGGCGCGACCTCGCGGCGCAGCGTCGACCGGGTCGTCGACGCCACCGGCAAGTACGTGATCCCCGGCGGCGATCGACGCGCACACCCACATGGAGCTGCCGTTCGGCGGCACCAACGCCTGCGACACCTTCGAGACCGGCACCCGCGCCGCGGCCTGGGGCGGCACGACCTCGATCATCGACTTCGCCGTGCAGAAGTACGGCGAGGCCGTCGAGACCGGGCTCGACGGCCTGGCACGAGAAGGCCGCGCGGCAACTGCGCGGTCGACTACGGCTTCCACCAGATCATCGGCGGGGTCGACGAGCAGTCGCTCAAGGCGATGGAGACGCTCGTCGACGAGGGCATCACCAGCTACAAGCTGTTCATGGCCTACCCGGGCGTCTTCTACTCCGACGACGCCCAGATCCTCCGGGCGATGCAGAAGGCCGCCGAGCTCGGCCTGATGACGATGATGCACGCCGAGAACGGCCCGGCGATCGACGTCCTCGCCGCAGCAGCTCTACGACCAGGGCAAGACCACGCCGTACTTCCACGGCGTCGCCCGCGCCTGGCAGATGGAGGAGGAGGCCACCCACCGCGCGATCATGCTGGCCGACCTCACCGGCGCGCCGCTCTACGTCGTCCACGTCAGCGCCAAGCAGGCCGTCGAGCAGCTCGCCGCCGCGCGCGACCGCGGGCAGAACGTGTTCGGCGAGACCTGCCCGCAGTACCTCTACCTCTCCCTCGAGGAGCAGCTCGGCGCCACCGGCGACCCGACGTGGGGCGAGTTCGAGGGCGCCAAGTGGGTCTGCTCGACGCCGCTGCGCTCCCGGGCCGAGGGCCACCAGGACGCCATGTGGCAGGGGCTGCGCACCAACGACCTGCAGATGGTCTCCACCGACCACTGCCCCTTCTGCATGAAGGACCAGAAGGAGCTCGGCCGCGGCGACTTCCGCGCGATCCCCAACGGCATCGGCTCGATCGAGCACCGGATGGACCTGATGTACCAGGGCGTCGTGACCGGCGAGATCACCCTGGAGCGCTGGGTCGAGCTCACCTCGACGACGCCGGCGCGGATGTTCGGCCTCTACGGCACCAAGGGCGTCATCGCTCCCGGCGCGGACGCCGACATCGTCGTCTACGACCCGGCCGGCCACACCTCCATCGGTGTCGACGCAGACGCACCACATGAACATGGACCACTCGCGCCTGGGAGGGCTACGAGATCGACGGCCACGTCGACGTCGTCGTCTCCCGCGGGACGGTGCGTCGTCGACGACGGCCAGTTCCACGGCCGCGCGGGCCACGGGCAGTACCTCAAGCGCGGCCTCACCCAGTACCTCACCTGATCTACGCTCCGACGCTCGAGCCCGACCGACCAAGGAGACCACCATGGACTTCGGCGTCGTCCTCCAGACCAACCCGCCCGCCTGGCGCACCGTCGGCCTGGCCAAGCAGGCCGAGGAGCACGGGTTCGACTACGTGTGGACCTTCGACTCCCACCTGCTCTGGCAGGAGCCGTACGTCATCTACTCCGCGATCCTCGCCGAGACGCAGGCGGGTGATCGTCGGGCCGATGGTGACCAACCCGGCGACCCGCGACTGGACGGTGACCGCCTCGGTCTTCGCCACCCTCAACGAGATGTACGGCAACCGCACGGTGTGCGGGATCGGCCGCGGCGACTCCGCGGTGCGGACGCTCAACGGCAAGCCGACCACGCTCAAGGACGTCCGCGAGGCGACCCACGTGATCCGCGAGCTGGCCAACTGCCGGTCGGTCGAGGTCAACGGCGCCACGCTGCAGTTCCCGTGGGCGCGCACCTCCGAGCTCGAGGTGTGGGTCGCGGCCTACGGCCCGCTCGCGCTGAAGACCACGGGCGAGGTCGGCGACGGCTTCATCCTGCAGCTCGCCGACGTCGACATCGCGAAGTGGATGATCGCCGCCGTCCGCAAGGCCGCCTCCGACGCCGGCCGCGACCCCGACGAGATCACGTTCTGCGTGGCCGCCCCGGCCTACGTCGGCGACGGCAGCCCGGAGTCGCTGCAGCACATGCGCGACCAGTGCCGCTGGTTCGGCGGGATGGTCGGCAACCACGTCGCCGACATCGTCGCCAAGTACGGCGACTCGGCGCGACGTGCCGCAGGCGCTGACCGACTACATCAAGGGCCGCGAGGGCTACGACTACAACAGCCACGGCAAGGCCGACAACGACCACGTCGACTTCGTGCCCGACGAGATCGTCGACCGGTTCTGCATCCTCGGCACCGCCGAGGACCACATCGCCAAGCTCGAGGAGCTCAAGGCCATCGGCGTCGACCAGTTCGCCGTCTACCTCCAGCACGACAACAAGGAGGAGACGATGCGGGTCTACGGCGAGTCGATCATGCCGCGCGCTGCGCGACCACGTGACGGCGAAGGCGTGACGGGCACCGAGAGCGAGACCGTCGAGTGATCGCTGCCCTCGCGCGGGTCCGCGCGCTCGTCCTGGGGGTGCTCGGCGTCGCCCTGCTCGCCGGCACCTGGGACCTCTACAAGGCCTTCGGGCCCGAGGACGGCGTCCGCGTCGGCGAGCGGACGCTCGTCCTGCCGCGGGCCACCGACCTGGCGATGCCGCACACCTGGGAGATGGTGCAGCGCCTGACCGAGCCGGTGACCGAGCGCCGGCGACGCGCCGTCGACGGCTGCGCGCGGTGCTCGACGCCTGCCTGTTCACCCTCGAGATCGCGGCCAAGGGCTGGCTGATCGGCGTGGTCGTCGGCCTGCTGCTGGCGCTGCTGATGAGCCGGTTCCGCATCGCCGAGTCGGCGCTGCTGCCCTGGGTCGTGCTGAGCCAGACCGTGCCGCTGATCGCGATCGCCCCGCTGGTCAAGCGCTGGGGCACGCAGATCGACATCGGCGGGTTCGCCTGGCAGAACGAGCACTCGGTGGCGGTCATCGCCGCCTACCTGGCCTTCTTCCCGGTCGCGGTCGGCGCGCTCCGCGGGCTCAAGTCGCCCCAGGCCACCCACCTCGACCTGATGCACGCCTACGGCGTCGGCTGGTGGCGCAGCCTGCTCACGCTGCGGCTGCCGGCGAGCGTGCCGTTCCTGCTGCCGGCGCTGCGCCTGGCCGCGGCGAGCGCGGTGATCGGCACCGTCGTCGCCGAGGTCTCGATCGGGCTGCGCGGCGGCATCGGCCGGATGGTCATCGAGTACGCGCAGTCCGCCAGCTCCGACCCCGCCAAGCCGTGGGCGCCGATCTTCGGCGCCGTGGCCGTCGGCCTGGTCGCCGCCGGTGCCGTCGGCGTCCTGGGCCTGCTGCTGCGGCGCTACCGACCCTCCGAGGTGGCTCGATGACCGACCTGTCCAAGCAGTACCTCGACGACCTGCAGCCCGCCCCTGGCGACACGGCGTTCCCGACGCCCGCCGCCATCACCGTCACGGGCGTCAACCGGGTGTTCGGCAAGCGGAGCAAGCAGGTCGTCGCCCTCTCCGACGTCGACCTCTCCGTCGCGGCCGGCGAGTTCGTGTCGCTGATCGGCCCGAGCGGGCTGCGGCAAGAGCACGCTGCTGCGGCTGGTCGCCGACCTCGACAAGCCGACGTCGGGAAGCATCGCGGTCTTCGGCAAGGCCGCCCACCAGGCCCGCGTCGACGGCGACTACGGCATCGCCTTCCAGCAGGCCGGCCTGCTGCCGTGGCGGACGGTGGCGGCCAACGTCGAGCTGCCGCTGCAGCTGCACGGCTCCGCCGGGTGCGGAGCGCAAGGCGCGCGTCGCCGAGCTGCTCGAGCTCGTCGGCCTCACCGACTTCGCCAAGAGCCGGCCCGACCAGCTCTCCGGCGGCATGCAGCAGCGCGTCGCGATCGCCCGCTCGCTGGCCGAGCGCCCGCGGCTGCTGCTGATGGACGAGCCGTTCGGCGCCCTCGACGAGATCACGCGGGAGCGGATGCAGAACGAGCTCGTGCGGATCTGCCGCGAGACCGGCGCCGCGGTGCTCTTCGTGACGCACTCGATCCCGGAGGCGGTCTTCCTCTCCGACCGCGTCGTGGTGATGACGCCGCGACCCGGCAAGATCGTCGAGGTCGTCGAGCGTGCCCGCGTCGATCAGCGAGCGCACCGACGCCGTGCGCGACCACGCCGACTTCTTCCACACCGTCGCGCGGGTCCGCACCCACCTGCACGGGGGGCACGGCACGTGAGCGTCGTCGCCGAGGCCACCGCGAAGGACACGAGGGCACGCCTGCCGATCGGCGAGCTGCGCTTCAGCACCGTCGTCGCCCCGCTCGTCCTCGCGGCCGCGGTGATCGGGCTGTGGGAGCTCGCGGTCGACCACTTCGAGATCGAGCCGTTCATCCTCCCCGCGCCGAGCGCGATCTGGGAGCAGGTCACCGCCAACCACGCGAACATCGTCGACGGCGCGCAGGTCACCGGTCGCAACGCGCTGATCGGCATGCTGGCCGGCGCGGTCGTCGGCATCGCGGGTGCCCTGCTGTCGGGCGTCGGTGCGGGCCGTCGACGAGATGGCGGTGCCCGTGGTGGCCGCGGCCTCCGTCGTCCCGATCGTGGCGCTGGCGCCCGTGCTCTACTCGATGTTCGGTGCCGCCGTCGACACCGGACGGATCCTCGTCGCGGCCCTGTCGCGTGAGCGTGCCGGTCTACCTCAACACCCTGCGCGGGCTGCGCCAGGTGACCGCGGTGCACCGCGACCTGATGACGGCCGTGGCGGCCCGACGGTGGCAGGTGGCCCGGACGGTCACGCTGCCCGACCGCCCTCCCGTACGTGTTCACGGGCCTGCGCATCGCCTCGTCGCTGGCGGTGATCTCGGCCCTCATCGCGGAGTACTTCGGCGGCCCGATCGGCGGGCTCGGCAAGTCGATCACCTCCTCGGCCGCCAGCAGCAACTACCCCCTCGCCTAGGCCTACGTGTTCGGCGCGATCTGTCTCGGGCTCGCTGTTCTACGTCGTCACCCTCGTCGTCGAGCTGTGGTTCTCGCGGCACCACACGACCTGACGCCCCTGCCGGACCCATCCCCACTGCACCACCACCACCCGAGGAGAAACCGATGAGAACAACAACGAAGAAGTGGGGCGTCGCCGTCGCCGCCCTGGCGCTCGCGTTGTCCGGCTGCTCGAGCAGCGACGACGGCAAGGACGACGCCAAGGACCCCGGCACCGGCAACGACGGCGAGAGCAGCGGCGAGCTGACCCCGGTCACCCTGCAGCTGCAGTGGGTGGCGCAGGCACAGTTCGCCGGCTACTACGCCGCGGTCGACCAGGGCTTCTACGAGGACGAGGGTCTCGACGTCACGATCCTCGAGGGCGGCGTCGACATCGTGCCCGCAGGACGTCGCTCACCCGGGCGGCGCCGACTACGCGATCTCCTGGGTGCCCAAGGTGCTCGGCTCGATCGAGCAGGGCGCCGGCCATCACCGACGTCGCGCAGATCTTCGAGCGCAGCGCCACGACGCAGATCTCCTTCAAGGACAAGGGCATCACCTCGCCGGCCGACTTCGACGGCAAGAACGTCGGCAGCTGGGGCTTCGGCAACGAGTGGGAGCTCTTCGCCGGCATGCAGAAGGACGGCGTCGCCGTCGACGACATCAACCTGGTGCAGCAGGCGTTCGACATGAACGCCTTCCTCGCCGGTGACATCGACGCCGCCCAGGCGATGACCTACAACGAGTACGCGCAGGTGCTCGAGACGGTCAACCCCGACACCGGCGAGCTCTACACGCCCGACGACCTCAACGTCATCGACTGGAACGAGGTCGGCACCGCGATGCTGCAGGACGCCATCTGGGCGCCGACCGACCAGCTCGAGGACGAGGCGTTCCAGGACCAGACCGTGGCCTTCATCAAGGCCTCGATCAAGGGCTGGGCCTACGCCCGCGACAACCCGGAGGAGGCCGCGGCGATCGTCACCGCCGCCGGGTCGACGCTCGGCACCAGCCACCAGCTCTGGATGACCAACGAGGTCAACAAGCTGATCTGGCCCTCGACCAACGGCGTCGGCGTCATCGACGACGACGCCTGGGCGCAGACCGTCGAGATCGCCAAGGGCACCCAGAACGAGACGGGCGCCACCATCATCACCGCCGACCCGCCCGAGACGGCGTACACCAACGAGTACGTCGAGCAGGCGCTCGACGAGCTGCGTGAGGAGGGCGTCGACGTCGACGGCGCCGACTACGAGCCGATCGAGGTCACCCTGGCCGAGGGCGGAAACTGAGCGAGGCGCCCCGGGCCGAGGGACGAGGCCCGGGGCGGTCCTCGCCAGGTCGAGCAGCGGCCGCGACCGAGCTTGCGAGGTCGTGAGTCCGCGTGTCGAGACCACGCAAGCTGCAGTGCAACGCAACCACGGAACTGGAGACCATCCGACGATGACGACGGACACCCAGCAAGACCTCGACGCCCACACCAAGCAGCTCGACAAGGCCCACGTCTTCCACTCGTGGTCCGCGCAGGCGGCCCTGGACCCCCTCGTGATCGCCGGCGGCCTCGGCTGCCGCGTCTGGGACCACTCCGGCCGCAGCTACCTCGACTTCTCGAGCCAGCTGGTCAACACCAACATCGGTCACCAGCACCCGAAGGTGATCGCAGCGATCCAGGAGCAGGCCGGACAGCTCGCGACGATCGCGCCGTCCACGGCCAACCTGGCCCGCGGCGAGGCCGCGCGCCGGATCACCGACCGCGCGCCCGACGGCCTGAACAAGGTCTTCTTCACCAACGGCGGCGCCGACGCCATCGAGAACGCCGTCCGCATGGCCCGGCTGCACACCGGGCGCGACAAGGTCGTCTCGACCTACCGCAGCTACCACGGCAACACCGGCGCGGCCGTCGTCGCGACCGGCGACTGGCGCCGCGTGCCCAACGAGTACGCGCGCGGCCACGTCCACGTGTTCGGGCCCTACCTGTACCGCAGCGAGTTCTGGGCCACGACGCCCGAGCAGGAGTCGGAGCGCGCGCTCCAGCACCTGCGACGCGTGGTCGAGAGCGAGGGGCCGAGCGGCATCGCCGCCGTCCTGCTCGAGACGATCCCGGGCACCGCCGGGATCATGGAGCCGCCGCCCGGCTACCTGGCCGGCGTCCGCGAGCTGTGCGACACCCACGGGATCGTGATGATCCTCGACGAGGTGATGGCCGGCTTCGGCCGCACCGGCGAGTGGTTGGCCCAGGACAACTACGACACCGGCCGCGGCCCCGACCTGATCGCGTTCGCCAAGGGCGTCAACTCGGGCTACGTGCCCGTCGGCGGGGTCGTGATCAGCGACGAGATCGCCGCCGACTTCGACGAGCGCGTGTTCCCCGGCGGCCTCACCTACTCCGGCCACCCGCTGGCCGCCGCCTCGATCGTCGCGGCGCTCGACGCCATGGAGTCGGAGGGGATCGTGACCAACGCCAAGCGGGTCGGCGCCGAGAAGATCGGCCCCGGCCTGGCCGAGCTGGCCGAGCGGCACCCCGTGATCGGCGAGGTCCGCGGTCTCGGGGTGTTCTGGGCCCTCGAGCTGGTCAGCGACCCCGACGCCCGCACGCCCGTCGCGCCGGCCGTCATCGGACGCGCCAAGAGCGAGTGCCTGGCGCGCGGCCTGGTGCCGTTCGCCGCCGACAACCGCATCCACGTGGTGCCACCCTGCGTGGTCACCGACGACGAGGTCGCCGAGGCGCTCTCGATCTACGACGAAGTTCTCACCATCCTCGACAAGGAAGTTCAGTCATGAGCACCGACCTGCCCGTTCTCGACCACTGGATCGCCGGTGCCCCCGCGGCCGGCTCCTCCGACCGCACCGGCCCGGTCTACGACCCGGCGCTCGGCGAGGTCTCCAAGCACGTGCGCTACGGCTCGGCGGCCGACGTCGACACCGCCGTGGCGACCGCCAAGGCGGCCTTCGGCGGCGCCGGCGGCTGGGGCCGCTCCTCGATCGCGAAGCGGCAGACCGTGCTGTTCGCGTTCCGCCAGATCCTCAACGAGCGGCGCGACGAGCTCGCCGCGATCCTCACCTCCGAGCACGGCAAGGTGCTCTCCGACGCCGCCGGCGAGGTGGCGCGCGGCATCGAGGTCGTCGAGTTCGCCTGCGGAATGCCGCACCTCGCCAAGGGCTCCTACTCGCAGTCGGTCTCGACCGACGTCGACGTCTACTCGATCAAGGAGCCGCTCGGCGTCGTCGGCATCATCAGCCCGTTCAACTTCCCGGCGATGGTCCCGATGTGGTTCTTCCCGATCGCGATCGCGACCGGCAACGCCGTCGTGCTCAAGCCCTCGGAGAAGGACCCCTCGGTCGCCAACTGGCTGGCCGCCGCGCTGACCGAGGCCGGCCTGCCCGACGGCGTCTTCAACGTCGTGCACGGCGACAAGGAGGCCGTCGACGCGCTGCTGGTGCACCCCGACGTCGCCTCCATCTCGTTCGTCGGCTCGACGCCGATCGCGCAGTACGTCTACGAGACCGGCACGAGGAACGGCAAGCGCGTGCAGGCCCTGGGCGGCGCGAAGAACCACATGCTCGTGCTGCCGGACGCCGACCTCGACCTGGTCGCCGACTCGGCGGTCAACGCCGGCTTCGGCTCGGCCGGCGAGCGCTGCATGGCGATCTCGGTCGTGCTCGCCGTCGAGCCGGTGGGCGACGAGCTCGTCGAGAAGATCCGCGACCGGATGGGCAAGCTCGTCACCGGCGACGGCCGCAAGGGCGCCGACATGGGGCCGCTCATCACCCGCGAGCACCGCGACAAGGTGGCCGGCTACCTCGACGTCGCCACCACCGACGGCGCCTCCGTGGTCGTCGACGGCCGCGGCGTCGAGGCCGACGGGGCGGCCGACGGCTTCTGGCTCGGTCCCTCGCTCGTCGACCACGTCGGCACGACCTCGACGGTCTACACCGACGAGATCTTCGGGCCCGTGCTGTCCATCGTGCGCGTGCAGTCCTACGACGAGGGCCTCGAGCTGATCAACGGCGGCCCCTACGGCAACGGCACCGCGATCTTCACCAACGACGGCGGCGCCGCCCGGCGCTTCCAGCGTGACGTCGAGGTGGGCATGGTCGGCATCAACGTGCCGATCCCCGTGCCGGTGGCCTACCACTCCTTCGGTGGCTGGAAGGCCTCCCTGTTCGGCGACTCCAAGGCCTACGGCCCCAGCGGCGTCGACTTCTTCACCCGCGAGAAGGCCGTCACCAGCCGCTGGCTCGACCCCAGCCACGGTGGCCTCAACCTGGGCTTCCCGCAGAACACCTGACCCCCCGCACCGCCCCGGCGGTGCCCGATCGGCCATGCCTGCACCCCATCCGGGTGGTTTCAGGACGCAGGCATGGCCCGATCGGGCCAGGGACCGCAGACTGGTCCGATGACCGACGGATCCCCCCTCGTCGACGTCCAAGGTCTCCACGTCCGCTTCGGAGAGGTCGCGGCGGTCGCCGGCGTCGACCTCCAGGCCCACGCCGGGCAGTCGACCGCGCTGCTCGGTCGCAACGGCGCCGGCAAGTCCACCACCATGCGCGTGCTCGCGGGCGCGGTGCCGCCCACCGGCGGCCGCGTCCTGGTCGCGGGCCACGACGTCCACCTCCACCCGCTGCGGGTGAAGCAGGCGGTCGGGTACTGCCCCGACGTCGGCGGCCTGGTGCCGCGCGCGACGCCGTGGGAGCACATCCAGCTCTCGGCGCGGCTCCGTCGCCTGGTCGACTGGGAGGACCGCGCCCGCGACCTGCTCGAGCGCTTCGAGCTCGGCGACGTGGCCAACCGTGTGACCGCCGGGTTCTCCCACGGCATGGGACGCCGTCTCAGCGTGCTGCTCGCCGCGCTCCACGAGCCCGCGGTGCTGCTGCTCGACGAGCCCTTCGACGGCGTCGACCCGACCGGGGTCGATGCGACGCTCGACGTGATCAACGACGCCCGGGCCCGCGGTGCGTGCATCCTCGTCTCGACCCACCTGCGCGAGCTGGCGGTCGAGGCGTGCTCGACCGTGAGCGTGCTGCGCGGGGGCTCGCGGGTCGCGACGATGACCTCGGCCGACATGTCCGGCGAGGAGGGCGCCCGTGCGTACCGCGGACTCCTCGACTGACAGCACCGACCGGGGCTTCGGCAGGTACGAGCGCCCGCACCCCGTGGCCGCGGCGCACCGCGCGTTCGTCGACGTGTGGCACCTGCTGCGCTTCCGCAGCGCGCACTCCCGGCGGGGCGTGACCCTGCTGCTGGCGGGTGCCCTCCTCGCCTTCACGGCCGCCGTGGCCGTCGTCCCCGCGTACTTCCCGGGGGCCGGCGGGCCCGACCGTGCCTTCGAGCTGCGCATCGTGCTGCCGACCGTCCTCGCCGGCTACCTGCTCCTCGGGATCCTCTCCGCCGCGGCGTCCGGCGGTGGCCGCGAGCTGATCGGCCGCGACCCGGGCGCCGTCCACCCGATCAGCCCGACCACCGACCACCTCGGTGCGCTGCTGCTCGCCCCGCTCAACATCGCCTGGCTGATCCAGGCGTGGTCGCTGCTCGGGGTCACGGCCTACGCGCTCGGCCCCGACAACATCCTCGCGGCGCAGCCGGTGGTGCTGCTCTGGCTCGCCTTCGGGACGGCGCTGGCCCAGGTGTTCGCGTGGACCCTGGAGGGGGTGCGCCGGGTGCCGCACGGCATCGTCGGCGTCCGGCTGCTCAACGTCGTCGTCTTCGGCGTCGCCCTGGGCCTGCAGCTCTCCAACAACGTCGCCCAGGTCTTCGACCGGCTGCCCACGGTGTGGTTCGTGGTGGGCATGACCGACGGCATCTCGTGGCGCTGGGGCGCGACCGTCGGCGTGGTGATGGTGGCCTTCGTCGGCTGCGTGGCGCTGGGCGCGGTCCCGGCGACGATCGCCTCGCACCGCGTCCCGCGCGACGAGCTCAAGGTCGAGACCGGCCAGCGCGAGCCCCGCACGATGGCCTCGAGCGTGCTCGGCGCCATGGTCCGGATCGACCGCGCGTCGGTGTGGCGGGCGGTCCCGATGCGACGCGGCCTGGTGGTGCTGGCCCTCGGGCCCGGCGTCGTCGCCCTGCTCGGCGACCTGCAGTGGGGCTCGATGACCATCCTCCCCGGCCTCGTCGCCTCCGGCGGCGCCCTCCTCTACGGCGTCAACGCCTGGTGCCTCGACAGCCGCGGCGCCCTGTGGCGCGAGTCGCTCCCGGTCCCGGCCGGCACCGTGTTCGACGCCCGCGCCTACGTGCTCGCCGAGTTCCTGCTCGCCGCCTCGTTCCTGACGGTCGCCGTCGCCGGCCTGCGCGCCGGCCTGCCCACCGCACCCCAGCTGACGGCCCTCGTCGCGACCCTCCTGGTGGTGACGACCCAGGTGGTCGCCGCCGCGATGCGCTGGTCGGCCGCCCGGCCCTTCGCCGTCGACCTGCGCTCCTCCCGCGCCACCCCCGCGCCCCCGGCGATGATGGTCGCCTACTCCTCCCGCCTCGCCCTCTCGACCACCGTCACGGGCCTGCGTCTTCTCCGCCCTGTCGGAGGTGCGCGACTGGCAGGTCTCGGCCCTCGTCGCCGTCCCGATGCTCGCCTGGTCGGCCTTGCGCCTCCTCCGCGCCCGCCGCGCGTGGACGAACCCCTTCGAGCGCGCCCGCGTCATCACCACCGTCGCCGTCGCCTGACCCGGTGTGGTGGTCGAGGAGGCCGGTCACGGCCGTCGCGAGACCCTCCGCGTGGAGGTCGAGGAGGCCGGTCACGGCCGTCACGAGACCCCCGCAGCCGACGCTGCCACCCTCCCGGTGTGGTGGTCGAGGAGGCCGGTCACGGCCGTCACGAGACCCCCGCAGCCGACGCTGCCGGCCCGCCCCGGCGCCACAGCCAGGACTACGTGGCCGCGCACTCCGCGTGGACCCACCCGACGTCGTTCTTCGTGACGTTCGCGCCCACGGCGTACCGGTCACCGCACGCCTTGCACGGGGCGGTCCACTTCGCGCGCACCACGAACCGGCCACTGGCCTTCGCGGCGACGTCGGCCGCGATCACGGTCGCCGCGAGGTCGAGCGGCGACGTCACGGTCTCGCCCAGCATGCCCGCGTTGGCCAGCCGGTCGGCTACCTCGTTGAGGTCGACCCCGGAGTGCCCCTTCACCCACTGGAACGTCACGTCACCCGCGACCACCAGCTCGACGAACGGCTCCCAGAGGTCGCGGTTCGCCACCGGCTCCTTCTTGGAGTTCACCCAGCCGTTCCTGTGCCAGTTGCGCCACCAGCCCTTCTCGAAGCAGTCGACGACGTACCGCGAGTCCGACCACACGGCCAGCGGGCCCGGGAGCGCGCGGACCGCCTCGAAGGCGGCGCGGATCTCCATGCGCTGGTTGGTCGTCGACGGGTCACCACCCAGGCCGAAGGTGTCGGCGTCGACGACCCAGCCCCAACCGCCACGGCCGCCCGGGTTGCGTTCGCACGCTCCGTCGGTGAACACCACAGTCGCTGCCGTCATGGAGTGAGTGTCCCGGCAGCGGGCGACGCGTCGGACCTTGCCCCTCCTCGCGTGGCGCGAGCCGCCGGTGCCCGGACGACTCAGTCCTTGCGACGGCGGCGACGCCGCACCCGGCTCTGGGGCAGCGCGGCCACGGCCGGTGCCGGCTCGGAGAGCTGGCGGTCGACCCGTTCGATCATGGCGTCGCGCGCGAGGTCGAGCTTCTGCACCTCGGCTGCTGGATCAGGAAGGCGCCGGCGTCGACCTCGCATCGCCGCACGCTACCGGCGTCGTCGACCGTCCGGGAACCTTTCTGCTTCGGCTGCGGGGGTCTCGTGACGGCCGTGGCCGGCCTCCTCGACCACCACACGGGGGTCTCGTGACGGCCGTGGCCGGCCTCCTCGACCTCCACGGGGAGGGTGGGCAGCGGCGGTTGCGGGGGTCTCGTGACGGCCGTGGCCGGCCTCCTCGACCTTCACGGGGCGTGCGTCAGTCAGTCCGTGGGGAGGGCGTCCTCGGCGCACGTGGCCTGCGCCTCGCTGAGGACGGCGACCTCGGGGCTGCTGAAGCCGCCGGTGAGGGTGGCGATCAGGGCGGTGCGCAGCTCGTCGTCGGTGATCGCGCCCTCGAAGCAGGCGCGGTAGGCGGCCTCGTCGAGCTTGCCCTTCGACTGGACGGCGAGGGCGCGGGTCGAGACCTCGGCGAACGGGACGCAGGAGGCCTGGGCGTCGACCCAGGCGGTCGCGGTGTCGACGTCGAGCATCGGGGCGGCGGTGGTGACCGTGCCGTCGTCCTGGACGAGCTCGGCGGCCTTGAGCTCCTCGACGGAGAGGCGCTCGGCGAGGGCGTCGGCGAAGCACGCGGCCTCGCGGACCTCGGCCTCGGAGGGGTCGGTGCCCGCGTAGAGGGCGGCGAGGCCGGCGAGGACCTCGGCCGAGGGCGGGACGGGGTCGGGGTCCTGGTCGATCCCGTCGCTCTCGCACCCCGTGGCGAGGAGGGCGAGGAGCGCGACGGACGCGGCGAGGAGCGGGCGGAGCACGGGCTGATCGTGCCATGCGGGAGCGCGCTACCGTGCCGAGCGTGGACTTCGCCCCTTCAGCCCGAGCCGCCGACCTGACCGCCCGCGTGAAGCAGTTCCTCGACGAGGAGGTGACGCCGGTCGAGGGTCAGTACCACCGCGACCTCGCCGAGGCCCGCCGCACGGGCGACCCGTGGCAGCCGCTCCCGGTCATCGACGAGCTCAAGGCCAAGGCCCGCGCCGCCGGGTTGTGGAACCTCTTCCTCCCGGTGGGGCACCCCGTCGAGGTGGGGGAGGGCTTCGGTGAGGGGCTCAGCAACCTCGACTACGCCCCGATCGCCGAGCTCACCGGCCGTTCGGCGATCGCGCCGCTGGTGCTCAACTGCAACGCCCCCGACACCGGCAACATGGAGGTGCTGCTCAAGTACGGGTCGCGTGCCCAGCAGGAGGAGTGGCTGGTGCCGCTGCTCGAGGGCCGCATCCGCTCGGCGTTCGCGATGACCGAGCCGGACGTCGCGTCGTCCGACGCCACCAACATGGAGGCGACCGCGGTCGTCGACGGTGACGAGATGGTGATCAACGGCCGCAAGTGGTGGTCGACCGGGGTGGGCCACCCCGACTGCAAGGTCTTCGTGTTCATGGGGCTGACCGATCCCGACGCCGACCGGCACCACCGCCACACCATGGTGCTGGTGCCGCGTGACGCGCCGGGCGTCAAGGTCGAGCGGATGCTCGCCACCATGGGCTTCCACGACGAGCCGCTCGGGCACGGCGAGGTCTCGTTCACCGACGTGCGGGTGCCGCTGGGCAACGTGATCGGCGGCCCGGGCGAGGCCTTCTCGATCGCCCAGGGACGGCTCGGCCCGGGTCGGGTCCACCACTGCATGCGACTGATCGGGCTGGCCGAGATGGCCCTCGAGCTGGCCTGTCGGCGCTCCCTGGAGCCGGACGGCGTTCGGCAAGCCGCTCGCCAACCTGGGCGGCAACCGCGAGCGCATCGCGGAGGCTCGCATCGCCATCGACTCCACGCGGTTGCTGGTCCTGAACGCCGCGTGGAAGCTCGACGTCGGCGGCCCGCTCAACGCGCTCAGCGAGGTCGCGCAGATCAAGGTCGCGGCGCCGAACATGGCCCAGAAGGTCGTCGACATGGCCATGCAGCTGCACGGCGGCGGCGGGCTCTCCGACGACCACCCGCTCGCGGGCGCCTGGACGGCGGCGCGTGCGCTGCGGCTGGCCGACGGGCCCGACGAGGTGCACCGTGGTGTGATCGCGCGGCTGGAGCTGGGCAAGTACGGGGCGCGGCGGTAGGCGTCGCTAGAGGTCGCCGAGGTGCCGCGTGCCGAACCGGTCGCGGTAGTAGAGGAAGCCGTGGGGGTCGACCCAGAGGAACGTCGTCTCGTCGATCCGCAGGTAGCGCCACCCGGCGTGCGTCTTGAGCTGGTGGTGGTGCCGACACAGCGGAGCCAGGTTGCACGAGCAGGTCGGGCCGCCCTGGTTGTGGGGACGGATGTGGTCCTTGTCGCAGCGTCGACTTCGGTGCCGGCAGTAGGCGAAGACGCAGCGGGGGTGGGTCAGGACCACCTGCTCGGCGAGCTTGTCGGGGATCTCGTAGGCGTCGGTCTGGCGGTGGCCGTCGAGGTCGATCACCGGCTTGACGGTGAGGTGGGTGTCGGTGCGCCCGCACCACTCGCGGACCATCTGCTCGAGCACCGGTCCGAGGTCCTCGACCCGGGCGAGGGGGAAGAACGTCGTGAGGGCCTCGACGGAGAGGTGGAGGAACAGGACGAGCTGCTTGGCGGGCCTGGGCGGCTCGGCGCCGTCGAGGTAGGTCGCGGCCAGGTGGGGGTCGGCGAGGATGCCGACCGCGCGGGCCCGGCGGACGCCGAGGGAGTCGGTCGAGCCCTGCTGCTTCAGGATCTCGGCGACCCGCGCGACCATCCGCTCGAAGGCGGCCAGGTCGTGGTAGTCGCCGGTGGCTCCGAGGAAGGCGTTGCCGGTGAGCTCGACGCCGGAGTCGTCGAGGACGACGTCGCGCTTCTCCTTCTCCTCCTCGAGCCCGAGCTCACGGGACTCGACGTGGAGGCGCTGCAGGATCGCGTCGATCTCGCGGTCGATCATCACCGGCCCGTAGCTGCGCAGGTGCGGGGCGAGGGCGGCGTCGACGGCCTCGCAGACGTCGGCGGGCTGGCCGACCATCCGCTCCGCGACCTTGCGGACCTGCCGGGCCTGGGCGCCGCCCGCACGCAGCTGCTTCCAGATCTGCGGGAGCCGGTGCGCCGCGATCAGCGCGTCGCGCATCAGGAGCTTGCCGCTGAAGGTCGTCAGCCCCATCGCCGCCCCGAGGGCAGCAGGAGCGTCCCAGGCCACCGGCGGGATGCCGTACCAGTCGACGAGGTCGACCACGTCGCGGTCGCTCCCGGCCTGCTCCATCGCGGCACGGAGCTCGGGGTCGAGCTCGCTGAGCGCCGCCTCGGGGGAGCAGGACCGGCGCCTGTCGACCTCCCACGCCTTGCCGGGCTTGCCGTTGGTCACCGTGACGGGGTGCGACCGCGCCCATTCCAAGGCGATCTCGAGGGCGTCGCGCTCGGCGTCCTCGCGTCGCCTGCGGGCCACCCTCGCCTGCCGGAGCAGCGACCGGGGGGTCGGCGCGGCGTCGGCCAGGTCGCAGGCAGGCGCTGAGAAGTACGGGTCCTCGGCCAGGGCGTCCCAGGCGGCGTCCCGCGTGCCCGGCGGCTCGACGTCGACCATCAAGGACGAGACGTCGTCCTCGACGGTCACGCACTCGGCCAGGTCCATGCGCCTATGTTATACGAACAGGTGTTCGAATACAAGACGGACCGGACAATCAGTGGAGGACGCGCGTGGCGGCACCGGTAGCGTCCGAGGGGTGGCGACCACCGACGGCAACCCGGCCAAGCCCGTCCGCGACGAGGACTCCTTCAACGTGCGCGCGGTCGCCGACTGGATCGGCCGCGGCGACATCGCCGAGGTGCGGCAGTTCGCCGGTGGCGCGTCGAACCTGACCTACCTGCTGCGCTACGAGTCCGGGCCCGACCTGATCCTCCGGCGTCCACCGGCAGGGGCGAAGGCGAGGGGCGCCCACGACATGGGCCGTGAGCACACCGTGCAGAAGGCGCTCGCGCCGGTGTTCCCCTACGTGCCGACGATGGTGGGGCACTGCGCCGACCCGTCCGTGATCGGCTCGGAGTTCTACGTCATGGAGAAGGTCGACGGCGTCATCCCGCGGATGGAGCTCGGGTTCGACACCACCCCCGAGCAGGTCGACGCGCTCTGCGACCAGGTGCTCGACGTGCTCGTGGCCCTGCACTCGGTGGACGTCGACGCCGTGCCCGAGCTCGCCGCGCTCGGCAAGGGCGACGGCTACGTGCGGCGCCAGGTCGGCGGGTGGACCGCGCGGTTCGAGGACGCGCGCACCGACGACACCGGCGACTGGAGCGACATCGCGAGCTGGCTGGCGGCCGAGCAGCCGCGCGACGTCGGCCAGCGGCTGATCCACAACGACTTCCGCTTCGACAACCTCGTCCTGCACCGCGACACCCATGCGGTGGTCGGCGTCCTCGACTGGGAGATGGCGACGGTGGGCGACCCGCTGATGGACCTGGGCGGCGCGCTCGCCTACTGGGTCGAGCCGGGCGACGACGAGTTCTTCCAGCTGTTCCGGCGCCAGCCCACCACCACGCCGGGGATGTGGACGCGTGAGCAGGTCGTCGCGCGCTACTGCGAGCGAGCCGGCCTGTCGCTCGACGCCGACGGGTGGCGGTTCTACGAGGTGTTCGGGCTGTTCCGCCTCGCCGTGATCGCCCAGCAGATCTGGTACCGCTACGTGCACCGGCAGACCACCAACGAGGCGTTCGCCGTGTTCGGCCCGGCCGTCGGCTACCTCGAGACCCGGTGCCGCGCGCTCGTCGCCGGGGCGCGCTGATGGGGAGGGTGCTGCTCGTGCGGCACGGGCAGGCCTCCTTCGGGGCCGACGACTACGACGTCCTCTCGCCGATCGGGTGGCGGCAGGCCGAGTCCCTCGGGGCGCACCTGGCGCACGGCGGCGTGCGGCCGACCGCGCTGGTGCGGGGTGACATGCGCCGGCACCGCGAGACGCTCGAGTCGATGGCCACGGGCGGGGGCTGGTCGCTCGACCGCGTCGTCGAGGACGCCGCATGGAACGAGTTCGACCACGTCGCCCTGGTCGCCGCGCACCTGAGCCAGGAGGGCGGGGACCCGCCGTCGGGCGAGCTGGACCGCCGTGCGTTCCAGCAGGTCTTCGAGCGGGCCACCGCCCGGTGGACCTCCGGCGACGGCGAGTACGCCGAGAGCTACCTCGGCTTCCGCGACCGCGCTGCCGGTGCGCTTGTCGCGCGCCGTCTCGCTCGCCGGCTCCGGCGAGACGGTCGTCGTGGTGACCTCGGGCGGCGTGATCGCCCTCGTGGTGGCGGCGCTGGTCGACCCCGACTGCGGGGACGACGACGCCTTCGCGCGCCGGTGGCAGCGGCTCAACACCGTGATCGTGAACTCCTCCGTCACGCGGGTCGTCGTCGGGTCGACCGGGGCGCGGCTGCTGACCTACAACGAGCACGAGCACCTGCCGCAGGAGCTGCTCACCTACCGGTGACGCGTCCACGGTGGTCGAGGTGCCGCGCCCGAGGGACGAGGGCGCGGCCTCGAGACCTGGTGACGCCACTCGCCAGTCGCGCGCGAGCACCATGACGCTGCGGAGGTCTCGAGGCTCGGCCCTCGTCCCTCGGGCCTCGCACCTCGACCACCGTCAGTCCGGCCTGAACGGCTCCCGCCGCAACGGCGACGTCCAGGCGACGACCGTGGCCACGACGAACCCGAGGGCGAGCGTCTCCATCGTGGCGACCGTGCCGAGCAGGCCGACCAGCGCGCTGGCGGCGAAGGCGCCACCGGTCCAGCCGAAGCCCCACGCGAGCATGCGGCCCGCGGTGTTGACGCGACCCAACAGGTGCTCCGGGGTCACCATCTGGCGGTAGCTGATGGAGTTCATGACGACCATCGAGCTGAAGACGCTCCACACGGCGAGGGCCGGGGCGGCGAGCCACCAGGCCTCGAGCGGCGGGATCGCCAGGGCGCCGACCGCCGCCGGGGGCAGCGACACCAGGGTGATCCAGGCCGGGGAGACGTGGCGGAGCACCCGGGGCAGCAGGAGGGCGGCGACCAGCCCGCCGACCGCCCAGGAGCCGAAGACCACGCCGAACCGCAGGCCCTCGGTGCCGACGCCGAGGTGACGGTCGAGCCAGACGACCTCGAGCGCCACGAAGCCCCCGGTGGCGGCGCACTGCAGGAACCCGATGATCGTCATGGTGCGGACGCCCGCGTGCCGCACCAGGTAGTCGAGCCCCTCGCGGACGTCGCGCCCGAGCTGGCCGACGGTCAGCGGCGGCCGCTCGCGCGACGCGTCGTGCATGGGTCGCACGATGCCGGCGATCAGCGCGGCCGAGACGGCGAAGGTGACGGCGTCGACGAGGAGCAGCGTCGAGGGGTGGAGCACCGCCAGCGCGAGTCCCGTCAGCGACGGGACGACGATCTCGGCCACCGAGCTGATGCCCCAGGTGTAGGCGTTGGCCTCGGCGATCCGGTCCCGCCCGACGAGCGTCGGCACCGCTCCGAACACGGCCCCGTCGAAGAAGACCCCCACGGCCGGACCGAGGAACGCGATGGCGAGCACGTGCGGGACGGTGACCTCGGCGAGCAGGTGCGCCACCGGCAGCGACAGCACCAGGGCCGAGGAGACGACGTCCGCGGCGATCATCACCCGCTTGCGGTTCCAGCGGTCGGTGAGCGCGCCCGCCAGCAGCCCGAACAGCAGGTACGGCATCGCCTCGCAGGCCGCGACGAGCGCGGTCAGCGAGGCGGACCCGCTGATCCGGTAGACGAGGATCGGCAGCGCCACCAGGGTGACGAGGCTGCCGGTCAGCGACAGGCAGCGGGCGACCAGGTAGCGGAGGAACTGCCGGTCGTGGAGGACCGAGGCGGGTCGCGCGGTGGTCGGGTCGAGCCGCGGTCCGGTCGTCATGAGCCGTGGACCTGGATGCTCTGACCGTCGGGGTCGACGAGCTCGAGGAAGGACCCGAAGTCCTCGTCCGACCGCTCCACCGCGAACCCGGCACCGCGGAGTCGCTGCTCCACCTCGCCGAGCGTGCCTGCATCGACGGTCACCGTGAGGTGCACGCCGGCCGGGCCGAGCACGGGCAGGTCGGACGCGTAGACGTGGTGGACGCCGACCTCCCCGTGGCCGCCCGATCCGTAGGCGGAGTAGCCGCCGGGGTCGGGGGTGCCCGTGAGCCCGAGGGCGGTGAGGAACCGGTGGTACGTCGCGGCGTCGTCGGTGAAACGGACAGGGACCACCGAGGCGACGCCCGGCGTGGCCTCCGGGTGACGCCGGTAGCCGTAGAGGTCGGCGGCCTGCTCGTCGAGCATGACCTCGACGCCGAACGGGTCGGTGACGGTGAGGACCCGGCCGTAGGCCTCGTCGTAGACCGTGGCGTCGGCGAAGCCCGCTGCGAGGAGACGCTCCCTCACCTCGTCGGCGTCCTGGACCTCGAACGACAGCCGGGTCTCGCCCGGGGCCGCGCCGCTGTCGCTCCCGGAGGCGGTGTGGAGTGCCAGCAGGCCACCGCGAGCCGACAGGTCGAGCCATCCGGGGCGCTCGGACTCGATGCGCGGCGCCAGCCCGAGCAGCACGCACAGCTGGCGCAGCTCGTCGAGCCTGTCGGTGAAGCGGACGGGGCGGACGACGATGCCGGTCATGACTCCTCCGAGAGGTAGGCGGTGAGGGCGGCCTCGACGAGCGCGGAGAGCGACGTCCCGTCGTCGATGGCGCGGTGCTTGACGGCGCGGACGAGCTCGGGTGGCAGGTAGACGTTGAACTGCGTCTTGGTGGCTCGGTCCGACGGCATGCGAGGATGCTAGCAACCTAGGTCGTGGAGCCGCTAGCGTTCGGGCCGTGGGGGACCAGGCGACGAACGCACTCGTGGCGATCGCGCTGGGCACCGTCGTGGCGATCGTGCTGCTCGTGCCGACGGCCGCCTACCAGTACCGGCTCGACGGCAGGCTGCAGCCGAAGGACCTCGCGGTGCTGCTCAGCGGTGCGGTCTACGGCTTGGCGCTGTGGACCTACACGCTGCTCCCCACCCCGGTGCCCGACTCCTACCCGTGCAAGGCCAGCCGGCTCGACCCCACGGAGTCGCTGCGGCTGATCGGCCACGGTGGTGACCTGCTGCGCGACCCCGCGTTCCTCCAGGTGGCGCTCAACGTGCTGCTGTTCGTGCCGCTCGGCTACTACCTGCGGGTCATCCTCCGTCGCGGCGTCGTCACGGCCACGGCGGTCGGCCTCGCGACGTCGCTCCTGATCGAGGTCACGCAGCGCACCGGCGACTGGGGCGTCTACGACTGCGCCTACCGCCAGTTCGACACCCTCGACCTCGTCGTCAACACCCTCGGCGCCGCGGGCGGCTCGCTCCTGGCGTTCGTCGTTCCTCGACCGGCGCGACGAGTCCACGCCACCGCTGCCCACGACGATCAGCCTCGGACGCCGGCTGGTCGGCATGCTGAGCGACGGCCTGTTCCTGGTGGTCGTGGGTGCCGCGGTCGCCGCGGTCTACCGGGGCTGGGGCGTGTACGGCCCGGGCTCGTTCGACCGCGACGTGCAGACCGCGCTCGCGCTCGGCGTCCCGTTCGTGGTCGAGGTGGTCAGTGTCGTGGTGAGCGGTCGGTCGGTCGGCGACCACGTCGTGGCGGTTCGGCCCGTCGGCGCGCGTGCGGGGTCGGTGCCCGTGCGGCTGCTGATGCTCGCCGTCGGGGTGGCGCCGGTGTACGTCGTCGCGCTGCTGGTGCTGACCGTGTCGGGCTGGACGGGGCTCGCGCTGGTGCCGCTCGCGCTGCTGCACGCCGTCGTCGCGTGGCGGACCCACGAGCACCGCGGCCTCACCCACCTGGTGGCCGGCGTCGAGCTGCGGATCGCGGTTGAGGAGAGGATCGACGCATGAGGTCGTCGCGAGCCGGTGTCGTCGTGCTGGCCCTGCTGCTGGCACTGCTGCTGGCCGGCTGCAGCGCCGGCACCACGAAGGACAAGCGTGAACCGGCCTCGCCCGACGACCTGCCCGCCGAGCGGGTGCTGACGATCGCGACCTTCAACGTGCTCGGCTCCAACCACACCGCGGGCGACGGCGACGGCGTCAAGGCGTGGGGGACGGGGGTCGAGCGGGTGCCGGGCATCGTCGAGCGCCTCGAGTCGTTCGAGCCCGACCTCCTCGGGATCCAGGAGTTCCAGGACGCCCAGAAGCGCGCCCTGTTCGACGAGGTGCGCGACACCTACGGCTACCACGGCGAGCGCGACAACGGCGTGATGTGGCGGCGCTCGATGTTCGCCAAGCTGTCGACGTCCTTCGTGACCATCCCGTACTTCCGCGGGCACCCGAAGCGGATGCCGGTGGTCCGGCTGCGGCTCCGGGCGAGCGGTGAGGAGATCACGCTGCTCGGCGTCCACAACCCGGCGGACGTCGGTCACGACGCGTCCGCGTACCGGGAGGAGGCGGTCCTGATCGAGCGGGCCTTCGTGGCCGAGGAGCGCAGGCGGGGGCGCGTCGTGTTCCTCGTCGGCGACCTCAACGCGCACGAGGAGGCGTACTGCCCACTGGCGAAGGGCGGGCTGCTCGTCTCGGCCAACGGGGGCTGCGTACGACGACGGGGAGTGCACGCCTCCCGAGGAGACGCAGATCGACTGGATCCTCGGCGCCGGTGCGACGTTCAGCGGGTACGCCTCCGACGGCTCGACCTACGGCGACGAGGTGTCCGACCACCCCTTCGTCGCGGCGACCGTCAGCGACCTCGCGCCGTGACGCTCGCCGGAGGGGCGCGGCTCGCCGGCCGGCTGCTCCTCGCCGCGGCGCTGCTCGTGGCCGGGGTGGCGCACTTCCGCTCGACCGAGGAGTTCCTCGGGCAGGTGCCGACCTTCCTGCCGCTGCGGGAGGAGGTGGTGATCGTCTCCGGGGTCGTCGAGCTGGTGCTCGGGGTCGCCCTGCTCGCGTTGCGGGGCGACCTCCTCGCCCGGCTCGGCTGGGTGGTCGCGGTCTTCTTCGTCGCGGTGTTCCCCGGGAACGTGTGGCAGGCCGTCCACGGCTCCGACTCGTTCGGCCTCGACTCGACGACGAGCCGGGTGGTGCGGCTGTTCTTCCAGCCGGTGCTGGTGGCCTGGGCGCTGTGGTGCACCGGGTGGTGGGCGAGGAGGCAAACATAAAGTCAGGCTTGACTGTTTGTTGGTGGGTGCGGCAGGGTCGCTGACGTGACGACGTCGGCGACCGCGAGGGTGCCCCAGGAGGAGCGCACCCGGGCGATGCGGGCGCGGCTGCTCGAGGCCACGGTCGAGTGCCTGGTCGAGAAGGGCTTCGCCGGGACGTCGACCACGCTGGTCTCCGAGCGGGCAGGGGTGAGCCGGGGGGCCCAGCTGCACCACTTCCCGACGAAGAACGACCTGGTCGTCGCCGCGGTCGAGCACCTCACCGCCGTGCGCGGCCAGGAGCTGGCCGACGCCGTGCAGGCGCTGCCGGACGGGCGGCAGCGCACCCGGGCCGTGCTGCAGGTGCTGGGGGACCACTTCACCTCCCCGGTCTTCACCGCGGCCCTCGAGCTGTGGGTCGCCGCCCGTACCGACCCCGCGCTGCTGGCCGCCGTCGGGCCGCTCGAGAACCGCGTCGGCCGCGAGACCCACCGGCTCACCGTCGAGGTGCTGGGGGCCGACGAGACGCGCCCCGGCGTGCGCGAGCTGGTGCAGGCCACCCTCGACCTGGTGCGCGGCCTCGGCCTCGCCTCGACCATCACCGCCGACGCGCGGCGCCGCGGCCGGATCCTCGACCAGTGGGCCGCCGTCCTCGACCAGCAGCTGAAGGGCACTCCCGCATGAGCCTCCTCGACGACCTGCTCGACGACCTCGCCGCCGAGGGCGACCGGCTCCGCGCCGTCGTCGCCGACCTCGACGCGGCCGGCTGGGCCACCGCCACCCCCGCGGCCGGCTGGACCGTCGCCACCCAGGTCGCCCACCTGCTCTGGACCGACGAGACCGCCGCAGCCGCTGCTCGGTCCCACGTCGACCAGGCCGCCTGGGACGCCATCGTGCTCGCCGCGATGAGCGACCCCACCGGCTTCGTCGACACCGGCGCGCACCAGCTGGCCGCCCTGCCGACGCCCGACCTGCTCGCGCGGTGGGACGCCGCCCGCGCGGCCCTGCCCGCAGCGCTGCGGGAGCTCCCCGAGGGCCAGAAGATGCCCTGGTTCGGCCCGCCGATGGCGGCGCCGTCGATGGTGACGGCGCGGTTCATGGAGACCTGGGCCCACTCGCTCGACGTGCACGACGCCCTCGGGCTCCGGGTGGAGCAGACCGACCGGATCAAGCACGTGGCCCACATCGGCGTCCGCACCCGGGGCTACTCGTTCGCCAACAACGGTCGCGACGTGCCCGAGGCCGAGGTGCGCGTCGAGCTCGTCGCGCCGAGCGGCGAGCTGTGGACCTGGGGCGCCGAGGACGCACCCGAGAGGGTCTCCGGCAGCGCCCTCGCGTTCTGCGAGCTCGTCACGCAGCGGGTGCACCGTGACGACACCGACCTCGTCGCCCAGGGCCCGGGCGCCGACGCCTGGCTCGACCTCGCCCAGTGCTTCGCCGGCCCGGCCGGCCCGGGCCGGGAGGCGGTCCACGGTGGCTGACGTGCTGCGGGTCGGCAACTGCTCGGGCTTCTACGGCGACCGGCTGGCCGCGATGCGCCAGATGCTCGAGGGCGACGCCGACGGTCACGGCCTCGACGTCCTCACCGGCGACTACCTCGCCGAGCTGACGATGCTGATCCTCGGCAAGGACACGATGAAGGACCCGCGCCTCGGCTACGCCCGCACCTTCGTGCGCCAGGTCGAGGACTGCCTCGGGCTGGCGCTCGAGCGCGGCGTGAAGATCGTGAGCAACGCCGGCGGCCTCAACCCCGCCGGGCTCGCCGACAGGCTGCGCGAGGTCGCGGCCGGGCTCGGGCTCGACGCCGCCGTCGCCCACGTCGAGGGCGACGACGTCCGCAGCCTGGGCTTCGACGACGCCCTGACCGCCAACGCCTACCTCGGCGGCTTCGGCATCGCGGCCGCGCTGCGCGAGGGCGCCGACGTGGTGGTCACCGGCCGCGTCACCGACGCCTCCCTCGTCGTGGGGCCGGCTGCCGCGCACTTCGGGTGGACGCCGACCTCGTACGACGAGCTGGCCGGCGCCGTCGTCGCGGGTCACGTGCTCGAGTGCGGCACCCAGGCCACGGGCGGCAACTTCTCCGGCTTCACCACGCTGCCCCTCGACGGCAGGCCCCTGGGCTTCCCGCTCGCCGAGATCGCCGCCGACGGCAGCTTCGTGGTCACCAAGCACGACGGCACCGGCGGCGCCGTCACCGTCGACACCGTCACCGCCCAGCTGGTCTACGAGATCCAGTCGACCCGCTACCTCGGCCCCGACGTCACGACGCACCTCGACACCGTCCGCCTCGAGCAGGTCGGCGTCGACCGGGTCGCGGTGACCGGCGTCCGCGGCGAGGCGCCGCCCGAGCAGCTCAAGGTCTGCGTCAACACCCTCGGCGGGTTCCGCAACACGATGGAGCTGGTGCTCACCGGTCTCGACATCGACGCCAAGGCCGACTGGGTGCGCTCGCAGCTCGACCCGGCCCTGACGGCGGCGTCGGTCACCTGGACCCGCACCGCGCTCCCGCTCGCCGACGCCGACACCGAGGAGGGCGCCAGCTGCCTGCTGCGAGTCACGGCGATGGATGCCGAGGCCGGCCCGGTCGGCAAGGCGTTCACCGGTCCGCTCGTCGAGCTCGCGCTCGGCTCCTACCCGGGCTTCACGATGACCGCGCCGCCCGGACCGCCCACGCCGTACGGCGTCTACCGTCCCGAGTACGTCGACCGCGCGGCCGTGACCCACACGGTGGTCCACGCCGACGGACGACGCGAGGTCGTCCCCGACCCCACCGCGTTCGGGTCGCCTCCCGACGACGTCGGACGCCGGCCCTCCCCCTACCCCGCGCCCCTCGACTCGGTCACCCGCCGGGCGCCGCTGGGGAAGCTTCGTCCACGCGCGTTCCGGGGACAAGGGCGGCGACGCCAACCTGGGCCTCTGGGTCGCCCACGACGGGGTCAGCGAGGAGAAGTACGCCGAGCGGGTCACCTGGCTCTCGAAGCTGATCACCCCGCGCAAGGTGCTCGAGCTCGTGCCCGAGGCGAAGGACCTCCCGCCCGGTGCCGTCGAGGTCTACGTGCTCCCCAACCTCGGCGCCGTCAACGTGGTCCTCCGCGGGCTGCTCGGCGAGGGCGTCGCTGCCTCCACCCGCTTCGACCCGCAGGCCAAGGGGTTGGGCGAGTGGGTGCGCTCGCGCTCGGTCCACATCCAGGAGGGATTGCTGTGACCCCGTCGTCGAGCACCGTTGCTGCCAGAAGGGCTTCCCTGACATGAGCGACCTCCACGACCTCGGGGCGGAGTTCACCCGCCGCGAGATCACCCCGCACCTCCAGCAGTGGGAGGACGAGGGGACCATGCCGCGCGAGCTGCACGCGGCCGCGGCCAAGCAGGGGATCCTCGGCGTCGGCTTCCCCGAGGACGTCGGCGGTGAGGGTGGCGACCTCCTCGACACCTGCGACCTGCAGGAGGGGATGTTCGCCGAGGGGGCGTCGTCCGGGCTGATGGCGGGGCTGTTCACCCACGGCATCGCGCTGCCGCACATCGTCGCGTCGGGCAACGCGGACCTGATCGACCGGTTCGTGCGGCCGACGCTCGCCGGCGAGACCATCGGCTCGCTCGCGGTCACCGAGCCGGGCGGCGGGTCGGACGTCGCCGGCATCCGGACCACGGCTGTCCGGGAGGGCGACCAGTACGTCATCAACGGGTCGAAGACCTTCATCACGAGCGGCGTCCGCGCCGACTTCGTGACCACCGCCGTGCGCACCGGCGGGCCCGGTCACGCGGGCGTGAGCCTGGTCGTCGTCGAGAGGGGCACACCCGGCTTCACCGTCGACCGGTCGCTGGCGAAGATGGGCTGGCACTGCAGCGACACCGCCGAGCTGGGCTACGTCGACGTCCGGGTGCCGGTGACCAACCTGGTCGGCGAGGAGAACCACGGCTTCTACCAGATCGCCGAGCAGTTCGTCGTCGAGCGGATCGGCCTCGCCACGCACGCCTACGGCATCGCCGGCCGCGCGCTCGAGCTCACCGTGCGGTACTGCCGCGACCGCGAGACGTTCGGCAAGCCGCTGGTCGCCAACCAGGTGGTGCGCCACAAGCTCGTCGAGATGCGGCGCCAGGTCGAGGTAGCCCGCGTCTACGCCCGCGAGGTCGCCCGCCGCCACGTCGCCGGCGAGAACGTGATCGCCGAGGCCTGCCTGGCCAAGCAGACCGCGTGCGACGCCGCCACCTACGTGGTCGACCAGGCCGTGCAGCTGCACGGCGGCGCCGGCTACATGCACGGCACCGAGGTCGAGCGGCACTACCGCGACGCCCGCATCCTCCCCATCGGGGGAGGCGCCACCGAGGTGCTCACCGACCTCGCCGCGCGACTGCTGGGGTACGCGTCGTGACGACGACGCCGGCCACGGTGGTTGAGCAGGTCCCGCCAGCGGCCACGGCAACGGTGGTTGAGGAGGTCCCGCTAGGGACCGTCTCGAAACCACGCACGTCACCTGCCATCCCCTCCCCACGACCTGACCGCCCGGTGGTCTCGAGACGGTCGCAGAGCGACCTCCTCGACCAGCGTGCGGCCTGCACGGCCACCGTCGTCGTCACCAACAAGGAGTCACTGACATGGGCATCATGAAGCCGCTCGGCAGCGAGGTCTCGCTGCACGTCGACGCGCCGGTCGAGAAGGTGTGGGCGCTCGTCAGCGACGTCACCCGCATCGGGGAGTTCTCCCCCGAGACCTTCGAGGCCAAGTGGACCAAGGGGTCGACCGGTCCCGAGGTGGGCGCCAGCTTCGCTGGCCACGTGAAGCGCAACGGCGTCGGACCGACGTACTGGTCGCCGTGCATCGTCACCCGGTGCGTCGAGAACGAGGTGTTCGAGTTCGCGGTCGGCACCGAGAAGGTGGCGGTCAACAACTGGGGCTACCGGATGGAGCCCGACGTCGACGGCACCGGCACGACCCTCCACGAGTACTTCCGCCTCGAGCCGGCCCTCCCGATGCGCATCTACTGGACGCTGCTCGGCCGGCTCCGCGGCCGGACCAACGAGAAGGGCATGCGCACCACCCTGGAGCGGATGAAGGCGGTGCTCGAGGCGTGAGCGTCACCGACACCCCGCCCACCAACCGCGAGGCGATGCTGGCCAAGCTCGAGGCGCTCGACGCCGAGCACGCCAAGGCCGTCGCGGGTGGTGGCGAGCGCAGCGTCAAGCGCCACCACGACCGCGGGAAGCTGATGCCGCGCGAGCGCATCGAGCTGCTCGTCGACGAGGGCTCGGCCTTCCTCGAGCTGAGCCCGCTGGCCGGGTGGGGCTCCGACTTCGCCGTCGGCGCGAGCGTCGTCACCGGCATCGGGGTGATCGAGGGCGTCGAGTGCATGATCACCGCGAACGACCCCTCGGTGAAGGGTGGCGCCAGCAACCCGTGGACGGTGAAGAAGATCTTCCGCGCCTCGCAGATCGCCGTGGAGAACGGGCTGCCCTCGGTGGCGCTCGTCGAGTCCGGCGGTGCCGACCTGCCCACGCAGAAGGAGATCTTCATCCCGGGCGGCAAGCTGTTCCGCGACATCACGCGCTCGAGCGCGGCCAAGCTGCCGACGATCGCGCTGGTCTTCGGCAACTCCACCGCCGGTGGCGCCTACGTGCCCGGGATGAGCGACTACACCGTCATGGTCAAGGAGCAGGCCAAGGTCTTCCTCGGCGGCCCGCCCCTGGTCAAGATGGCGACCGGCGAGGAGTCGGACGACGAGTCGCTGGGCGGCGCCGAGATGCACGCCCGCACGTCGGGCCTCGCCGACTACCTCGCCGACGACGAGCACGACGCGATCCGGATCGGGCGACGGATCGTGGCGCGGCTCAACTGGCGCAAGGGTGTCGAGACGGTCGCCGGCGCGACCTCCTCGACCACCGGGGGGTACGCCGAGCCGGACGCCGACCCCGACGAGCTGCTCGACCTCATCCCGACCGACCTCAAGGAGCCGTTCGACCCGCGCGCGGTGATCGCCCGCATCTGCGACGGCGTGTCGGCGGGCAACGGTGTGGTGTTCGACGAGTTCAAGCCGCTCTACGGCACCTCGCTCGTCACCGGCTGGGCCAGGCTGCACGGGCGGCCGATCGGGATCCTCGCCAACGCGCAGGGGGTGCTGTTCAGCGAGGAGGCGCAGAAGGCCACGCAGTTCGTGCAGCTCGCCAACCAGACCGACACGCCCCTGCTGTTCCTGCACAACACGACCGGCTACATGGTCGGCAAGGAGTACGAGCAGGGCGGCATCATCAAGCACGGCGCGATGATGATCAACGCCATCAGCAACTCCACCGTGCCGCACCTGACGGTGATCATGGGCGCGTCCTACGGCGCCGGCAACTACGGCATGAACGGCCGCGCCTACGACCCGCGGTTCCTCTTCACCTGGCCCAGCGCCAAGTCGGCGGTCATGGGCCCGGCCCAGCTGGCCGGCGTCCTCGAGATCGTGGCGAAGCAGTCGGCGGAGTCGAAGGGCGAGGTGTTCGACGCCGAGGGGTTCAAGGGCGTGAAGGAGCTGGTCGAGGGCCAGGTCGAGGAGCAGTCGCTGCCCTACTTCCTCTCCGGGATGCTCTACGACGACGGCGTGATCGACCCGCGCGACACCCGGGTCGTCCTCGGCATCTGCCTCTCGGTGATCGAGAACAAGGCCTACGTCGGGACCGACCGGTTCGGGGTGTTCAGGCCGTGACGAGAACCCGCTGGTCGAGGAGGTCGCTCTGCGACCGTCTCGAAACCCCTCCCCGTCCATGCCAGCTGGCCCGAGGACCCTGGGGTGGTTTCGAGACGGTTGCTAGCGCAACCTCCTCAACCACCGTCGCGGCAACCTCCTCGACCACCGTCAGGGAGGCCGCATGACCATCCAACGACTCCTCGTCGCCAACCGCGCCGAGATCGCGAGCCGGGTGTTCCGCACCTGCCGCCGGCTCGGCATCGAGACCGTCGCGATCCACTCCGACGCCGACGGCGACCTGCCCTACGTCGGCGAGGCCGACCTCGCGGTGCGCCTGCCCGGCACGGCGCCGGCCGACACCTACCTGCGCGGCGACCTCGTGATCGCGGCCGCCCAGCGGGCCGGGGCGGACGCCGTCCACCCCGGCTACGGGTTCCTCAGCGAGAACGCGCAGTTCGCGCGCGACGTGATCGCCGCCGGGCTCGTCTGGGTCGGGCCGCAGCCCGAGGCCATCGACGCGATGGGCTCGAAGATCGAGGCCAAGAAGCTGATGGAGGCCGCCGGCGTCCCGGTGCTGCGCAACCTCGACGCCGAGAGCGCGACGGAGGCCGACCTGCCGCTGATCGTCAAGGCCAGTGCGGGTGGTGGCGGTCGCGGCATGCGCATCGTCCGCGACCTCGCGAGCCTCGCCGGCGAGATCGAGATCGCCCGTGAGGAGGCGCTGTCGGCGTTCGGCGACGGCAGCGTGTTCGTCGAGACCTACGTCGAGCGCGGGCGTCACGTCGAGGTGCAGGTGTGGGGCGACGCGGCCGGCCGGATCGCCGTCCTCGGCGAGCGCGACTGCTCGCTCCAGCGACGCCACCAGAAGGTGGTCGAGGAGGCGCCGGCCCCCGGTGTCTTCACCCGTCGCACCCGCGAGGCGATCCACGACGCGGCCTACGCCGCGGCGGCGGCCATCCAGTACCGCGGTGCCGGCACGGTCGAGTTCCTCTACGACGAGGCGGGCGAGCGGTTCTTCTTCCTCGAGATGAACACCCGGCTGCAGGTCGAGCACCCGGTGACCGAGATGGTCTACCACCAGGACCTCGTCGAGCTGCAGCTGCGCACGGCCGAGGGGGAGACCTCCGAGCTCCGGTTCCCCGCCAGGCCTGACGGGCACGCGATCGAGGTCCGGCTCTACGCCGAGGACCCTGCCGCCGACTACCAGCCGCAGAGCGGGCTGCTCACCGCGTTCGACATCCCCACCGGCGACGGCGTCCGCGTCGACACCGGCTTCGCCGCCGGCAACGAGGTGACGACGCACTACGACGCGATGCTCGCCAAGGTGATCGCCTACGGCACGACCCGCGACGAGGCGGCCCGCAAGCTGGTCGGCGCGCTGCGCCGCGCGCGCATCCACGGGGTCACCACCAACCGCGAGCAGCTGGTCGCGATCCTCACGTCGCGGGCCTTCCTCGACGGGCGGGTGAGCACGGCGTTCCTCACCGAGCACCCGCCCGAGCCGCCGACGGTCGACCGCCGCGGCCCGGCGGTGGCGGCCACGGTCGCCCTCGCCGAGCACGCCCGCGCCCGACGCACGGTGCAGCAGGGCGTGCCGGTCGCCTGGCGCAACGTGGTCAGCCAGCCCCAGGTGACCCGCTTCCAGGGCGAGGTCGAGGTCAGCTGGTACGGGGGCCGCGAGTACGCCGTCGACGGCGTCGTGGTGGTGAGCGCGAGCCCGAGCGAGGTCGTCCTCGAGGTCGACGGCGTGCGGACGACGTACGCCGTGGCCGTCACCGGACTGCGGGTCGACGTCGACTGGCCCGCGGGCCACCAGGCGCTCACCCTGGTGCCGCGGTTCACCGACCCTGCGGACGCCGTGGCGACCGGCAGCCTCCTGGCGCCGATGCCGGGCACTGTCGTGAGGGTCGCGGTCGAGCAGGGGGCCCAGGTCGCCGCGGGCGAGCCGGTGCTCGTCCTCGAGGCCATGAAGATGCAGCACACGGTGAGCGCGCCCGTCGCGGGCACGGTCACCGAGATCAACGTGAAGCCCGGTACGCAGGTCGCTGCCGGTGAAGTCCTTGCCGTGGTTGAAGGAGAACTGACATGACCTCTGCGTTCACCGAGTCCGAAGAACGTCAGGAGCTGCGCAAGCAGGTCGCCAGGCTCGCGAGCAAGTACGGCCGGGAGTGGTTCACCCAGAAGGCGCGCGCCGGGGAGAAGACGACCGAGCTGTGGCTCGAGATCGGCAAGAACGGCTACCTCGGCATCAACATCCCCGAGGAGTACGGCGGCGGGGGCGGCGGCATCGGCGACATCGCGGCCGTGTGCGAGGAGCTCGCCGCCCAGGGCTGCCCGCTGCTGCTGATGGTCGTCAGCCCGGCGATCTGCGGGACGGTGATCACCAGGTACGGCACCGAGGAGCAGAAGCAGAGGTGGCTCCCGGGCCTGTGCGACGGCACGAGCACCATGGCGTTCGCGATCACCGAGCCCGACGCCGGGACCAACACCCACAACATCACCACGACGGCGCGGCGTGACGGCGACGAGTGGGTGCTCTCGGGGCAGAAGATCTGGATCTCCGGGGTCGACGAGGCCGACAACGTGCTGGTCGTCGCCCGCACCGAGGACGCCAGGACCGGCAAGGTGAAGCCGGTGCTGCTCGTCGTCCCGACCGACAGCCCGGGCTTCGAGTTCCACCACATCCCGGTCGAGATGGTCTCGCCGGAGAAGCAGTTCCAGGTCTTCATCGACGACGTCCGGCTGCCGGCCGACGCGCTCGTCGGCGACGAGAACGGCGGCCTGGTGCAGCTGTTCGCCGGCCTGAACCCCGAGCGCATCATGGCGGCGTCCTTCAGCCTCGGCCTCGCGCGCTACGCGCTGAACGCGGCGACGTCCTACGCCAAGGAGCGCACCGTCTTCAAGGGCCCGATCGGGGGTCACCAGGCGATCGCCCACCCGCTCGCCCAGAGCCACATCGAGATCGAGATGGCGCGCCTGATGACGCAGAAGGCGGCGGCGCTCTACGACGCGGGCGACGAGCTGGCCGCGGGGGAGGCCGCCAACATGGCCAAGTACGCCGCCGCCGAGGCCGCGTGCGACGTCGTCGACCGCGCGGTGCAGACCCACGGCGGCTACGGCGCCTCCCAGGAGTACGGCATGGCGGGGCTGCTGGTCGCGACGCGCGTCGGCCGGATCGCGCCGGTGAGCCGGGAGATGATCCTCAACTTCGTGGCGATGCACTCGCTCGGCCTGCCCAAGTCGTACTGACGTGGCCGACGCAGCCGACGGGCGCACGGCGCTGGAGACGTGGGCCCCGCGGGCGGCCGCGGCCCTGGACCGGTTGGCCGCCGCCCGCCCCGAGCCGGTGGCGAGCGCCTGGGTCGATGCCGTGCGGGCCGCCGCGCCCGCAGCGGTCGGCCTCGCGCCGGCGGCGACGCCCGCTCCCGACGTGCCGGCCGAGGTGGTCGAGCTCGCCGAGCAGTTCGCCGTCGACGTGACGCAGGTCGGCCCGGACCTGCGACGGGCCTGGTTCGCCGCGTGCGGTGCCGCGGTCTTCGAGGCGACCCTGGTCGTCTGGGCGGCCGACTACGTGCCGCGGGTCCGGTCGGTCCTCGACCAGGTCCTCGGTGCGTCGTCGTGGCCCGACGTCGGCACGGTGCCGGTCGCCGACGCGCACGCGGTGATGGACGACGTCCTGGTCGAGGTCGCCCGGCTCGACACCCTCGACGCCGTCACCACCGAGCTCGTCCGGCTGCGCGGGGCCCGGCAGCACGCGTGCCGGGTCTGCATGTCGCGCCGCAGCCTCGGCGCGATCCGCGAGGGCGCGGACGACGCGACGTTCGCGGCGGTCGACGACCACCGCGCGGCCGGCCTCACGCCGCCGCAGCGGGCCGCGCTCGCCCTCACCGACGCGGCCATCTGGACGCCGGCCGCGGTGCCGGCGGCCGACGTCGCCGCGGCCCGCGAGCACCTCGCGCCCGCCCAGGTGGTCGAGGTCGTGCTCGACGTGATGCGCAACGCCGCGAACAAGATCGCGGTGGCCCTGGGTGCCGACGCGGCGCACGTGGAGGGCGACGCCGTCGAGCTGTTCGAGGTCGATGACGCGGGCCGGCTGACGGTTCCTGGGTAGATTCACGGCATGGGTGTCGTGGGCGGTGTCGACCGCACGCAGCGACGCTTCAGCCCTCTCGGCTTCCCGCTCGCGGTGGTCTACAAGTTCTTCGACGACCAGGGCAACTACCTCGCCGCCACGATCACCTACTACGCCTTCATCGCGATCTTCCCGCTGCTGCTCCTCGCCTCGTCGATCTTCGGGTTCATCCTCCAGGGCAACCCCGACCTGCAGGAGGAGGTGCTCAACTCCGCGCTGCGCCAGTTCCCGATCGTCGGGGAGGAGCTCGGCCGGCCGTCGGGGCTCACCGGGTCGACGGGCGCCGTCGTCGGTGGGTCCCTCGCCGCGCTCTACGGGGCCCTGGGGCTGGGGCAGGCGATCCAGAACCTGCTCGCCACCGCCTGGGCCATCCCGCGCAACAGCCGGCCGAACCCGTTCCTGCTCCGGCTCAAGAGCCTGCTGATCCTGCTGTTCGCCGGTCTCGCGGTGATCGGGCTGTCGGTGTTCTCGGCCGTGGGCGCCAACACCGAGGTGTTCGGCGACCGCATCAACACCACGATCCGCATCGGCATCCAGCTCGCCACGGTGCTCGTGGTCGGGCTCGTGCTCACCGGCCTCATGAGGTTCGCCGCGGCCCGCGGGGACCAGGGGGTGAGGGCCGCCCCGGGGGCGTTCACCGTGGCCGTGCTCTGGCAGGCCCTGCAGTGGCTCGGCACGCTCTACGTCACCCGCGTCCTCACCGGACCGACGTCGCTCAACCAGACCTTCGGGTTCGTCCTCGGGCTCATCGGCATCATCTACATCGCCTCGGTGATGGCCATCCTCGGCGTCGAGGTCAACGTGGTGATCGCCCGCCGGCTGTGGCCGCGGGCACTGCTCACGCCGTTCACCGACGCCGTCGACCTCACCGACGCCGATCGCCGCGCCTACGCCATGTACGCCCAGATGCAGCGGCACAAGGGTTTCGAGACCGTCGTCGTCCGCTTCGACGGCCGCGACGGCGACACCCACGAGATCGTGCTCGAGCCCGAGATGAAGGGGCCCGAGCTGCGCGGCTCGGTCGACGCCACGGTCGACCCCGCCCCGACCCCCACCGTCCCGCTCGTGGCGCACCCCGGCGAGGGCGACCGTCCGGTCGCCTGAGACGCGGGTCAGGCGAGCAGGCGGGAGCGCAGGGCCTGGAGCTCTGCCTCGTCGAGTCCCAGACCGTCGCGCAGGTAGCGCTCGAGCGAGCCGTAGGTCTCCACGGCCTGGGCCTTCGCGGTCCGCAGGTAGTCGACGTCGGCGACCATGGTCGGCTCGAACGTGGGCACCTTCTCGGGGCCGAGGTGCTCGGCCACCAGGCCGAGGTACTTCTCCCGGGTGCCGGCGGACCGCTCGTTCGTCACGAGGTAGTCGGCCTCGACGGCCTCCCACGGGACGCCCGCGAGGTCGAGCAGCAAGGCTGAGACCCAGCCCGTGCGGTCCTTGCCGGCGGTGCAGTGGAAGAGCTGCGGCCGGGTCGAGGCGGCGAGGCCGTGCAGCACCGTCGCGAACGAGGCGCGCGCGGCCTCGTCGGTGACGAACCGCGTGTACACCCCGTTCATGGCGGCGACGGCGTCGTCGGCGCTGGCCAGCTCGGCGCCGGTGCCGGGAGGGATGCCGCCGACGGGCACGCCGTGCCACGTCGAGCCCGGGGACGTCCACGTCGGGGTGCGCCTCGACCTCGAACGCCTCCCGCAGGTCGTAGACGTCGACGATGCCGAGGCCCGCCAGGGTCTCGGCGTCCTCGTCGAGCAGCTGCAGCTCGTTGGAGCGGAAGAACACGCCGCTGGCGAGCGGCGTGCCGTCGGCCGTGGTGTAGCCGGGCCCCGCGACGTCGCGGAAGTTGTCGGCCGAGGCCAGCCGGGTGAGCTCCTCGCCCAGGCGCACGTCGTCGTCGGTCACCACGCCAGGCTAGGGCGGCTCACTCGTCGTCGGGGTAGAGGTCCACGATCTTCCACTCGGCTCCGAGCAGCACCCACTCGATCGACCCGGTCTCGTCGGTCGTCGGGTCGGCGCAACCGCTGATGGCGTAGGGGCCGGTGGCCGAGCTGCCGGTGGTGGTCACCTCGCCCAGCTCGAGGGCGCACCCGGTGGTGTCGTCGGTGAAGAAGAGCTCGGGCTGCGAGGCGCACGTGTCGACACTGACGCCGTAGCTCGTCAGCGTCTCGGGCGCGTACAGGTCGAGGAAGCTGCAGTCCTGGGCGACGTAGGCGTCGAAGTAGTCCAGAGCCACGGACTCGGGGTCACCGTCGTAGTCGATGTCGATGTCGAAGGTGGGAGTGTCGGTCGGCGACAGGTCGGCGAGCTGGTCGGCCAGGTCGGAGGCGGCGTCCTCCGCCTTCTGCTCGCTCGTCCGGCCCCCGGTCGCGACGAGCACGGCGACCGCGAGCCCTCCGACCAGCAGCACCGCGACGACTGCGGCGACCACGAGGAGCACGGTCTTGCCGGAGGTGGTGCTGCCCGGCCCCGGGTGTGGCTGACCCACCGTGGCCTCCGGGGAGGCAGTCCCGACCCCGCGGGTGTGCTCGGTCCAGGCCCGGCCGTCCCAGTAGCGCTCGGCGCCGTTCCCGTCGTGGTACCACCCAGGTGCCGCCATGTCGTCTCCTCGCCCGCCGCGCGGAGGCCTCCGCGCGGCGTCAGGATGGCAGCGGTGCGGGTGGCTACCGACGAGTTGCGCCCACCTTCACCCCTCCGGGTGAGGGAGCGGTCGGACCACCCCACGTCACGTAGTCACTTCGGACCAGCCCCGAGTGGTCTGGTGCGTCACCGTCCGGCGTCCGTAGCCTCGGGCGAGCGGGGAGGGAGTCCCGCACATCCCGGGCCGGGAGGCGCATCCAGGTCCAGGGGGCACCGGCTCGGGCCGGGTTGCCTCGGGTCCTCAACGGCGGGGCGGCCGGGGGAAGAACATCGGCACGCGCTCGGCGTACTCGGGGAAGCCCGGGCGCTGCATCATCGTCTTCTCGAGCAGCTTGGCCCCGGTGACGTTGCGGATGAAGAACGTCATCGCCACCGGGCACAGCACGGTGGCGACGCCGGCCACCCAGCCCGAGCCGAGGCCGCCGACCAGCCAGAGACCCCACCAGACGGTGGCGTCGCCGAAGTAGTTGGGGTGCCGGGTCCAGGCCCAGAGCCCGGTCTCCATCACCTGCGGTCGCTGGTCCTTCGGCGTCGCCTTGTAGGCCGCGAGCTGCCGGTCACCGACGGTCTCGAAGAACATCCCGACCAGCCACACCACGACGCCGGCGACGACGGCGGGCAACCACGCGACGTCGAGGAAGACCCCGACGGCCACGGGCACCGCCACGAACCACTGCGCCACGCCCTGCACGAGCAGCACCCGGCGCACCACCGTGCCGATGCCGACGGACGACGGCGGGCCGCCGAGCATCTCGGCGTAGCGCGGGTCCTCGGCGCCGGCGTGGGCGTCGACCGCCCGGGAGCGCACGTGCCAGGCAAGGCGTCCTCCCCAGACCGCGACGAGCCCGACCAGCAGCCAGCGGCGCCAGGCCTCGCCGTCGCCGGTCGCCGTCGCCACGAGAGCCGTGACCAGCGCGACGAGCACGAACCCCGCACCCCAGGTGACGTCGACGACCGCCGCCTTGTCGAGCTGCTTGATGCGCAGCGCGGTGACGGTCATGCCGATCACGACGGTGGCCAGCGAGACGCCGAGGGCGAGGAGGACCGGGGTCATCCTTGGAAGGTACGCACGAGCGGGAGCGAGTGGGGGCCGTCGGGACGCACCATGAGGATCTGGTCGACGCCCATCCGGCCGTCGCGGAAGGCCATCGAGCCGCCGACGAGGTACAGCTCCCAGACGCGGTAGACCTCCTCGCCCATCAGCTCGACGAGCCGGTCGCGGTTGGCGTAGAAGTTCTCGAGCCAGCCGGCCACGGTCAGCACGTAGTGCTCGCGCAGGCCGTGCACGTCGCGGACCTCGAGGCCCGCGCGCTCCAGGAACGCGACGGTCTCGCCGACCGGGCGCATGTACATGTCGGGGGCGATGAACGACTCGATGAAGGGCCCGCCGCCGGGCCACCTGCCCGTGCGCGACATCTGCTGGATCAGCACCCGCCCGCCGGGCTTGACCGAGCGGCGCAGCACCGAGGCGTAGGTCGGGTAGTTCTTCTGGCCGACGTGCTCGCCCATCTCGATCGAGGAGACGGCGTCGAAGTGGTCGCGCTCGGGGACCGCGCGGTAGTCCTGCAGGCGGATCTCGACGCGACCCTGCAGGCCGCGCTCGGCGATGCGCGCGTCGATGAACTTCTTCTGCTCGGCCGCGATCGTCACCCCGACGACCTTCGCGCCGAACTTCTCCGCGGCGCGCAGCGACATCGAGCCCCAGCCGCACCCGATGTCGAGCAGCGTCGATCCCTCGGTGAGGCCGAGCTTGGTGCAGACCAGGTCGAGCTTGGCCTCCTGGGCCTCCTGCAGCGGCTGCTCGGGCGAGGAGTGGTAGCCCGAGGAGTAGGCCATGTTCGGCTCGAGGATCAGGGAGTAGAACTCGTTGGACAGGTCGTAGTGGTGGCTGATCGCGCGCCGGTCGCGGAGCGCGCTGTGCAACCGGCCCTTGATGTTCGCCTGCGTCGCCGGAGCGGCCGGCGGCCGGCCGAGGGCGCCGAGGTCGATCGCGGCACGGACCGCCTTGACGACGGCCGACGGCGAGAGGCGCGTGCCCGACAGGCCGCGCTCCTTCGCGACGGCGAACGCGTAGGTGAGCGCCTTGTCGAGGTCCCAGCCGTCCTGCACGGGGACGTCGAGCTCGCCGGTCACGTAGGCCTGGGCGGCCCCGAGCTCGCCCGGGTGCCAGAGGAGGCGGCGGACGGCGTCCACGCTGGTGAGGACGACGAGCGGCCCGTCGACCGACCCGGCCTCCGAGCCGTCCCAGGCGCGGAGCCGGACCGGCAGCTCGCCGCCGACGAAGGGAGCGACGGCCGCGGCCAGGCGGTGCGCGACGCCCTCAGGCGTCTCGAGACGGCCGTGGCCGGCCTCCTCGACGACCGTGTGGTTGCTCGTCATGGTCAGTCCCTCGTGAAGGTCAGCTGGTTGACGTCGATGTAGCCCGAGGCGAAGCCGGCGCGGGAGTACTCGAGGTAGAAGTGCCACATCCGCAGGAAGGTCTCGTCGAAGCCGAGCCGCAGGACCTCCTGGCCGTGGGCGAGGAAGGCCTCGTCCCACAGCTGGAGCGTCTTGGCGTAGTGCTGCCCCATCGAGAACGCCGGCTGCATCCGCAGCGTGGTGTGCTCGCGCGTGATCTCGTCGACGACCTGCACCGAGGGCAGGAACCCGCCGGGGAAGATGTACTTGTTGATCCAGGTGTAGGTGTTGCGGGTCGCGAGCATCCGGTCGTGGGGCATCGTGATCGCCTGGATGCCGACCTTGCCGCCGGGGGCGAGGACGCGGTCGATGGTCTCGAAGTAGGTCTGCCAGTACTGCCAGCCCACGGCCTCGATCATCTCGACCGACACCACGGCGTCGTAGCTGCCCGTGACGTCGCGGTAGTCGCAGATCTCGATGCTGCACAGGTCGCTGAAGCCCGCGGCCGCGATGCGCTCGTCGGCGAGCCGCTTCTGCTCGACCGACAGGGTCAGCGAGGTGACGCTCGCGCCGCGACGGGCCGCGCGGATGCACAGCTCGCCCCAGCCCGACCCGATCTCGAGCACGCGCGAGCCGGCGGTGACGCCGGCCTGGTCGAGCAGCCGCTCGATCTTGCGACCCTGCGCCTCCTCGAGGTCCGCGGCCGTGGCGGCCGTCGGGTCCCCGGCGAAGAGCGCCGAGGAGTAGCTCAGCGTGGGGTCGAGGAACCGCTCGAACAGGTCGTTGGACAGGTCGTAGTGGTGCGCGATGTTGCTCTGGGAGTTCTTGGTGCTGCTCTTCTGGTGCGACGGCGGCCGCTTGACGACCACGGCCCGCAGCTTCTGCAGGCTCTCGGGCACCAGGCGCGGCATCTCGGCCGCGAGCACCTCGAGGAAGCCGCCGAGGTCCTCGGCGTCCCAGGCGCCGGTCAGGTACGCCTCGCCGAAGCCGATGAGCTGGTGACGGCCGATGCGCGCCCAGAACTCCTCGGGCCGGCTGATCACCATCACGGGGCCGCCCCTGCCCCACGTCTCGCCGTCGCAGAGCACGGTGACGTCGAGCCGGTTCACCGCGGCGTGGAACAGCCGGCGGGCGATGCGGGCGGAGATGCGGGCACGGGGGCCCGAGGGCACGATGTCGAGGCCGGGCCAGTGGTTGGCGGCGACGCGCTGTTGGTCGACGGTCATCTCACTGCACCCCTTTCTGGGAGTGGGTGGGGCGGGGACGGATGGGGAGGCGGCGCAGCCACAGCCAGATGCCGTGGGCGCGGATGAGGAGGCTGCCGCGGAGGGCGGCGGGCGCCGCCCGCAGCGGCGTGGTGCCCGTGCGGGTGCCGGTCATCGCGGCGGTGAACCGGTGGTCGCCGTCGCTCGTGAGCTCGACGACGACCTGCAGCTTCGCGGTGTCGCCGGTCGGGGGTGGCACGACGAGGTCGTAGTGGCCGTCGGTGCCGTGGAACGGGGAGACGTACATGGCCTTGTCGACGCTCGCCCGGCCCTGCTCGTCGGGGTGGACGAGGTAGGCGTGACGGTCGCCGTAGGTGTTGTGCACCTCGACCACGGTCGCGGCGAGCGCCCCGGACTCGTCGTGGCACCAGAACACCGAGATCGGGTTGAAGCAGTAGCCGAAGGCGCGTGCCTGGGCCGCCATGAAGATCTTGCCGGTGCCGACCTCGACCCCGTGCTGCGCGAGGAAGGCGGCCACGTTGTGACGGATCGAGCTGTCGGGCGAGCCGAGGTGGTCGCGCGCCTCGAACCGGCCGAGGACGCCGTGGTCGGGGAGGTCGTCGAGGTCGACGACCCACGTGTGCGAGCGGTGCACGAAGCGCCGCTCGAACGGGGCCCGGCGGGTGTGGGTGATCGTGGTGTCGTAGACGCCCGTCGCGACGTCGGGCGTGGAGCCGTGGACCACGAGCGGCCAGTCGAGGCCCAGCGCGGTGGCCGCCGCGAGGCCGGAGCGTGCGCCGTCCTCGTGGAAGCCCCAGCCGTGGTAGGCGCCGGCGAAGACGACGCGCGCGCTGTTGATCTCGGGCAGCCGTGCCTGCGCCGCGACGGACGCCGGGTTGTAGAGCGGGTGCTCGTAGGCCATCCGGTCGATGACCGTGGCGGGGTCGACCAGGTCGGTGCCGCCGAGCGTGACGAGGTAGTGGACGTCGGTGTCGAGGCGCTGCAGCCGCGTCAGGTCGTACGTCACGACGACACCGTCGTCGGTGGGGCGCTGGACCGTCTCACCCGGGCGGCGGAAGTTCCACGACGCCCAGGCCCCGGTCGCGTCGGGCAGCAGCGAGGTGTCGGTGTGCAGGATCGCGGTGTTGGGCGAGTAGGGCATCGCCGTCAGGAGCTCGGCCTGCAGCGCGGTCGGGTCGGCCAGCATCGAGAGCGCCTGGCTCGGGTGGGTCGCGATCACCACGGCGTCGTAGGTCGTGACGTCGCCGCTGCCGTCGGTCACCTCGACGCCGTCGGCCGTCTCGAGCACCGAGGTCACCTTGGCCCCCAGCCTGACCTCCTGCAGCGCGGCGCCGATCCTCCTCACGTAGGAGCGGGAGCCGCCGGTGACGGTCCGCCACTGCGGCGAGCCGAAGATGCCGAGCATCCCGTGGTGCTCCAGGAACGTGAACAGGTAGCGCGCGGGGTAGTCGAGGGAGACCTCGGGCTCGCACGACCAGACGCAGGCGACGACCGGCTCCATGAAGTGCCGCACGAAGTAGGCCGAGAAGTGACCGTCGGCGAGGAAGTCGCGCAGGGTGCGCCGGTCCGACTCCACGGCGAGCAGGGCCTTCGCCTGGCGGTGGAACCGGGGGATCTCGGCGAGCATCGCGAGGTAGCGCGGCTTGCGCAGGTTGGCCGAGGTGGGGAACAGCCCGCTCCGGCCCAGCGCGCCGGCCCACTCGAGGTCGCTGTCGTCGTCGGCGATCGACATCGACATCTCCGAGGGCTGGGTCGCGACGCCGAGCTCGGCGAAGAGGCGCAGCAGCACCGGGTAGGTGCGGGGGTTGTGCACGATGAAGCCGGTGTCGATGGCGAGCTCGTGCAGGGTGCCGTCGGCGCGGGTCTCGGTCACGAGGTGGGTGTCGGCGTGGCCGCCGAGCCGCTCGTCGGCCTCGTAGAGGGTCACGTGGGCGGTGCGGGAGGCCACGTAGGCGGCGGTCAGCCCCGCGACGCCGGATCCGACGACCGCGATGGAGCGCGTGCTCACGCCTGCTCGAAACCGATCGCGGCGAACGGCGGCAGGGTCGGCTCGCTCGGCTCGACGCCCGCGAGCTCGACGGTGATGCCCACGCCCTCGGCCGAGGCCGCGTCGCCGTCGAGGAGCACGGTGTTGGAGCCCCCGGCGATCTGGCCGGCGGGGATCATGACGCCGTCGTCCTGCAGCCACAGCTCGTAGGTGTGGCCCACGGGTGCCGAGGCCATGTCGTCGGTGACGATGACGGCCTGGTTGAGGCTCTTGGACCGGACGACGGTCGCGGTGCCGCCGCCGTCGAACTGGTGGAGGACGCGCTCGGCGTCCGGGGCCTGGATGACGCGCTCGGTGGCGCTGAGGTCGGGCTGCACCTGGGAGTCGTCGGACCACGGGTGCCACACGGTGGCGCCGGCGCCGCCGATGGCGATCAGGGCCGCAGCCGCTGCGACCAACGCCGGAAATCGACGTCGGGTCGACCTGCTCCGCTCGCTCACGGCCACGACGACCGGCGGGATGGGCCGGACGGCGGTGATGCCGGCCAGGATGGCGTCGCGCAGGTGCGGCGGCGGTGCCAGCTCGGAGGTGGCGGGGAGGAGCGCGGCGGCCTCGCGGAGGGAGTCGACCTCGGCGTGGCACGCGGCGCAGTCGGCCAGGTGGCGCTCGAACCGGGCTCGCTCGATGTCGTCCAGTGCGTCGACGGCGTAAGGACCGGACAGGGAGTGGATGTCCACACTCATGCGATTGCCACCCCCATCTTGTCTCGGAGCCTGATCAGGCCGTCTCGAATTCTTGTCTTTGCTGTGCCGACCGGCAGGTCGAGCATCCGCGCGACCTCGGTATGGGTGTAGCCACCGAAGTACGCCAGCTCGATCGCCTCGCGCTGCACGACGGTGAGGCCCTGGAGCGCGTCGCGGACCCGCTTGGCCTCCATCGACGCCTGGGCGGCGTCGGCGGTGGAGTCGTGGTCGATGGTGCCGTTCTGCTGGTGGAACGTGGTGTCGCGCCTGGTGGACGCCTCGGCCGACCTGACGCGGTCGACCGCCTTGCGGTGGCAGATGGTCATCAGCCACGAGAGGGCGCTGCCCCGGTCGGAGTCGAACCGCGTCGCGGTCCGCCACACCTCGAGGTAGGCCTCCTGCGTGACCTCTTCTGCCTGTGCCCGGTCACGCACGACCCTCACCGCGAGCCCGAAGACTCGCGACGAGGTCGCGTCGTACAGCTCGGCGAAGGCCTGCTGGTCGCCCCGGGCGGAGCGACGCAGCAGGTCAGCCAGGACGTCGGCCTGGGTCACCGGCACCCCCGCGGGGGTGCCGGTGGCCTCAGGACGAATCGGTTCCATGGTCTGATCTTCGCCGATGTGTGGTCGTCGGTCTAACGTCAGCTGGCGGGCTTGGCGTTGGTGAGGACCTTGTCGATCACGTAGACCGTCGCGTTGGCGGTCGGGATGCCACCGCAGAGCACGTTGGCGGTGACCTTGCCGTCGGAGACGGTCATGCCCGAGGAGTCGCCCTCGATGGTGAGGCTGTCACCGATGAGGGTGGTCTGCTCGCCGGCGATGGCGTCGGGCTCGAGGCGCTCACCGAGCACGTGGTGCGACAGGACGGTCGCGAGGGGGCTCTCGATGCCGTCCTTGGCCGCACCCTCGAGGAGGGCGTTCAGGTCGGCCTCGGGGATCTCGGCGAACGCGCCGTCGTACGGGGCGAAGACGGTGATCGCCGGGGCGTCGTTCAGGGCGCCCGGGAGGCCCTCGACCGCGGTGACCGCGGCGACGAGCGTCTTGAGCAGCGGGTTCGTGCCGGCGGCGGTGGCCACCGGGTCGACGACCATGCCGGTCAGCGAGCCGGGCTCGCCGTCGGCGGGCAGCTGCGAGCACGCGTCACCGAAGACGGCCGAGAACTCGGGGTCGGTGGCCGGCTCGGAGGACTCCTCGGGGGCGGGGGTCTCGTCGGCCGGGGTGGTCTCGGAGGTGCCCGGGTCGCTGGCGCTGCTGGTGGGCTCCTCGTCGTCGCCACACGCGGCGAGGGTGAGGGAGAGGGTGAGCACGGCCGCGGCGGCGGTACCGCGGCGGAGGGTCTGGAGCTTCATGGAGGTGGAACCTTCCGGTTTGAGGAACTTACAAGGGGTGTTCGGTGCTGCTGCTGAACTGGATGGGTGCTGGATCGGGCCGGGGGCGTGGTCTAGGTCACGCGACGGTGAAGAAGAACGAGTGGATGCCGCTGGAGCCCTCGGGGAAGGGCTGGGTGCGGACGTCGGTCTGCTCCTCGCCGTCGCCGTCGAGGACCCGTGCCGCGACGGTGTGCCGCCCGGGGGACAGGTCGAGGGCGGCGTACCACTGGCGCCAGTAGACGTTGTTGACGTCGGGGCCGAGCTCGACGTCGTTCCAGCCCCCGCCGTCGACCTTGAGCTGCACCTTCGAGACGCCGCCGTCGTTCTGGGCCCAGGCGACGCCGCCGACCAGGACCTTGCCCTCGGCGTTCCGCTTGGCGGTCGTGAGGGCCCGAGGCGTGTCGATGCGCGCCGACGGCTTGATCGGCGCCTTCGTCGACCAGTTGCGCTCGGTCCAGTAGGAGTCGCGCTCGGCGTAGGTGGTCATGGTGAGCTTGGTGACCCACTTGGTGGCGCTGATGAACCCGTACAGGCCGGGCACGATGATCCGCGCCGGGAAGCCGTGCTCGCGGGGCAGCGGCTCACCGTTCATGCCGACGGCGATGAGCGCCTCGCGCCCGTCCATCAGCAGGTCGATGGGCGTGCCGATGGTCATGCCGTCGAAGTCGGTGGCGAGCATCTGGTCGGCGCCGGAGCCGACGCCCGCCCGGTCGAGCACGTCCTTCAGCGGGACGCCGAGCCAGCGCGCGCCGCCGACGTACTTGCCGCCGACGCTGTTGGAGACGCAGGTGAGGGTGATGTCGCGCTCGACCATCGGCATGTCGAGGAGCTCGTCGAAGGTGATCTCGAGCTTGTTCTCGACGTCGCCGTCGACGGTGAGGGTCCAGCTGGAGGAGTCGACGACGGGCACGTCGAGTCGGGTGTCGACCCGGTAGAAGTCCTTGTTCGGCACCTGCAGGGGCGTGATGCCGGGGACCATCGACGTCAGGTCCTGCGGGAGCGCGGCCGCGGCCTCGCCGGCGGCGGGCGCCGGGAGGGCGATGTCCTCGGCGCGGGCGCGGATGCCGTTGATCCAGCGGCCCGCCCCACCCAGCACCGCGGCGGTCGCGGTCAGGGCGGCGGTGGCGATGAGCACGCCACGTCGCGACGGCCCGGCGGTGGTGGGAGCGGCGGCGTGCTTGCCGCTGATGACGACCATGTCGTCGTCCTCGTCGCTGGCGCACGGCCTCGGCCTTGGCGACCTCGACCGACGACCTGGCGCGCGGGTCGAGCGGCAGGCCGCGCGCGGAGCGGTCGAGCCACCACAGGGCGGCGACGCCGGCGACGGCGGTGAGCAGCACCGGCACGACGTCGATCAGCTCGACCACGGGGCGGTCGAGCACGGCACCGGCGGCGATCACGACGAGGAGGACGACCATGCCGGCGCCGATCACGAACCGGCGCCGGGTGAGGATGCCGGCCACCGCGGCCAGCACGAGGACGCCGAGGAACACCGAGCCGACGAGCACGACCTTGTCGTAGTTGCGGGCGGCGAAGTCGATCGGACCGATGCTGAAGCCGTCGCTCTCGAACTTCTTGATCGCCCACTCCTTCATCGAGACCGGCGTGCGGTCGATCACGCCCGATCCCACCGCCAGCACGGGCGAGGAGTCAGGAGTGCCGAGGAGGGCGGCCGTCACGTGCCCGACGGCCATGCCGACGAGGGTCGCGAGGAGGCCGAAGAGCGCGTAGAGCCGACGTGTTGCCATGTCGGGTGTTCGTCGCGGACGCGGGTACGGATGGTCGAGGGCCCCAGCAGCGGGTGTGACGACGGGCACCAGGCGCGTCCCGGCGTCCTGACAGGATGACGGGCATGTCGCAGCCCACGACCGAGCAGGAGCTCGTCCACTACGCCGTCGAGGGGCCGCTGGCCACGATCACCCTCGACTCGCCGCACAACCGCAACGCGCTGTCGCGCCGGCTCGTCACCGAGCTCGCCGACCGGCTCGAGCGCGCCGAGGCCGACGCCGCGGTGCGGGTGGTGCTCCTGGCCTCCGCCGACCGCGTCTTCTGCTCGGGCGCGGACCTCTCGGAGGCCACCAGCGAGGGCCGCTCGGCCGGGGTGACGGCGATCGTCGACCTGCAGCGCTTCATCGTCACCATGTCGAAGCCCGTGGTGGCGCGGGTCGCCGGCCCCGTGCGTGCCGGCGGGATCGGGCTGGTGGCGGCCGCGGACGTCGTGGTCGCGGCCGAGGAGGCCAGCTTCGCCCTCACCGAGGTCAAGCTCGGCCTCACGCCGGCGGTGATCTCGCTGACGGTGCTGCCCCGGATGACCTCGCGGGCGGCGGCCTACACGTTCCTCACGGGCGCGGTGTTCACCGCGGCGGAAGCGGTGCCGATGGGCCTGGTCACCCGCTCGGTCCCCGCCGGTGAGCTGGACGACGCCGTGGCCGCGGTGTGCGCGGAGATCGGCACCGGCGCCCCCCAGGGCCTGCGCGAGACGAAGGCGCTGCTGGCCCGCGACCTGGTCGAGACGGATCGACGCCGACGCCGCCGAGATGGCCGAGCTGTCGGCCCGCCTGTTCGCCTCCGACGAGGCGCGGGAGGCGATGACCGCGTTCCTGACCCGCGCGAAGAAGTAGCACGAGCGCCACGGTTGCCCCGATGATGCCCCCATGCGTACGTCGTCGGTCGCGGCGGCCCTGGCCGTCCCCCTCCTGCTCGCCGGCTGCGGCCTCCTCTCCTCCTCCCCGGAGCAGGACGCCGGTGACGGGGCCGGCCCGTCGTCGTCCGCGGCGGCCGAGCTGACCTTCGGCTACACCGCCCGCGGTGAGGTCGGCTTCATCGACCAGACGCTCGCGATCACCAACTCCGGTGGCAAGGCGGCCGCCCCCGACCTCGACCTGGTCCCGCTGGACGCCGACGGCGAGGTGCTCGCCGACGTCAAGGTCGTGACGGCCTACGGCAGCGACGAGGGCGACCAGGTCGTGCCGGCCCACACCGAGGTCGTCGACATCGTGAAGTTCCGTGGGCCGGGTGCCGCCGAGGTGGCCGACGTGCGGGTGGAGCTGGTCGACGTCCACGAGCTCGACGAGGAGGTGCCACCCGCCAACGACCTGCGGGTGCTCCGCTTCGACGTCAGCGGCGAGCGGGGCCCGGCGACCACCACGCTGGGCTCGATCGCGCTCACCAACACCTACGACGCCCCGATCACCGTGGTGGTGGTCGGCATCGAGTACGCCGAGGTCGAGGGCACCGAGCCGCAGCACTTCAAGAAGGTGACCAGGCTCGCCGGGCCGGTCACGATCGCGCCGGGGGAGAAGTTCCGCGCCGACGTGGCGACCCGGTACCAGGCGAGGTTCTTCGGCAGCGTCAAGGCGTACCTCTCCTCCGAGGCGCCCGCCGCCGCGTCGTGAGATCGGTGAGAACCCTCCGCAGGGGTGCTCCTCCCTTTGTAGACTTCTCCACTTGCCGGTTCTCGATCACGAGCACCGGTCGTCGGGTAGGTCGCGGAAGGGCCGTGGGGTGACAGAAGAGCTCGTCGAGCAGGAGATCGCGCGCGAGCAGGCGTTCGTCGACCGGGTGCACCGGCAGCTCGAGGACGCCGGGCGCAACGCCCAGGCGATCGCCCGTGAGGGCCACGACCGCGGCCGGCTCGGGCACGAGGGCGGCCTGGTCGAGCGCGACGCCATGGTGTTCCAGGCGGCCAAGCGCATGGCCCAGCTGGACGCCGCCCACGAGGGCCTCGTGTTCGGGCGCCTCGACCTGCGCCCCGAGCTCGACCCGGAGCCGCGCTACATCGGCCGCATCGGCCTGCGCGACGCCAACCGCGACTCGCTGCTCATCGACTGGCGCGCCCCGGCCGCCGCGGTGTTCTACCAGGCGACCGCGGCCGAGCCGCAGCGCGTCGTCCGCCGCCGGGTGCTGCGCTCGCAGGGCACGACGGTCACCAGCGTCGAGGACGAGCTGCTCGACGCCGAGGGCAACACCGAGGACCTGCCGATCCTCGGCGAGGGCGCGCTGATGGCCCAGCTGTCGCGGGCGCGCGACCGGACGATGCACTCGATCGTCGCCACGATCCAGGCCGAGCAGGACAGGGCGATCCGCGCGCCCGGCAAGGGCGTCACGTCGATCTCGGGTGGTCCGGGCGTCGGCAAGACCGTGGTCGCGCTCCACCGCGCCGCGTACCTGCTGTACACCGAGCGTCGCCGGTACGAGTCCGGCGGCGTGCTCGTCGTCGGGCCCAGCGGGGTCTTCATGCGCTACATCGAGCGCGTGCTCCCCTCGCTCGGCGAGACGGCGGTGGCGCTGCGCAGCCTCGGCGAGGTCGTCGACGGCGTGCGCGCGACCCGGCACGACGAGCCCGCCGTGGCCGACGTCAAGGGCTCGGTCCGGATGGCCGAGCTGATGCGGCGCGTGGCCCGCCAGCAGGCGCCCGGCGGCCCGCGCGACTTCCGGCTGTTCTGGTACGACAACACCCTGACCCTCGACCGGGGCACGCTCGGGCGGGTGCGCCGCACCCTCATGTCCCAGGGCCGCCGCAACCGGCAGGTCCCGCGGGTCGCGCCGGCGCTGCTCGACGCGCTGTGGCGCCAGGTGCGCAGCGAGCGGGGCCGGGAGCGGGGCCGGGAGGCCTTCGACGAGGACCTGCTCGGCAACGACGACTTCGTCGACTTCGTGGTCGGCTGGTGGCCGCCGCTCACCGCGCCCGACGTGCTCGGCTGGCTCCGCGACCCCGAGCTGCTGGCGCGGGTCGGCGACGGGGTGGTCACCCCCGAGGAGCAGCGGCTGCTGCTCAAGTCGTGGGGCGCCGCGCCCACCCCCGGCGACCTCTCGATCGAGGACGTGCCACTGATCGACGAGCTGCGCTACGCCCTCGGCGACGTGCCCGCGCGCACGGCCGCCGACGACGAGCGCGACGACGTCCTCGGCCTGCTCGAGGGCAACGTGAACATGCAGGAGCTGATGACGGCGTCCGACCGCGAGTACGCCCCGTCGGGCCGGGCGTGGACGCCGCCGACCCACTCCATCGAGGACGACGGCTTCGCCCACGTGCTCATCGACGAGGCGCAGGACCTCACCCCCATGCAGTGGCGGATGGTCGGACGACGCGGGCGCACGGCGTCCTGGACCGTCGTCGGCGACCCCGCGCAGTCGTCGTGGCCCGTGCCGGCGGAGTCGGCCGCGGCCCGGGCCGAGGCGCTCGAGGGCAAGGCGCTCCACGAGTTCCACCTCTCGACCAACTACCGCAACTCCTCGGAGATCTACGCCTTCGCCGCTGCGTACGCCCAGCGGGTGGGCCTCGACGCCGACCTGCCGACCGCCGTCCGCTCGACGGGCGAGGAGCCGGTCGTGCTGGGGCCGGTGCCGGACCTCGAGGCGGCCGTGCGCGAGGTCGTCGTCGACCTCGCCGCCCGGGTCGGCGGCACCGTGGGCATCGTGGTGCCGGTGGCCAGGCGCTCGGAGGTGAACGCCTGGCTGGCCTCGTGGCCTGAGCTGGCGGCCGACGCCTCGGGTGCCCGGGCGGCGATCGACTCCTCGGTGACGCCGTCGGGCGAGGACCGGGTCGTCGTGCTGACCGGTCTCGACACCAAGGGCCTGGAGTTCGACGCGATCTGCGTCGTCCGCCCGCAGGAGATCGAGGACGAGTCGGCCACCGGCCGCGCCACGCTGTACGTCGTCCTCACCCGCGCGACGCAGCTGCTCACCACCGTCTCCTGAGGCGCGGCGGAGGGCTCAGACGGCGACGTCGGTGCCGCTGAGGTCGACCGCGCCGGTCGGGTAGCGGTCCAGGATGCGGAGCATCCCCGCGTGGGTGCGGCGCAGGCGCTGGTGCGCCTCCTGGAACGCCGGCTCGGTCGAGCGGGTGTCGAGCTGGGCCTGGCACATCCGGTCCCAGCGGGAGCGCAGCGCCTGCAGCAGGCCGTCGCGGTCGCCGAAGTAGGGCTCCCAGGAGGCCTTCCACGGCAGGTGGCCGGTCAGGTCGACGGCGGCGACCGCCTCGACCTCGCGGATGATGCGGGTGCGCTCGTGCGTCTCGTGCCAGGTCATGTCGGTGTCCCATCGTGTGGCGGCTGCCGGAGGTGCTGCCGCGTTGCCAGGACAGAGCGGGCCGGGGCCGGGCTGATACGCGTACCGGGAATCTTTTTCTCCGCCGTATCACCCGGGGTGGTCGGGCACTCCTCTTTGCGAGACGATGCCACCCGGCATCACCGGACAGGTGGACGCACGGGTGGAGGGGGTCGAGGAGCAGATGGACGCCTCGTACCCCCTGGCCGACCTCGTCGCAGCAGCCCGTGAGGGGAGACACGATGCCTGGGACGCGATCGTCGAGCGGTTCATGCCGCTGGTCAACGCCGTCATCCGCCGCCACCGCCTGTCCGAGGCCGACGGCGACGACGTCAGCCAGACGGTCTGGCTCCGCCTGGTCGAGCACCTCGACGCCCTGCGCGAGCCGGCCGCCCTGCCCGGCTGGATCAAGACGACGGTGCGCCACGAGTGCCTGCGGGTCATCGCCGTGCGCGGCCGCACCCGCGAGGTCGACCCGATGGGCAGCGACGACGGCCCCAGCCGGCTCGACGCCGTCACCGACGACCTGGCCGGGGTCGAGCTCGAGGAGCTCGAGCGGCGCCAGGCCCTCCGGGAGGCGCTGGCCGAGCTGCCGGCGTCCCGCCGCGACCTGCTGCTCCTGCTGCTCACCGACCCACCGGTCCCGTACGCGGAGATCTCCTCGCGGCTCGGGATCCCCGTCGGCAGCATCGGGCCGACCCGCCAGCGGGCGCTCGAGCAGCTGCGCACCACACCGGCCCTGCGCCGCCTCGGCGCCGACCTCGTGGGAGGTGTGTCGTGACCAGCACTCCTGACTCCACCGACGACGAGCTGATGGCGATGCTCGCCGAGGCCGTCGCGGAGGCCGACGCCGTCACCGAGCGGCGGCTGAGCGCCGCGAAGGCGGCGTTCGCCTGGCGCAACGTCGACGAGGAGCTCGCCGAGCTGCTGCACGACTCCGCGCTCGACGCGGGCGCCGCCGTCCGCTCCGGCTCCGGCGACGAGCCGCGGTCGCTCTCGTTCGGCAGCGGCGGGCTCGCCCTCGAGGTCGAGGTCGACGGCACCGTGCTGATGGGGCAGGTGCTCGGCGCCGACCTCGCCGGCGCCACCGTGACCCTGCAGCGCACGGGCTCGGCCGATCGCGAGGTGGAGGTCGACCCGTCCGGGTTCGTCCGGTTCGAGGACGTCGCGCCCGGCCCGATCCGGCTCGTCGCCTCCGCCGCCGGGTGGCGGCTGGTCAGCCCCTGGGTCGTGGTCTGAGGCCTCAGACGAAGGGCGGGCCGAGCGCCACGATGTCGTGGCCGGCTGCGTCGGTGAGGGCGCGGAACCTGCCCGAGGCGACCAGGTCGTCCTTGGCCTCGCGCGCGCTCAGGCCGGTCCGGGACATGTGGGCCGCGATCTCGCCGGTGACGACCGGCGTCGCGAACGACGTGCCGCTCCAGGTGGCGAGCCCGGCGAACTCCGCGGACCGCGGGGCCAGCGGGGGCTCGTGGTAGCGGTAGGTCCCGGTCGGGAAGGCGTTGACCAGGTTGCGGCCGTGCGCGTACACGTCGACCCAGGGGCCGGTGTTGGAGAACGACGAGACGGTGCCGTCCTCGTCGAGCGCGCCCACCCCGACGACCCAGTCGTACGCGGCCGGGAAGAACTTCCGGGTCGAGGAGTCGTTGCCGGCGGCGGCGACGACCAGGACGGCCCCGGCCGCCTCGCGCCGGCTCTCCGCGGCCCACAGCACCTCGAAGGCGAGCAGCCCACGGTTCTTGCGGGTGTAGGTCCCGGCCGAGATCGAGATGAGGTGCGGCTCGAAGCGGGTCAGCACGGCGTCGTTGAGCTGCTGCGCGATGTCGGACTCGTAGGCGGCCCCGGCCGTGACCAGGATCGCCTCGTGACGGATCTCCGTGGCCGGTGCGACGCACCGGACGACGCCGGCGACGAACGTGCCGTGGCCGGCGTAGGAGCCGATGAGGTTCTGACGCTTCCTGCCCAGGCCCGGCCTCACCCCCGGGTCGGCCTCGCCCGAGACCAGGTCGGCCCCGTCGACCGGGCCGAGCCACGGCGACACGCCGCTGGTCTCGGCCGGCTCCCACAGGCCGGTGTCGACCACCGAGACCCGGACGCCCTTGCCGAGGCCGGCGTCGTCGGAGCGGGCGGGCACGGGGTCCGGCGTGGCCGGCACACGCGGCTCGTCGGCCGGGCAGAGCTTCCCGCTGCCGCCACCGGTGACGTAGAGGATGTGGTCCGGACGGGCGAGGTCGTCGCCGAACTCGTCGTCGGCTCTCGAGGTCGGCGAGCACCGTCGCGACGTCGGCGCGCTCGGGGAGGTAGTACAGGTCGAGACCGGGGAGCGACACCGGTCGAGTCGCCGGTCCCGCCGAACCGGTCCGCCCGGCTGTCGAAGTAGCGGCGCAGCTCGGGGACGTCCTCGCTGCGCACCAGGAGGCGTCCCGGCTGGTACAGGTAGGGCGGGTCCTCGGGATCCTCGGGGTTCTTGGGGTCCTCGGGGTCGTGGAGGGCCGCTCCCGTGCCGAACGCGCGCATCAGCAGGTCGAGCTGCGCCTTCTCGACCGCCTGGTCGAGGTCGCGCGGGTCGCGCCACGGCAACGACCAGGGGAAGAGCCGGGTGAACGGCCGCACGCCCCACCGCACGAGGCGCAGGGGCGCGGTCACGATGCCGGGGCGGGTGCCGGGCGACTCAGCGGGGTCGGTCATGGACCCTCCTCGAGATCAGGACGAGAATGCGCGAGCGGCGGTCGGCGCTGGTCGCCGTCGACAACGTAGTGGGCCGGGTCACCGAGGTAAATGAGGCGAACGGGGCATGGTGGTCGACAACCTGGTCGCCCTGGCGCTCGACGACCCCGGCGCCGCCGAGGCCGAGGCCCGCTCCGTCCTGGCCCGGGCCGACCTGTCCGCCGCCGACCGGAGCCGGGCCCACCAGGCGCTGGGGATCGTCCACCGGGAACGGCACGACGGCGACGCCGCACTGCGCGAGCTCCGGGTCGCCGTGAGGTGGGCGGTGAGGTCGTCGGACCCGCAGCGCCTGGGCGACGTCCGGGCCTCCCTCGGGGCGACCCTGGTCGTGAGCGGCCGGCCGCGGGAGGGCCTGCGCGAGCTCGACGCAGCCGTGGCCTGCGACGCCGACAGCCCGCTGACCCGGATGCGCCGGGGCGTGATGCTCGCCTACGTGGCGCGCTACGACGACGCCTGCCGCGACCTGCGCGCGGCCATCGAGGGGTTCAGGTCGTCGGGCGACCGGGCGTGGGAGGCGCACTCGTGGCACAACCTCGGGTTCGTCCAGCTGCAGGCCGGACGGATCGAGGAGTCCGAGGCGGCCACGACCCGGGCGCGCGACCTGCTCCTCGCGCTCGACCTCCCCCTCGAGGCCCTGTGGGCGGAGCAGAACCTCGGCGAGATCGCCCTGGCGCGCGGTGACCTGCCGCGCGCGATCGCCGTCCTCGACCGCGTCGCGGCCGCGTACACCGACATCGGCCACGAGCGGGCGTCGCTCGTGCCCATGCGGTGCCGTGCGCTCCTCACCGCGGGCCTCGCCCTCGAGGCCGCCGAGCTGGCGACCGCGGCGATCGAGGCCCCCATGGAGCCCCTCGACCGACGAGGCCTGCTGCTCATCGCGGCGTCCGCCCACCTCGACGCCGACCGGACGGACGAGGCAGCCGAGCTGGCCGCCGAGGCCCGCGACCTGGCCCTCGCTGCGGACGACCGCTGGCTCGAGGCCCGGGCGGGCCTGGTCCTGGTCCGTGCCGGGCGACGCCGGGGCCGGCGTGACGCGCGCGAGGAGGCCCGGGTCGCCCGGGACCTCGACCACGCAGGTGCGGCCGAGGCGCCGCTGGCCCTGGTGCTCGCCGCCGAGAGTGCAGCGGGGCAGGACCGGGCGGCCCTGCTCGCGGACGCCGAGCGCTACCGGACGGCCGGGGTGGCCCTGACCCGGGCCAGCGGGCTGGTGGGCCACGGCGGTCGGCAGGGACGGCGAGGGGGACCGGGCGGGCGTGCTCCGGGCCTGTGGCCGCGGGCTCGACGCGCCTCGACGAGCACCGCCGCACGCTGGGGAGCACCGAGCTGCGTGCCCTGGCGACCGGCCACGGGCGCGAGCTGGCGAGGCTGGCCCTGCGCCACGCCGCCACGTCGGGTCCGCGCACCTTGCTGGCGTGGAGCGAGCGGTGGCGGGCGACGTCGCTGGCCCAGCCACCGGTGACGCCGGGCGAGGAGCCGGTCCTGCCGTCGCTGGCGGCGCTGCGCGAGAACGGCCGACGGTCGGCCGCGGCGCGCACCGCGGGCGAACCGACCGAGCAGCTCGAGAAGGAGCGGGCCCGGCTCGAGCGCGAGGTCCGGGCCGAGCACCACCGCCAGGCCGGTTCGGCCGCCGAGGAGTCGCGGTTCGACGTCGCCGAGCTGGTGGCGGCGGTCGGCGACGGCTGCCTCGTCGAGCTCGTCGACGTCGACGGCGTGCTGCACCTGCTCGTCGTCCACGACGGCCGGGTGCGGCGCAGGATCGCCGGCACGACCGCAGAAGCCCTGTCGTTGACAGGGTCTGCCGCCTTCGTGATGCGACGGGCGGCGCGCGGACGGCCGTTCGCACCGGGCGACCTCGGCGACCGGCTGCAGCGCGAGCTCCTCGGGGACGCAGCGCGGCTGGTGCCCGACGGGCCGGTGACGGTGGTGCCGACCGGCCGCCTCCACGGCGTCCCGTGGGCGCTGCTGCCGGCGCTGGCCGGCCGGCCGTTCACCGTGGTGCCGTCGGCCGCGCAGTGGCTGCGGGCCCGCGCGGTCGTGCCCGGCGACGGCGGCACCGTGCTGGTCACCGGACCCGGGCTCGGCACGGGTGGCGCCGAGGTCGCGGTGCTCGCGCGGCAGCACCCCGACGCGCGGCTGCTCGACGGCGACGACGCCACGGTCGAGGCGGCCATGGGAGCCCTCGACGGCGCCCGGCTCGCCCACCTGGCCTGCCACGGGAGGTTCCGGGCCGACAGCCCGCTGTTCTCCTCGCTCGAGATGGCCGACGGTCCGCTGACGGTGCACGACCTCGAGCGGCTGAGGGCGGCTCCGCACCGCGTCGTGCTCTCGGCGTGCGAGTCCGGGGTGCTCGCGCCGGTCGGGGCCGACGAGCTGCTCGGCCTGGCGTCGGCGCTGTTCGGGCTCGGCACCGCCGGCCTGGTGTGCAGCGTCGCCGAGGTGAACGACGAGGCGACCGCCGACCTGATGGTCGACCTGCACCGCCACCTCGCCGACGGGCTCGACCCGGCAGCCGCGCTGCACGCGGTGCGGGCAGCGCGGCCGGGTGATCCGACGGCGTCGGCGTTCGTCGCGCTGGGGGTGTGACGGGTGGTGGGCCTCGCGCCAAGACCACCGTCGCGCGGCCCTAGGCTTCGGGCATGACCGACTCCTCAGCCGCCAGGGACGCCATCGCCGCGCTCCAGGGGCACGAGGCGTGGGCGATCATCCGCCGCTCGACCCGGCTCGGCGACCGCGACACGGTCGGGCTGGTCGGGGGCACGCGCCACGTGGTCGAGTCGCTGCTCGACGTCCCGCTGCGCGACGGCGTCCCGGAGGCGGGGCACATCGCCGACCACCTCCTGGCGATCCCGTTCCGGCAGGTGGCCGAGCGAGGCTTCGAGGCGCACGACGACGGGACGCCGCTCGTCGTCGTCGAGATCGAGAGCGAGCGGGAGTTCTCGGTCGCCGAGGTGGTCGGGGCGATCGACGCGGTGCCGGTGGAGTTCACCGACCGCGGCGGGTTCGAGACCGGCGACGAGGAGTACGCCAAGGTCGTCGAGGCGATCATCACCGACGAGATCGGCCAGGGCGAGGGCGCCAACCTCGTCGTCGGCCGGCACTACCGCGCGAGCGTCGCCGACTGGGGCCACGCCACGGCGCTCACCGTGTTCAAGCGGCTGCTCGAGCGCGAGCGCGGCGCCTACTGGACCTACGTGTTCTTCACCGGCGACCGCTACCTCATCGGGGCCAGCCCCGAGCGTCACGTCTCGATCCACGACGGCGACGTCCGCATGAACCCGATCAGCGGCACGTTCCGCGTGCGCGGCACCGCGGGCGACGACCGCGAGCTCAAGCCGCGGCTGATGGAGTTCCTCAAGGACGAGAAGGAGATCTACGAGCTCTTCATGGTCGTCGACGAGGAGCTCAAGATGATGTGCGACCTCTGCGGCGAGGGCGGCCAGGTCCTCGGCCCGTTCCTCAAGCCGATGACGCACCTCATCCACACCGAGTACCTGCTCGCCGGCCGCAGCGACCGCGACGTCCGCGAGGTGCTGCGCGACACGATGTACGCCGCCACGGTGACCGGTTCGCCGGTCGAGAACGCGTGCCGGCTCATCAAGCAGTACGAGTCCGAGGGCCGCGGGTACTACGGCGCCGCGCTGGCGATCATCGGCCGCGACGAGGGCGGTGGCCGCGTCGTCGACAGCCCCATCGTCATCCGCACGGCCGACGTCGACCTCGAGGGCCGGCTCAAGGTCACCGCGGGCGCCACGCTGGTGCGCGACTCCGACGCCGCCTACGAGGTGGCCGAGACCCACGCCAAGGCCGGCGGCATCCTCAGTGCCTTCGGCCTGGTGCCGCAGGCGCCGGTGCCCGAGGTGAGCCTCGTCGAGCTCGCCAACGACGAGGACGTGCTGCTCGCCCTCAACGCGCGCAACCGGCGGTTGAGCCGGTTCTGGCTCACCGACCAGGCCGGGTCGCCGCCGGACCCGCGGCTCAAGGGCCACCACGTCGTGATCCTCGACGGCGAGGACGACTTCGTGAACATGCTGCGGCACGTGCTCGGCGTCCTCGGCCTGACGTCGTCGGTGGTGCGCCACGAGGACTACGAGGCCGGCTGCCTCGACCGCGCCGACCTGGTGGTCGTCGGCCCAGGTCCCGGCGACCCGCGCGACGACTCCGACCCCAAGATGGCGAAGCTGCGGCACGCCGTCGCCTGGCTCCTGGCCAAGAAGAAGCCGTTCCTCGCGGTGTGCCTCGGCCACCAGGCCCTGTGCCACGAGCTCGGGATCCCCCTGGCCTACAAGGACATCGTCTTCCAGGGCACCCAGTCCGAGGTGCCGTTCGACGGTCGCACCGAGCGCGTCGGCTTCTACAACACCTTCGTCGGCCGCGTCGCTCCCGGTGACTCCCTCCCGGAGGGGGTGAGCGTCGACACCGACGGTCCCACCGGCGACGTGCACCACCTGCGCGGACCGCACTACCGGGGCATCCAGTTCCACGCGGAGTCGATCCTGACCGAGCGCGGCTACGACCTGCTGCACGACCTGGTCAGCGACCTGCTGCTGTGACCCGGTGGTGACGGCGGACGTGGTGGTGGTCGACCACCACGACTCCTACACCTGGAACCTCGTGCACCTCGTGGCGTCGGTGACCGGTCGCCTGCCGACGGTCGTGCAGCACGACGAGGTCACCGCTGCCGAGGTGCTGTCGTTCAGCCACGTGGTGCTCTCGCCGGGCCCGGGCTCGCCGTCGGAGCCGGCCGACTTCGCGGTCGGTCGCGACGTGCTGCTGGCCGGCACCGTGCCCGTGCTCGGCGTCTGCCTGGGCATGCAGGGCCTGGTCACCGCCTACGGCGGCCGGGTCGACCGGGTGCGGCCGGCGCACGGCGAGGTCGCGCTGGTCTCGCACTCCGCGGCCGGGGTGTTCTCCGGCGCTGCCGTCGCCGTTCCGCGCCGTGCGGTACCACTCGCTCGCGGCCCTCGAGGTGCCCGACGTGCTCGAGGTGACCGCCCGCGCCGAGGACGGCACCGTGATGGGGGTGCGGCACCGGACGCTCCCGCTGCAGGGCGTGCAGTTCCACCCCGAGTCGGTCCTGTCCCAGCACGGGGCGCTGCTGGTCGACAACTTCCTGGCGGGCCTGCGGTGACCGGCGTCGAGGACGTCTTCGCCGAGGTGGCGGCCCGAGCACCCGCGGTGCTTCTGGCTCGACGGCGGCGGCGCCCGCGACTGGTCGGGACGCCGCTCGATCGTCGGCTGGCTCGTCGGACTCCGACGTGTCGCTGAGCTACTCGGCGGCGACGCGCGAGGTGACGCGGTGGGCCGACGGTGCCGGCACCGTCGTCGGCGACGACGTGTTCACCGCGCTCGAGCACGAGCTGCGCCTCGGGGCGAGGGCCAGTGGTTCGGCTACCTCGGGTACGCCGCCCGGCCCGACCTCCCGGCGTCCCCGGACCCGGTGATGCCGGACGCCGTGTGGATGCGGCCCAGCCACGTGCGGCTGTTCGAGCACGAGGTGCAGGTCGAGGAGGCCCCGTCTCGTACCGGCACGAGACCGACGACGCCGGTCGACCCCGCGTACGCCGCCGCCTTCGCGCGGGTCCAGGAGCACCTGCGCGCCGGCAACACCTACGAGGTCAACCTGACCTACCGGCTCGAGCGGCCGGGCGACGTCGAGACGCAGGGCCCGGCGGCGACCTACCTGCGGCTGCGCGAGCTGAACCCGGCGCCGTACGCGGGGTTCCTGCAGCACGACGTCGAGGGCGCCCGGGCCTGGCTGCTGAGCTCGAGCCCCGAGCGGTACGCGCTGGTCACGGCCGACCGGGTGCTCGAGACGAAGCCGATCAAGGGCACGACGCCGCGCGGGGCGACGCCCGAGGAGGACGACGAGCACCGGCGTGCCCTGGCCTCCGACCCCCGCTACCGCGCGGAGAACCTGATGATCGTCGACCTGCTGCGCAACGACGTCGGCCAGGTGTGCGAGGTCGGCAGCGTCGACGTGCCGTCGCTGATGGAGGTCGAGTCGTACGAGACCGTGCACCAGCTGGTCTCGACGGTGCGCGGGCGTGCTGCGCGACGACGTCGTCGACCGTGGCCGCGCTGCGCGCCCTGTTCCCTGCCGGGTCGATGACGGGCGCCCCGAAGCTGCGGACGATGCAGGTGATCGAGGAGGTCGAGGCCACGCCGCGTGGCGCCTACGCGGGCGCCTTCGGCTGGGTCTCCGCCGACGGCCGCGCCGACCTCGGCGTGGTGATCCGGTCGCCTGATGACCTCGGGCGACGGCGTCTACCGGCTCGGCACCGGCGGCGGGGTCACGGTGCTCTCCGACGTGGCGGGCGAGTGGGACGAGACGGTGCTGAAGGCCGAGCGGGTGCTGCGCGCCCTCGACTGACCTCGCTCAGTCGAGGCCGGAGTCGGTCGGCGTGGGCCGCGAGCTCGGCGAGCACGGTCCGGACGCCGCGACGCACGAGGCCGCGGTCGAACGGCTCGGGGTCGAGCGCGTTGACGACCTGCACGAGCTGCCCGTTCTGCACGAACCCGGTGATCGCCAGGGTGCCGTGGGTGACGTCGACGATGATGCGGGCGTCGTCGGCGGCGCCGAGGCCCGGACCGTTGACCCGGGTCGTCGCGCCCTCGGGCACGTAGCCGAACGTGGCGACGAGCTCGGCGAGCGTCCCGGGGAACAGCTGGTAGTTGACGTCGAGCGCCGGCGCGCCGTCGGCCGTCGGGGCGAAGGAGCACCGCGGCGTCGTCGTCGGTGCCGGTGACGACCGAGAAGGTGGTGCCGAAGGCCTCGGCGACGGCCTCCCGGTCGAGCCCGTCGCACGGGTTCCAGAGCGCCGGGGCCTCGGTGGGCAGCTCGGGCTTCGGGGCGGTCTTCTCGTCCTCGCCGCAGGACGTCGTCAGCAGCGCCGCAGCGGCGACGACGGCGACGAGCGCCCTACGCACCGGGCCGTCCCGGGAGCTGCAGCACCAGTCGGGCCCCGCCGCCCGGTGCCTCCTCGGCGTGGACGGTGCCGGCGTGACGCTCCGCGACCTGGCGGACGATCGACAGCCCGAGGCCGGAGCCGGGCATGGTGCGCGACTCCTCCGCACGCCAGAACCGGTCGAAGACGCGGTCGCGGTCGGGCGCCGCGATGCCGGGGCCCTCGTCGTCCACCGTGAGGACGCCGTCGTGGAGCCGCACCCTGATCGTGCTGCCGGGCGCTCCCCACTTGGCGGCGTTGTCGAGCAGGTTGGTGACCGCGCGCTCGAGGGCGGGCGCCTCGCCGAAGACCTCCCAGTGCTCGGTGTCGACGTCGATCTCCTTGTCGACCGCCCGCCGGCGCACCCGCTGCACCGAGGCGTCGACGATCTCGCTCAGGTCGACCTCGCCGACCACCGGTGCGAGGGGCTCGTCGCGGGCGAGCTCGGTGAGGTCGCCGATGAGGGTGGTGAGCTCGTCGATCTGCGCGCCGAGGTCGTCGAGGAGCTCGCGCCGGGCCGAGCGGGTCGATGTCCATCTGGTCGCGGTCGGCCTGGATGAGCAGGTCGACGTTGGTGCGCAGCGAGGTGAGCGGCGTCCGCAGCTCGTGGCCGGCGTCGGTGACCAGGCGGCTCTGGCGCTCGCGCGAGGCCGACAGGGCGGTGAGCATCTCGTTGAACGCGCTCGCCAGCCGCGCGATCTCGTCGGCGCCCTCGACCGGCAGCGGGTCGAGCCGCTCGGTGCGGGCGATGTGCTCGACCGAGAGCGTCAGCCGGCGGACGGGGCGCAGCCCGTTGCGGGCGACCCCCCAGCCGGCGACGCCGGCCATCACCACGCCCAGCAGGCCGAAGAGCAGGCAGAAGCCGCCGAGCTTGGCCAGGAACTGCTCCTGGTCCTCCAGCGACTGCGCGACCACCAGCGCCCGGCCGGGCACGGGCTGCGGCACGGTCACCATCCGGTAGCGCTCCTCGTCGATGACGACCGTGCGGACGCTCTGGTCGCGCTCACCGGTCGCGACGTCGAGCTCGGCCTGGCCGATCGGGAGGTTCGTCGTTGATTGAGCAGGGGCCCCGTGCCCGGCGATGATCTGGCGATCCGGACGTCGGCCGCACCGGCGAGCGCCGGGTCGATGTTGAGGTCGTCGCGGAGGAAGAAGCCGCCCTCGGCCGCCGTCTGGGCCCGGTCGAGGAGCGAGGCGTCCTGCTGCGACTGCAGCTGCATGCGGGCGACGACGTAGACGCCGGCCGCGAGCAGGCCACCGACAGCCCGACCGCGATCGTGGTGAGCAGCGTGACCCGGCTGGCCAGCGAGCGGCGGTAGCGCCAGCGCTTCGCCGCCGGGGCGGTCCCGCTCACGACTCCTTCAGCACGTAGCCGACACCACGCACCGTGTGGAGGAGCCGCGACTCGGCCTCGGCCTCGGTCTTGCGCCGCAGGTAGCCGACGTAGACCTCGAGCGAGTTGGCCGTCGTCGGGAAGTCGTAGCCCCAGACCTCCTCGAGGATGAACGACCGGTCGAGCACGCGGCGGGGCCGCCGCAGGAACATCTCGAGCAGCGTGAACTCGGTGCGGGTCAGGTCGATGCTCGCGCGGCCGCGCGTCACCTCGCGGGTGGCGAGGTTCATGGTGAGGTCGGCGAACGACAGCACCTCGTCGACGTCGTCGTCGGCGGGCACGGCGCGGCGCAGCAGGGCCCGGAGCCGGGCCAGCAGCTCGGGCAGGGCGAACGGCTTGGTGAGGTAGTCGTCGGCGCCGGCGTCGAGCCCCTCGACCCGGTCGCCGACGGCGTCGCGGGCGGTCAGCACGATGATCGGGACGTCGTTGCCGGCGGTGCGCAGCGCCCGGGTCGTCTCGAGCCCGTCGAGCCGCGGCATCATCACGTCCATCACGACGACGTCGGGGGCCACGCCCGCCGATGCCGGCCAGCGCCTCGGCGCCGTCGCCGGCGAGGTGGACGTCGTAGCCGTTGAACTCCAGCGAGCGGCGCAGCGACTCGCGGACCGCCTTGTCGTCGTCGACGACGAGCACGCGCGGCTTGGGTGGTGCGGACACGGTCCTCACTCTGGCACGTCGCCCTGAGCGGTGACTGAGAGGCCGGCCCCCGGGATAGCTGGATACCGGGTCAGGCTAAGACGGCTCTTAAGGACTGACCTGGTATCCAGCTATCCCGGACGGGTCACAGGTACCCGCGGGCGGTGGCGGCCGCGCGGGCGCCGTACCCGCCGCCGAACAGGCAGGCGTGCACGAGGAGCGGGAACAGCTGGAACAGGCCGACCCTGTCGTGCCAGCCGTCGGCGAGCGGGCTGACCTCCTCGTAGGCGTCGAGCACGCGCGGCAGGTGGGGCAGCCCGAACAGCGCCAGCATCGCCAGGTCGACCTCGCGGTGCCCGCCGTAGGAGGCCGGGTCGATCACCGAGGCGCGGCCCTCGTGGCCCCAGAGCACGTTGCCGTTCCAGAGGTCGCCGTGCAGGCGGGACGCCGGCTCCTCCGGCACGAGGTCGGTGAGCCGCCCGACCACCGCGTCGATCGCCGCCGACTCGTCCGCGGTGAGGGCGCCACGGTCGCGGGCGAGCTTGGCGTAGGGGAGCAGGCGCCGGACGGCGAGGAACTCGGCCCAGGTCGACGTCGTCGCGTTGGGCAGCGGGAGCCGGCCGATGAAGCCGTCGTGCTCGCCGCCGTGGCCGGGTGCGCCGGCGGCGTGGGTGGTGGCCAGGCGGCGTCCGAAGGCGGCGGCGTCCTCGGGGCCGTGCCTGCCCGGCTCGACCCAGGCGATGACGAGGCAGTCGTCGGCGACGGCGAGCACCTCGGGCACGTGGACGCCGCCGTCGACCTCGCCGAGCCAGCGCAGGCAGCGGGCCTCGCGCTCGAAGAAGCCGGCGGGCGCCGGGGGCAGCGTCTTATCAGGGCGGTGGTGCCGTCGCTGAGCCGCACCTTGGTGGCGGTCGAGATGTCGCCGCCGGCGACCGGCGCGGTGGCGACCACGGCCGTGCCGAGGAGGGCCTCGACGCGGCGGGCGAGCGCCGGGTGCCGGGTCATCGGGCGCCTGCGCCCGGGCCGCGGCTCGGCGAGCGCGGCGACGAGCGCGTCGCACGTGCGCTCGACCATCGCCAGCACCTCCTCGAATCCGCCGGGGCCCACCGTAGTACGGGTCGGGCACCTCGCCGCCGGGGTCGAGCGGGGTCGAGGTCGCGGAACAGCCGCACCCGGTCGCGTCGGCGCCCGCCGAGGTCGGCGAGGTTGTGCGTCGTCCATGGCGAGCACGCAGGTCGTGCTCGTCGAGCCACGGCGGCGCGAACTGCCGGGCGCGGTGCCGGCTCGGGTCGTAGCCGGCGTCGGCGAGGGTGGCCGCGGCCCGCTCGTCCATCGGGTGCGCCGACGTGCCAGCCGCCGGTGCCGCAGCTGGCCACCTCGACCCGGTCGTCGAGGCCGGCGTCGGCGAGCCGGGCCTGCGAGCACGACGTCGGCCATGGGGGAGCGGCAGATGTTGCCCAGGCAGACCATCGCGACCGCAGTACGCGCCGGGCGTGCGCGGCGGGCGGCGGGGCACGCGTCACGGCGCTGCGCGTCAGTCGCTCGTCGTCGCCGACGACGCCGTCGACGAACCAGGTGACGATCGTGATCACGATCGACGCCGCCCACGGCCGTCCAGAAGCCCGTCACGTGGAACCCGATGTCGAGCGCGTCGGCCAGCGCAGCTGGTGAGCAGCAGCATCGCGGCGTTGATCACCAGCAGGAACAGCCCGAGCGTGAGGATGATCAGCGGGATCGAAAGGATCGTCAGGATCGGCTTCACGAACGAGGTGATGATGCCGAGGATCGCCGCGACCAGCAGCAGCGGCAGCAGCTTGTGCTCGACTCGTCCATGCCCTGGCGGGCCCGGTGAAGCGGATGCCGTCGAAGAGCCACGCGGCGGCGGCCAGGGCGATGGCGGTGGAGATGAGCCGCAGGACGATGCGCATGGGGTGAGTCTGGGAGTCGAGCCGTCCGGCTAGAGCCCGAGCGCCTCGATGATCTCGACCTCGGCGTCGGCGAGGTGGCGCCGAGGAACGTCGTGGGCGGCCGTCGACGTCGTCGTCCTCGAGCAGCTGCGACGAGCGCGATGTGGGAGTCGGCCTGGTCGTGGGCGTTGCGGCGCGATCCGCTCGACCTGGGCGAGCGCCAGCTTGAGCTCGACGACCAGGTTCTCGGCCATCGCGACCAGGCGCGGGCTGCCGGTCAGGCCGACGAGGGAGACGTGGAAGGCGAGGTGGCGCTCGTTGAGCTCCTGGTAGGAGCCGCCGGCGCGGACGGCGTCGGTGTAGGCGCTCAGGGAGGCGCGCACGTGGTCGCGCTGCGCCTCGGTGGCCTCGCGCCAGCGGCGGACGCCGGCGCCCTCGAGCACCCAGCGCGCGCGGCGCAGACGTCGCGCACCGAGTCGGCCTCGGGGTCGAGCCACGCGCACGCCGCGGTGCGGCTCGCGGGTGGCGAGGCCCTCGGCGACCAGCAGGCCGAGCGCCTCGCGCACGGTCGGGCGGCGAGACGCCGAGCGACTCGGCGAGCGCGACCTCGCGCAGCGCCGTGCCGCTCTCGATCTCGCCGTCGAAGATGGCCCGGCGCAGCTCCTCGGCGGCGCGGTCGACCGTCGAGGTGTGCTCGACCTGCAGCCCCGCGAAGGGGCCTCGGACGGCGTCGCCGGGGCGTGGCCCGGCGCGGGACGGAGGACATGACCCGACATCATGCCGCTCCGCTTGATTCGGCGCCGGTTGTGGGCCACCATGGGCTTGTCAGATTGTCTGACAATCGATGAGCCGCCGAGTGAGGGGTCCGGATGGACCAGTGCTGCAGTGGGGTCGTCACTACGTGGCCGTCGAGCCGACGCACTTCCGCGTCGAGTACGTCATCAACCCGTTCATGGACCCCGCCGTGCAGCCCGACCCCGCCAAGGCCCGCGTGGCAGTGGCACACGATGGTCGACACCCTGCGCGGCCTCGGCGCCCGCGTCGACGTCCTGCCGCAGCGCGCCGACGCCCCCGACATGGTCTACGCGATGAACCTCGGCCTCGGCGTCGTGCGGCCGGGCCCCGAGGGCGACCGCCGCACGTGGTGATGTCGCACATGCGCTACCCGCAGCGGCGGATGGAGACCAGGCTCGGCGCAGCCCTGGTTCGCCGAGCACGGCTACACGACCTCGTTCGTCGGCCGCGACGGCGTCGGCGCCCACCTCGAGGCCGGTGACGCTTCGCCTTCGGCGACGCGCTGGTGGTCGGCTACGGCCCGCGCACCGAGGAGCTCGCGCTCAAGCACCTGGCCGCCGACCTCGGCGTCCGCGTGCGCGGCCTGCGGATCACGCACCCCGGCATGTACCACCTCGACCTCGCCTTCTGCCCGCTCGACGAGCGCCGCGCGATGGTGTGCCCCTCGGCCCTCGACGCCGCCTCGGCCGAGGCGCTGCTCGAGCTCGTGCCCGAGCCGCTGGTCCTCACCGAGGAGGAGGCGCTGACCACCTTCTGCGCCAACTCGGTCGTCGTCGGCTCGCACCGTCGTGATGCCCGCCTGCCCCGACCGCGTGCGCGCCCAGCTCGAGGCGTGGGGCTTCGAGGTCGTCGTCGTCGACGTCTCGGAGTTCCACAAGGGCGGCGGCTCGATCCGCTGCCTCACCAACCCCGTCGACGTGACGCTCGGCCGCGACCTGCCGCTCGTCCCCGGCGGCGAGGTCGTCCTCCCGCCCGTCTGAGCCCGGGTCGGCCTGAGGTCGGCCGAGGTCAGCCCCGGTCAGCCCGTCGCCGTGGGCGTCCAGCTGCCGTGGAACCCGGCCGGCACCCGGCCGGGCAGGTGCACGGTGGCGACGTCCTCGAGCGTGGCGGCGTCGAGCAGCACCAGGTCGCTGAGCCCGCGCGCCCGGTCGTGCACGTAGCCCATCAGGACGCCGTCGTCCTCGGCCGCGTCGGGGCCTGACGGCACGAAGACCAGCTCGCCCGCGAGCCGCCCGGCGCCGAGCCGCCGCACCTCGGTCGTGCCCGCGACCGTGTCGTGCTTGAGCACCTGGTCGCCCAGCGAGCCGTCGGCGAACCCGACGCTGTAGCCGTACCGGTGACGGCGGCCGGTCAGGCGCTCGTCGAACCGCGGGAACTCCTGGGAGTGCTCGTCGTAGCGGTGCTCGCGCGCCTTGCCCGAGGCCAGGTCGAGGGTGAAGCGCACCAGCGACGCCGGGCCCTCGTCGGGGCCGTTGAAGTCGGTGGCGAACATCTTCTCGTGACGCACGGCGTCGATCACCACCTCGCCCGACCCGCCGGACTCCGGCACCTCGAAGGCGTTGAGGGTGTGGAAGACGTAGCAGGGGTCGATCTCGAACCAGCGCACGGACGCGGACGCCGAGTCGCCGGTCGCCTCGCGCGGCAGCAGGCCGATGCGGGCCGGGTAGTCGTCGTCCCACGAGTAGGGCAGCTGGGACGGCGCCGCCGGCCCCTCGCGCCATCGCGTCGACGACCCGCTCGGGCAGGGGGTTGCGGCCGATCACGCGGTTGAGCGCCAGGCGCCCGGCCAGCCGCAGCGGCCTCGGCAGCTTGCCGGCCACCATGTCGATGTCGAACGTCACGGGCAGGTCGTAGACGACCACGTAGTTCTCCGTGAGCGCGCAGTCGTGGATCATCGGGCTGCCCGTCACCTCGACCTCGACCTGGTGGCGGACGTGACCGCCCGGGTCGAGCACCGAGTAGTCGACGCGGTTGCCGCGGGTCCAGGAGTACGAGATCGCGTGGAGCTCGCCGGTCGTGGGGTCCTCGTGGGGGTGGGCGGTGTAGCCCGCCCGCAGCTCACCGGCGAAGCCGCACGGCCCGACGGTGTCGAGCTCGTCGGTCAGCTCGTACGGCGGCGACCCGGCCTCGACCAGCGCCATCGTCCGGCCGCCGTGCTGCACCACGTGGGTGTTGGGCGCGAAGTCGTCGCCGTGCGGGCGGACCCAGCGGTTGCGGTACCACTGCGCCCTCGCGTCGCCCAGCCGGACGCCGTGCACCATGCCCGCCCCGAGGAACCAGTGGTGCTCGGGGCCGGTCGCCTCCGCGGGGTTGGGCCCGATCCGCAGGTAGCGGCCGTCGAGGTGGTCGGGCAGCGTGCCCGTGACCTCGAGGTCGTGCGCGGTCAGCTCCTCGTGCACCGGGGCGAAGTCGCCCTCCACGTAGCGGTTCATTGCTGCCTCCCGTCCCGATGCTAGGGCCGACTCGGCGCGGGGTGGGCGTCTCGGTAGCCTGGATCCGGTGTTTCCGGTCGGTGGTGTGGGCGTCATGCTCGTGGGCGTCGTGCTCGCGGGTGTGCTCTGCGCCGGCTGGCCCGGCTGACCCGCCGCCGGCTCGGCCTGGTCGCGGCCGTGGCCCTCGGGGCCCTCGTCTGGTCGGTGGTCGTGATCGGGCTGATCACCCTGCTGCCCGCCGACGGTGCGCCCGGCATCGTGTCGGCCGAGGGGCGGCTCGACGAGCTGCTCGACCGACATCGGCGGCCCCGCGCCCGAGGGGTTCTGGATCTTCTCCGGCGGCCAGCGCCTGCTCAACACGCGTGGTGTTCGTGCCCTCGGGCGCGCTGCTCGTCGTCCTCGCCGCCCGGTGGCCACGCCGGTTGTGGGTGAGCGTGCCGGTGGGCCTGGTCCTGCTCGCGGGCTACTCGGTGGGCATCGAGTACACCCAGCTCGCGCTGGCCAGGATCGACCGCGCGTGCGACGTCACCGACATCATCGACAACGTGACCGGGGCCGTGCTCGGCGCGGCGGTCGGCGTCGTGGCTCGCCCTGGTGCTCCGACCGTGGCGACGGTCCGCCGGGACGCCGGCACGACGGCCACTAGCCTGACCCGCATGGCCCACCCGCAGCCGCGTCCCAACGTCCTCGCGATCCCCGCCTACGTCCCGGGCCGGCCGCCGGCGGTGCGGCCGGGGACGACGGCGTACAAGCTGTCGAGCAACGAGAACCCGTACCCGCCGCTGCCGGGCGTGGTCGAGGCCGCGACGCAGGCGGTCGCCGCGATGAACCGCTACCCCGACATGGGGAGCACGGCGCTCTACGACGCGCTGGCCGCGCGGCTCGGCGTCCCGACCGGCGACCTCGCGCTCGCCACGGGCAGCGTCGCCCTGATCTACCAGCTGCTCAGCGCGTACTGCGAGCCCGGCGACGAGGTGGTCTACGCGTGGCGCTCGTTCGAGGCCTACCCCATCGCGGTCACGACCGCCGGTGCCGTGTCGGTCCAGGTGCCGGTGACCGCCGACGGCCGCCACGACCTGCCCGCGATGCTCGCCGCCGATCACCGACCGCACCCGCGTCGTCCAGGTGTGCACCCCCAACAACCCCACGGGGCCCGCGGTGACCCAGGCCGAGCTCGACGACTTCGTCGCGCGGGTGCCCCCGCACGTGGTCGTCGTGGTCGACGAGGCCTACCTCGAGTTCGTCCGCATGGACGACGCCGTCGACGGCCTGGCGACCTACCGCGCGCACCCCAACGTGGTGCTGTTCCGGACGTTCTCGAAGGCCTACGGCCTCGCCGGCTTCCGCGTCGGCTACGCCGTGGCCCAGGAGCCGGTCGCCGCCGCGCTGCGGGCGGTCTCGCTGCCCTTCGGCGTCTCCGCCGTCGCGCAGGCCGCCGCGATCGCCTCGCTCGCCGCCGAGGACGCGTTGCTCGAGCGGGTCGAGGCGCTCGTCGTCGAGCGGGCCCGCGTCACCGCCGCCCTGGCCGACCAGGGCTGGGCGATCCCCGAGGCCCAGGGCAACTTCGTCTGGTTCCCGCTCGGCGACCGCACCGCCGACTTCGCCGCCGCCGCCGAGGACGCCGGCATCACGGTCCGGCCGTTCGCGGGCGAGGGGGTCCGGGTCTCCGTCGGCGAGACCGAGGGCAACGACCGGCTGCTGTCGGTGGCGGCGGGGTTCGTCGCGCCACGGTGATCGGCGGTGATTGACGGTGATCGAGGTGCGAGGCCCGAGGGACGAGGGCCGAGCCTCGAGATCCGGTGAGGTGGGCGGCTAGGTGAGCGGCTTGGCCGCGGACCGCTACGGAGGTCTCGAGGCCGGGTCGCTCGTTCCTCGCGGTCCCGGCACCTCGACCAGCGTCGGGCGGTCCATCTCCCGCCAGCGCGGGTCGACGGCCGGCGCCATGGTGGCGACCAGGTAGGCCAGCCCGCACACCGTCATCGCCGTGGCGAGACCCGCGTTGTCGGCGAGGACGCCGCCGAGCAGCCCGCCGAGCGGCATCAGCGCGAAGCACATCGCGGTGCTGAGCGACGAGACCCGGCCGACCAGCGGCGCCGGGATGCGCTCGAAGATGACCGCCCCCAGCACCGGGTTGATGAAGCCCGAGGCGAGGCCGCTGACGGCGATGACGCCGAGCACCACGCCCAGGGGGGCGTCGAGGGCGAACACGGCGTAGCGGGGCAGCCCGCACAGGAGGAACGCGACGAGGTAGGTGAGGTAGCGAGGCAGGCGGGAGGCGTAGATCGAGGCGATGAGCCCCCCGAGGGCCGAGCAGCCGCTCATCACGGCGAAGGCCAGGCCGAGCCGCGCCGCACCGGCCCCCGACTCCACCGCCCACACCGGCAGCAGGACCGTGGCCCACGCGACGTCGAGGAAGTTCGTGATCGCCACCATCACCGTGATGCCGAGCAGCAGCCGGTCGCGACGGAGGAAGTCCCAGCCCTCCCGCAGCTGCCGGCCGTAGGGGAGCGGGTCGGCGTCCGGCTCGGGCGGTGCACCCAGCCCGCGCGTCGCCCACGAGAGCACGAGGGCCGAGACCCCGAAGCTCGCCGCGTCGACGTAGAGGGCGTCGGCGGCGCCGAGCCAGGCCACGAGGACGCCGGCGATGCCGGCCCCCACCAGGCCGGCGGTGCGCTCGATGGTCGAGGAGAGCCCCGTGACGCGCTCCATCGGCTGTGCCGCCGAGGTCACCAGGGCCGGGATCATGGCCTGCTTCGCCGCGTCCCCCGGGCCCCGGAGCCCGCCGGCCACGGCGACCACCGCCAGGAACCCCGGGAACGACAGCAGCCCGGCGTCGTGCAGCAGCGGGATCGAGGCGACCACCACCACCGACGCCACGTCGCACGTGATGGCGACGCGGCGCGGCCCGATCCGGTCGATCACCGGTCCGCCGAGCACCTTGAGGACGACGAGGGGCAGCAGCTCGGCGAGCGCGACGAGGCCGGTCCGGGTGGCGCTGCCGGTCTGCTCCAGCACGAACAGCGGGATCGCGATGAGCGAGATGCGGGTGCCGGTGAGCGAGACGGCCTCGGCGACGAGCCACCCGTAGAGCGGACGCCGCCTGCGTGGCGGCGCGGAGGGGTGCGGCGCCGCCGCCGAGTCGGCCATCCGGGGAGCCTAGGGCGCGCCGCGGTCGCTTGCCTAGTCACTCACCCCCTCCCCCCGGGCCCCTCCGTTACCGCTCTGCAACGCGGGCGGGGCAGGGTGGGGGCATGTCGATCAAGGTCGCGCTCGAGCACCGCACCACCTACGAGTTCGCCCACCCGGTCAACGTGGCCCCCCACGTGGTGCGGCTGCGGCCGGCGCCGCACACGCGGACCCCGATCGAGGCGTACTCGCTGACCGTGGAGCCGGCCGGACCACTTCCTCAACTGGCAGCAGGACCCGTTCGGCAACTGGCTGGCACGGGTGGTCTTCCCCGAGAAGGTGTCGACCCTCGACATCACCGTCGGCCTCGTCGCCGACCTCATGGTCATCAACCCCTTCGACTTCTTCGTCGAGGAGTACGCCGAGACGTTCCCCTTCGTCTACGCCGCCGACCTGCACGCCGACCTGTTCCCGTACCTGCGTTCGGTCGAGGACGCCGACGACGCCGCCGCCTTCCGGGCCGGCCTGCCGGTGCCGGAGCAGACGCCCGTCATCGACTTCCTGGCCGGTCTCAACGCCGCCGTGCACCGAGAGGTGGCCTACTCGGTGCGGATGGAGGCCGGCGTCCAGGCCCCGGACGAGACCCTGCGCCGCGGGATCGGCTCGTGCCGCGACAGCGCGTGGCTCCTGGTCGCGCTGCTGCGCCAGTACGGGCTCGCGGCGCGGTTCGTCTCCGGCTACCTGGTGCAGCTGAGCACCGACCCGGACGCGATGGTGGGCCTCGACGGCCCGAGCGGGCCGGCGCAGGACTTCACCGACCTGCACGCCTGGGCCGAGGTGTACCTGCCCGGTGCCGGCTGGGTGGGCATGGACCCGACGTCGAGCCTGTTCGCCGGTGAGGGCCACATCCCGCTCTCGGCGACGCCGCACCCGAGCAGCGCCGCCCCCATCGCGGGGGCGACCGACCCCGTCGAGGTGAGCTTCTCCTTCCACAACGAGGTGACCCGGGTCCACGAGGACCCGCGCGTCACCCGCCCCTACACCGACGAGCAGTGGGCCCGCATCGACGCGCTCGGCGAGGCCGTCGACCAGCGCCTCGTCGCCGGCGACGTGCGGCTCACCATGGGCGGCGAGCCGACCTTCGTGAGCCGGGACGACGCCACGACGCCGCAGTGGAACAGCGAGGCCGACGGCCCCGAGAAGCGCGAGCTCGCCGGCGTCCTGGCCGAGCGGCTGCGCGAGACCTACGCGCGCGGCGGCGTCGTCCACCGGGGGCAGGGCAAGTGGTACCCCGGTGAGCCCCTGCCCCGCTGGAACATCGCGCTGCAGTGGCGCACCGACGGCGAGCCCCTCTGGCGCGACGCCGCCCTGCTCGCCGACCCGTGGGAGACAACGCTGGTTGAGGAGGTCGGTCACGACCGTCTCGAAACCTCCCGAGCACACGCCGAGGCGCTCGCCCGTCGGGTCACCAAGGTGCTCGCCCTCCCCGAGGGCCAGCTGCTGGCCGCCTACGAGGACCCCCTGGCCGCCCTGGCCTCCGAGCTCCGCCAGCCCGAGGGCGAGAGGCCGGACGCGGCCGCCGAGAAGCTGGACGCCCAGGGCCTGGGCGTCCTCGACGCCGCGGTCGACGAGCCCAGTGGCTGGGTGCTCCCGCTGGCGACGGGGGAGGAGTGGACCAGCCCGGCGTGGCGGTTCCGTCGCGGTCGGCTGGTGCTCACGCCGGGCAGCAGCGCGGTCGGGCTCCGGCTCCCCCTCGACGCGATCGCCTGGAAGGACCCGGACTTCGCCGGGGAGCCGTCCTACCTCGAGGCGGGGGAGCCGCTCGAGCCGCAGGTGCCGGTCGTCGCCCTCGCCGACCCGGAGGGGGCGCCGACCACCGCCCTCACGTTCGAGGCGCGCGACGGCCACGTGCACGTGTTCCTGCCCCCGACCGAGCGGCTCGACGACTACGCCGACCTGCTGCGCCTGGTCGAGGTCGGCGCCCGGAAGGTGGGGTGCCCGGTGGTGCTCGAGGGCTACGGCCCGCCGCCGGACCCCCGCCTGACCCAGCTGGTCGTCACGCCCGACCCGGGTGTCATCGAGGTCAACGTGCAGCCGACGTCGAGCTGGGCCGAGCAGCGCGACCTCACCACGACGCTCTACGAGGAGGCCCGCAAGGCGGGGCTGACGACCGAGAAGTTCGACCTCGACGGGCTGCACACCGGCACCGGCGGCGGCAACCACCTCACCCTGGGCGGGCAACAGCCGGTCGACAGCCCGCTGCTCCGGCGTCCCGACCTGCTCGTCAGCCTCCTCACCTACTGGCAGCGTCACCCCTCGCTCTCCTACCTCTTCAGCGGCCGCTTCGTCGGCCCCACCTCGCAGGCGCCGCGCTTCGACGAGGGGCGCCCCGAGGCGACCTACGAGATGGAGATCGCGTTCGCCGAGGTCGAGCGCCTGGTGCGCGAGCAGGAGGCCGAGGACCTCGAGCCGAGGCCCTGGCTGGTCGACCGCGCCCTGCGCCACCTGCTGACCGACCTCACCGGCAACACCCACCGCGCCGAGTTCTGCATCGACAAGCTCTACAGCCCCGACTCCTCCCGCGGCCGGCTCGGGCTGCTCGAGCTGCGCGGGTTCGAGATGCCGCCGCACGCCCAGATGGCGCTGGTGCAGGCCCTCCTGGTGCGCAGCCTGGTCGCGATGTTCTGGGAGCAGCCGCTGCGCGCACCCCTGGTGCGGTGGGGCACCCGGCTCCACGAGGACGCGCTGCTGCCGATCGGCTGCACCGCCGACATGCGCGAGGTCGTCGCCGACCTGCAGGCGCACGGCATCGCGTTCGAGGAGGCGTGGCTGGCGCCCTTCACCGAGTTCCGGTTCCCCCGGATCGGGGTCACCCGCGTCGGCGACGTGGAGATCGAGCTGAGGCAGGCCGTCGAGCCGTGGCACGTCCTCGGCGAGGAGGCGACCGGCACCGGCACCGCGCGGTACGTCGACAGCTCGGTCGAGCGGCTCCAGGTCGCCGTCCGCGGCCTGCAGCCCGACCGCCACCTCCTCACCTGCCAGGGCGTGCCCGTGCCGCTGACCGCGTCGGGCGACCTGCACTGGGGCGGCGTCCGCTACCGCGCCTGGCAGCCGTGGTCGGCCCTGCACCCGAGCATCGAGGTGCACGCGCCGCTGCGCTTCGACCTCGTGGACGCCGTCGCCGGCGCCAGCCTCGGCGGTGCGACCTACCACGTGGTCCACCCCGGTGGCCGCTCCTACGACCACCCGCCGGTCAACGCGAACTCCGCCGAGGCCCGCCGCGCCAGCCGCTTCGAGCCGCACGGCCACACGCCCGGTCGCGCTCGACGTCGGGGCGATCCGGGAGGCCGGGCGGCGGGCCGCGTCGGAGGACTACCCGCGGACGTTGGACCTGCGGCGGGTGCGCTGACGCAAGAGGTGGGGCATCTCAGGAGATGACGGTGGTTGGGGAGCTCCCGCTCGGACGGTGGTTGAGGAGCTCCCGCTAGGGAGCGTCTCGAAACCTGGTGACGTCCACGGCTTCTCTCGCCGGGCCTTTCCGGCTCGGGGGTTTCGAGACGGTCGCTAGCGCGACCTCCTCAACCACCGTGTCGGCGCGACCTCCTCAACCACCGTCCTAGCGCGACCTCCTCAACCATCGTGTGGTGACGGTCGCGACCTCCTCCACCACCGTCTCGGCGCGCCCCGCGCCACCGTCCGGACGGTCCCGTCGGCGAGCACCACCGGCGTCTGGGAGGCTGGCGCCGTGACGGTGCTGCGCGACTACGCCGCCGGCATCACCCAGCCGACGCTGGGAGGTGAGCCCGGACGCTACGACGAGGTCGTGGGCCCCGACGGCGCGCTGCGGACGGCGTGGAAGGGCCTGGCCGAGCTGGCGGTGGGCCTGACCGCCGGCGACCTGCACCGGGTCGACGACGACATCAGGCGCGCGCTGGCCGACGACGGCGTCACCTACTCCCGGCCCGGGCAGCGGGTCGGGCCGTGGCGGCTCGACCCCGTCCCGCTCGTCGTGGACGCCGCCCAGTGGACCCGCCTCGAGGTGGGGCTCGCGCAGCGGGCCGAGCTGCTCAACGCCGTCCTCACCGACCTCTACGGGCCGCAGCGGCTGCTGTCCGAGCGCGTGGTGCCGGCCGCCGCGGTGCTGGGCCACCCGGGCTTCGTGCGCGTCGTGGGCCGGCAGAGCCTCGTCGACCCGCGGCCGCTGGTGCTCGCCGCCGCCGACCTCGGCCGCGACCACCGCGGCGAGTGGCACGTGCTGGCCGACCGCGCCCAGGCGCCGTCCGGGCTGGGCTACGCCATGGAGAACCGTCGCGTGCTCTCGCGGGTGCTCCCCGAGCTCTACCGCGAGGCGGGGCTGCACCGGATCGAGCCGTTCTTCAGCGCGCTGCGGTCCTCGCTGCTGCAGTCGGCCGGGGGCGACCTGGCCGACCCGCGCGTCGTCGTCCTCTCGCCGGGCAGCCACTCCGAGACCGCCTACGACCAGTCGTTCATCGCCTCGGCGCTGGGCTTCCCGCTCGTGCAGGGCAGCGACCTGGTCGTCCGCGACGGGTGGGTGCAGATGCGCGTGCCGGGGCGGCTCGAGCGCGTCGACGTCATCCTGCGTCGCGTCGACGCCGGCTGGAGCGACCCGCTCGAGCTGCGCGGCGACTCCCAGCTCGGCGTCGCCGGCCTGGTCGAGGCCGTCCGCCGCGGCCGGGTGCGCGTGGTCAACGGCCTCGGCGCGGGCGTCCTGGAGAACCCGGCCCTGATGCCGTGGATGCCCGCGATGTGCGAGTTCCTGCTCGGCGAGCCCCTGCGGCTGCCCCAGGTGCCCACGTGGTGGTGCGGCGACCCGGACGGTCTCGAGCACGTGCTCGACCACCTGGGCAGCGTGGTGGTGCGCAGCGTCGACGACCCGGCGGCGCTGGTCGGCCTGCCCCCGGCCGAGCTCGTCGAGCGCATCCTCGCCGCGCCGCACCGCTACGTCGGCCAGGAGCCGCTGGCCCTGTCGCAGGCACCCACCTGGCAGGCGTCGGGCGCCTCCCCGCGGCCGCTGACGCTGCGCACCTTCACGCTGCGCTACGGGTCGGCGTACCGGCCGCTCGTCGGCGGCCTCGTGAGCATCGTCGACGCCGACGGCAACCGGTCGGTGGGGAGCAAGGACCTCTGGGTCCTCAAGGGCGACGCGACCGTGCCCGACCAGGGGCTCCTCGACGTGATGCCGATGACGAGCACGCGGGCCAGCACCGGCACGCTGCCGCGCATCCTCGAGGACATGTTCTGGTTCGGCCGCTACGCCGAGCGCGCCGAGGACCTGCTGCGCCTGGTGATCGCGACCCACGCGCTCGCCGAGGACTGGCGCAACCGACCGCGCTCGACGGGCGCCGCCGGGCTCGAGGTGATGCTCGGGGCGATCCGGCGCCTGGCCGGGCACGAGCACGACGACCTCGACCGCGAGTTCCGCTCGGTGCTGCTCGACGCGTCCCGGACCGGGGGCGTGACCCACGCGCTCGACGGCCTGCGCGAGGCGCTCTCCGGCGTGCGCGACCAGCTCTCGCTCGACGTGTGGCGGGCCTTCGGCACGACCGACCGGGCGGCGTCCGTGCTCGAGGGCAGCACCCACAGCCACCAGGTCGCGGAGTCGGCGGGACGCATGCTCACCGGCATCCTGTCGCTCCAGGGCGTCACCGCGAGCATGATCCGCGACCCCGGCTGGCACATGATCGCCCTGGGCCGCTACCTCGAGCGCGCGCTCCAGGTCTGCCACCTGCTGGCCGCGACGACGACGCTGCGGCGCGGCCTCGACGTCGACCGCGAGGTGCTCAACGGCGTCCTGCTCTCGGCGGAGAGCTCGGTCACCCACCGTCGCCGCTACCGGGGCTCGGTGCGGCCCGGCGGCGTGCTCGAGCTGCTCGTCGTCGACCGGACCAACCCGCGCTCGCTGGCGTTCGCGCTCGAGCAGGTGGCCGAGCACCTGACCGGGCTGCCGGCGTCCACGGGGTCGAGCCGTCCCGAACGGCTCGTGGCCGACCTGCGCGAGGGCCTCGACGCCACCGACGTGGCCAGCCTCGTCGCCATCGGCGGTGAGACCCGGCCCAACCTCGAGGCCTTCCTCGACCAGCTCACCGGCCAGCTCGTGAGGCTCGCGGACGCCGTCACCGAGCTGCACCTGACCAGCGGCCCCGCGCCGCGGGTGATCGCGGCCCTGCCGCTCGTCGACTCCCTCGAGACGGTGGAGGCGCGATGAGGTACCGGCTGCGCCACACCACGACCTACACCTACGACGCGCCCGTCAGCGACAGCCTCGGCGTGGCCCACCTGGTGCCGCTCGCCCTGCCCTGGCAGCAGGTGTCGGACTACGTGGTCACCGTGACCCCGCAGCCGGGCGACCTCGCCGACGACCGCGACTACTACGGCAACCACGTCACGTACTTCCAGGTCACCAGGCCCCACCGCGAGCTCGTCGTCGAGGGCTCCGGCGAGGTCGACGTCGTCGCCCGCGTCGTGCCCGCCGAGGCGCTCGCGACGCCGTGGGAGTCGCTGCGTCCGCTGCGCGACCCGGACCTGCCGGGCGCGTGGGCCGTCACCGACTTCGCCCTGCCCTCGGCCCAGGTCGACCACCCGGCCGCGGCCGTCGAGTACGCGGCCCTCTCGCTCACTCCCGGACGTGCCGTCGGCGAGGCGGTCACCGACCTGATGCACCGCGTGCACGGCGACTTCGACTACGACAGGACCGCCACCACGGTCACCTCGACGGTCGCGCACATCCTCGACCGGCGGGCGGGCGTCTGCCAGGACTTCGCCCACCTCATGCTCGCCTGCCTGCGCGCCCACGGCCTCGCCGCCCGCTACGTCAGCGGCTACCTCGCCACCGAGCCGCCGCCCGGCAAGGAGCGGATCGTCGGCGCCGACGCCAGCCACGCCTGGGTCGAGGTCTGGCTCGGCGGCGAGGAATGGCTCGCGCTCGACCCGACCAACGACCAGGAGGTGGCCGACCGGCACGTCACGGTGGCGCGCGGGCGCGACTACGGCGACGTCCCGCCGCTCAAGGGCGTGATCTTCACCGAGGCCAAGAAGTCGGCGATGCGGGTCGCGGTCGACGTGGCTCCCCTGGCCTGAGGGCTTCTCTCATCCCCGTCATCCCCGGCCCGTTCGGGGTCGTGTGCCTCACGCCGTGCCGGGGCACGGTGCCAGGCACACGACTGGTGTCGGTCCGGCGGCGGGCGGCCTCGGACCGGTGGCCGGCGTCAGGCGGCAGGGCGCGGGATCGACCCGGGGATCCCGTAGGCCATGAGGTCGACGGCCACCTCGTGCGGCTCCTGGCGCAGCTCGCGGTCGGAGCAGCGGACGACGAACCGCTCGCCGGGACTGGTCAGGCGACGCTGCCGGCGCATGTCGTGCTCCGACTGCAGCGGCTGCAGGTGCACCGGCCCCTCGACCTCCAGGATGACGACGCCGCCGGCCGGGAGGTCCCACTCGCAGTCGGTCCAGCGGCGTCCGTCGGGCGTCTGCCGCTCCGTCTGGCGGTCGGGCGGCGGCATGGCGAAGAGCCGGCACATGCGCTCGACGTTGATCTCCGCACTCGAGTGCGCGCCCTTGTCGATCACGCTCAGCACCGCGCGGAAGTGCGCCGCGCGGCGCAGCGGGCGCATGGCCTCGACCTCCTCGAACAGCTTCTGCGCGGTCGTCAGCCGCTGCTGGACCGCGGCGGCCAGGACCCCTTCGGCGGTCTTGAGGTTCGGCGCCTGGTAGCCGGCCCACAGCAGGATCGCGGGCTCGAGGCGTGCGGTCGGGATGCCCGGCCTGGGTGCGGCCATCAGGGCGAACGGGCGCCGGGAACGGAAGAACCGGATGCCGTTCACCGGGTCGTAGCTGAGCTCGTCGTCGACGAGGACGGTCACCTCGTCGCGCTCCCAGCCCTTGAGCGAGAGCCTCTCGGCGGCCGTGAGGCAGCCGAGCAGGCTGCCCGGCCCCGCGTGCAGGACGCCGAGCCACTGGCGCTGCGCCCGGGTCAGCTCGCCGGTCACGGTGCTGATGACGCGGGGTGTCCGCTCGACCCATCGTCGGCCCACGATGTCGGCCTCGGCGGTCTCCCAGGTGATGCCCAGCGCGTTGAGCTGCCGCCGCGCCACCATGCCGTGCTGGTCCCGCAGCAGCCGTGCGAGCTCGGCGCGCCTCGAGGCGCGACCGTGCCTGAGCTCGGCACGGCGCGCCGCGCGCTGCGCACGGACGACGTCGAGGTCGACGAGGCTCTCCGGCTCTCCCATGGCGACATGGTGAGGTCGGACGCGGCGGTGGCGCGGGCGTCATCCACAGGCCCTGCGGGGTGCCCCGGCGCGGCTCGTCCCCCGCTCCGGAGTCGTGGGCCTGTGCCCGTGTCGGGGCACGGCCTCAGGCACACGACCCCGTCAGGGCCGGGACCGGGAAGGCATGATGGGCGTGTGGTCCGTCGTCTCGCGCTCGCCGCCCCGTTGCTGGGGCTGCTCGTGGCGTGCGGCGGCGAGGAGCCGCTGCTCGACGACGGCACCCAGGGCGTCCCGCTCGCGGGCCAGGGGGCCGCGCTCGAGGAGGCAGGGGTCGAGGTGCTCTCGGCGGCCGCGCCGGCCGGGGCGAGCGGCGCCGACGTGACCGGTGCCCTCGAGGCGCAGGACCTGCCGTCGGGCGAGATCGACCAGCCGGCCGACCTGTCCCCCGCCGCGGGCCTGGTCACCACCCGCGGGGACGGCGACGTCGTCGTGATGGTGTTCGACGGGCCGGCCAGCGCCGCGCTCTTCGCGGTGGACGCCGACCCGGCCGCCCCGGGCGGCGGTACCGTCGAGACCTACCTCGCCGGCAACGTCGTCGGCATCGCGTTCGACCACGGCGCCCTCGTCCGGCGGGCGCTGCGAGACCTGGCAGGGGAGGGCTGATGCCCGAGGCAGGCTGGTACCCGGACCCGCAGGGCGTCGTCCGCTGGTGGGACGGCGAGCGCTGGACCGAGCACGTGCAACCGTCGACGCTCCCGCCGCCGCCCCCCGACCCGGCCGGACCAGGCGGGCCAGCTGGACCAGGCGGACCGTCCGGCGCCACCGCTCTCGGCGGCGGCGGGAGGAGGCGCACCGGCCTGGTGGTGGGCGCGGTCGCGCTCACGCTGCTGGTCGTGGCCGCCCTCGTGGCCGGCGTCCTGCTGCTCACCGGCGACGACGACGAGACGCCGTCGAGCCGCGGCGGCGAGTCGACGAGCGCCACCGACGAGGTGACGACGGCGACCGACGAGCCGACGACGGTGACCAGCGAGCCGGAGCCCAGCACCGAGCCCACCGACGAACCGACCGACGAGCCCACCGACGAGCCCAGCACCCTCGAGCCGCCGGCCGCGCCGGGGCCGGAGCAGGTGGCCGACGAGTTCATGACCGCGGTCGTCGCCGTCGACTGCCCGGCGGCGGAGGCGCTGTCGACCCGCGACTTCCTCGACCGCTCGGGCGGGTGCGCCGACGAGGACACCGACCCCGACGCCCTGGCGGGCGCCAGCTACGACGTCCAGGAACCCGTGGTCGACGCCGGCACCGCGACCGTCGACGTGGTGCTGACGGTCCTCGACGACAACGGCTCCGAGCTGCCCCCCTTCACCTTCACGCTGACGCTCGTGGAGACTGCTGAGGGTTGGCGGGTCGACGACCTCGCCGAGCAGTCCTGACCATCCCGGTCCCGACCGGCGCCACCAGGCCGGCCGAGTCCCTCCGCGAGCTCCCCGAAGGGTTGCCCACCGCATGAAGGCCTTCCGTTGTCGCGTGTGCGACAACCCGCTCCACTTCGAGAACTCCCTGTGCGTCTCGTGCGGCACCGCGCTGGGCTTCTCGCGCGCCGAGCGGGCGATCGTGCCCGTCGACGCGACGGGCCAGTACGTCGACGCCACCGGCCTGGTGTGGCACGTGTGCGCCAACCTCAACCTCTCGGGGTGCACCTGGCTGGCCCCGCTCACCGGGAGCCAGTGCTCCTCGTGCGACCTGACCCGCACCCGTCCCGCGGACGACGACGAGGTCGGCCTGGCCCAGTACGCCGCCGCCGAGCAGGCCAAGCGCCACCTCATCGTCGAGCTCGACACGCTGGGGTTCACGGTGACGGGCAAGGACCCCGCCCTGGGTGGGGACCCCGAGAACGGGCTGGCCTTCGACCTGCTCTCGAGCGTCGACGAGAACGTGGTCATCGGCCACGAGTCCGGCGTGATCACCATCGACCTCGCCGAGAGCGACGCGGCGCACCGCGAGAAGGTCCGGGCCCGGCTCTCCGAGCCGTACCGCACGATGCTCGGCCACTTCCGCCACGAGGTCGGCCACTACGCCGAGTGGCAGCTGGTGCGCGGGGAGGAGCGCATGGCGCGGTGCCGCGAGCTGTTCGGCGACGAGTCCGCCGACTACGGCGAGAGCCTGGAGCGCCACTACGCCAGCGGGCCGCCGCAGGGCTGGGAGGCGTCCTTCATCTCGACGTACGCCACGATGCACCCCTTCGAGGACTTCGCCGAGACCTGGGCGCACTACCTGCACATCGCCGACACCATCGAGACCGCCCGCGAGTACGGCCTGCTCACGGTCGGCACCGTCAGCGACTTCTCCCGGTTCCGTGACGTCGTGACCGGGGTCTGGATCCCGCTGTCGATCGCCCTCAACCAGATCAACCGCAGCATGGGCAAGGACGACGTCTACCCCTTCGTCATCCCGCCGCCCGTGCTCGACAAGCTCGACTTCGTCGCCTCGCTGCTGCCGCGGGACTCCTGACACCGGCTCGTCGCGCCGCCACGCACCGAGCCGTGCGTGGCATGATGCGGCGACGCCTGGCTCCACCCTCCAGGCCCGCGACCCGAGGAGCCCCACCATGACGCAAGGCAGCACCCCTCCCGGCTGGTACGACGACGGCCAGGGCGCGCAGCGCTGGTGGGACGGGACGCAGTGGACCGAGCACACCCAGCCGGCACCGGGCGCGCCCGAGACGCCGGCGGAGACGCCGGCCGCGACGCCTCCCGCGGAGCCGCCGAAGCCCGGCGTCCACGACGACATCACGCGGTTCGGCACCGCGCCGCCCGCCGACGGGGGCGGGTCCTCACCGGCCGCGAGCACCCCGCCGTCCACCCCGTCGACCCCGTCGACCCCGTCGGCCGACGTGACGATGGTCGCGCCCAACCGTGGCGCCGGCGCCCCGGGCCAGCAGCCCGGCTACACCCCGCCCGCCACCCCCGGCTACGGCACGCCCGCCGCCGGCGGCTACACGCCTCCCGGCCAGGCACCAGGCGGTCAGCCCGGCCAGCCCGGGCAGTTCGGCGGCGCCCAGCCCCCCGCCTGGCAGAACCAGTTCCCGGCGTCCGGCGGCAGCAGCGGCGGGGGCAAGGGCAAGCTCTTCGCCCTCATCGGCGGCGGCGTGGCGCTCCTGGTGGTCGTGCTGATCATCCTGTTCGTCTTCGTGCTGGGCGGTGGCGGCGGACCCAAGGGGGCCGCGGAGGACTACCTCGAGGCGGCGTCCGACTTCGACTTCGAGCGCGTGTGCGAGCTGAGCACCAAGGACGCGATCGAGCCTGAGTTCGAGGAGGCCGACGTCGACAGCTGCAAGGGTCTGGGCGACTACTACGACGAGCAGTTCAAGACGTTCGGGATCGACGAGTTCCAGGACGACCTCGAGATCGACGTCGAGATCGATGACGTCAAGGAGGACGGCGACAAGGCCACGGTCGAGTACACCGTCAAGTCGAAGTACACGGGCGACGACGAGGACGGCTTCCGGGAGTTCACGGGCGAGGACTCGCTCGAGAACGAGGAGACCGGCACGCTCGACATGGTCAAGGAGGACGGGGACTGGAAGGTCTCCTCCGGCCTCTGACCCCACCCCGAAGGAGCCATCACTCCTTCACCCGTGCTCCTAGCCTGGACCCGTGGACGACGACAGCAGCTACGTCACCGAGGGCAAGGCCTTCGAGCGCGACACCGACTACGTCGGCGACCGCATCACCCAGGGCGCCCGGCGCCCCGAGCGCGGCCCGACCGACGTCGAGCTGTGGCCGGTGGAGCCCGGGCGCTACCGGCTGGTGGCGGCGAAGGCGTGCCCCTGGGCGACCCGCGCGCTGATCGTGCGCGACCTGCTGGGCCTGGGCGAGGTGATCTCGCTCGGGCTGACCGGGCCGACCCACGACGAGCGGTCCTGGACCTTCGACCTCGACCCGGGCGGCCGCGACCCCGTGCTCGGCATGGAACGGCTCCAGGAGGCCTACCTGCGCCGGTTCCCCGACTACGACAAGGGCATCACGGTGCCGGCCGTCGTCGAGGAGGCCACTGGCCTGCTGGTGACCAACGACTTCCCGTGGATCACCCACGACCTGTTCCACGAGTGGCGTGAGCACCACCGCCCCGGCGCGCCCGACCTCTGGCCGGACGACGTCCGCGACGAGATGGAGCAGGTGATGCAACGGGTCTACACCGAGGTCAACAACGGGGTCTACCGGTGCGGCTTCGCCGGCGACCAGGACGCGTACGACGCCGCCTACGAGCGCCTCTGGACGGCGCTCGACTGGCTCGAGGAGCGGCTCTCGTCGCGCCGCTACCTCATGGGCGAGGCGCTCACCGAGGCCGACGTCCGGCTGTTCACGACCCTCGTCCGGTTCGACGCGGTCTACCACGGGCACTTCAAGTGCAACCGGCAGAAGCTGACCGAGCTGCCGCACCTGTGGGACTACGCGCGGGCGCTGTTCCAGACGCCCGGCTTCGGCGACAACACCGACTTCGAGCAGATCAAGCGGCACTACTACGTCGTCCACGCCGACATCAACCCGACCGGGATCGTGCCGGCCGGCCCGGACCCGGCCGTGTGGCTGGAGCCGACGACGAGGTGACCCCGTCCGGGCGCGCCGCGAGCCCCGGGCGTGCCGTCAGGCCGCGGCGTCGGACTCGGCGGCCTGCTTGAGGTTCACCAGCGTCTGCTCGAGCGCAGCCTGGGTCTTGGTGCCGAAGAGCCGGTCCAGCGCCTTGCGGGGGAGGCTGCCGTACCCGGACAGGTCCCAGGTCTCGGTGACGGCGGTGCCGCCGTCGGCGGTGGGCGTGAGCTCGTAGCGCCAGCGGTGGGCGCCCACGTGGCGCCAGGCGATCAGCCTGTCCTGCTCGAACTCGACCACCTTGTTGGTGATCCGGTACGGCGCGCCGCGTCGCATGCTCATCCCGAACTCCGAGCCCAGCGCCAGCCTCCCGGGTGCCCCGCTGGTGGGTTTGCGGACGGTGCCGGACCCGTCGATCCGGGCGTGCTGGTGGGCGTCGGAGACGATCGCGAAGACCACCGACGGCGGAGCGGCGATGGTGGCGCTGGCGGACCTGGAGGTACGGGACATGGCGGTGAATCTAGGACGTCTCACCTGATTGGTACGTAGCGGTGGCGACCGGTAGGTTGGCGGCGAATCCGGATGTGTCCCGGGTCACAGCCGCGCCACCCCTGCGGCGTGGTCCGTCCGCAGCCCGGGCCCCAGGCCTCCCGGCAGCGGCAACCCCGCTCACGGGCGAGACGAAGGAGCTGACGATGAACGCACCCCCTCCCAGTGACCAGTCCGCAGGAGCGACGGGTACCGGTTTCGGTCCCGACCTCGTGGAGGTCTTCGGCCCCAGCCAGAGCGACGGCGGCCCCGAGCTGGTGCAGCTGCTGACGCCCGAGGGTGAGCGCGTCCACCACCCGGAGTTCGACCTCGACTTCTCGGCCGAGCAGATCCGCGGCTTCTACCGCGACATGGTGCTCGTGCGCCGGATCGACACCGAGGCGACCGCGCTGCAGCGGCACGGCGAGCTCGGCATCTGGGCACAGCTGCTCGGCCAGGAGGCCGCGCAGATCGGTGCCGGTCGCGCGCTCCGACCGCAGGACTACGTCTTCCCGACCTACCGCGAGCACGGCGTCGCGTGGTGCCGAGGGCTCGACCCGCTCAAGCTGCTCGGCCTGTTCCGCGGCGTCGACCACGGCAACTGGGACCCGCGCGAGGTCAACTTCGGCCAGTACACGATCGTGATCGGCGCCCAGTGCCTGCACGCCACCGGCTACGCGATGGGCGTCCAGCGCGACGGCGACGTCGGCACCGGTGACCCCGACCGCGACGCGGCCGTCGTCGCCCACTTCGGCGACGGCGCGAGCAGCCAGGGCGACGTCAACGAGGCGTTCATCTTCGCGGCCTCCTACAACGCCCCCGTGGTGTTCTTCTGCCAGAACAACCAGTGGGCGATCTCCGAGCCGATCGAGCGCCAGAGCCGGATCCCGCTCTACCAGAGGGCTCTCGGCTTCGGGTTCCCCGGCGTCCGGGTCGACGGCAACGACGTCCTGGCCACCTACGCCGTGACGCAGGCCGCGCTCAAGCGCGCCCGCGACGGCCAGGGCCCCACGTTCGTCGAGGCCTACACGTACCGCATGGGGGCGCACACCACGACCGACGACCCCACGCGCTACCGCCTCTCCCACGACGTCGAGAGCTGGAAGCTGAAGGACCCGATCGCGCGCGTGGAGGTGTACCTGCGCCGCAACGGCCTGGTCGACGACGGCTTCATCGCCGACATCCAGGCCGAGGCCGACGACCTCGGCCACACGCTGCGCGAGGGCTGCAAGGCGATGCCCGACCCGCAGGCCCTGTCGATGTTCGACCACGTGTACGCCGAGGAGACCGAGGAGCTGCGCGCCCAGCGCGAGGGCTTCGCGGCCTACCTCGAGACCTTCGAGGGAGCTCACTGATGGCGGCGCAGAAGGTCACGCTGGCCAAGGCCCTCAACATGGGCCTGCGCAAGGCGATGGAGGACGACCCCAAGGTGCTGCTGATGGGTGAGGACGTCGGCAAGCTCGGCGGCGTCTTCCGCATCACCGACGGACTCCAGAAGGACTTCGGCGAGGACAGGGTGATCGACAGCCCGCTGGCGGAGTCCGGGATCGTCGGCACCGCGGTGGGCATGGCGATGCGCGGCTACCGGCCCGTGGTCGAGATCCAGTTCGACGGCTTCGTCTACCCGGCCTACGACCAGATCGTGTGCCAGGTCGCCAAGATCCACTACCGCAGCAAGGGCCTCGTGAAGATGCCCATGGTCATCCGCATCCCCTTCGGCGGTGGCATCGGCGCGGTCGAGCACCACAGCGAGTCGCCCGAGGCGCAGTTCGCGCACACCCCTGGTCTCAAGGTCGTCGCCTGCTCCAACCCGGTCGACGGCTACTGGATGATCCAGCAGGCCATCGCCAGCGACGACCCGGTGATCTTCCTCGAGCCGAAGCGGCAGTACCACGCCGACAAGGCCGAGCTCGACCTCGAGAACACCGACGCGGCCTCGGTCGCGCCGTTGTTCACCTCGCGCGTCGTGCGCCAGGGCACCGACGCCACGCTGCTCGCCTACGGCCCGACCGTGAAGACGGCGATGAAGGCCGCCGAGGCCGCCTCCACCGAGGGGCGTTCGCTCGAGGTCATCGACCTCCGCACGCTCTCGCCGCTCGACATGGCGCCGGTGCTCGACTCGGTGCGGCGCACGGGCCGCGCGATCGTCGTCCACGAGGCGCACGTGAACCTCGGCATGGGCGCCGAGCTCGCCGCCCGCATCACCGAGGAGTGCTTCTACTCCCTCGAGGCGCCGGTGCTGCGCGTGGGCGGGTTCGACACCCCCTACCCGGCCTCGCGGATCGAGGAGGAGTTCCTCCCCGACCTCGACAAGGTGCTCGACGCCGTCGACCGCTCCGTCAACTTCTAGGGTGAGGTGTTCCTAAGCGATGCCCGAGTACCTGCTGCCCGACGTCGGCGAGGGCCTCACCGAGGCCGAGATCGTCACCTGGAAGGTGAAGGTCGGCGACGTGATCGCCATCAACGACATCGTCGTCGAGATCGAGACCGCCAAGTCGCTGGTCGAGCTGCCGTCGCCGTACGCCGGCGAGGTGACCGCGCTGCTGGTCGCCGAGGGCGAGACCGTCGCGGTCGGCACGCCGATCATCCGGATCGGCGCCGACGCCGTGCCGGAGCCCGACGCCTCGGCTCCCGCGCCCGCGGGCGACATGGTGATCGACCTGTCGAACCCGGCCGCCAGCGGCGGCGGCGAGGGTGAGTCCCTCGTCGGCCGCAACAAGGCCGACCGCGGCCCCGTCCGCCGCGCCCGCAAGGTGGCGACCGGCGCCCTCGCCACCCACATCCAGGCGCAGGCCTCGTTCGAGACCGGCCTGGCCTCGCCGATGGTCGAGGCGGCCGAGCCCGAGGAGGCGGTGCCCGCCCGCGACGTCCGCGACGAGTCCGCGAACGGCGCGGCCGACGTCCGGGTCCTGGCCAAGCCGCCGGTGCGCAAGCTCGCCAAGGACCTCGGCGTCGACCTCGCCTCGTGCGCGACGTCCGGGCCTGGTGGCACGGTCACGCGCGCCGACGTCGAGGCAGCCGCCGCCGGCGGCGTGGGGGTCGAGGAGGTCGCCCAGCGACCGTCTCGAGACCTGGCGACCGGCGTGCGCGAGACGCGTGAGCCCATCAAGGGCGTGCGGAAGATGATGGCCGGCGCCATGGTGCAGTCGGCGTTCTCGGCCCCGCACGTCACCGAGTGGATCACCGTCGACGCGACCGCCACGGTCGAGCTGGTCGAGCGGCTGCGCGCGCGGCGCGAGCTGCGCGAGGTGAAGGTCGGCCCGCTGCTGGTGCTCGCCAAGGCGGTGCTGCTGGCCGTGAAGCGGACGCCCGAGATCAACTCGTACTGGGACGAGGCGGCCCAGGAGGTCGTGCTCAAGCACTACGTGAACCTCGGCATCGCCGCGGCCACGCCGCGCGGCCTCGTCGTGCCCAACGTCAAGGACGCCGACTCGCTGTCGCTGGTCGAGCTGGCGCAGGCCTTCGCCGAGCTGACCGCCACCGCGCGCGAGGGCCGCACCCAGCCGGCCGACATGGCCGGCGGCACCTTCACGATCACCAACGTCGGCGTGTTCGGCGTCGACGCCGGCACGCCGATCATCAACCCCGGCGAGTCCGCGATCCTGTGCTTCGGCGACGATCCGCAAGCAGCCGTGGGTCGTGACGCGTGACGGCGTCGACGAGATCGCCGTCCGGCACGTGACGACGCTGGCGCTCAGCTTCGACCACCGGCACATCGACGGCGAGAAGGGCTCGCGCTTCCTCGCCGACGTCGCCGGCATCCTGGAGGACCCGGCGAGCGCCCTGCTGTTCTGAGCCCGTGGAGGTCGAGGAGGCCGGTCACGGTCGTGGACGGTCGAGGAGGCCGGTCACGGCCGTGGTGGTCGAGGAGGCCGGTCACGGCCGTCTCGAGACCCCCGCACCTTCATGCCTTCCCTCGCGAAGTCCTGGACGCTCGGTGGTCTCGTGACGGTTGCCAGGGCAACCTCCTCGACCCCCACGGGCGCCATGTGGAGGTCGAGGGGGCCGGTCACGGCCGTGGTGGTCGAGGAGGCCGTTCACGGCCGTCTCGAGACCCCCGCACCTTCATGCCTTCCCTCGCGAAGCCATGGACGCTCGGTGGTCTCGTGACGGTTGCCAGGGCAACCTCCTCGACCCCCGACCGGGCCTCGACCCCGCGACGGCTCGACCACGGGATGGTCCGTGCGGGTCATCCGGCCGACATCTCGGATCGATAGGGTCGTGCGGTGAGCAACGGGAGCATGGACGACCCCGCGCCGGGCTCCCTGCTCGGCCCGTTCCGGGTCGGCGAGCGGCTCGGGGTCGGCGGCATGGGCGTGGTGTTCACCGCGCTCGACACCCAGCTCAACCGCCAGGTCGCGCTGAAGGTGATCACGCCGTACATCGCCGACGAGCCCGACTTCCGCGCGCGCTTCATCCGTGAGGCGCAGACGCAGGCCTCGCTCGACTCGCCGCACGTCGTCCAGGTGTACTCGTTCGGCGAGGCCGACGGCCGGCTCTACATCGCCTCGCAGCTCATCCCCGACGGCGACCTGGGGCAGATGCTCGCCAGGCACGGGCGGCCGCCGGCGCGGATCGCGGTGAACCTGATCTCCCAGGTCGCCGACGGCCTCGACACCGCCCACGACGCGGGCTCATCCACCGCGACATCAAGCCGCCCAACGTGCTGCTGCGCAACCGCGACAACACCCTGACCGCCTACCTCGGCGACTTCGGCATCGCGCGCCAGCTGGGAGCCCAGACCGCCCTCACCCAGGCCGGGGGCACCGTGGGGACGCCGTCGTACATGGCACCCGAGCTGCACGTCGGCGGCGAGGCCGGGGTGGCCACCGACATCTACTCGATGGGCTGCCTGCTGTGGGCGGCGCTCAGCGGCTCGGCGCCGTACCAGGGCAGCAGCGAGTACCAGATCGTCATGGCGCACCTCGAGCGCCCGATCCCGCAGCTCACCCCCACCGGACCGCTGGCCGCCGAGATCAACCGGGTGCTGCGCACGGCGATGGCCAAGCAGCCGGGCGACCGCTACCCGTCGGCCGCGGCGATGCGTGACGACCTCAAGCGGGTCGTGCGGCTGCCCGACGACCCGACACCCGCGGCCCCCGCGGGGAGGGCGGCACCGTGCTCGCGCCGTCTGCCCCCGCCGGACCGCCAGGTGTGTTCGGCACCGCGGCCGGAGCGCAGTGGAACGCCGCCCCGCCCCGCACCCCGACGCCGCCGCCGAGCCTGGTGCCGCCGACCCCGGCGCCGGCCGCCCCCGTCTTCAGGCCACCGCCCACGCCGGTGCCGTCGTTCGTGCACCAGGCGCCCACCCAGCAGCGGGGGTCCCCGCCGCCACCGCCGTCCGGGTCGGGTGGGCAGCACCGTGCCTGGATCGCGATCGCGGTGGCCGGGCTGGTGCTCGTCGCCGCGCTCGCCGTGCTCGTCGTCCTGCTGCTGAAGGACGACGACCCGACGACCCCGCAGAGCTCGCCGACGACGTCGCCACCCGTCACGCCGTCCGAGACGGCGCCGAGACCCCGGCCCGACGCCCAGCGAGACCGAGTCCGTGCCGTCGGACCCGGCGACGTCGCGGGACCCGGCGGCCGGCTTCACGCCGCGCGAGCAGACGGCCGTCGACAACCTGGCGGCGGTGTTCGGGCGGACGAGACGATCGGCCCGGGCGGCGGCCGGTGCATCGCCGAGTCGATCGTGCGCGAGGTCGGGGTCGACGCCCTCGTCGAGGCCGGGGTGCTCGACTCCGACCTGAACGTCGACGAGAGCACGCAGGTCGAGGACACCGCGCTGGGCGACTCCATCCTCAGCGCCACCTTCGCCTGCTTCTCCGAGATCGGCAGCTGACCTCAGACCTCGACCGGTCCGACCTCCCAGCCCTCGGGACTGATCGGGTGCAGCATCGCGTCGGTGCCGCCGTCGACGAACAGGCAGGAGCCGACGACCAGCGAGGCGGCGTCGGAGAGCAGGAAGGCGATGGGCGCGGCGATCTCCTCGGCCGTGCCGTCGCGCCCGAGGGCGCTGACGTACAGGTCGCCCATCGGGCCGAGGACGGGGTCGGCGGCGAGCTGCGCGGTCATCGGGGTCGCGATCTTGCCGGGCGCGACGGAGTTCATCCGGATGCCCGCGCCGATCCACTCCGGCTTCACGCCCTCGCGCCGCGCCCACCACGCCAGTGCCGCCTTGGTGGCGGGGTAGATCATCACCGAGTCGACGGTCGAGGCGACGGCGCGGGCGGCGTCCTCGTCCTCGCGCAGGCACTCGGTGGCGACGCCGACGGTCCAGCCGGGCATGCCGGTGATCGAGTTCGAGGCGAGGAACACCACCGCCGACCCCTCGGCAGCGGCGAGCTGCGGCTGCAGCCCGCGCACCAGGGCGATGGCGCCGAAGAAGTTGACCGACGTGACCAGCGCGGAGTCGACACCGGTGAATCCGCCGAGCCCGGCTGCCGGCACCAGCCCGTGGACGACGTCCGCGAGCGCCTGGACGCCGGCCACGGCCGCCGCGCGTCCCTCCGCGCTCGCCAGGTCGGCCACCACGTCGGCGTCCCGGAGGTCGACGGTGACGACGCGGTGGCCCTGCTCGCGGAGCAGGCTCGTGGTCGCGGCCCCGATGCCGCTCGCGGCGCCGGAGACGACGTAGGTCTTGGTCATGGCCGCAGGGTAGAACAGGTTCTAGTTCGCTGGCGACCGCGTCGGCAGCTCGGCTGTAACTCAATGTCGGACCTTGTACCTACCCCCGTGCGAGGGTCAGGTAGATGCGTGGACGTTGAGTTACAGCGGCGGCGGGCGCCTCAGACGTAGCGGCGGGCGCGGTCGGCCGGTGTGCCCGGGCCCGTGCGCAGCAGGGTCGACAGCTCGTGCTCGAGCACCGCGCCCACGCGCTGGCAGAACGCCTCGGCCTCGTCGGCGGCGTCCGGCCGCTCGACGACGATCCGGTCGACGACGCCCAGCTCGAACAGGTCGATGGCCCGCACCCGCTGGCGCCGCGCCATCTCGGGGGCGTGGTCGAGGTCGCGGTGCACGATGGCGCTCGCGCCCTCGGGCGGCAGCGGCGAGAGCCACGCGTGCTGGGCGGCGACCACCCGGTCGGCGGGCAGCAGGGCCAGCGCGCCACCGCCGTTGCCCTCGCCGAGCATGAGGCACAGCGTCGGTGCCGGGAGCGAGACGAGCTCGGCGAGGCAGCGCGCGATCTCGCCGGCGAGGCCGCCGTTCTCGGCCTCGGGGGAGAGCGCCGCACCCTGGGTGTCGATCACCGTGACCAGCGGCAGCCCGAGCTCGGAGGCGAGCCGGAACCCACGCCGCGCCTCCCGCAGGGCCTGCGGGCCCATCGGGCGGTCGGCGGTCTGGCCGCGGCGGTCCTGGCCGAGGAAGACGCACGGCGCCTGGCCGAACCGCACCAGCGCGATCAGCAGGCCCGGGTCCTGCTCGCCCTCGCCGGTGCCGTTGAGCGGGACGACGTCGGACGCGGCGTACTTGAGGAGCCGGCGGACGCCGGGCCGGTCGGGCCGGCGCGAGCGGGTGACGGCGTCCCAGGTCTCGACGTCGGGCACGGGCTCGTCGACGGGTGCGGCGACGGCCGGGACGCCCGAGCGCGGCGCCATCAGCACCGCGAGGGCGCGGTCGAGGATGTCGGGGATGTCCTCGACGTCGAGGACGGCGTCGATGATGCCGCGCGCGTAGAGGTTCTCCGAGGTCTGCACGCCCTCGGGGAAGTCCTTGCCGTAGAGCGCCGAGTAGACGCGCGGGCCGAGGAAGCCGACGAGCGCGCCGGGCTCGGCCACGGTGACGTGGCCAGCGAGCCCCACGACGCCATGACGCCGCCGGTGGTGGGGTGCCGGAGGTAGACGAGGTAGGGGAGGCCCGCGGCCTTGTGCGCCGCGACCGCCTGGGAGATCCGCACCATCTGCACGAAGGCGGGCGTGCCCTCCTGCATGCGCGTGCCGCCGCTGACGGGGGCGGCGACCAGCGGCAGGCCGGACGCCGTCGCGCGCTCGACCGCCGCCACGATGCGGTCGGCGCTCGCGCGCCCGATCGAGCCCGCGAGGAACCCGAACTCGCCGACCAGCGCGGCCACCCGACGTCCGCGCAGGCTGCCCTCGCCGGTGACCACGGACTCGTCGACACCGGACTTTGCCGCGGCCGCGGCCAGCTCGGCGGCGTAGTCGTCGTCGACGCCGGTGCGGTCGGGCGGGGTGTCCCACGACGTCCAGGAGTCCGGGTCGAGCACCAGGTCGATCAGCTCGTGTGCGGTCGGGCGCGCCATGGTGCGGAGGGTACCGAGGCCGGCCGGCCTCCTCGCGCGACGAGTCGGAGTGTCAGCCCTGAGCGGAATCGCTTGCCCGGGGTGCGCGCCCCGGGTTGGGGTGGGGGCATGAGGCTCCTCGTGCTGGGCGGCACCGTGTTCCTGTCCGAGGCGGTGGCGGCCGAGGCGGTGCGCCGCGGCCACGAGGTCGTCTGCGCGTGCCGCGGCAGCTCGGGCTCCGTGCCCGCGGGGGCACGGCTCGTCCGGTGGGACCGGGCGGCCGACGCAGCCCCGGCCGAGGAGGTCGGTCCGGTCGACGCCGTGGTCGACGTGGCGCGCCATCCCTCGCGGGTGCGGGCCGCGGTGGCCGCCTGGCCCGACGCGCACTGGGTCTTCGTCTCGACCGTGAACGTCTACGTCGACGGCATGGCCCCGGGCGGCTCGCCCGGCGACACGCCGCTGCAGGAGCCGCAGCCGGACGACGTCGACCTGGCCGAGCACCCCGAGGCGTACGGCCCGATGAAGGTCGCGTGCGAGCAGGCGGTGCTCGACGGGTGCGGCGTCCGCGCCGTGGTGCGGCCGGGGCTCATCGCCGGGCCCGGGCGACCCGAGCGGCCGGTTCGGCTACTGGCCCGAACGGCTGCCGACGGCCGCCGACGGCGAGCCGGTGCTCGCCGGCGGTGACCCGGCCGACCTGGTGCAGGTCATCGACGTCCGCGACCTCGCGGCCTGGCTCGTCACGATGCGCCGAGGCAGCGCACCACCGGGCGACTTCGACGCCGTCGGTACCGGCCACGCCCCTCGGCGACCTGCTGGCCCAGGTGGCGGAGGGCGTCGGCTGCGTCGCCGACGCTGACGTGGGTCGCCCAGCGAGTTCCTGACCGAGCAGCGGGGTCGACCCGTGGATGGGGCCGGGGTCGCTGCCGCTGTGGCTGCCGCGGCCCGAGCACGACGGGATGATGACCCGCGACGTCGGCCCGTCGCTGCAGGCGGGCCTGGTGCTGCGTCCGGTCGCCGACACCGCGCGCGACACCCTCGCCTGGCTGCGGGCCACCCCCGACGCCGTCGCGCACCGGACTGACCCGCGAGCGCGAGGAGCGAGGTTCTCAGCGCGTGCCGCGGCGGCGTTAGCCGTCCCTGCATGCTGCGAGCGCCGCACCAGAACGTGGCGACCGTCCTGGTCGCCCCGGCGGCGCTGCGCGAGCTCGAGCTCGACCTGATGACGCTCGACCTGTGGGTGTGGCCGGTGGCCACCGCCCCGATCTGCGCCGACGGTCCGCGCCAGGCCTTCCAGCTGCGCCGCCGCCTGGTCGAGGCCCGCCGCGGCGCCTGGGACGTCGCCGCCGACTGGGTGCCGGTCTGGATCGCGTTCGGCGACACGCTGGTGCTCCGGCGACGACCCGCTGCCGTGGGCCGCCCACGCCGCGCTGTGGGCCGAGCTCGCCGCGCACGCGGCCGACGTGCGGTACGTCAAGCGCCTGGGCGGCGTGCCGGTCCTCCACCCCCGCCCGGAGACCACCAGCGAGGCGATCTGAGTCGACCCACGGTGGTTGAGGAGGTCGCGCTAGCGACCGTCTCGAAACCACGCACGGACAACGGCTTCGCGAGAGAGGCCTCCGGGTGCAGGGGTTTCGAGACGGTCGTGACCGACCTCCTCAACCGCCGTCGGGTCGGGGGCGGCCCCCTCGACCAGCGGGTCGGGGGTCAGGAGCGGGGCGGGGTGGTCTCGCCGAGGAGCCAGGCGTCCTCAGAGGGGTCGTCGAGCTGATCGCCGCGACCACCCGCCTCGAGGTCGAGCAGGGCGTTGGCCTTCGGGCGAGATCGTCGTCGGACGGCCGAGGGCGGTACGTGACGCCCGAGCTACCGATGACGCCGTCCGGGCAGCGCACCGCTTGAACGGGGCGCACCCTGACGAGTGCGGCCCTCCACCACGGGTGGGAGGTGAAGCTCCCGCCCGCGCAGCCCCAGGTCGCGGTACCGCGCAACCGCAAGGTCGCGAAGGAGCGTCGAGAGGGCGTCGACCTCAGGTGGGGTGACCTGCACGCCGACGACGTCGACAGGCATCGCGACAGGGGTGGAGGCGACCCTCCGCCTGTGCCTGTCCCAGCTGCCGCGTGACGAGTCGCAGGCGATCGCCGACTCGGCACTGCGGCACGGCGTCTCACGCCCGCGACCCTGCGGCGCGCTGCGCTCAGCGCTCCGTGGACCGGGGGCTCCCCAGGCGCGGCTCGTGGCCCGGCCGGGCGACGGGTGAGGCGGCGAACCCCTTCGAGTCGTGCCTGCGGGACATCACCTACGACGTCCCGGGCCTGTCGGCCGTCCCCCAGGTTACGATCCAGTCAGAAAACTGCCCGGGTCGGCCTGCCCGCGACCTGGTCGACGGCGACACTCCAAGTTCTGCTCAAGGCCAACCCTTCAAATGGGACGGCACCGTGCCGCCTTGAGGATGTGTCGCCGACACCCTGGTCGAGGGCTGATCGGCGCCGCGAGGTCTGTGGCGCGGGGAGGACGACGACGACGACGACGGGGCCTCGCCTTCCTGGTCGGCCTCGAGCTTCACTGGATACGCGCTCGCCGCAGTGCGACGGCGGCTGCGCGTACCTCGAGGCCGGCCCGCGCGCGCTCGCGGTCGGGTCACGTCCTCGGGACGCGCTGGGGGTTTCCAGGAGCAATAGGACGGTTGAGACGCGAAC